>NZ_CP104883.1:2549292-3194890 GCF_025449335.1 Bartonella sp. HY328
AACTTCCCACTGCGCTTGCCGTTAATGCCCGCTATTATATGGCAATGATGAACCCAACTACAAAAGCTGCTCAACAATTTAGCAATTATTTATTAGCACCAGAAACACATAAGATTTTTAAAGATTTTGGATTTTCTATTGTATAAAGTCGTTTTTTCCGCAACAAAATAATTTTGGACATTATTTTAGTTAATTTTAGTCTTACTATTCTAGCAAAAGGGTAGGTCATTTGACGGGGATATTATGGCGCGTAATTTAAGCTTTATACTAGCATTAATATTCATATTTTTAACTGGAAATACTGCTTTTAGTGGCTCACTCTTTTATCGTTATTGGGATCTTTATAAATTTTGTACAAGTTTAAACACAGAAAGCCAACTTATTGGTCTTTTAGGGAAACCCTCAAAAACAGAAACTATAAAAGACAGCTTTTATCAAGTTGACCCAACAACGAATAAGGCCAATAAAATAAAACCTACTGCCCAAAAAATTACATGGTATCAACCGCAAATATTGGTTTTGCAACCACCAAAAACTAAAAACAGTGTTTCTGATCACTTATGGAATGGCCCAAAAGAAAAACAATATTATTGCCTTTTGTCACTGACCGTTCGAGAAGACAGTTTTTCAATACATTCTCAACAAATCCGCGGCCTAACTGGGCGACTTAAAAAAAATGCAGACGAACATTTGAACGATTATTGTCCCCAGTTTAAAGCGCTTAATGAATTCATGCTTAATAGTAAAAATGGGCAACAACAAATGATAGGTTATGATTGCAAAAATAGCCATTAATGAAAACTTTGGACCATAAGCTGACTTGGAGTTAATTTTGACTAAATTCCATGGGAGCAATGGTTATGACGCTTAAGATAAGTTATTGATATAAAAAATTTTTGTCCATAATAGCGCAATAAACCTATTTACCCGTCTATATTTCCCTAACTGGAGTAACGGTGGATTTTGCATTAAGAGCATGGCGAAAACAGCTTATCCATCTATTGGGTCAACCTTCAATGTGTGAAACCATAACCAAAACGCAAATGATCCAAACGCACAACACAATCATTTATGATGTCATAAAAAACATTAAAAAATTTACCTAGCTTTTAAACCAAATATTGAAGCGCCCCTTGCAAAAGTAAAACATCAATAACCGGTGATTTGTGCAAAGAGACAATGGATAATCCATATCAATGTAGATTATCAATCAAAATACGAGATAAAAGCTTTTCCATTTAATCTACTTCGCTGACCAGTTTACCAAGCCATTTATATAAAAATAGATGGTAGTATTGATAATTATTGTCCAAGAGCAGCGTTTATTCAGCAATATGTAAATGGTTTTATAACCTTGAAACAATTTAGCTGCATGGAACCTTAATATAACAACGACACAATAAAAAAGGTGGGAAAACCCACCTTTATTTAATCAAAATTTTTCTTAAGCTAAAAAGCTAAAATAATTTATGAATCCAAGAAAGAACGCAATTTGCGCGAACGGCTAGGATGCTTCAATTTTCGCAATGCCTTAGCTTCAATCTGGCGGATACGCTCACGCGTAACCGAGAATTGTTGTCCAACCTCCTCCAACGTATGATCGGTATTCATACCAATACCAAAACGCATGCGCAATACACGCTCTTCACGTGGGGTTAAGGATGCCAATACGCGCGTGGTTGTATCTCTCAAATTGGCTTGGATAGCCGCATCAATTGGCAAGAGCGCATTTTTATCTTCAATGAAATCGCCAAGATGTGAATCATCTTCATCACCCACCGGTGTTTCAAGTGAAATTGGTTCCTTGGCAATTTTGAGCACTTTACGTACTTTTTCAAGCGGCATTGCCAATTTTTCTGACAATTCTTCCGGTGTTGGCTCGCGGCCAATTTCATGCAGCATTTGCCGTGATGTGCGTACAATTTTATTAATTGTTTCAATCATATGCACTGGAATACGGATGGTACGAGCTTGGTCGGCGATAGAGCGAGTAATTGCCTGTCTAATCCACCAAGTCGCATAGGTCGAGAATTTGTAACCACGGCGATATTCAAACTTATCAACCGCCTTCATCAAGCCGATATTACCTTCTTGAATAAGGTCTAGGAACTGCAAACCACGATTGGTGTATTTTTTAGCAATTGAAATCACAAGGCGCAAATTGGCTTCTACCATTTCCTTTTTAGCAATGGTTGCTTCGCGCTCACCTTTTTGTACCTGATTGACAATGCGGCGGAATTCGCCAATTGAAATACCGGTTTCTTGAGCGAGCTCTTGAATTTCACCACGAATTTCTAGAATATGACGCTCTTCACGGCTGGCAAATTCTACCCAACCACGCGCTTTCAAGGTAAGCACGTAATTTAGCCAATCTGGATCAAGCTCACGCCCCTGATAGGCTTTCAAAAATTCTTCATGCCGAACACCATGAGAGTCAGCAAGACGCTTTAAGCGGCCTTCATTTTGTACAAGACGCTTATTAATATCATAAAGTTGTTCAACCAATGCTTCAATACGGTTTTGGTTAAGCGACAAGGACTTAACCGCTTTGATAAGCTGGTCT
Source organism: Bartonella sp. HY328 (assembly GCF_025449335.1). Lineage (NCBI taxonomy): Bacteria > Pseudomonadati > Pseudomonadota > Alphaproteobacteria > Hyphomicrobiales > Bartonellaceae > Bartonella > Bartonella sp. HY328. The sequence continues at coordinate 2,551,856 of NZ_CP104883.1, forward strand.
TTAAGCTCTTTGTAACGGCGTTTTTGAGTTGGAGACAGAGCCTCATTTTCAGATGTTAAGCTATTTTCAACCTGTTGATCTTGCAATTTGCGCAATTTCAAATAGGTGTCATAAATAAGATCAAGGGTTTCCATCACTTGCGGACGCAATTCTGCTTCCATTGCAGCAAGTGACAAGTTCACCTCATCCTCGTCTTCGTCTTCGTCATCAATACCCAATTCACCGCCAACATTGGTGATATCATCTTCATCATCACGCGATGGGCGGCGCGGTGCAGGTTCTGCTTTTTCTTCCAAATCAAAGCGCTGCACAATTGGTGCTTGGCGCGCTTCTGGGCCAGCATAGGTTGTTTCAAGATCAATAATTTCACGCAAAAGAATACGTGAGTCATTTAATTCATCGCGCCAAATAATCAAAGCTTGGAAAGTAAGTGGGCTTTCACAAAGGCCAGCAATCATCGTTTCGCGGCCAGCTTCAATACGCTTGGCGATGGCAATCTCACCTTCACGCGATAAAAGCTCAACTGCGCCCATTTCGCGCAAATACATGCGAACTGGATCATCAGTGCGGTCGGTCGGCTCCTTTTTAGTTGCAACAGCGAGCGCGGTCGATCCTGCTTCTACAAGTTCTCCGCCACCTTCTACTTCCGCAACCTCTGGATCACCTTCTTGCTCGTCATCTTCAACGACGTTAATGCCCATATCCGAAAGCATCGCCATGGTATCTTCAATTTGCTCAGATGTTACTTCTTCAGAAGGCAACACTGCATTGAGTTCATCCATAGTGACATAACCGCGTTTCTTAGCGATTTTAATCATCTTTTTGACAGCGTCATCGGAAAGGTCGAGAAGTGGGCCATCCGCATTAACTTCGCGTTCAGCTTCATTTTCCTCGTTGTGCTTAACCTTGCTTGCCATACCGTCGTCACTCCAGACATTCACTTGCCTAAGGCCATTATCAATCGACCCATAGACTACAAACCTTATAAATACCTTTGCTGGCGCAAAGGTTCCAATAAAAGCTAAATTCTCTATAAAGCGTGTCTACACTATATAATTTACCAATATATAAATGTTACTTCCTTTTAATATCTTGCCTTATAAATACTTATTGTGGCTTTTATAGTATTTCCTATAAAATAACCAAACATTAACATCCAAGCAAGACATTGTAAAAATTACAAAATTTTAGCTTTTTTAAAAATAATCTCATTTTAGATTGGTATAGCTCCCTCATAAAGCCATACTAATAGACAACCAAAAGCAACGCCAGCAATCAAGAGATCTGCGGTGGCGCTCATGACAATCCTAATCTAACGAGATTAATTGTCTGATTCGCAAGAAAAAAGCGAATCATTTTACAAAAAAGTGATTCTAACTTGTTTCTTTTTCCCATGCACCAAAGCCTTCAATCAGCGCTTCAGTGGCATTACTACGCTCCAACTCTGCCCTCACATCCATTAGCAAAGCCAGTTTTTCTTCAGTAGGATTTGCTAAAAGATCAACTTCTATTTCTCGTAATCGTTTATGTAGGTTGCGTGCACTAGAATACAAGTACAGCGCTTGCTTTAATGCCTCACGAGCATCTTCAATCGGCGCTTCTAACGTACAAGAGCGGGTATTTAAATTGCGCATCATCATACTTATGCGATCTAATATTGCTTTTTGACCGCGCTTTATTAATAATTCATGCATAGCAGACCCATCATCGGGGCACCATTCAGCCAAAATATTAAGCATAGCGCGATGAAACTCTTGTAAACCGTCATGAGCAAATTCTAAAGCGGCCAGCGCTTCAAAATTTTCATGCCAAAGGGCTGGATGGTTGGCAAGAGTTAGCAAAATAGCCGCATCACGCGATGCCATTGGCGTGCGTGACGACCAAGCAAGATCGGAATTATTAAGATTTTGCGATGGCCCTGCTGCAACCGTCTCAAGTGTTTTTTTACCAAAATTACCTTGCTGGCCCTTTTGCCCTTTTTGAAAAGGTTGAAATTTCGGGCGGAAAAAATCGCGAAGACGATTACGAATATCCTGCAAATAATAATGGCGCAGGCTCTCATCCTTAATCAAAAAGGCAGCTGTCGTTAATCGCTTTTCAAGGGCGGCGCGCTGTTCAGGCGTTTCAGTTAAGCCATCATTTACTTCACGCTGCCAAAGCATTTCAATCAACGGCTGCGCTTCACTCACCAAAGCCAAAAATGCTTGACCACCATTATCGCGAATAATATCATCGGGGTCTTTACCATTAGGTAAAGTCACAAAACGCAAAGACACACCGGCTTTTAACAAAGGTAAAGCTCGATCAATGGCACGGTAAGCTGCACTAATGCCAGCACCATCACCATCAAAACACAAAACCGGCTCATTAGACATGCGCCATAAAAGTTGCAATTGCTCATCGGTTAGTGCAGTGCCAAGCGGTGCTACAGCATTATCAATGCCGGCTTTAGCAAGGGCAATAACATCCATATAACCTTCAACAACTAATATGGGCTTAGCTGCTTCACCGCCTTTTGCTTGTGCTGCACGGCGTGCTTCGCCACCATTATAAAGCATATTACCTTTATGGAATAATTCCGTTTCTGGCGAATTTAAATATTTCGCCCGCACTTCAGTTGATAAAGCGCGGCCACCAAAAGCAACAATTCGCCCCTTTAAATCAGCAATTGGAAATATAACACGATGGCGAAAACGGTCATAAGGGCTTGGAATATCTGATCCTGTTACGATTAGACCTGCGGCGTCCATTTGTTTGACGCTAACACCTTTGGATAAGAGGTGGTCTTTAAGTGCAGTTTTACTATTTGGCGCAAAACCAAGGCGGAAGCGCTTTTGTAGTGCTTGCGGCAATTGACGATTTTGTAAATATTGGCGCGCTTCATTGCCTTGGTTATTTTGTAATTGCGCTTCAAAGAATTGGGTTGCCATTTCCATAACATCATAAAGCGTTGCTTTACGCGCCTCACGCTGTTCCATTTGCGGATCAACCTTTGGCATTGGCACTCCAGCCATATCAGCTACACGTTCCACCGCTTCAGTGAAACCTAAACCATCAAGCGTCATTAAAAAACGGAAATGATCACCGCTTTCACCGCAGCCAAAACAATGATAGCGCCCTCGGCCATCATCACAATGAAAACTTGGTGTTTTTTCACCATGAAATGGACAACAGCCCCAATAATCTCCACGTGATGCATTGCTTTTTTTACTGTCAAATGTAACGCGCGTTGCAACCACCGTTGAAATAGGAACACGGCCTCGAATATCGTCCAGAAAATCCGGTGAAAAACGCATTAAAAAAAAACCTGATATTGATGATAAAACCAGCATCGGAACTTGAAATTAAAAAAGCCCAATAGCATAACCATATTGCCATAACCCAAGCTACACTTTTCAGCAAGCCTTTAAGAAATAGATAATTATATGGACGTTAAATCGCATAGACATTTAATGGCTAAGAGATCCAATTCCTATATAATTATTATTTTTATGGAGTAAAAGCCCAAGCACAGACTTTTATTCCGCTAAGTGCTTTTGAAACAAAGTGTCACTTGGTAAAAATTTAAAATGGTTTCACTATTCAGCATTACCAATTTCAATCACCAATGGTGAAAGCCCATCAATACCACCTGTTATGACATCGCCAGACTTTACCGCGCCAACACCTGCAGGTGTGCCGGTATAGATGAGATCGCCAGCAGTTAAGTGATAATAATGCGATAAATGGCTAATAACTTCCTCAACGCTCCATATTTGGGCATTTAAATGAGAGTTTTGCTTAGTTTCATTATTAAGCTTAAGCCATATATGCTGATCATTAACTGCACCAAATTCTTTAATTGGCGTTATTGGCGTTATAATCGCTGAATTTTCAAATGCCTTAGCAATATCCCACGGATATCGTCTATCCTTAGCATATTGTTGTAAATCACGTCGTGTCATATCAAGACCACAAGCATAGCCAAACACGCTATCAAGCGCTTTATCAACACCAACTCTAAAAGTAGGCTTATCAATGGCAACAACTAACTCCATTTCATAGTGAAAATTTGTTGTACCAGGTGGATAAGGAATAGCGCCGCCCGACAAAACAATAGCTGAGGCTGGCTTGGTAAAATAAACGGGTGCTTCACGATCAACCGCCGCACCCATTTCCTTGGCGTGATCTTCATAGTTACGGCCAACACAAAAAATACGATTTACCGGAAAAAGATCCCCACTACCTGTAACTGGAACCAAAGGCGTTGCTGGAAGGTCAAATAAAATTTTTCCCATAACTATCTCCTAACTATCAATTAGCATTACTATAATGAATGAAGTCACAAAGTGTAAGCACAAACTTTAAAAACTTCTTCGCAGCGCTTTCACCAACCAATGAATCTATTTGGGAATTATAACGACTTGGCAGTGTTCGATAAGATTGATAAGCATTTTATAAAATTTTGCTCGACTTAATGTGAAATAGCACCTTATAAAATAATCGTGATCTTATTGCCCTATTATTTTGATAATTTACCGCTAAGCGTAACGAAATACAAAGCTGTTTTTTAAGCAGTAAAAGCAATAGGTACTATTTAAAGGAGAGTATGGTGGGCTCTAACCTAGAACAAGGAGTGCAACAAGTGGATGAAACAATGCAGCAATTATTGGGCCAGCACGCTTGGCTTCAAACACTAATTTGGCTAGCTATCCTAATTGTCGCTTCTTTTGTTGTTAATTTTTTGGTTCGCGTTTTACTCTTGCGCGGCTCTTATCGGCTGCTTAATATGGTAAAAGGTGGCGACAATAATTTTATTCGCTCTGCCATTTCTCGCCTAGCCAATATTGCACCGGCATTGGTGTTTTCTGTAGGCGTTGGCTTTGTACCTGGACTTCCTGCGGCGGCAACAAAAATTATTGAGAATGTGGCCAATGCTTTTATTATTCTTACCATCGCTTTGGCTATTTCATCTATGCTAAGCGCGTTTGAAGATATTTATCACCGCCGCCAACATTCAAAAATGCGCTCAATCAAAGGGCTAGTACAGATTGTAAAGGTTGCACTTTTTGCTGTCGCTACCATTCTCATCCTAGCCACCTTAATTGATCGCTCACCGCTTATTCTTCTATCAGGTCTCGGCGCCATGGCAGCGGTTTTAATGTTAGTCTTTCAAGATACATTGCTGTCACTGGTTGCTAGCGTGCAAATAGCCTCTACCGATATGGTGCGGGTTGGCGACTGGATTACCGTATCTAATCTTGGCGCTGATGGTACTGTTATCGAGCTTGCCCTTTATACGGTTAAGGTGCAAAATTTTGATAATACTATTACCACCGTTCCTATCCGAAAATTGGTGAGCGATCCATTTATCAATTGGCGCGGCATGCAAGAATCTGGTGGCCGCCGTATTAAACGCGCACTTTTTATAGATCAAAGCAGTATTCGTTTTTTAACCGATGAAGATCAGCAGCATTTATCACAATATGTATTGCTCCGCGATTACCTCGAAAGTAAAAACAAAGAAATATCGGAGTGGAATGGTAAGCTTGGCGACAAAGCTGCCATTGCAGCCAACACACGACGCATGACAAATATTGGCACATTTAGAGCTTATATTACCGCCTATTTGAAAAGCCATCCCGGTATTCACCAAAAAATGACCTTGATGGTGCGCCAATTAGCACCCGATGCCAATGGGTTACCGCTAGAGATTTATTGCTTCACCAATACTGTCATCTGGGCAGAATATGAAAATACTATGTCAAATATTTTTGACCATTTATATTCAATCATACCCGAATTTGGCTTGCAAATTTTCCAATCACCAAGCGGCAAGGATTGGATGCATATTGTCATGGAACGCAATAATAGAAACATCAAACATGAAGATACTTCTAAGGATGATAGTCATACTGCTCAATAATCAACGACTAAGCATTAACTAACCGCATTTAATAGCCCAAACCTTTTCAAGGTGTGGGCTATTTTTATAAGCTTTACAAGTTTTATATTTTTCATTTATCAACCCGTATACTTTTATAACCGCTGCGTTTATTATTTACACAAATAATAAAATCCCTAAAATAAAATAGCATCACCTAGCAAAGCCTTAAATTATTATATAAATATGTAATAGGTAAGTAAGATGAAATATTTACTATCCATGTTTTTCGCGGTCATATTTACATTTTCTAACATTATAATAAGCAATAGTGCAGAGACTGAAACACTTCAATCCATACAAAGGGCGGCTAAACAGGGCGACGCACAAGCACAAAATAAACTTGGTGTCATTTATGAAAAGGGTAATGGCGTTAAACAAGACAGAAAATTGGCGTTAAAATGGTACCGCCTTTCTGCCAATCAAGGCTATGCGCCAGCACAAAACAATATTGGCGAAATGTATTCTGAAGGTGTAGGGGTTAAACAAGATTACGATGAGGCAATCAAATGGTTTAAACTTTCTGCAAAGCAAGGATATGCAATTGCTCAATTAAATGTTGCATTTGCCTATTATAATGGCGAAGGTGTAGAAGAAGATTACCTCGAAGCATTTGAATGGATGCACCTTGCAGCCGAGCAAGGTTATGCGCCTGCCCAAAGCAATCTTGCATCTATGTATGAACATGGTGATATAGGCATAGAACATCAAGCTTTAGCCTTAAAATGGTATCGTCTTGCGGCAAAACAAAATTATCCCACAGCTCAAAATAAATTAGGTGTATTTTATTATAACGGCGATGGTGTAGAAGAGGACGAAAAAGAAGCCGCGAAATGGTTTAAACGCGCCGCCATCCAAGGCTATGATGCTGCCCAAAATAATCTTGGTGAAATGTTCCGCGATGGCGAAGGTATTGAGCAAGATTACCTAGCTGCTGCTGACTGGTTTTTACGGTCAGCAGAGCAAGGATATGCGCCTGCACAAGTTAATTTAGGCATGATGTATGATGAAGGTCGTGGTTTTGAGCAAGATTATGATGAAGCACGAAAATGGATAAAGATTGCCGCAGACCAAGGCTATGACGAAGCCCAAAACATCATGGGCTATTATTACCAACATGGAGAAGGCGTTAAAAAAGATATCAATGAATCCATTCGTTGGTATACTCTTGCCGCATACCAAGGCTATGCTAAAGCACAAAATAACCTTGGCTTACTCTATAGCGAAGATGAAGATATACAAAAAGATTACCAACAAGCATTTAAATGGTTTAAAATGGCAGCAGATCAAGATTATGCGGCAGCGCAAAACAATGTTGGCGTCTGTTATGACAAAGGCGAAGGCGTCCTCCCAAATGCCAAAGAAGCGCTTAAATGGTACCATCTCGCTGCCGGGCAGGATTATGCCATTGCCCAATTTAATTTAGGTATCACCTATATGGAAGGCAATTTAACGACACGTAATTATAGACAAGCATTAAAATGGTTTTTGAAAGCGGCTGAACATGAATATGCGCCAGCACAAAACAAGTTAGGCATTATTTATGAAAATGGTCATGGGCTATCAGTCAACTTAACGAAAGCTATTGAATATTACCGCCTTGCTGCGTCTCAGGGAAACAAAGACGCGCAAAATGCTTTGAAGCGATTAAAACAAGAATGAAATTATCGCTACAAAAACTTGTGCCTTAGCAAAAGGTAGAGCCAGCTTTTTTCACTTATATACGTCTCGGCAATCGTCATTTTTTATTTATTAAGATGACATGGCGTGCAGTCGCCGCCTCAAAAAAGTGCCCACTATTGGTTGCCGCGATTAAAAAACTCCTCGTTTAAATTGGCATTTCGATAGAGCTTAATCTTACAACATAACAACTTGCAAGCTTCGTTAATTGAGCACGCGCAGTGTCAGCCGTTCACATGTTACTGATATTATTTACGAAAATACTGGTGATAATTATAAAAAAGTCAGTCGGCCTGTAAGCCGGGTTTTGTATGGCAAAGCTTAACGCTTCACGTGGCAGCCATTCATCTTGGACGCAATGTTGCCATGCGCCTCATGCAACCCACCCGGATGATTGGCTGGAGACAGGCCTGTGGTTAAACCACGCATCATCCCTATTCGGTCTTGCTCCCGGTGGGGTTTACCTTGCCATTATCATTACTGACAATGCGGTGAGCTCTTACCTCACCCTTTCACCCTTACCTATATAATATAGGCGGTTTGCTTTCTGTGGCACTTTCCCTAAGGTCACCCTCGCCGGGCGTTACCCGGCACCGTGTCTCGCTGGAGCCCGGACTTTCCTCACTAGCCACCTTTCGGTATTGAACTAGCGCGGCTGCCCGGCCGACTGACTTTGCAGTGCAATAACATGCAATAGGCAAAAACGCTATAGCATTTTAAGCAAAAGTTCATTTGGCTAAGGCTTGTCGAATAATGCATCCAATTGAAAAATTTATTGTGCGTCTTCCAATTTAAGTTTTGGCTGGCGCACTTGTTCGCGATAAAACACAAATAATCCGCTACCAACAACAATCGCCGCACCAATCAGCGTCCACTTGTCTGGAAAATCATTAAAAACAATCAGCCCAACAAAAATTGACCAAACGAGCTGCAAATAGTTGAAAGGCTGAATAATACTGACCGGCGCCATGGTGAGCGCTTTAATCATGGCAAAGTGGCCGCTTACCGACATAAGACATAAGAGAACCAAGAGCCAAACATGATGAGGATCCATATCTACCCAGAAATAATAAATGCATCCTGTGGTGATAATAGCACCGACAAGACCAATATAGAAAAATGACGTAATTGCACTATCACGATCGCCCACAAGGCGAGTTATGGTTGCATAAAGTGCAAAACAAAACGATCCGCTTAGGGCAAAAATCGCGCCAAAGGAAAATACGCCAGAGCCGGGCCTAATCATAATTAATATGCCTAAAAATCCAATAATTAAAGCAGTTATGCGCCGCCAGCCAACAGCCTCTTTCAATATTAAAATGGCAAGAAGTGTGCCAAAAAGTGGGTAGGCTTGAAAAAGCGCCGTGGTTTCAGCAAGTCCCATGTGCCGAAAGGCTAAGCCAATGAGTATAAGCTCAGCCAAAAGCAACACACCGCGTAAAATTTGCAAGTAAATATGGCCTGTTTTGCTGTTTTTACGAAAGCCGCCTTTTGATTGCTTTGCTATTAGCATACCAACCGCCAAAAATACCCAATATCGCACCATAACAATAAAGGTAATTGGATAACTGCTTACTAGAGTTTTAGTTATCGCATCTTGAAAAGCAAAAATAAGGGTGGCTAAAATGGCAACCAAAATACCCGGCCAATAATTTGGTTTTTGGCTTTCGCTTTCATTGGACATTTATTGCTTCCCTCTTTTAATTATTTATAGCATCACATTTAAAGCGCATTTTGATCTGATTGGGTCTGATCGGCGCTCTAATCCAGTGTTTACACCGCGTTTTTTGTCCGAAAACCACTTCACATTTTTCAAAAAACGCTTTAGTGGCAAATTCTATTATTTAAATTCTATTAATACTGTTCATTTGAAATCTTGCAACAGCAATACTATGCGTCATGAAAAAATAAATCGTGATGTTTCGCCAATTAGATGAAAATATCCCATAAAGCCGCATATAAAATGTTAAAAGCACATATCTACCCAATAAGATATGCGCCTTAACATGTTATTTTTAAACATTTTTAGAGAAATTATGATGTGGCTATCTGCCGGTTAGGCACCAACGAGGTCGAACCATGCATCTTCATCAATAACCTCAATATCAAGTTCACGTGCTTTATCAAGTTTAGAGCCAGCTTTAGGGCCAGCTACGACAAGATCTGTTTTTTTAGAGACCGAACCAGCCGTTTTTGCACCAAATCGCTCTGCCATGGCTTTTGCTTCATCACGCGACATGCGCTCAAGCGAGCCAGTAAACACAATGGTTTTACCGGCAACGGGCGAATGACTTGCAACCACCACTTCTTCATCTAAAGGCGTAACTTCAGCCAAAAGCGCATTAACAGCTTCTAGATTGTGGGGTTCACCATAAAAATCAACGACAGCCTCGGCAACAATTTGGCCTATGCCTTCAATATTGATGAGTTCCTGCCATGTATCATTGCCTTTATCGGCTTTGCTTGTGGGCATTTTGGCATCCTTAGCAGCTTTTTCAAAGGCCGCATAGGAAATATAGGCGCGAGCCAAACGCTTGGCATTAACTTCACCAATATGGCGCATACCAAGGCCAAATAAAAAGCGGCTCAAAGCAATTTCACGCCTTGCATCAATGGCATCATAAAGCTTTACCACTGACCTACTTCCAAATCCCTCTATATTTTCAAGTTTGGTAAGCGAATTTTCCTGCCGCTTTTTTAAGGTGAAAATATCAGCAGGTGTTTTAATGCTCAATGATGGATCTTCAGCATGGAAGAAAAATTCAACCTGCTTTTCGCCCAATCCCTCAATATCAAAGGCATTGCGTGACACAAAATGACGAATGCGTTCAACCACCTGTGCAGGGCAGATAAGGCCACCGGTACAACGGCGCACAGCTTCGCCTTCCTCTCGCACCGCATGACTACCACAGACCGGACAAGTGGTAGGAAACTGATAGAGCACCGCATCACTGGGGCGTTTTTCTAATACCACATCAACAATTTGCGGTATAACATCGCCAGCGCGTTGGATAATGACCATATCGCCAATACGAATATCACGGCCATCGCGCAATTTACCGCCATTGGAATCAATTCCAGCGATATAATCTTCATTATGAAGCGTGGCATTGGTCACCACCACACCGCCAACGGTAATCGGCTCAAGACGCGCAACAGGTGTTAAAGCACCAGTTCTGCCCACTTGAATATCAATACCTTTTAACAGTGTGAAGGCACGCTCAGCTGGAAATTTATGGGCAATAGCCCAACGCGGTGAGCGAGATACAAAACCAAGGCGGCTTTGCAAGCTCAATTCATTGACCTTATAGACCACGCCGTCAATATCATAATCAAGGCTTGCTCTTAGTTCCTCAATCTTATGATAATGATTGATAACATCCTTGGCACTGGTAAACAGCTTGGTAAGGGGGTTGACAACAAAACCATATTCAGCAAAGCAATCCATCATCCCCATTTGGGTAGTTGCCGGCATTTCGCTAACCTCACCCCACGCATAGGCGAAAAATCGCAATGGCCGCTGCGCCGTAATTGAAGAATCTAGCTGGCGAAGGGAACCAGCCGCAGCATTGCGCGGATTAGCAAAACGCTGTTTGCCCGCTTCTTCCTGTCGTTGATTTAGTTTTTCAAAATCATCACGCGCCATATAGCATTCACCGCGCACTTCAATAATATCAGGATAGTTACCCTTCAGCTGGCGAGGAATATCTTTTAGTGTAAGAGCGTTTGCGGTAACATTTTCACCAATTGTACCATCACCGCGCGTTGCGGCACTTACTAATTTGCCCTGTTCATAACGCAATGACAAAGATAGACCATCTATTTTAGGTTCAGCACTAATGCCAAGCGGCGTTGTGGTATCAAGGCGTAAAAAACGGTGTATGCGGTCAATAAAATCATTAACATCTTCGTCATTAAAAGCATTATCAAGTGACAGCATTGCAACATTATGGCGCAGCTTTTCAAATTTTTCCGAGACCTTAGCGCCCACTTTTAAGGACGGAGAATCTTCGCGAATTAAGGTTGGGAAACGTTGTTCAATCGCATGATTGCGTTGACGTAATGCATCATAATCAGCATCAGATAGGTCAGGATTATCTTCCAAATAATAGAGTTGATCATTATGGGCCATTTCGCTAGCAAGAGCTGCCAATTCTTTTACTGCTTGCTCTTCGCTTAAATCTTCAACAGCAATCTGTCTTAATTCATTCTCGCTCATATGTTCCATTTCCTATCGTTTTTTCGCCTGATTTTGATAACCAAACTTAATGATGCATTGCATATAATTATTTGAAAAATATTTAACACTAGGTGAGTAGATGATATTATTACGATAAAAATAAAGATCCAAAACCTAAATTATAAGCTTGGCTGCATTGTGCAAGCTTTTAAATGAATCAACAAGGCGTGATTTGTCTCTTACAATGTCGATAGGTTAAATTGATATCTTATGTATTTAATAGCTCTCAATAAAGGAATTTAATATATGAAAAAAATACTTGTTACATTATTGTTGTCTTTATCGAGTCTATCGACTTACGCCTATGCGCAAGATGGCATTACGATCAGTGGCTTAGAAAAAAACGCCGACACAAAAGTAGAATTTCAAAAATTAATAAAAGGTCAGAATTTACCTAAATGGGTAAGCGAGGGAGGTACGGAATCGCAGTCCAAAGAAGTTATTATTGAAGGAAAAAAATATCTCGTATTAAATGCATGCAAACCCCATGATTGTGATGCGGAGCAAATAGCCTTGCTTTATTCAATCGATGCTAAAAAATTGGCGGGTGTTTTTTCCACCAATGATGAAAAGGATGGCAGTCAAAAATTACAATGGCTCAATATTCCCGATGAACTGTCGATTGACGGCAAAACAATTCTATTTGCAGCATTGACGGGCAGTCTTGATAACCACCCCAATAGCTTCAATTTTAAATAGGAATTGCAACGAGTGGGGACGCATCTCCCCACCTTATTGCTGCGCAAACTGCTAATAATTGCAAGCATAATAAACTTCAATCAGTGATAACATTAAAACGAAGTGAAATGAAACAAGCTTAAAAACCAAAAAATAACGCTTAAACAATGCAAATTGCCCTATATGCACCCAAAGTAATTAATAATTTTTGATGTTTATAATAAAGAAAAATTAATCTTTGCTGGCCAATAATTTTTTAGCCGCAGCACGAGCTTCACTGGTTACTTCAGCCCCAGCCAGCATACGGGCGATTTCTTCCTGACGTTCTTTTTTATCCATCAAATGGATGCGTGAACTAACGCGATCGCTATCGCCCGTTTCGGCCTTGGCAATAAGGAAATGTCCATCAGCGCGCGCGGCGACTTGCGGTGCATGGGTAACCGATAACACCTGTACATTTTGCGCAAGGCGTTTTAGCCGCTGGCCAATTGCATCAGCAACTGCGCCACCAACACCAGTATCAATCTCATCAAAAACAAGAGTTGGCGCAGAGCCGCGATCAGCAAGCGCTACTTTTAACGCCAATAGAAAACGCGATAATTCGCCGCCAGAAGCTACCTTCATCATCGGGCCTGGCTTAGTACCGGGATTGGTCTGCACATAAAATTCTACTGTATCAATGCCCTCAAGCTGACGCTCATCTTGATTGGTGGTAAATTCAATAATGAATTTGGCTCGCTCTAATTTCAAGGCAGGTAACTCTGCCATGACGGCTGCCTCAAGTTGATGGGCAGCATCTTTGCGTTTTTGCGATAATTCTTGCGCTAAAACATCAAATGCATCACGCGCTGCCAAAGTTTCAGCTTCCATCTGTGTTAAGGTGGTTTCGCCTGCATCAAGATCCGCAAGGTTTGCGTCTAGCTTGTCGCGCAGTTCGGGTAAGTTTTCTACCGCAACCGAATATTTACGCGCTGCAGCGCGCAGCGCAAACAACCGCTCTTCTACGGTTTCTAATTCGCGCGGATCAAAATCGATGATGCGCATGGCATTTTCTACAGCATCTTGCGCAAGGCCAAGCGCATCAAGGGCTTGGTCTACTTGTTGGATGATCGGCTCTACAATGTCCTGTGCTTCACTCATCTTACGTTCAAGACGGCGGACAAGATTGGCTAATATTGGTACGGCTGATGTCGGACCAGATAATATTTCACCTGCTTCGTTAATATCGCTAGCAATTTTTTCAGATTTCATCATCGTGCCGCGCCGCTCGGCCAAGAATTCCTCCTCGCCAAATTGCGGATCAAGCAGCGATAATTCCTCTACCGATGAACGCAGATAATCAGCTTCTTTTGCGGCGGCCTCAACATGGGCGCGATGGCGAGCAAGACCTTTTTCAAGGCTGCGCCAAATTTGAAATTTTTGTTTTAATGCGCTAACTTCACTGCCAAGACCACCAAAGGCATCAAGCAAATCACGATGGGCATTAATATCAATTAAAGCGCGATCGGCATGTTGACCGTGAATTTCAACCAAATGGCGGCCAACATCTTTGATTAGACCAACGCTCGCAACTTGATCGTTAATAAATACACGTGAACGTCCATCGCTTGATTGCACGCGGCGCAAGATAATATCGCCATCATCATCAAGATCATTTTCACGGATTAATAAACGCGCTGGGTGGTTTATAGGCACATCAAATACTGCAGTTACTTGTCCCTGCTGTGCGCCATGGCGCACAAGGGAAGCATCACCCCTTGCGCCAAGAGCAAGAGAAAGAGAATCAAGCAAAATTGACTTACCGGCGCCTGTTTCGCCGGTAAGCACAGAAAGACCGACATCAAAATTGATGTCCAATTTTTCGATCAGAACAATGTCGCGGATCGAAAGTTGAATGAGCATGGTTTATTGTGTTCTGTTTGCTTGGTTGGCATTATTAGAAGAACCGCCCTTAAAGGCGCGAGAAATCCAAGAGCCAGTATTTTCTTGTGGTGAGTGGCCAGCCTTTTGCAAAAGCTTATAGGCATCAGCATACCATTTACTATCGGGGTAATTTTGTGCCAATACAGCCGCTGCGGTTTGTGCTTCAGGAATAATACCAAGAGCAAAATTAGCTTCAACCAAGCGATAAAGTGCTTCTTCAATTTGGTTTGTGTTAGAATATTCTTGTACAACCGTTTTAAAGCGATTAATCGCTGCTAGATATTGGTGGCGCTCTAGATAAAAGCGGCCAACCTGCATTTCTTTACCAGCAAGCTGCTCACGACCAAAACGAATCTTATCTTTGGCATCTGCCACATATTCAGAGTTTGGATAGCGATCGACGAGTTCCTGCATAGCAGCAACTGCACGTTTTGTATCTTTTTGATCGCGGGTAACATCTGGAATCTGGCGGAAATAAGCAAGGCCAATAATATAATAGGCGTAAGCTGCTTCTTGAGATGTTGGATAAAGCGAAATATAACGGCGCGCCATATTAACCGCTTCATCATAATTTGCTTGTCGATAATTGGTAAAAGCGCCCATTACAAGTGCTTTACGGGCCCATTCAGTGTAGGGATGCTGGCGGTCAATTGCCTCAAACTTTTTGGAAGCCTCTTTGAGGCGACCCGCTTCAAGATTGGCAAGAGCTTGGTTGTAAAGCACGTCTGGCGACTCGATTGTGTCAACATAGGCGTTAAGATCAAGGTCTTTATCTTTGTCGGCACAGCCTGCAATAAGTGCTGTTGTGGCAACCATGCTGGTAATCAGTAGACCTCGAGCTAAGCTAAGTGGTTTAAATCCCCGAATACTGAAATACGATTTTAACATTGTCATGCTATCTCTGGCCCTCTTGGCGCGCTGGTTTAATAAAGTAGGTATCACAGAAAAACTGCGCTACGTCCACACTTTTTTAACCTAAACTAGTCTTTTTACCAATAGTTTAGTGATGTTATAAATTAATAATATCACATTTTTAACGTTTTAGTTTTGTGTCTTAATTTAAATAACATTTTAGCTTTTAAATCAATTCATGAATTTGATCCGGCTCAATTGTTCAACAACAATCAAAGACATTTCAAATCTCGTTACCCTTAATAAAGCATTTTGTATAAATTACAAAATATTTAAATAGCCTATTAAGGCATAACTTTTTTTATTGCTTATCGTCAATCATTCTATCTAGGCTCAATTAAGGCAATTATTGAAAACTCGGTATTTAAATGTCTTTTTTCACAATAATGATGCTATTTCGTAAGCGCTCTGGTTTGACAACAGCGCTTTTACCGCCGCACCATTTAAAGCATGGCCACCGCGCATGGATTTAAAGCGACCGATAAAAGGCTGCCCTAACAAGGCGACATCGCCAATTGCATCAAGGGCTTTATGGCGTACAAATTCGTCTTCAAACAATTTGCCTTCGGCGTTTAATATTTCGTCATCATGGCCAATGACCAATGAATTTTCAAGCGATGAACCGAGAGCTAAACCCTTTTTTTGTAAAATTTCTGCATCTTTTAAAAAACCAAAAGTGCGGGCTGGAGCAATATTTTTGCGAAAAAACTCACATTCAAGGGTAAACTCAATATGCTGTTTACCTATCGCCGGCGTAGCAAAATCAATTGTAATATCAAAGACCGTTGCATCATCTGGTATAAATTCCGCATAACCATTGGGGCTCTCAACCCGCACCGGCTTGATGATTTTGATATATTGACGCGGCTTGTCTTGCGGTTTTATGCCTATATCTTTGATACCATTTGCAAAGAGTAAAGCACTACCATCCAGAATTGGCATTTCATCATTATCCGCTTCGATGATAAGATTATCAATTTCAAAAGCACTAATTGCCGCCATTAAATGTTCAATTGTTTCAACCTTGGCACCATCCTTATGTAAAGTGGTACAAAGTTGTGCCGGCCCGGCAAGTTGGTGGCTCGCTTTAAGGTCAATTGACTTATTATCATTGCTATTACGGTTAAAAACAATACCATGATCAACAAGTGCAGGCTTTAAGACAATATTGCTAGGTTTTCCGCTGTGGACTCCAATCCCATTAAATGAGATTTCTGCGGCAATTGTAGATTGAAAAACATTCACAAACTTCACCTATATTTGATCATCTATATTAAAGAAAATACTAACCGTTTCAAGACTGCTAAACAACCTGCGTAACTTGACAATCTTCGTTTTTGTACTCAGACGGCAATATTATTAATATTATTTTCAAATGATAACAACAATTTATTGCTTAAGGCTTTTCGATGCGCGCAATTATCTTTACGGCAAGCTTGCGGCCTTCTTTACCTTGCTATGCTACAAGTTTGCTGCAAAGGTAAAATCGTTTATATTTTTCCTCAAAATTACGGAAAGTCCCTTATTTTAACGACAAAACCGTTACACCTTTGCAACCAAAAAATAGTTAAAAACACCAATATTACACCACGCCAACGCGCTACTGCTCTTTAAACTGTGCGAATGGCTTTCAATAAAAAAGCAGTGGCTAGACAAGCCAATGCAAAGCGTTATGCCGAAAAGAGCGATAAAGCAAATTATAAACAGCCCAAAAAATAATTTACCGTACCCACGACGTTCAATGCACATAGGTCCAATGCATATAGCAATTAAAGCCCGATTACTTGATCATTGCTAGTGAATGTAAAATTTTACTGTTAAAATAGACAAAATTCTTGTATGGCTTTTCAAAATTAGAAAAATTCAAAAATTAAAATCATATTTATTGGATTAAAGAGTTTGGATAAAAACCAAACCAGATAAGCACATCAAAGTTTTCAATTAAAACATGATGTATCTCTTTAGGAATGAAAATAAGGACTATGTAATGAGCGAGCTTCCAGCATGCCCACAATGCAATTCAACCTATACCTATGAAGACGGCAGCAATTATATTTGCCCAGAATGTGGGAATGAGTGGAATGCATCAACCCAAAATAGCGATAAAATTGTTGTCCGCGACGCTAATGGTACCGAACTTAATGATGGCGACACGGTAAGCGTCATCAAAGATCTTAAGGTTAAAGGATCATCATCGGTGGTTAAAGTTGGTACCAAGGTTAAAAATATTCGCCTTGTTGACGGTGATCATGACATTGACTGCAAAATTCCCGGCATTGGCCAAATGGGCTTAAAGTCTGAATTTGTTAAAAAAGTACAAGAATAAAATATTCAATCGGAGCATTTTGTGCAATTGGTAAGATGCTCCGGTTCATTGCTAGGACAACACCAAGTCCAAGAGCCTTTTTCTAGCAGCTTAACAACCCAAAAGTTTAATAAAGAAGCAATCGATAATTCAGTGTTTGCCCTTATTAAAAATATTGCCTGCTGAATAGCAGCGCTTCATGCTTTATGTTTATAAATCAATAAAACACCACTTTATTTAAATGCCGAAATAGCTGAAACCAAAGCAATCTCGGATCAGGACCTGTTTGCAATATGCATGCGCCCTATGAGCTAACAAGGCAGCTTCCCCGATCACAACCATATGAATAGCCAAAGAAAACATGTCATGCTATTTTAACTTAATAAATATGCTTGGTATGTGTAAATATTTTACCTAGAAGCTTACCAAATGATAAAATTAAGTGCCTAAACTACTCTGTTCCTGTGCCTAGAGTTTGGTTTTATTTTAAAAAAACAAAACATAATAATACTTAAAATTAAATATTATTAATGTATATATAAAGTATTAAAATGTTTTATCATCGATTGCTTGATTTTTTATCGACATAAAATCAGACTCGCCCATTATATATACACGTAAAAAACCCCGTATAAGCCTAACTATCAAGCCAATACGAACAGAATCACCACCAAACCCTAGTTCGAAAAAAACTAACCAATAAAAATACTAGTAAGAATAAAACAAACTATACTTAATTAAAAGCTGATAAATTGTTTGAAAATGAATGCAAAATGAACAAATCCTCAAAATATCTTTCATTTTGTTTCTAAAGTTTAAATAATTTAGCTTTTTTATTAAAAATACTATTGGACTATTCTTCTGATATGGTTTATATATAAGCGATAAATAATTTAAAAAAATGGAGTTATCATGATTAAGAAACTTATCCTTGGCTGTTCATTACTTTTAATTGCCCCTGCTATTGCTAGCGCTCAAAGTGCTACAGGCGAATGCGCTGCTGAAAAAGCTGCGATCCAGAAGCAGATCGATTATGCTCGTCAGCATGGCCATATCCATAAAGTTGCTGGCCTTGAAAAGGCTTTGAGTGAAGTAAACCAGCATTGCACCGACGCAGGTCGCCGTGCAAGCAATCTACAAAAGGTTGCTGAAAAAGAACATAAGGTAGCACAGCGTAAGGCTGAACTTGAGGATGCTAAATTGGGTGGCGATGCTAAGAAAATTGCCAAGAAAACCAAAAAGGTTGAAGAAGCTGTTCGCGAACTTGAAGAAGCCCGCAGCAACGTAAAATAATTTAAAAAATTGAATACAGTTGAGGCCCCTGCATATTTTATGCAGGGGTTTTTTATTATGTTTCTATTCGGGGCTGTTGGTTAAAAAGGCAGCAACCAATTTGCTATTTAATTATAATTTTTTCAATAACCGGCAAACCGGTAATATGCAGGCTAATTTCATTAATATCCGCAGGTGGTGCGACAAACTTGCCTTTCCACTGCCCGACACGCGGTGTTTTGGTCATATCATAGCTAAAATTCAGTTTTAAGTCTTGCGGCGCGGCATCATCCTGCGCGGTAAGTTGCCATTTCTCATCGCCATTGCTGATAAAAACTGTATCGCGATCAAGCTTATCATAAATGATTGCACCGCTAAACGGCTCAACAACCGTATTAAAGCGCAGTTCTATCTCAACAATGTCACCTTTGCGTTTGGCGCGGATAACTTCAGCTACCGCGCTATCCTTTATAATGCTTACCATTGGCTTTTCAGCTGCAAATACATGCCCCATATTGACCAAGGATAGCCCAATCGACGCAATTAAAATCGATGCCAATTTACCAGAAAATTTCATAATCTCACTTCCCATCAATCACTATTAAAATAACGACTTCCTAACCATTTCAACCCACCCTCTTTAAACATTATTTTGCTAAAGAGCATTTAAAAGCTAGCCAAAGCCTAATTGCAAACACATTAGCCCGCCAAAGCCGAAAAAGCTTAAGCGGGCATTTTATGCTATTTGTAATTACAACCCCAGCAGGTATTATTTTCCCCAAGGGTATTATTTTCCCAAGGCCTATTTTTCCCAAGGCCTATCTTTCCAAGCGGTTATTTACCTTGAGCAGCTGGGGTTTCTTTAAGGCCAAATGCGGCAATTGATGCACGAAATACATCAGTATTATCAACATAAATCTGGTTTTCTTCTGATGCATGATAAGCGGCCAGACCTTGATCTTTTTTAGCTACTTCACGGAAGAACTCTGCACCCTTACCATGAGCGTAAAGTGGCACCAACTCACGGGTATGGGTATCTGTATGCCAGCGAACAAGTGGTAAAGCACCTGCACCTTGGTTGATAAGGTCAGAATAGGCAGTACTATTACTATCAGGACCTTGCAGCAAGCCGTTACCATGGTCAGTTGTAACGATAATAAGCGTTTCATCCCATGAAGAATTGGCTTCAACCCACTCTGCAACCGCTTCAACTGCGAGGTTAAAATCAATCTGCTCTTCAATCAAACGTGGTAGATTATTAGCATGTGCCGCCCAATCAACTGCACCACCTTCAACCATCAAGAAAAAGCCTTTTTCATTTTTTGACAATATATTAAGTGCGCCTTTGGTCATAGTTGCAAGGCTTGGCTGGTTTTCTAAAGGTTGCCCCATCGCAACACCAGGACGATTGAACTGAGTTGTCAAATGGTTTTGCACCGTACCGATAAGCTTGGTTTTGTTGCCCAAATCAAATTTGCCAGCAGCTAGCTTCTCAAAATCTTCTTTGCTTTCGATAAGCACATAATCCGTTTCGCCGTTTTTAAGCTTGTCCCAAGTTTCTTTACCACCTACATAGCGATAAGCCTTATCATCCTTGGCTTCAACTGGCTTGCCTTCCTTGTCAAAATTTGGGTGCCCTGCCCCCATCACGACACTTGCCATGCCAGAATTGACGATCTCTTGTGCCATTGCTGAATATTCGTTACGGCTTGCATTATGAGCTAGAAAGCCAGCCGGCGTTGCATGGGTCCATTGAACCGTAGAAATAGAACCTAAAGAGCGGCCACTTTCTACTGCATATTCACCAATATGTTTTAATTTCGTATCATTATTAGACCAATTAATGGCGTTGTTATAGGTTTTTTGCCCGGTTGCCAGAGCAGTCGCTGCCGCAGCGCTATCGGTATAATCGGCGCGGGTGTAATCATAACCTTTGAAATAGCCAGGATAATTACCAAGCGACCCCTTAAATACTTCACTGCTAGGTGCAGCATCCCAAAGCTCCGCCGCATTAAACGTGACTGAACCTTCATTGGTCTTGGTTGGCGTATTAGAGGTATTAAGTGGATAGGTTGACATAAATGCCTTAACATCAAAGTCATCATAGACCTCATGGCCTAACGCGCCATGACGATAATAGCTTGCAGCTCGCCATGTATTAATGCCAGCGCCATCGGTAATTAACAAAATAACGTTTTTTGCTGGTGCTTCTTGCGCCATTGAAGGCACGATAGCGCCACCGAACCCAGTTGTCAGCCCTAAAGCCAGAAGAACAAGTTTATGAAGTTTCATTGAGTATCCCTTTCTGCCAGAATATAAACAGCGGATACTGTAGCCATATTTCATTGGTATGACATGATAATGATTTTTTAAAAATCAAGTCAAAAACATGTGTTCAATCCAAAAAAATAAATTTCATTAAAGACCATGTTTGAACTTAACTATTTAGAATAATTTACCTAATTTTATATATTCGCCACCATTCACGTCACTATCCACAAAGCCTAAATGAAGTCATTATCATTTTACTAATAGATCCATCAATATTTAAAACTATAAAGCTGCAATCCAGTTCATGCCTTAGCGAATCGACTATTTTAAGCACCTTAATTTATAATCCGCCTAAGAAAAGCTGATAACATTATATTGACAGCATACAACTCGCTCATCTTGCCGTTTTCATTTATCATGAGGCCAAATGATCCAAAATTAAACAATTAGCTTTATTGGAAAGGAAAATACTATGGTAATTGATATTACCCCTTCACCGATTCGAAAAATTCAAACGAATAATCCTGCAACCTTGGCCCTTGGCATTAAAGGTTCACTGAGCGATGCGGATATTGAAAATCTCTATGGCCTTATAGAGGCTGAAGCATCATTAAATGAAACATTCAATATCATTATTATTTTTTACAGTAGTGATGAAGTTGAATGGGCAGCCCTGTTTAAATCCGATGTACTTTCGATGAACAAAGACCTACATGCAAAAGTCAATCATTGCGCTGTTGTTGGTGGCCCTAGCTACATGTCTTTTACAACTAAATTTTTAAGCCCATTTTTAGCACCCAATTTCCGGTGGTTTGCTGAAAGCAATATACAAGACGCATGGGACTTTGTTGACAGCCAGCCGATTGAGGAAGCAGAATAAAAACGCGAAAACTCAGTAAAGCTTATATTTTACTGTCGATTATTTTTAGCAATTTTGCATAAAGGTATTCTTTCGCCTTTCCAATAGCTTGAGGAAGACTATCGCCTTTTGCTAAATTACAGCTAATCGCAGTAGATAAAGTGCAGCCCGTACCACGCATTTGTGCAACTAAACGTGGCTGGCAAAACTCAATGACGTCTTGCTTAGTAACGAGATAATCACACGCATTTATCCCATTAAGGTGGCCACCTTTTACCAATACTGCTTTTGCACCCATAGCAATAAGGCTATTTGCTTGATCTATCGCCTTCCTATCGCATTTCACCATTTCTTCGCCTAGCAAATTGGCTAATTCACTAATATTGGGGGTTAAAAGATTAATATGCGGAAGAAGCTTAGATAGAATAGCATCTTTAAGATGATGCCTAGCCAATGAGCCACCCGAGCTTGCCACCAAAACTGGGTCATAAACAATAGGCTGATTGGGCATGTTCGCCAGCCGATTTGCTATTGTAGCAATATTTTCAACCGTTGCCACCATACCAATTTTAACCGCCCTAATAACATTGGCCGTGTGCGCTGCCTCTATTTGCTGGGCAATAAGCAAAGGAGACATTGGTTCAACCGCCACAACACCTTGATGTGTTTGCGCTGTAACTGCGGTTATTGCCACCGATGATTTGCAAAAAAGGCTATTTGCCGTTTCAATATCGCGGACAATACCAGCACCACCAGAGGAATCACTTCCAGCAATAATCAGCACATGGGGTAAAGTCATACCCGCCACTTCGCTGTTTCATCGAGCCATTCCTTGACACGCGCTTCGGGATCCGAATTTAAGGTAATATCAGTTACCACCGCAGCGCTATCACAACCTGCAGCGAAAACACCTTTTAGCCGATCTATATTTAAACCGCCAATAGCAACAAGTGGTAATTGCCCGATTATTTGTCGCCACCGACTTAATTTTTCGAGCCCCTGCGGTGCCCACTTCATTTTTTTCAATATGGTTGGATAGATTGGACCCAAGGCAATATAATCTGGCTGTTGTGCAAGGGCAGTCGCAAGTTCTGCTTCATCATGGGTTGATAGCCCTAATTTTAAACCATGGCTGCGAATAGCGGCAATATTAGCAATGCTTAAATCTTCCTGCCCTAAGTGGACAAAATCGCATTTTTCCTCAATAGCCAATTGCCAATAATCATTAATAATCAATTGGCAATTATAGTTTTTGCAAATTGCCTTTGATCTTTGAATATGGTGACGAAGTACATCATCTGATTGATCTTTCATGCGCAATTGCACAAGTTTAATCCCTAAAGGGACAAGCCGTTCCAACCAATCAGCACTATCAAATATGGGATAAAATGGATCTAATCTCATGAAAACACCGCCTGACCGATAACTGGAGTGGAGGGAGATGCAAAATCGCGTGGCTCTAAAAACTGTGCTTCAAAAGCTTGGCTTCCAGCTTCAATAGCGAGTTTAAACGCACGAGCC
The DNA here is from genome assembly GCF_025449335.1 of Bartonella sp. HY328. Lineage (NCBI taxonomy): Bacteria > Pseudomonadati > Pseudomonadota > Alphaproteobacteria > Hyphomicrobiales > Bartonellaceae > Bartonella > Bartonella sp. HY328. Next base: position 2,575,440 of record NZ_CP104883.1, read on the forward strand.
ATTTTGACTGGATCACCAGCCTTGGCAACAGCCGTATTAAGCAGCACGGCATCGAATCCCAGTTCCATAACAATTGCGGCGTGAGACGGACGCCCAATTCCAGCATCCACAATAAGCGGAATATCCTTAAAATGCGCACGCATAGCCCGCAAACCATCGCAATCACGCGGCCCCTTTGCCGAGCCTATTGGCGCACACCAAGGCATAAGCACCTCGCAACCAGCATCAAGCAGCTTTTCACCGACAATCAAATCATCTGTGGTATAGGGAAAAACCTTAAAACCATCGTCACCCAATATTTTTGCTGCTTCCACCAAAGCAAATACATTGGGCTGCAATGTGTCTTGATTGCCAATAACTTCAAGCTTAATCCAATCGGTTTTAAATAAATCACGCGCCATTTTGGCAGTAGTAACCGCTTCTTTAACAGAATAACAGCCTGCAGTATTTGGCAAAATTTTTACACCAAGATCACGAATTAACTGCCAAAATTGCCCGCCTTGATTGCCCCCTACAGTCTCGCGCCGCAATGATAGAGTTACAATATCCGTGTTGGATTGGCGAACAGCATCAGCCAATATTGCTGGTGAAGGATATTGAGCAGTGCCTAAAAGCAAACGCGAAGATATATTTTCATTATAAAGTTTTAGCATATCAACCTCCTTGCATAGGACTTAAAATTTCAATGCGATCATTTTCTGTAATCAGGCATGAAGCGCGTTCATCAGCACTTACCAACTCACAATTTTGTGCAGTTGCAAGCCAATCACCTTCAAAACCTTGCTCAGTCAACAATTCGCTTAAAAACCGCGCTTTGGTTTTAACCTTGTTGCCATTAACAAAAACTTGCATAATTTGCTCCAATTATAGTGACGTGACCCATGTTCTAAACAAGGGCTGTGAATGCCCAAAACACTCAATCAAGACATAGCCTATCGGTAACGCGACGCGCCATTTCTGGTGATAATAAAAATCCATGACGATAAAAGCCATTTATATAAAAATGGCGGTTGCCTTCTTGGCTTATTCGCGGAAAATTATCAGCATAGGCTGGACGCACACCAACACCTGTTTCAATAATTTCGCTTTCAGCAAAAGCAGGATGTAATGTATAGGCGGCGTTTAACAACTCCATCATTGAACGCGCACTAATTGGCCCATCATAATCACTCTCAATCATGGTGGCACCAATCATGAATGTATTATTACTGCGTGGCACAATATAAAGGGGAATACGTGGATGCAAAAGTCGAACGGGCCGTTTTAAATGAACATCAGGGCAACGTATAAGTAGCATTTCACCACGAACACCGCGCAGATCCTTATCAACACCCATGCGTGCAATGCCAGTTGCATCAATAATCACGTCATAAGTTTTGGTTTCTTCTTCGCTTTCTAAAGGTGCAATAAAGGCAACGCCGCCTTGCTTTAATTTGTCTTGCAGTCCTTGCAATGCTTTGCGCGGATCAATGTCTGCTTCATTGGCAAAAAACAACCCTTTTTTAAAGCGACCGGCAAGATCGTCTTCAAGCTCAGCGATCTCTTTTTCACCCACCCAAACATGACTACTTGTCCGCTGCGCAAAACGATTAAGTTCGCTATGATCACGCTCTGGCGTTAAAACTAAAGTGCCATTATGCTGAACCAAATCGGGCAAATTTTCTGCCCACCAATTCATCGCTTGCCGCCCCAAATCTTCAACAATTTGTTCCGCGCTTTCACGCTCACAAAAAGGTGCAAGCATACCACCGGCGTACCAACTTGCTGCATGAGCAAAACTATCAAGAGGCGCAGAGATCGTAATATTGGCGCCTTTTAAAAATAGTTGATAAGCAACAACCAAACCGCCAACACCTGCCCCTTTAACCAGGATTTTCATATTTTTTCCTTCCAACTCTTAAACCATTTATAACTTAGTGAAACAATGGCGCCATAAATACATCACCCATGCAATGATGACAGAACGAAGGACAAAAATGGATTTGGAATCAATATATTTTAAAGAGCAAAAGCTCATTCTACCATCCCTCCGCCAGCATAATCTGGATCAGGTTCTATGGGTCATTGCGCCGTAAAAACTAGCAATATCTCAGCCCCTTGTCAGGACTCCCCAGGTGAAATCATTTAGCTAATATTTATAGTATTTTTTACAACAGTCAAGCTATAGAAAACTAGCTCTAGCGGCGTTCTTCGGGTGCAGGCGCGGGTAAAAACGCCATTAAACAAAAAAACAACCAACCAAAAATCATTGTCATACCACCAATAGGAGCCGCATAAGAAAATAAGCGAATCCCCCACGTTTGACTAAAGAGTAAATCACCAACAAAAAGCAATGCGCCAATCATAATCAAAGCACCGCTAAGACGCGTGAACATTGACCTTTTATCAGCAAGCGCCAATGCGACTAATAAAATGCCATGACCAAGCAAAATAGGTGCAATTGCTCCATAATTATTTTGTGAAACATGTATATGAGCCGCGGCAGCATAAGATGCAATGCCGCCTGCCCCAAAAAGACCACCGGTGAAACAAAACACCCGATTTGAAACGCGTTTCATCATGCGAGTTCACCTTCTTTTTCACTTGCAATAATCGCTGGCCTTAAGGCCTCTTCAAAAATATCAATAATATGATCGGGCGCTGTACTTACCCTGATCAAGTGATCTAACCCGCTTGCTGCGGGCTTACGAATAAAAACACCACGTCGTTGTAACTGAAGCAAAAGGCTTTGCGCAAACATAGGCCCCCTTTGGCAATCCATAGCTATAAAGTTGGTAGCAGAAACCAAAGGAATAAAACCACATTCAATGGCAATGGTGGCTAAACGATGACGTGACGCAATAATTTTAGTGACAGATTTTTGTAAATAATCTTGATTTTGCAAAGCTGCTAATGCTGCCTTTTGTGTCAAAATAGATAAAGAAAAATGATCCCGTATCCTATCAAAGCCACTCATTAAATGTTTATCACCTATAACATAACCGAACCGCATACCAGCCAGACCATAGGCTTTAGAAAAAGTCCGCACACGTAAAACATTAGGGCGCAGCGGTAGCAAAGATGGTAATGTGCCTTCGGGCGCCGTTTCACCATAGGCTTCATCAAGCACTAATAATATGTTTTCAGGAAGGACATCTATAAAATTTTCAAGCCCCCCCCTCTCATGCCAAGATCCAAGCGGATTATCGGGATTAGCAAGATAGACAATTTTTGCGTGATGTGTTTTGGCCGCTTCTAACAATCCTTGCAAGTCAGAGCGATAGTCACAATAAGGAACCGAAATAATTTCGCCGCCATAGGCCGTCACATGATAATTGAAGGTTGGATAACCTCCAAGACAATTAATAACCTTATCGCCCTTTCCAACAAACTGGCGTACAATGAGCCCCAAAAGCGTATCTGCGCCCGCATCGACAGCAATATTGTCCATTTCAATATTGTAAAAATTTGCTAATGCCTGCCGAATTTCAAAATTTGTCGGATCACCATAATGCCAAACGTCATTGATACTGGCTTTTACGGCCGCTAATACTGATGGAGCTGGACCAAATGCGCTTTCATTAGCACCAATACGCGCTAAAAAACCATAGCCAATTTGCCGCTCTAATGTTTCCGGCCCGACAAAAGGAACGTCATGCGGAATATTATCAATGTGTGGCAATAGCTTTGGATAGGACATATCGGTAATAACCCATTATAAACGATCTTCAATCATTAGCATGAAGATCGATTTTAACAAGCGATATCGACTTCACTTCTGCTTTATCAAATACATAAAGAGTTTATAATGAAAGATATATTTACAATATCTCGTCAAAATAAAAAATTCTTTGTGCGCTAAAAGCCAGACCTCGGTTATTTAAGCTAAACTAAGCCATACAATACGGAAATTTAATGCCAGCTAAATAGCAGTTGCAACAAACAAAAAAAATAATAAAAACCCGGCAGCAGAGCTACCGGGTTAATTTTAAACCAATCCTAAGATAGGATTAGAATGAACGCTGAAGGCGAACCATACCTTGGAAGGCATCTTGACCCTTCATGCTATCACGAAGACCTGAGTAAACAGTACCGTCAATAACACTTGAATTGAAGCCGTAGTTATTATTCCACTTAACATATGTAAGTTCAGGAGTGATTGTCAAACCAGGAACAAGTGTATGTGATACGTTTATAGACGCAGCTAAAGTACGCGCATCATCATATGATACTTGATAGTTAAAGCTGGTATTTGGTGTGAACTTATATGTACCACCAGTCCAGACAGCCCAGTCACCACCCCAATCACCATAAATGGAATTGATTTGACGATAAACACCAATTGTTCTAGATGTAAGAACATTTTGAGCATTGTAATAGCTACGAACGCCATCTACGCCATATGAACCATCTGCAACATAATAGTCATCCATCGACTTATAGCCGCCCATCACCCAAACAGACAATTGATCAGTAACATTAATGTCTGCACGGATTTTACCAGCCCACTCTTCATTACGGGCATCATAAGCAGCAACGGCCGAAAGTGACCCCCAACCTTGAGCAAATTTTAAACCACCAATAACATGCGGCGCATAATCATCGATCTGCTGCCCCAATACTTTTCCGTCTGCACGGATAGTATAGCCACCATTGGCAAGATAATCACGATGATAGCGGTTACCGTAATCATCTCCATCTTCATTACCTTGCTCAACACCCAAGATAGCGGAGAACCCATTACCTGCATTGAATGTATAGCTAATAACGTTTGTACGTGCAAATTCCATTGGATTAGCAACATCATCATTCAACACGCGACCGTAATAACCTGTCCAATGATTAAATATTGATTCGTCCATACCTACGCGAAGACCACCAAGCTCGATATAAGCAAAGCGAAGTTGTGTCTGGTCTTTAGCGTTGCTATATTCTGCGCCACCCTGCCATTGTGAGCGAAGCTCTACAAATGTGCGAAGTGTACCAAGCTCAGTCTCTGAAGCTGTATGGAAACGAAGAGTTGCACGTGTGCGCCATGCATAAGTGTCACGATCAATTTGATTACGTGTACGAGCTTTAACGTTGTCGCCACCTGCGATGTCGGCGCGAACATAACCTGAAATGCGCATGCAAGTTTCTGTACCAGGAATGTAATAGTAACCTGCGCCATAAGCGTCGCAAACGCGTACATATTCTACTGGTTCTGGATCTGCATAAGTTACAACTGCATCAGCTGCTTTTGCACCAGATACTGCAACAAGTGCTGCAGCTGAGCCAAGAAGAAGACTCTTAATGTTCATAGTATGACCTCCAGTCAAAGTTTTAAATAGGTCGGGGCAATTTAGAATTATGAGAGTAAGCTCCCGATCCCCTTAACCGAAAAAGTCGCCCCAAAGCGCTCCTTCTTCTTTCGACAGCTATACAGCTTAGCTTTTTACCACACAACCGCTAATTGATATTTGGAACCATTGTTAAATCAGTAAAATCCACGCTGTTGCAGAATAGTCACATTCCTTATACTCGGACCAAAGATCGTTTCGCTAATTTATAGTTATACCGCTCTAAAGCAGCAGATTTTGCAATCCAAAGCTCAACCAGCACGATTAAAGCAATTTCACCTGACATATTCTTATAGTTTAATAGATTTGTGCTAAAGAGACATACTCTATCCTTGTAAAGTAATAAAGCCAATCGGTAAAAGAGGAATTTTTTTACGAAAACATATTTGGAATAGAACTACAATCTACATCTAAAACTTCGAGTATCGGAGCTTCAATGTTGGAAATGGCGGCGCATCTCATATAATAAAGGAAATTATGATCGGCCTAAGGACGCATAACATTAAGCGAGTATGCAAGACAGCAGACGCAAGTTGCATGCTATCCTATTCTAGGCTTCATAAACGGCGCGCCATAAAACTATCTTTTAACTTTCAAAAAAATAAAAATATTTAAAAAAAAGGTCTTATACCATGAACATTCAAATATTATTATTTTAGATCATTTTTCTAGCAGCACCATAAGCCATAGCCTATTTTTTCTAACCAAGTCACTTAAATTAATAGGCACACATACAAAAAACCCGGCAGCAGAGCTACCGGGTTAATTTTAAACTAATCCTAAGATAGGATTAGAATGAACGCTGAAGACGAACCATACCTTGGAATGCGTCTTGACCTTTAAGGCTATCACGTACGCCGTATGATACCAATTCACCAGAATTGCTATAAAGTGCTTTATAACCGTAGTTATTGTCCCACTTGATGTATGAAAGTTCAGGAGTAATTGTCAAACCTGGAACGATCTGGTGAGAAATATTGATTGACGCTGCAAATGTACGGCTATCATCATAAGCTGCTTGATAGTTGAAGCTTGTGTTTGGTGTAAAGCGATATTTACCGCCAGTCCAAACAGCCCAATGACCACCCCAGTCACCATAAGTTGATGTAACAGCGCGACGAACGATAATACGATCTTGACCGTCTACAAGCCAATATGCCTGACCGCCTTCAACATAGCTATAGTCATTATAGTAATCGTCCATTGACTTATAGCCACCCATTACCCAAACAGAGAACTGATCGGTAACATTGATGTCAGCGCGAACTTTACCAGCCCACTCTTCGTTGCGTGCATCATAAGCTGCAACAGCTGAGAGTGAACCCCAACCCTGAGCAAATTTCAAACCACCAATAACATGTGGAGCATAATCATCAATCTGACCACCGAATGAACGAACACTTTCATAAGGATTCAAACCAGCATAACCAGCGGCGTTATAGTAACGGCTATAACGGATACCTGATGAATCGTTATCATCTTCATTACCCTGTTCAACACCAATGATAGCTGAGAAGCCATTACCTGCATTGAATGTATAGCTGATTACGTTTGTACGATTATATGCTTTAGGTGTCAAAACATCATCATTGATAACACTACCGAAGTAACCTGTCCAATGATTGAAGATTGATTCATCCATACCTACGCGAAGACCACCAAGCTCGATGTAAGCAAAACGAAGCTGAGTTTTATCAGCTGCATCACCATATTCTGCGCCACCTGACCATTGTGAGCGAAGCTCTACGAATGTACGAAGTGTGCCAAGCTCAGTTTCTGAAGCTGTATGGAAACGAAGAGTTGCACGTGTGCGCCATGCATATGTATCACGATCAATACCGAATACATCACGAGCATAAACGTTGTCGCCGCCTTTAATGTCAGCGCGTACATAACCAGAAATGCGCATGCAAGTTTCTGTACCAGGAATGTAATAGTAGCCTGCGCCATAAGCGTCGCAAACGCGTACATATTCTACTGGCTCTGGATCAGCATAAGTTACAACTGCATCAGCTGCTTTTGCGCCAGATACTGCAACAAGTGCTGCAGCGGAGCCGAGAAGAAGGCTCTTAATGTTCATTGTATGACCTCCAGTCAAAGTTTCACATAGGTCGAGGCAATTTAAAATTGTTGAGAGCAAGCTCTCGATCCCCTTAAACGAAAAAGTAGCCCTGAAGCGCTCCTTCCTCTTAATTTCAACATACAGACTAGAATAATTGTTACAACCCATAAATGCAGTTTGAAACGGTTATCAAAACAGTAGCACCTCCCTTGTTGCAGAAAAGTCACAAAAATGTCATTAAAGCTTCAATTTCGGTATAAATTGTTAGGAAAATGTTAATATATTAACGAATTACAGTTGGGGATAATGCAATTGCATTACCAAAATATAGATGATCAAGACTCAAGATAATGGTCAAAACATAGCCTACCATTCATGAATAGTTAGACACGCGGAGGGAAATTTTAGGATGATTCTAATTTTAGCCCGCCCAAAATCGATCCTTTTAAAAAAAAATGTGTTTTTTATTAAATAGGGCTTGCACTTGTATAAATAAGTGTTTATTGGAACCACATCTCACGGAGAGATGGCCGAGTGGTCGAAGGCGCTCCCCTGCTAAGGGAGTAGGGCTCAAAAGGCTCTCATGGGTTCGAATCCCATTCTCTCCGCCATAAATAAAATATTCTAAATATGTTTTTTTATAGAGATATTTTACAATCTTTTCTTGAGAACTCTATGGTGTAACGCCTAATGGCGTAAAACTGACACACAGACTTACTTGCCGTTCATTTATTAAAATCTTTTCTAAATTTATTAAGGGAATTTTTCATAATCTTTAAATATTGGAATCTCACTTCACCATCTAAGAGCCCCCTGTACAGTACGGGATAAATATTAATACGGAACGAAGTAAATTTGCTTTTATACATAATCAGCTTGCAAATTAATATATTGACAATCTACGTTGTGCTTGGCGGGCGATAAGAATAACAACCTTACTTGAATTAACATAAGATGGAATGAATTTTAACCACCAACAAATAGCTTTATGCGACCTTAATGATAAAAACTCTCCCAAAGGTGCTCGAATTAGCAATTTTATAATAGTCAATTAAAATATTTCTTTTTTTACGCATTCTGAATCAGAGTATTTAAGCATATTAAATACTTAAAGAGGATCAATATGTTGAAATTTTTTTTCAAAAAAACATTTTTTTGTTTTTTTAGCAATTATCTTGTCAGGATGTGCAAGTAGCCAGCCACCCGTAGCATCGCGAGTTTCGAATCAATTAGTCGCAAAAGTTTTTAGTACTAATAATCAACTTGCAGTCACCGCTTTTGAAAAGATTTGCGTTGAGAATGCGTTTTAAAAATTAAAATTGGATAAAAGCTGCTAAAGTCTATAGTGTGGGTAAGATTACTTTAAAAATTCCAATGGTAGCAAATGTGGCCAAAGAGTTGAGACCAGCATAACCACCAGTGATGGTATGATGGAGTTTGTTATTATTGCACCAAATAAAGCTTTGCCAAGTCCGCGTAATTACCGGAAAATCACTTATTATGACCAGTCTATTTGGTACGAGTATGATGATGCAAAAGCATTGGATGTAAGACTTGGCATGATGTTAGTCAAAAGATTTAAGAATGACATCACCATACCACAGGAAGTCAAAGAAAATAAATCGAATCCGCAACGGGGTTTAATATTATACGGCCCTACATATGCCAGTTATGAGAATGGTAAACTGTTACGCTATTCCTTATCTGCGATAGGTAGTGCAAATATTCTATCTACTAATTATAAAAGCTAAAAATCAAAGCAACTTAAGACTGTCATATCTATAAGGATACAATTGTTAATCGGTCTATTATAATTTAAATGTTTAATTTTTGAAATTAAACCCACCCATTGCGGTAGGATTTTTATGCAAAAATAATCATAGGAACGCATGAATGCGATATCGGCGTTTAAATTGCAAGATTGACCGGCTTATTGCCGATGCTGATCATAGCGATAAAAGTCACGCCCGTTTAGGTAAACGTTTAGAAAATGTTTAAAAACCAGTTTATGATTTTAACAGATAATGTCAACGTAAAATTGGTGCGTGAATGCGTGTTTCGCTTATCTATAATGTTATTGGGGGAACCTTGATTTTGTATTGGAGAAGTAAATTTCAATCTTGAAAGTATTTTGATTTTTTCCCAAAATCATTCTGGGAGCTACCCCAATAAACGAAAAATTAAAAACGTGCGTGTCGTTTGTGCTACACTCGCCTGCTTATATCTGCATAAGGCTGCACAATAAAGAAATTCTATACTCTTATAAACTAGCTCAACTATCAGCTTTTAGGAAAATTAACTGGTTCTTTAAGGGAGGATTGAACTCCCGACCTCCGACTTATAAATTAATTGGTCTATATGGAAAGGCCCGAACTAAGATGCATAGAGCCTAAATTTTAATGAACGTTTAGAACATCTCCTCATTTTAACCACCTCATGAGGTTCAAATGAACCTAAAAGCACTTCTTTTTATTCTACCCCTGCCCTAAACCAATTTTTCAAAAAGATTAAAATGCTTTAAATATTGAAATTATCTTACCCCAATAAGAAGCCAAGGTTCCACCAACAAAAGCAGAGATTAGAGAGACAAGCATTAACGCGCCAATGGCTCGCTCTCGCCACCGGTTGAAATCAGAAACTGGCTTTTCAACCTTTTCAAGCCGATGCAAAATTTCTTTTGCCGTACGTTCTGTATGATCTTGTTTTCGCTCAATGCGATCAATTCTTTCATATTGTAAGGCTCTCTTTTCTGTCGCCCTTTCCATATCTTCAATAGGACGGTCTAATTTGCCCTCAATAAGCCCAATGGCGCGGTCATGTGATTCTGTCACTTCCAGCACCTTTGCTTTTGACCAAAGCGGTCTGTTGATAATACCCACTTACTCAAAAGCGGTTCGGTTTGGATTAATTGCACTGGCTCATTTATCGCTGGTGGTTTTGTCCACCCTGCGCAAGAAAACTTTGCATTTGTCTGGCATCCCACCAATGGCAAGGCACAAAGCATAATTGCTATAGCTATTAACTTCATATTGGATCTCATTTGCTGTTTGATAGGCTTTAACGGCTGATTTGAGTGCAGCCTCTTCTTCATGCTCACGCCCATAAATGAAGCCGATTGATGCAGCGATGGTGATAACGGCAATCAAAACGCCAATTTTGTAACGCCACGTCATTTAAGTGTTCTCGCTTTTTGTTCTCTTAATGAAATAAAATGCACCAACGATTGCACCAATAACCATAATTGCCGCTAAGCCCCATTTAAAAGGTCCGTGACCACTTGCAAAGCCTGTTAACCCTGATGCTGCACCAACGATAGGCGCGATCACCTCTGGTTTAATTAAAGGATTGTCTTTAACAGCTTGTGGCTTCACATAATTAGATGAAACAAATTCACCCTTAACCCATAAGCTGCCCTCGGCTGAACGGCGATTAACAAGCCCTTGCAAGCGTTTTCCGCCTGCCTTGACCCATTTCATCAACTCGGCTGGCACTGCGTCATAGTCGCCATTATTGAGCTTTTTAAGCAATGTCGATTTTTTAAATGCCATAACACCAACATTATAGGTAAATGAAACAAGAGCTGCGAATTGGTTGTCGTGTAATTTAACCTCAACCGATTGTTCAACTGCTTGCTCATATTACGTCAAATCATTAGCAAGGATTTTCTCGGCTTCCTTTTCAGTGATAACCATGCCTTGCCGCAGATAAGGATCACCCGCCATGCTTGTGTGACCATAGCCGATAGTCCAAACCTTTGCGCTGTCTAAATAAGCCTTTGTTCGTAAGCCTTCCCATTGCTTGATATGGTTTAAGCCGTCTTGATTGATTTTGCGTGTCATTCGTTTTCCTTTGCGCATAAAAAAAACCGCCAATTAGCGGTATGTATTTCAAAATTTACATTTAATTATTCAAGCCGCGAAGCCCATAACCACAGATCGTTTAACTGACTTTCACTAATGTTATTGATTGCCGCAAGGTTATTCACAAGCGGAAAATCTCGGTTAAAGCTGGTTGCTTTTGTAATATCAATTTTAACCTCGTTACGCTCGGTTTCATCGGCTATATAAAGTGGGCTGCCCTCTGTTGTGATAGCAACAACCAATTGTTCCTCTGTTACGCCAATAACAAGCGCAGCTTGCCAAAATTGACGTGCTGTTAATGATGGGTAAATAATCGGCTTTTCTGGCTCTGGTGGCTTTTCTTGCAATAAGCCGTCTATAGTTGGATCGCCAAGCTCTTTAATAGTGACGCTTTCGCCGCTTTCTGTGTACCATGTTTCACCGCGATGATCTGGTACGATAACCCATTCACCATGCATCATATTATCTGGCGTTCGGTTAAACACTGCCGTTTGATTTTTGCCAGTTTCTGGCGGTGCTATCAATGTGCAGAATGCTGGGTAAGACCATTCATTTTCTCTAAATGGCGATTGTTTCGCTTGGCCTACCGCCAAAAACTCATATGTAATATTTGAATAATTATATATTAAAGGTGCGGTCATTTTTGCCTCATTGATAACGAATGCACATTAATAGCGCGACATTTCGTGGACGGTTTTCATTTGCTGTAGGGACGACACGAGAAGCATCAAAACTGGGGTTAGCGATTGAAGTTGCGGCATTACCTTGCGGATTAGTGTTTGAATAATTCCCTAACTGCGAACCGCTAAACGCACCGGAAGTAGTATAGATAGGCGAACCATTTTCGCTACCATGAATAGTGAAATTACCTGTAATATTCCTTATTGCATCGCCTTGTACTGATCCAAGCGTGCGGCCATTATCAAGGCCGCGCCCATTATCTAAGCCGCGAATAAATTCCCCGCACAAATATGGTAAACGAAAAGTTGTTGAGCCGTCACCAGTTGAATAAGCACCAGATTTAGATGTCCAATCCGCCTCACTTACTGCGCCACCATATTTTTGAACTACAGCCCAAAGCAAAGGCGCATCAGCTCTATTGATAAGCTGTCCATTTGCCTCTAACCAATCGTCTGGTGCTTTAGCTAGGGCAAATGGAGCCGTCATGCCAACATTATTGCTTTGCGACTTTATACTTGCAGCTATTTGCGATCGTTCACTTGCCGTCAAAAATAAATGTTTCGTACCCTCTGTGATGTTATCAGAATTGCGCAAATCTTGAATTGCTTTTCGTTCTGAACTTGTCAAAAATAGATTAGTGGAACCTTGCTTGACATTATCAGAATCAAGGTCAACCGCTTTAATTTTATTATCTGCATCACCTACAATAATTTGATTTTCAGCAAGCGTTAAATCTGCAATTTTCTGCAAATTAGAAAAATCAAATAATGTAACTGTACCATCAATATCATCGCCAATAATCCCCATGCCTTTGGTCATTGACAAAGAAGAAATAGACGATAGCAAGCCTGAATTAATCTTAGACAGAAAGTCGCGAACGGCTGCCGATAAGCTTGATCCATCTGGTTGATAGCGTATGAATGTTTCAATTGTTCCTGCCGCACTATCTGGGCAATCAAAGAACAATTTACCGCTTGTTGCGCTTGTAACTTCCGCTATGGGCAACACCATGCCATTGCTATGATGTATTGTAAAGCCAGGTAAAATATTTACAGCTTGCAAATCGGCGCCATTAGTCACGGTAAAATCTTTTGATCCTGCCGTTAAGACAATATTGCCAACTGTATAGTCTGGCCTTGCGCCAAACCTATAGTTAATATTATTCGCCATTAGTCACCTCGTCATCATCAATGATTGCTGGCATTTGTGGCGCGTTTATTCGTGCCGTTAGCCTGTCAATCTCTGCTTGCTTTAAGGCGTTTTCAGATTTAAGTTTTTCAACTTCTTGTTGTAAATCCTCAACTGCAAGTTGTGTATTGTGCAAATTGGTTGCTGCTACTAAATTACGATTGCGAAAAAATGCGCTTTCGGCCATAGCTTCGCTAGCCGCCACCTCGTAAGGCACGGTTATTTTATTGTTATCCATGTTATTTTTTCCTTAAAGCCCTGTTATATCAATGATCCAATAAAACATTTCGTTGTATTGCCGTCTTACTGTACTCCAACCATATTGTCCCTTATAAACCGGATTTTGTCCTGGCATTGTGAACCATTTTGCAGCATCTAAAATTAAACCGCTCCCGGTATTGCGTGGCGTATATACGTAAATATCTGATGTTGCTGTGTTGTTTTGCTTGTATCTTATAGTTATGCTTCCAACAGATAAAGCAAGAGCAGCGTAAGTCCTCCCTGCTTTTAGTGGCACTGTTATGCTTTCTGGTATCCATGTGGGGTGGTCTGGTAATTGTTGAACTGGTGTTGCATCAATTTCCAGACTACTGATAGGAAGAATACGACTTACCGCCGCTACTATAGAAAGCGGCTTTAAAGCTGAATGATACATCAATTCGCCTGAAGCATTAAAAACGCGCAAACCAAATTGATCTTGTGGCGTTGGGTAATTTTTACCAAAAGCATACCAATAAAATGTTTCCATTGGATTCCATGTATTCACAATGTAATGCCAAACACCGTTTCTTTTCCCATTTTGCACTATAGTTGCGCCTGAATCTGATCTTACTACTACCAACAATTGTTCATCTGACTGTATGTAAAGATCTGTAGCTCGGTCGATCATGGAAGGGCTTGCCCCCGTTCCCTTTTGCACTAGAACATAATTTCTGTAACTATCATCAATTTGCACAACATTATTATCATTAAAAACTTTTAAGCCGACTGCCATTAATGATATACCCCATATAAAATATATGAAGCATAATTATCGCCGATCCGATTACTACCGCCTACCCATTGCCATTTTAAATATTCACCCTCCACCCAAACGCTTGCAAAAATAATAGAATTTGTGTTGCCATTTTTTAAAAACATATCATCCCAATTTATATCTCCAATAACCCAAGGGTTGCCAGTTGAAAATTCGGGAATATGTAGTTGCCCGCTATCGGGCCAGCCTTTGGTGTAAAGGCTACCTAGTGTTCGGCACGGCTGCATATCGGTGTCAAAATATATTTGCCCGTTTTCGTTAAATAATCTTAATCCCTGACCCATTATTCACCTACCATAAACCTAATTGAACGCGCAAAGTGTTGTTGCCATCATAAACAAGCACTTGACTGTTGTTCATAACTAGCCGCGCCCCGTTTTCTGAACTGCGAATAATCACTTCACCCGACCGTGAAACTGAAAACCGATTATTAATATTGATTTCACCAGCTTGAACCCTGCCAATATCTGCTGCATTAAGTCGCAACTTGCCTTCTGCAAAGATGAAAGGAAATTCGCTATAACCTTCACTGGTCAAAATGAACCTATCTGCAACTGCTTGAATGTAACTTACATCATTGCTATCTGCCGTGATGAATAAAGCAGATTTTTTGGTTACGCTTCCTGTAGTTACTGCCGCCGACAACCCTATCCTTGAACTGCCACCGACATTATTAACTTCGGTTGTTACGCGGAATAAGCCATTAGCTGAAACATTGCCGACTTGCGCCTGTGTAGTGTCAACCCGATTAGAAACGGCTGTTAAACGCCCATCAACATTAGTTACCTTTGTATCAACTGAACTGATAGCCGTTGCATTGGCTTGTAAGCCCGTGCCTGGATCGTTAATTTTGCTTTCAATAGTGGTTGTGCGATTGGCCCAAGCTTCAACATCATTTGCTAAAGCAATAGTGCGTTCTGTAAATTTAGCATCTACATTCGCAACGCTTGCGCTTAATTCTTCCGTTTTAAGTGCCACTGCTTGCATTTGATTTGCAACGACTGATATTTCCTCGCGATAGCCGGCTCTTACATTACCAACGGTTGAATTGATCTCACGTTTTAAAACCTGAACCTGCGAATATTGGTCTGTGACCATATCCGCAACAAGTTTATCCATTCGTTCAATGTTTTGGTAAATGTATTCTTGGCCATCTGCTAACCATTTTAACTGACCATCAATTTTTTTATTGATTTCAGCTATATCAATGCCAAAGTAAACATCTAAATCAGACAACCGAATATTTGCCGTTTTGACCACAAGCCATTCAGACCATAGCGTGTCACGATTAGGCGAACCAATATAGCGACCGCGAACATAATATGTTGTATTAGGCAAGATAGCTTGGTGAGCAATAAGCGCAACGCCAACCTCATATTCATCAATTCGACCACTTGCAACTGGTGTGCTATTAACAGTTAAAACAACTTCATATTGTATGCCCCAAATATCAACTTGGTTGCCATCCCAATGAAGTTTAATAGCTGGCCGTCTTGCATTGTTTGAATTATCAAGAATTTCAGACGGTTCTGCATACCAGCCAACAATAGGTTGTGCTACTGGTCTAGGGCTTAAAGTTGGCGTAAATGTTGGTTGAACATAATTATCGGGTATGGCAAAATCATTTGGATCAACCTCAGATATGGTTATTGTTATGTTTTGACCAATTTGCCTGACAATATCATCAACGCGGAATTGCTTATTGCTGTAGAAATTACGCTTTGAAGTCCAAACGATAATATCGCCACATTCAATCGTGCTATACTTGTATGGAAGCGTTAAAACGTGCTTGCGCTCACGTCTTGCAGCTTTAAGGCTGGATTGCATAAGCCTTTGAACTTGAGACCATCTATAAACTGCTGTTAGCTTAATATCAGATAATAAACGCCTGCCACCGTCTTGATCTTCAAATATATCACTATAGACTGGTGTTGCTACTTTGCTGTTCCATCCTTCCTCTGGCTCTGGGTAACTTGCGGTAATACCATTGATTGAACTATCAATTGAGTGAAATGGAATATATTGCTGTGCATCATCGCTGATAATATCGCCATCTGTAAAAGCCATGACTGGCGTGTCTGGCTCGGCAAATACAATGCGATATTGCCCGCCTGTATCAATCAAATCCGCATTACATGCCGCCCTTAGTGCGTCTAATGTTTCTAGGTTTTCTGCGTCAACCGAAACCTCAAGACCCGATAAAAAACGTGGCTCCAAACCACTTGGCCCTTGAACCTGTTCACGACAAAAATTAACCGCCTTGATCCAATTGTCGTTTGGCAAGCGCACCTGTGACATATTTTGAAAGCCATAAAACCATTTTTTTTGGTTAAGGCTGTTTTTGCGGTAAATACCAAGCAATAGATTATAGATTTGAACGGCTGGTAAATGATCGCCATCACCGCCCCATGTGCTTTGGTCGGCTAAACGGTGTGAGCCATTACCACCAATAGAACTATCTTTTGACGGATCATAGAGTTTTAATCCCTCAACTTCAAACTTGAATGATGGCGTGCCAGAAAATATCTTAGCATCGGCTTGCGCTGTAATAACCACATAGGCCATGCCGCGACCAATACGGCTATTTGCATAAGAACGGTTATTGAAAGAGCCGATAACGCCGGTGAGCATTGAATTGGCTACGGTCTGATTGCCATCATGGAAATGAATCCAGAGCTTGTTGTTATATTCTTTAATTGGATGCCCAAAACCAAGATAAGTTGAGTCATTATCAATAGTAACTGGGTTGCCATCCACCCACATTGCAGTAATGCCTTGAACCGGCATATCTGATATTGCGATAACTTGTGTTAAAAAAGCGTTTGGTGTTTCTTTATCGCCGCCCCAAGTATTTGCATAAATCAGCGATCCAGCCGTAACAGTGCGCCCCATGATGAAAGACCGTGCAATATCGCCGCCGCCTTGCAAAGTGCCTTTAACGCCGTTTTCATAAGTTTGCGTTTTACTTTGCTTCTTCTTGCTAAGTTGATTACCTAGTAAGCTCAAACCTACGCCAATAGCTGCACGAACAAGCGCACCGCCAAGGCCAGCCCATAGCCAACCAGCAGTAGCAGCCAAGCCACTAAAAAAAGCCATATTGTTAAACCTTTTATTATTTATAACGGCTTAAAAAAATGCCGTTCTTGCGCAATGTAACCGCGCCTTTGATAAAGTTTTTCAGTGATAGGATTATAGCCTAAGCCAACCATAGAAGCGTATTTGCAACCACGTTCAACCGCCCACCTCTCGTAAAAATTAAGCATCTTAAGGCTTTCAAGCCCTCGGCTTTCAGGCTCTATGAACCATGCAATTTCTTGCGCAACTAAATCAGTTGAAAAATGCAAATAGCCGCATTGAGCCGCTAAAAAACCAACGATCTTATCGTCTTTAACCAATATAATGCAAAGGTGATTAAAATCATCTAAGCATTTTGCAAATAGATTATCAGCCATGCGATATGAAAAAGGCAAAGTAGTGCGTGATGCTTCATGAAACTGTTTTGCAAGAGCAATGATCTCGCCTGCATCTTCAATCCGTGCAAGTCTTATCATACGTTTGCCAATGTGCTAAAGTGGGAAGAAACACGGCCAACGCCAGTAGTGGGTACTGCCTCGCTTTTTTGCCCCCATGTGTGAACAATGGTGCTAACAACTGTCGTGTCTTGGCAAAAGTTATCACAGGGGAACCAATTTTGCTGATCTGCGTCTGAACGTGTAGAAGTGTTCATGCGTCTGATCTCTTGTGCGTGCGAATTGATTGTTAATTCAATGCTACCATCACCTCCTGCCTCTGGTGTATTAACTGTTATTTCATCAATATAGCCAAATAGCTGACATTGCGCCGCATCTAATGGAAGTCGAGACACCGGATCAAAAAAGCCCTCATAAATTTCAAAGATGCCTTGCTTGAAATTATAGGTATGAATGTAATTATAGCTTGCATCTTGGATCTGTGAGAATGTCACTGTTGTTGCTTGCGTTTGCAAGCCGATTGATTGTGATAAGCCGCTAATTGAAACTAGAGAACCTGACCCTTCAAAATTTCGAACGACTTCTTGCCCGGACAATGGATCTATGACGGGGAAAGAAACATTACCAACATCATTCCAAAAGCCATATTCAAATGGTGCGCCATTATCTAAGCGTTTAATCTTAAAATAAGTGAATGAGCGAACCATAATAGCATCACTCTCAAGTGCTGCCTGAACTTTTGCGCTTACTGCTCTCATAATACTTGCTCCGCGTCAAAACTGATTGAACCGCGCCCTGTGTCGTCAATACTCATATCCAAGCTATCTTTTGAAATCCGCATTATACAATAAGTGTCAGTTAACTTAACCTTTACGCCAGCTAGAATTGTAGAGGGAAGCGGCGGAGAAACTGACACTTGCGTTGCGTTAATAACCTCATAAACATTGTGTAGGCTCGCTTCGCCGATTTGCATATAATCGCCAACTGACAAAGTGAAACCGCTTGGAAGCCCTGCAAGTGAAACGCTATTGCGATCCGTTGTTATTGTCGACAATGTAACATTGCTAACATCTGGCATTGAAACGCCATCGCGCAAATAAGCTAAAGGCTTTTTAGCAGGTGCATAGCCATAAAACTTTTTTAGCGATCCTTTCATGCGAATGAATTTGGCTCGCCATTCTTCAAATTCGTAAGGGTGCATAGACTGGTATAAATTCCATGACGCAATCCAATAAGGCGTTGCCATATCTTGCACCAATACTTGACCACTTGCTGTCCGGCTAAATTCTTGGTTGTACTTCAATTCAAATTTTGTGCTTTTGCCTGGAAAGCCATTCAATAAATCTATTGGCATATCGCCCCCATAAAAAAAGCCTCACTAAAAGCAAGGCTATTAATAACGTTCATTTTTGATAATTTGTTGTTTTGATAATTAACGGCTGGCATTAATTGCACCCTACACCCTCAAAATAATTTCTTGAAACCTATTCATTATTGAAAAGGCTTTTTGATATTATGATAATAAAAAAAGAGGCTTGAAGCCCCTTTTGTTGTGGTTAAGATTACTTGCCAAATCCAGCAACTGCGCTATAGTTTGCAGCATTAACATTTTGAAACATTGAAATACTTTCTATGTTTAGATTTTTAATTTTAGCAATTATTATGTTCTAAGTTACGTCTACAGCTAAAAATGAAGGTACTACCAGTGTAGACGAAATCTGTGAAATGTTTGGGCGTATAGCAGAAGGAATTATAGCTCAAAGGCAACTTGATATTTCTATGTCAACTGTTATGGAATTGATATCGTCAGCAGAAGGGCCAGAAGATCAAAAACAAACTATTCGCAAATTAGTGCTACTTGCTTACGAGCAACCATCATATATAACCAAATCAATAAGAGATGAAGAAACAAGAAGATTCCGTAATCTTGTTGAAGTGACATGCTTTAAAAAAAATTACAATAAATAAGTCACCACCATGGCTATAATTCTAAAACCGCTTTGACGGTGTTTTTATAACGCCTCTTGTCACTTGCTCGGCTACCTGTTTCAATTGTGGTGATTGTGCAAATTGTTTGATTTGTTGCTGTGATATTTCTTGCGCCTTTTGCCCAACAATAACATCAAAATATTTTGAAGCCTTAACATCAACGCTAACATTGGTTAGCGTGCCACTTCCGCCTGGATTACCACCCTCACCATGCTGCGACACACCAAGACGACCTTGGGCATCTCTTTTAAGCGGTAAAATAGCTTCTGGCCCTGCTTCCCCCATAAGTCCACTTGAAAAGCTGCCACCATCTGCAAATCTGAAAGCCGTTGGTTTTGAAATAATAGAGTTCGTAAAAGCACCACCTTTTGCAAATCGTTGTGAGCCTGTGCCAAATGCGCCACCATTTGCATACAGTCCAACTGGCCCTATTGCGCTTGGCGCAGCAGGAAAGCCACCACCTAGACCACCCAGCAATGAACTTAACCAACCACCTCCGCCACCTAATCCAAGCAAATTACGAAATAAGCCGCTTATAAGATCATTGGTTGCCATGCTTAAAATCTGATTACCAAGATTTTTAAAAGCGCTTCCAAGGTTTTCCGTGAATTTTGTACCATTCACCAAACCGGCTGTTAATGTATTTGCAAAACTTTGAGCATAACCTAATCCCATCTGCAAAATTGAATTATAGCGGATAGCTGCCGCAGCTTGTTGATTGCTGCCATAAGGAATATTATATTGGTTCATTTTATCATAAACGCCTTGCTCCACTGTGGACAAGCCCATGCGTGTGCGTTCATTATTTAAATCAGCATTTAATTTCGCTTTGGCCGTAGCTTCGGCAATTTTTTCATATGCTTCTGCTTTTTGTTCGGCATCTTTAACCATTTTAGGTGTTAATTTACCAAATTGCTCTTCTGCCGCCTTAAGCAATTCTAATTTTATTTTATAAGCATCAGCAGCAATACCTGTTTTTCCCACTAATTGGGTCTCAAGCTCCAATTGCAACATACGATCATCTGCGCTTTTTAGCAAATTTTGATATGCGCTTGAAACGCCTTCTAACGACTTAACACCGTTATTTGGATAAGCCTGATTTTTCAAACGGTTATCATTGGCAATTTGGCCCTTAATGAAGCGATCTTCTTGATCTGGTTGCAATATGACTTTATCTTTGATCGCATTTTGTCGCAATTGAGTTAGACGTGTGTCATAATCAATTTGTTCCTTTGTTCGCGCGTTTAATTCTTCTTGCTTTTTAAGGTATGCCTCACCTGCCTCATATTGTGCTTCTGCTGTCTTATATGCGTCAATAGCTTGCTTACCAATATCAGTGAATGGTTTGATAAATTCCGCCCAACTAGCATTCGTCATTGTTTGGTTAATAGCGCCCGAAATATTATTAACTTTGTTAAGCTCACCAACAACTTGCCCCAAAATTTCAAGGAGACCTCTAGCTTTAGTGCCAAACATTCCATCTAGTTTTTTCTGTGCGTCGACTGCTGCATCACCACCTTTCTTTATTTCATTTAAAAGATTTTCAACAGTTTTCTTTGCGCTTTCATTTTGACCAGTTGAGTGCGGATCAAGCAACCAATTAAAGTGTTGTTGTGTCTCGTCAATTTTATCTAAAAGCGGTTGTAAATTTAGATTAACACCTTTCTGAGCCGCTGCTTGCTCTAGCGCGTTCATATATCCAACTGTTTGCAGTGCACTTTTTGCATAAGCTTGTAGCTTTGTATTTGCTTCATCCAATCCCTGTGCCGTACCAATACGCTTAAGCGCCTCTTCTGTACTTATCATTTTAGCATCAAGGTCTTGCAATGTTGCTTTAACAGCTAAAACGCCTTTTTGGGTTTGCCCCTCATTAACTGTAAAGCCTCTTGGTGCGCTTTTAATTAAGTTGGGCAATTCATCCCCCTGCGATCCTCCCCACCAACCACTACCCTCACGCAGTCTTTTATATTCAGCTTGTAACTCGTTCACCTTGTCTGTGGTTTCATCGAGCACTTGAATATTATCTGTTGTCGATTTTACCCCATCCATACCTTGAGCGGCTTCTTTCGCCATTAGCCCAAGACTTTGCAATTCACTCTTTAAATTAGCTGTACGTTCTGTCGCATCTTTAGCTGCCCCCTGATATGAAGCAACAGCTAACGAAACCGCTCCCACCGCAGTAACTGCAACGCCTAACGGCCCCCCCAAAAACGATAGCCCTCCCATTGCAACACTCATTACTCGTGCAGAAAATGAAGCGTTTTTCATCGCAATATTCATGACACCCAATGTTTGTGCCGTTGTTTTGCTTTGTGCCGCCATTGTAAGGCTTGCAGCATTTACGGCCTTATTAGCTAAAACTAATTGTCCTGCAGCCTGTGCTCTGGTCATGCCAACCAATTGACCAGCCTTAGCCGATTCAAGTGCTGCAACAGCCAGCACTCTATCAGCTTGTGCAGCTTGCAAAGCAGCGGCAGCAGCATTTTTGTCGGCTAATGCTACCTCATGCGCTGCCTTTGCCCTTGCAAGTGCAGCTGATCTGGTATTAAGCATTGTCGCGTTAGACTTTAAAAAAGCCGCATCAAGTGATAAAATAGAACTTAACGCCTTGGCTGGCTCGGCAATCATCGGACCAAATATACGTCCTGCACTAATTGCACTAAATGCAAGCATTGCATTCCCAACAAGGTCCATATTATTTGCTAATATTTGCAATCCCCCGCCAATAAGATGAGACGCACCTGTAATTTCATTCATTGTGCCGATATATTGCAATCCCGCATTTTGAACGAGTGTTACACCCTGTTCCATTGTAATTGGCATTTTTTGAAACTGGGATTCAATTGTACTTCCAGCAGCCAGGATTAACTGTAAAAATTTTGCAGTTGTTATCTCGCCCTCTGCACCAAATTTTTTGAGTCCTTCAACCGTTGTACCAAAGCCATCTGCAATAACTTGCGCTAACAAAGGTGCATTTTCACTGATGGAGCGTAATTCATCGCCTTCCAGTACGCCTGAGCCCAATGCTTGCCCTAGCTGCAAAATGCTAGCGGCCTGCTCCGACGCTGTCGTACCACCTAGAACAAAGGCCTTAGAAACAAGATTAGTAGCTTTTGCAATATCTTCTTCTGACTGTGCAACACCTTTTGAATTTCGCAAAATATGTGAATAGAGACTAACATATTCTTCAAGTCCAGTCCTCGCATTATCTGCCCCGGATCGCAATTGGTTCAGTGACCGCGATTGCATACCTGATGCTTGGCTAGCAGCTTTGATTTTATTACCAGCATTTACCCAAGTGTCGGCAAATCGCATAACTTCTTTTGTTGCAAGGTCGATACCCGCAATTTGTAAAACGTTTTTAAATCCGCTGAATACTTTTGTTGCACCATTAGCTCTATCTGCAATTCGCGATAGTGCTGTTTCTGTTCTTTTAGCACTAGTGTTAAAGCCATAAAGGCGGTTTTCAATAGCTTTCGCAGCACCGCCCATCTTATCCATGCGCTCTGCTGCTAATAACAATTGTGCAGAATTAACAGTTATGCCAAGATTAGCAATATCCATGTTTAAACTCCAATAAATATAGGAACTGAATTAATTTTTATTTTTGTAAATGAACCAATGGCTCTGCCAGCTTTTTCTAGAAAGAAAATTAATGGACTTAGTATATATTTTATTGGGCTTCTCATGCTTGGTTTTTTTTTATATGTAATTTACCAAGTAACGGGATCCAATCAATCAAACGCACCCAAAAACCTAAACATTCCAACTGATATGGAAAATACTATGCAATCAGAAGAAAAAACGGCCGCTCAAATTGCTACTGAAAATCTCAACCAATTGGCTACAGAATACAATTCTAGGTTTGTAAAAATAACACAAAAGCTAAATGTAACAGGCTGGTTAGGAGTCATATTTTTTATTGGTTCGCCAATTATAAGTATTCTTATGTTAGGAAACCAAATATCACAAGCAAGTATGCGCTACTCTTACAATGTTCCCAATTATTCATTGCAGTATTTAATCTGCGGATTTTTAAGCTTATTGGGCTTAATTTTCATTATTATTGGACGTGATTTTTATTATCCAAAGCAAGACAACCAATAAAATAAGAGGGCTATTGCGCCCTCTTATTCATTTCTGCAAGCGCTTGTTCCCTTGCTTGTGCCATAGCTGATATATAAGCTGTATCCAATGCAAATATGGCCTGTATATCATACCTATTCATAATGGTGCCGGTTAAGTCCATCCAGTCTTTTATATCCCTTGGCTTAATAGGTTCTAATCCGCTTTCTGTTGGCGTTCTAAAGCGGGATAGCTGACTAAACCAAGTAAGTATATGTTGCCCTGCCTCTGGCGGATCATAAGAGGGTACATCATGACCAAAGCGCAAATTTCTTTGCGCTCTGGTTTCTGTTCCCTTTTTAAAAATTGGTGTTTCATATCGTACTTTTAATACAATATAATCCATCAATTCAAAGGTTAGGGTTTCGTAAAATTTGCAAGCCTGTTGGCTGCCTCAACAACTTGCGCAAAAATCCAGTCTGTACTTTGCAAAATTTCTTTGGCTTTTGCAGTGCTAAAAATTGGCTTTTCCCCATTAAAGTCATTGTCGTTAAAGTCCCAATCAATGATATATGAGACAGCCTTATCAATCTCCCATTCAATCGCTTGTGACGCTTTCACCTGCTTCTTGGAAATGTGCCGTTCTTGAATAAGATCAATAATTTCGCGCTGTTTGGCCTTAGCAATATCGCTTTCGGCAGAACGAATAAAAAATTTGACCCCGATAGGTTCAAACGTAACGGGGTGCAACATATCCAACGTGTAGGATTGTTCTTTTTGAATAATTGTTGATAAATCCATTGATTGATCTCTTAAACTTAAGCGCTAATGGCTTTAGGCGCGACAACGATCTCTTGTTGGTTGTAACCAAATGTAAAGGTTGCGGTTACAAAGTCCTCAACGCCTGCACCAGATGTTGCAGGACCAGTGATAAGGCCACGATTGTACAAAACAGTATTTGTCATTGTAGCACTTGGCGCATCTGCCAATTCGCGCTTAAACGCATAATTATAATTGCTACGAGCAGCCTTAACCAATGCCAAATATGATTCATCAGATGAAACGAGGGCAAGCTCAAGCGTACCACTACCAGCATCTGTCATACCCTTTGCTTTTTGGGTAACAGTTGTATCAATTGTATCATAATTAACAATATTGGTTGTTGAACCAGATTCTGGCAATTGACCAATGTTTTTCACTTCAAGCCATGTTAAAGCTTCAAATTCGGATTGGGTTAAGTCTTTCGATTGTGGTGTGGTGCAAATATAGAATTTTGAACCTGAATTAGTATTAGCCATGCTTATTCCTTTGCATCGGTTTAGTGTTTTAGGGAGTATTTTGGCGGTATTTTTTGATTACCGCCCAATCAAAGGGCTTAAGTGGAATTTTCAACTTTCTAAAAGCCGCTTTAATTTTTTCTGTGCCTGGCAAATTGCCAATAGAAAAACTTCTATTATCTTGGGATCACAGACGTTAAAAAAGGCGGAATTAACCGCCTTATGCCGCCTTAACGGCAATTCGTTTTGCGTGGAGTGATCTCCATTGATCATCCAGATGATCGGTATTGAATTATAACGGGCACGCGAACGCGATCACCATCTTTGATGAGCGTTGCAATGCTGGGTCTCGAGTAAATCCGAACAATAACGCTACCTCGCTGTAGCCTTGTGCCTTTGCTAAAATGTTCGGCAACCTGCGCTGCTAAAACACGCGGTTGTATTTCGCCATCCCCCGCTTGTGCAACTACAGTTATTTGTAGCAAGCCGACATAAACCGTTGGGTCATCATCACGCACATAAAGGTTAAGGTTGGCATTTGGTAAATGCTGAACCTCAAGATATGTTTCTTGCGTTGGTGTAAATTCGATATTTGGCAGAACTACTTGTATAGTAGAATTAAAAGCCGTAACATGTATAAAAAGTAAATCAGGAATATCTGTTTCAATGCTCATTTATTAACTCGTGCCTTTACTTGTTTGCTCGCCTTTTGCAGTTGCATTTCCCAATTCTGAGCGGCTACCCCCACCATATGAGCGCCCCTCTGCCCCTTTGTGCCAAACTCAACATGAGCTGCGTAGCTTGCTGTAAATGACGCATAAATTGTTGATCCAAGTTTTGCTTTAGCGATGATAGGTAGAAACTTTGGTGCTTTATATGAGTTTTTTCCAGCGTTAGGAGCCGGCCGTGCATTTTTACGGATGGGGCTTAATTTTGTGGTTGAAACAACCATACTTGCCCGAAGAAAACCTGTATCGACGGGCGTATGCTTTTGAATATCTTCAATAACATATTGTGCTGATAAATGAAAAGCAGCTAACATGCGTGCACGCGTTTGTGACCGCCAATTGTTAATTTGGGCTGTAAAGGATTTTTGCATGGGAACCAGCTTAACTGAGAAAGAGATTTGTAAAGTTTCATTTGATAAATTAGTATTAATGAATCGTGCTGCAATTCTATTTGTATTAATATTACTTTTCAGCGTGTTAATGCTGTCAGGGTTTACATAAATTGGTGAAAAAATTGGATTTTTCCCCAATCAACGAACAAAAGAAATTTGGGAGGCAATATTTGATACTAATACACTTATTTTAAATTTATTATTTGTATCGAGCTCTTATTTATTATGTCTTTTATGTAAAATTTGGCGCGTTAATTGGCCTTCTATATTTAACACTTTTGAAGCACTAGTTCCGGCTTTTATCGGATTTATTTATTTTATTTTTTTAATGTTAATAATTGTAAGTCCAACAGTAAGATTAATATATGGCATGCAGATTACATCCAGCCAATTAAAAATAAACATTATATAATTTGTAGTAGCTACATCATCTTATAATATTATATTTTTTGCATGTATTTTTTCATTGTTAAAGGATGAAATTTCATTGGCGAACAATCATAAAAATAAAATACGTTTTTCTATATTTGTGTTAATATTATATTTTCTTGCATTATTTTTTTTTAGCAAATATGGATTTTCCTTCAAGCCAAATCTTTAGCGTAATTAAACCCTTATTATTTAAATAAAAACGGTCTAACTGTTAAATTCTGATGACTGATATTCTGTTGCTATGGCAAGAATTGCACTTGCCCCTCTTTGTTCACCAACCAAGCGAGCAACTGCTGATCTACATCGCTAAATCATTAGCACCAAATCAAAAAGGCAACCTCACGGGTACCTGTAAACGCAATTATTCAACTTCAATATACATGTCATAAAACATTTATGACTTATGTTCGTCAATAAAAAAATGACGGTTAAAAAAATATAGGTCAAGACATTGAACATCATGCAGGTTGCACCAAATCAAAAAGGCAACCTTACGGCTGCCTGTAAACGCAATTATTCAACTTCAATATACATGTCATAAAACATTTATGACTTATGTTCGTCAATAAAAAAATGATGGTTAAAAAAATATAGGTCAAGACATTGAGCATCATGC
Source organism: Bartonella sp. HY328 (assembly GCF_025449335.1). Lineage (NCBI taxonomy): Bacteria > Pseudomonadati > Pseudomonadota > Alphaproteobacteria > Hyphomicrobiales > Bartonellaceae > Bartonella > Bartonella sp. HY328. The sequence goes on from NZ_CP104883.1 coordinate 2,602,554, forward strand.
AGGTTGCACCAAATCATAATGGCAACTGCTTTAATATAGGTTGCCACTTTATGTTTTGGTTCTCTTACCCTTGAAACTGCGCCAATTAGGCTAACGAAATTTGCTTCTTATCCTTGGAGGCTCATATAATTTCCTAAAGCTTAACTCACCTACAAATTTGCTCAATGTCTTTAAAACAAAAGTTTATGGCTTTCACTAATTTAAGATATTTGGAACTGTGCAACAATGAATTTGGACTTATCGATGGTTTTTGATATGCAGATCTCAACCTATTAAACTGCACTATATTTTTTTACGAAGTGATGAAAAATTTCATTCGTTTTGACACACAATGAAGATAATTTACTGCTAAATCATACTTTCATGCCGCACATTAAATTGGCAATCCACCTAATGTTTTTCACAGCGGCAAAAATATCAGCTTTACTTTAATTAACATGGGATAAAGTGGACTTTGAATGATCTGGCAAGCTAGTTAATAGCACCAAAAAAGACATAAGCACCGCTGCAAGAAATCCAGGCTAGAGGATGTTAGCCTGCGTTTTCCGTTAAACTGCCGCTTATGGATGGCAGAATCTGGAATCAGCATGGGTGAAATTGCATAATATTTTGGGCACACAATCATAACTAAAGAAGTTTATGTGTGATTCTCATCAGATCACTTAAGATCAGCCGCAAATGCGTTAGAAATAACGCCAAGTTTAGTCTCAATAGGTTCAGTGAACCTCAAGAGAACTTCTTTTAATAAAGCTAAGTTATTGATTTTACTGGTGCTGTGAGGGAGGATTGAACTCCCGACCTCTCCCTTACCAAGGGAGTGCTCTACCACTGAGCTACCACAGCATCTTTGTGTGGGCGGTTCTTGCCATATCAAAATGATTTGCGCAAGCACCTATGACTATTTTTTTTAAATTTTTACCAATTTTTTTATATTGCATCGAAAATTATCGACAAAATATTCATGTTATCCAAACATTAGTTGTTACTACTTAAGTTAAATCGCAAAATGAATTTACCGTTTCGTTAGAATCACCAAAATATAAATGCTAATAAGGGTACTATTAAAGAACCCCTATTGTGATCTCATATTTAAAGCCTAAAATGCTTATTCACTTGCCGTTTTGCGTGCCCATGCTAAAGAACCAAGATGCGAGCTTGGTTTTTTACCAATAATTTCGCTAATGAACACTCCGGTTTCAACCAGTGCATCAAGATCAATACCTGTTTCAATTCCCATGCCGTGCAACATATAAACAAGGTCTTCACTGGCAACGTTGCCGGTTGCACCCTTAGCATAAGGACAGCCACCAAGACCAGCAACAGAAGAATCAAGCACATTAACCCCGAGATCCAAACAAGCTAAAATATTGGCAAGTGCCTGCCCATAGGTATCATGAAAATGCAACGCAATATGGTCCACCGCAATCTCGTTAAGTACTGCTTCCACCATTTTTTGTGCTTTTAGCGGTGTACCAATACCAATTGTATCACCCAATGATACTTCGTAACAACCCGCTTCATAAAGCCTACGGGAAACATCCCTCACCGCAGCTAATGGGACATCACCTTGCCAGGGACAGCCAAGAACGCAAGATACATAACCGCGAATTTTAATGTCTTGCGCCTTTGCCGCTTCTATCACCGGTAAAAACCGCTCGAAACTTTCATCAATGGAACAATTCAGATTTTTTTGCGAAAATGCTTCCGAGGCCGAGGCAAAAATAGCAATTTCATCAGCTTTAACTGCCAATGCGCCTTCAAGTCCTTTTAAATTTGGCACCAAAACTGGATAGCTAACCCCTCGCTTGCGCTCAATTTGCAGCATAACTTGCTCGCTATCTGCCATGGCTGGTACCCAGCGCGGCGAAACGAAGCTTCCAGCTTCAATAGTCTGACAACCAGCATTGGTAAGCCGATTGATCAACTCCACCTTCTGCGCAGTTGATGGTGGATTTTTTTCATTTTGCAAACCATCACGCGGACCAACTTCTACAATTCGCACATTTGCAGGATAAGTCATTTATTTGGCTCCATTTCATCAATTTAAAATACATTTTATATTAAGGTTCGTTTATTTTTATCTATTTATTGACAGTCCCACGATCAATCAGACGAAATTGATGGCGAGATTAAAGGGGTAAATTCCTTTTGCAAGAAAGCAATAAAACGCGGATCATTTGCATAAGCAATATTGACCCGCATTGCCGATTTTTTTATTTTTTGATCGACACGAAAGAAACGCCCAGGCGCTATGAAAATGCTTTGATCCGCAGCCCTAACACTCAAAGCTAATTCATCACAGTCGGCAGGTAACTTTGCCCATAGATAAAAACCACAATGGCGAGTCGGCCGTAATTCAATGCCAATTTTGGTAAAGATTGCACGTGCATCAGCAAAAGCATCTATTACACGTTGATTTAGCCGTTTTAAATGACGGTCATAATGACCACCCCTTATCAAGCGATCAACAAATCGCTCGACATAATCAGAACTTGCGATAGTGGTCAGCATTTTTAGCTTGCACAATTCACGAATGATTGCAGCATCCCCTGCAACATAACCAAGCCGTAAATTAGCGGAGAGAGTTTTGGAAAAGGAACCGATATAAAGAACACGCCCAATCTCGGCTGAAGCGGCGAGCCGCGTTAATGATGGTGGCAATAAATCACCGAACACATCATTTTCTACCAATAGAAAACCATATTCTTCGGCGATTTTTAACAAGGAAAAGGCTTTAGCAGGACTAAGCTCACCACCAGTAGGATTTTGCAATTGAGATTGCGTAAAAAATGCCTTGGGCTGATGAAGCATCAATTTGTTACGTAAATCATCAATGTCTGGCCCATCCTCCAACCTATCAATGCCAACGACATTGATATTAGCAAGGGTAAGCTTTGCGAATAGTGGATAATAGCCCGGATCATCTACAAAAACCGTATCACCAGGCGATAAAGCGTAGCGTATGACAAGATCCATAGCATGATTTGCACCATTAGTTAATAAAACACCATCACTTGCTACCGCAATAGAGCGCTCACTCAGACGTTGTCGCAATGTTTCGCGAAGTGGCGCATAGCCCCAAGGCGTACCATAACCAAAATCCACCCAATCACGACTCATCATTCTAAATTGAGAAAACTGACTTTTAAGCTCGGAATTTTCCATCCATGCGGCTGGAGGTCTTCCATCACCGGGTCGTACATCATAATGATGATCCAACTGTTCTAATAAGAGCGAAGCAATATCAATGGCATTATGAACTTGTGGACTTATTTCGTTATTTTTTTTTACATCAATTGCCAAAACATAATAGCCAGAACCTTTACGCGCGTGCAACAACCCCATTGCAACCAACCGGTCATAAGCTTCAGCCATAGTATTTTTAGAAACGCCAAATTGTAAGGCAGCTTTACGCACCGATGACAAACGCTCACCTGTGAGTAAGACTCCCTCGCGGATACGTTTTGCCGTAACGGCAACAATTTCATCCACCCTGCTCATATTGTTTTTAAACTCATTATCCCAACTGTACCAATAATTGCTTGGACAATTGTCCCTTGATTGTCCCAGTCATTTAATATGACATTTGCCCCGTTATCAAGTCTTATCAAGTCTTATAAGGAGAAACCCCTTTGGAAAACCAAAAAGAAAACCGTCTCGCCCATGTTAATTCTCGCATTGAGAATATGCGCAATATGACGCCAGAGGAGCGTTTGACTGCAACCTGTAAGGCAGCAGGTATTGCCCAAGAAGATGTTAAGGCCATGCAAGGCAATGCGTTACCGATTGATCTTGCCAATGGCATGATTGAAAATGTTATTGGAAAATTTGAATTGCCGCTTGGTGTTGCAACCAATTTTACAATTAACAACCGTGATTATCTTATTCCAATGGCAGTGGAAGAACCTTCAGTTGTTGCAGCTGCCTCTTATATGGCAAAATTAGTTCGTGAAAATGGCGGCTTTGAAACCTCCAGCACCGCACCAATCATGCGCGCGCAGATTCAGATTCTTGGTCTTAGTGACCCCTATGGCGCTCGCTTAAAAATTCTTGGTAGTGAACAACGAATTATTGAAGCTGCAAATTCACGCGACGCAATGCTTATCAAGCTTGGTGGTGGTTGCCGTGGTATTGAAGTACATGTATTCCCAGACAGCCACCGTGGCCCGATGGCTGTTGTACATTTAATTGTTGATGTGCGTGATGCCATGGGCGCCAATACTGTAAATACTATGGCTGAAACTGTTGCACCCATTTTGGAAGAAATTACCGGTGGTTATGTGCGTTTACGCATTTTATCAAACCTTGCAGACCTTCGTATTTCACGCGCCCGCATTCGTCTTTCACCGCAATCACTTGCCACCAAAGAATTTAGCGGTGAGCGGATTATTGAAGGCATGCTTGATGCCTATGAATTAGCTGCCATTGATCCATATCGTGCAGCAACCCATAATAAAGGTATTATGAATGGTATTGACCCAGTTATTGTTGCAACTGGTAATGACTGGCGTGCGATTGAAGCTGGCGCACATGCCTATGCGGTAAAAGATGGCCTTTATACCTCGCTTTCTACTTGGGAAAAGGATAAGGAAGGCTATCTTGTTGGCACACTTGAAATGCCAATGGCTGTTGGCCTTGTTGGCGGTGCAACTAAAACTCACCCAGCTGCACAAGCAGCACTTCGTATCTTACAGGTTGAAACGGCGCAAGAACTTGCCCAAGTTATTGTAGCTGTTGGCCTTTCACAAAACATGGCTGCTATGCGCGCTCTTGCAACAGAGGGTATTCAACGCGGCCATATGGCATTGCATGCACGCAATATTGCTATTGTTGCTGGTGCTGTCGGCGCTGAAATTGATATTGTTGCCAAAGAAATGGCGCAAAACCACGATGTACGTGCAGATAATGCTGCAGCAATTTTAAAGCGTATTCGCGGTTAACTCATTTAGGGAGGAGTTACAATGAATACAAAATCGAAGCCGGCTTCTAAAGCCGACTCCCCCGATAAACTTATCCTTGCTGAGGTTTGGGGCGATGTCGTTGATTTACGCCAGCTTGCAATTGCCATTGTCATTGGCGGCACGATCAGTCTTTCAGCCTTTCTGATTGCAGCTCATTTCATGCAACATAGTAACGACGCTGAAGACCTTGGCCGTTCTTATGCCATGCTGGTCGGACTTGTTGCTTGCATTTTGTCAGGTGCTATTTGCGCAAAATTGTTCAAGCCAAAAAGAATTGTCACCGAGGGCCACGAAAATGATGGCTTAAGGGCGGAATTAATTAGCGAACTTGCACAAGAAACTGGAACCATCGGCAAAATGAGCTATCTGCCTACAGAAGCCGTAAATGAGCTCAAGGAAATCGACCTTTACGATCTTTTCCTTGAACAAGAAGCAAAAGAAAAAGCCAATAAGGGAAAGGTATAAGTTTATGGAATTTCTCTTATCAGATATTGGTATAGCCATTGGCATGGGGCTGCTTGGCGCCATTCTTTTTGGAGCTATCGGCCTTGTTTCGGGTACTGACGAAACAACCACCCTTGCGCCTGTAACTCTAGTAGTGGTGCTTATTGGTGTACCGCCAGTTGGTGTTTTTACCTTTTGGATGGCTGCCGCTATCTCAAAACACATGACCCATGCTGTGCCAACGGCATTGCTTGGTATTCCAGGCGACACATTGGCTGTCCCCCTCATGCCTCATGCTCTTGCGATGCGCAATCTTGGCGCACCACATATTGCATTACGCAAAATGATTTCTGGCGGTATTATCGCCGCTCTTATTGCCGTTCCTTTATCGGTGGCCTTTGCACTTTTACTCGCCCCCATCAAGGATAATATTGCAGTTGCCGCACCTTGGTTGTTTTTAACAGCAGCTGTACTGATTGCCTATTTTTCTGCTGGGCGCTGGGCATCGGTTGCTTTACTTGTACCATTTGTTATGCTGATCATCGCTTTGCAAGCCTTTACCGCACAATTTAATGTAAAGTTAAGCGTTAGTTATTTTCTAGGTATTGCTATTGGCCCACTTATCGCTGCTCTATTTACCGTGCTTGCCCCAAAAGAGCGAAAAGCAATGCGCCGGTATAGTTTGCGCCAATTTACCCTTGCAGCTGATGTTAAAGGTTGGGGTGGATATTTTCCAAATCCATTTAAAGTTTTGGACAAAACTCAAATCATGTGGACGTCTATTACTGCAGCCATTTCCAGTGCAACTTTTGTATTTAGCCCTGTTGCTATGACGGTTATTCTTGGTGAAGCTGTTGGCTCACGCATAAAACATGCATATCATCGTATCACGACAGTTTTAGGCGTACGTAATGGTGTGACTGAATCAACCTATATTGCTGAAGCACTTATCCCGCTCATTGCTTTTGGTTTGCCACTAAGTCCCGTTGCTGCAGGTCCTGCAGCTCCGCTGTTTAATGCACCGCCAGTCTTTACTGCGGACATTGAATCTGGTCAATTCTATAACTTGCATAATCTTATGTCGCCTATGGAATTCCTTGGTTATGGCATGTTAGCGGTCATTATTGCTGGCTTGATTGCCTATCCCTTCGCTATGAATTACGCACGTGTTGCGGCTCTTTTTGTTTCACGCAAAATCAGTCATGAAGCAATTATCGCAACCTTTGTTGGTCTTGTTCTCGTCATCAGCGTTTGGGAAGGTGGTATATTAGGCCTTTTGGTGGTTCTAACCATTGGTCTATTCGGCGGTCTACTTTACCGCATATTTGGCTTTAACACAGGTGTACAATTTATGGCCTATTATACAGCTTTGCTCACAGTGCCAGCCTTTTTGGCGCTGTTTACATAAATCAGCTTATAATTAAACAACACTTAAAGGCTGAGGAGAAATCCCAGCCTTTTTTATTTTAATTATTAATAAATTTTGATTTTTGCATTTTGCACCACATATATATTATACGGCAATAAAATTTTGGAACTAAAATGGCGGATATTCATTAATATTAAGAAAGCGATTAATAAATTGATGGATTTTAAATAGGTCCATTAAAGTTTAATTTTGAAATTTAGCATAAAAATTTTTCAAGGAGATCAACAAATGGGTTTAGGTTTTTTCGCAAGCATTATTATTGGTGGCTTTGCTGGCTGGTTTGCTCAAATGTTCATGAATAGCAGCGGTGGCATTATTTTCAATATTATTTTGGGTGTTGTCGGTGCTGCATTGGCAAATTGGGCACTTGGCTGGTTTGGCGTTAGTTTTGGTGGAGCTTGGGGTTACCTTGTAGCTGGCTTTATCGGCTCATGCGCCCTTATCGCCATTGGCCGCGCCATTAGATAACTACATTAACTTTTCTTGCTTAAACATTAAAAAACTATGAACTCATCACAGTTCATAGTTTTTTATTCATTAGATAAAAAATCTACACGTCACTTTATGACAGTTAAACATCAAATGTTTATTTTGTCAGCAAAATGCTTTTCAATATCCTTTCCTTGCTAGTAAGCGGTAAACTTTTATTACTTATTTTTCAATTTATCCCTATACCGCAAAATCGTAGCCACGAGCTGTCTTTCCCCGCTTCTCTCCATGTCTATCTTTCACTAACAAAATAACGCAGTTACAGATACCGCTTTTGGTTAACGCTTTTTCAATCTTGCTAGGGTTAAATAAGAACCTAGGTTTTGGGAATATTATACACAAATTTAGAGCATTTTATCTCTAGCTTTGTAAAAGCCCAAGGTAAGTTTATTTTTAAAAGGTTGCATCATGACCAATGAGCGCTCGAACCAAAAACGAAGACTAGTTTTAAAAGGCACTGGGCTTTTTCTGGTAAGTGGACTTACGGGGTGTACAATGGATCGCTTTTTGCCGGCTATTGATACAACAACGACGAGCACAATCATGGGCCCCAATGCAGGCAATGCTATGCGCCCGCCAATAAGTGTTGACGCAAGAGTGACATCTGCTGATACAATGTATGCCCCAGTGAGCGAACGCGGCTTTCAACTACAAGCCATTCCCTATGAGCAAATACCCCGCCAATATAGGCGGCAAATTGTACCCAACACAACTGGCGAAGGCCCTGGGACAATTGTGGTTGATGCAAAAAATTATTTCCTATATTTTACCCAAAATGGTGGCGATGCCATACGCTATGGTGTTGGCGTAGGGCGTGCAGGTTTTAGCTGGTCAGGACGCGCTAAAGTACAATATAAGCGCGAATGGCCCGTCTGGACGCCACCGGCTGAAATGATTAAGCGCCAACCTGAACTGGTGCAATACCGAAATGGTATGCAACCAGGACCAACCAATCCCTTAGGCGCACGCGCACTATATATTTACCAAAATGGTAATGATACGGGCTATCGTATTCATGGCTCTCCAGAATGGTGGTCTATCGGAAAATCTATGTCATCTGGCTGCATCCGATTGATCAATCAAGATATAATCGATCTTTATGCACGTGTACCAGTTGGTACGCCCATTGTTGTTCGTTAAAAAACATCAATTTATCTAAGCAATTATCATTCTTGGATAAATTGAACTGCAAAGGGTAAGAATGTTGAGCGAACAAGTTGCATGGAATGGCTGTAAAGCACCACAAAAAATAACTTTAGACGGACAATATGTTCTGCTGGAGCCACTTACAACAACCCATGCCCAGCATTTGTTTGAAGCGTCAAAAGCTGGTTTAAGTGACGAGCGTTTTCAATATTTACCAGATTTAGCTCCAAACAATATGCAAGAGTTCCAAAATTGGATAGATCAGGCAATTAGCAATGATAGCCTAATATTTTTTGCTGCCATAGATAAATCAACCAATAGGACTGAGGGACGCTGTGCCCTTATGCGTATGGACCTAAACAATGGTGTTATTGAAATAGGCCATGTGCTATGGGGAGATGCTATAAAACGCAGCCGTATTACAACAGAAGCCTTTTATCTTTTAGCCGAATATGTCTTTTCATTAGGCTTTAGACGTTTGGAATGGAAATGTAATAATCTTAATGAACCATCCAAAAAAGCAGCTCTTCGGTTTGGCTTTCAATATGAGGGCTTATTTCGCCAGCATATGATTGTTAAGGGGCAGAACCGTGATACGGCATGGTTTTCGATTATTGATAAAGAGTGGCCAATTTTACGGCAAAAATATATTGCTTGGTTAAAACCAGAAAACTTTGACGAAAATGGGCAGCAAAAACAGTCGCTAAAACATTTTTAAAACCTTATCCTCAGTTTTATCAACATATTATAAAGGCCATTGGCAATGGCCTTTATTTTAATGTTTTAATTAAAGCCTATATCCTATTTAAACAACTTCTTTGTCGTCCAAAATTTGTGGCTTTACCTTAAAGAACCGCAAGATAATGAGGAAGAAAACTGGCACAAACATAACAGCAAGAACTGTCGCGGTTATCATGCCACCAAGAACGCCTGTACCAATTGCATTTTGACTGCCAGCACCAGGTCCATTAGCAATCGCCAATGGCAATACGCCAAGCGAAAATGCTAGAGATGTCATTAAAATTGGTCTAAAGCGTAATTTTGCGGCTTCCAATGCTGCATCTTTAAGCGTTAGGCCCTGACCATAAAGTTCGCGTGCAAACTCCACAATCAAAATAGCATTTTTTGCCGATAGTCCGATAATGGTAATAAGACCAATTTTAAAATAAAGGTCATTTGCCATATCGCGCATCATCACGGCAAGAACACAGCCAATAATACCCAATGGAACCACCAACATCACTGATACCGGAATGGACCAACTTTCATAAAGCGCCGCAAGCAACAAGAACACGAAGAGAATAGATAGCGCAAATAAAAGGGTAGATTGCGATCCCGATTTAATTTCTTCTGCCGTTTGTCCTGTCCATTCAAAACCAAAACCTTCTGGAAGAAGTTTAGCAATACGCTCCATTTCAGCAATAGCAGCACCGGTTGTATATCCTGGTGCCGGAAAACCTGAAATGCGTACTGACGGATAGGCGTTGTAACCAATAACCTGCGCTGGACCTTTTTTCCAATCTATATGGGCAAAGGCTGATAGTGGCACCATACCGCCATGGGTATTTTTAACATGGATATTTAACAATTGTTGTGCGTCAAGGCGCTTGGTATCAAGTGCTTGGACAACAACTCGCTGTAAACGCCCAACATTTGGAAAATCATTAACATAAGATGATCCCAGATTAGCCGTAATAGCTGTATTAATATCGGCAAATGTCACACCAAATGCGTTGGCTTTTTCGCGATCAATTTCAAGATGAACTTGAGCCGATTCAGGCAAACCTTGTGGGTAAACACCGGTTAAAATAGGGCTTTGATTTGCCATGGCAAGCAATTGCCCCATAGCAGCATTGAGTGGTACTTTTTCTGAACCACCCCGATCTTGCAAGCGGAAATTAAAACCATCGGACGCTTCAAAGCCTTCAATAGCACCAGGTAAAACTGCCATAGCTAAAAACACATCGCTTAAGGGCGCCAATTGGCCATTTGTCCAATCAACAACATCTTGGGCTGATTGACCGCTTTTGCGCTCACTCCAATCTTTTAACGTTACAAAGATAATACCAGCATTGGGGCCAGAGCCAAAGAAACTAAAGCCGCGTACTGCAATAACGTGTTCAACTGCATCATTTGATTGTAAAGTTTTATCAATTTTTGATAAAATTTCATTAGTGCGGTTAGAACTTGCCTCTGGTGGAAGCAATGTACTTACAACAATATAGCCCTGGTCTTCATTAGGAACAAAGCCGGTTGGCAAACGCATATATGCAAAGCCCAGACCAACCACAATCGCTATATAAACGACCATAACACGACGGCTTTTAGATAAGGCAAAAGCAACTCCACCGCGATAACTATTGGTTAAACTGTTAAATTTACGATTAAACCAACCAAAAAAACCACGTTTTTCATGATGACCTTTGGGGATAGGTTTTAAAAATGTTGCACATAAAGCCGGTGTCAGTGTAAGCGCCAAAAGTGCCGAGAATAAAATAGACACCACCATGGTAAGCGAGAATTGGCGATAGATTACACCCGTTGCGCCTGGGAAAAATGCCATTGGCACAAATACGGCTGATAAAACAAGGGTAATACCAATAATTGCGCCAGTAATTTGGTGCATGGCTTTTTGTGTTGCTTGTTTGGGTGGCAACCCTTCCTCAGCCATGATGCGCTCAACATTTTCAACCACCACAATAGCATCATCAACAAGAATACCAATGGCAAGAACCATAGCAAACATTGTCAGCACATTGATGGAAAACCCTGCTGCTAACATGATGGCACAGGTGCCAAGCAATGCCACTGGAACAACAATGATGGGAATAAGCGTATAGCGGAAATTCTGCAAAAAGAGGAACATTACCAAGAAAACGAGGATCACCGCTTCAATTAAGGTATGAAAAACTTTTTCAATGGATGCTGATACAAAAGGCGTTGTATCATAGGGAATGATATAACTTACACCTTTAGGGAAAAAGCTGGCAAGTTCCGCCATTTTGGCATGAATAAGTTTTGACGTTCCAAGTGCATTGCCAGAGTTTGATAATTGAATTGCCGCAGCAGCCGATGGTTGGCCATCAAGTTTGGTTGTAAAGTCATAGCCTTCTGCACCTAATTCAACACGGGCAACATCCGATAGCCTTACAGTAGATCCATCGGGATTAGCGCGTAAAATAATTGACGCAAATTCCTCTGGCGTTGTTAGCTGTCCTTTAACCAACACAGTTGCAGTAAGTTCTTGGGTCAAAGGATTGGGATCTGCACCAACACGACCAGCAGCTACTTGCGCATTTTGTGCACGAATAGCAGCGGTCACATCGTCAACCGATAGATTTAGTCCCACCATACGATCCGGATCAAGCCAGATACGCAATGCGCGCTCCGATCCAAAAAGCTGAACGCGACCAACACCTTCGATACGACGCAATTCACCAAGCACATTTCGGCTCATATAATCTGCAAGAGCAACATCATCGTAAGAACCATCTGGTGAGATCAAGCTAACAAACATCATAAAACCAGTGCCAGCTTCTTCAACCTGAATACCTTGATCGACGACTGATCTCGGCAAACGCGGTTCTACACTACGGATTTTATTTTGCACATCAACTTGCGCCTTTGCAATATCTGAACCAGTATTAAATGTTGCCGTAATTTCAAGGCCACCATTTGAATCGGTGCTTGATTGAAAATAGGCAATATTTTCTACGCCATTTAATTCTTCTTCAATCTGGCGGGTAACGCTGGCATAAATTTCTTGCGGTGAGGCTCCCGGATAAGCTGTCCTGATAGTTAATTGCGGCGGAGCTATTTTAGGGTATTGCATTACAGGAAGATATGGCAATGCAATAATACCAGCCAGAGTTATAAATATCGCTATAACAAAGGCAAATATAGGTCTTCTAATAAAAAACTGGGCCATAATGGTCTCGTTTCATCGGGGCTTATTTCGAATTTATCACAAACATTATAAATGCGAGCTATCATCAGCGTTTGATAATGTTGCGGATTTAATGATTTTATACGCCAATAAAATTTTTATTGGCTAATTGCGACACTAGCGCCATCTTTGATTTTTGCGCCACCATCGGTAATGATTTTCTCTCCGCTTTTAATGCCATTGTGAACAATCCAATTATTGTTAAAGACTTGACCAAGCGTAACAGCGCGTAAATGCGCAACATTTTTCTCATCTACTACATAAACTTGAGCGTTGCCCAAATTGTCACGAATAATGGCTCGTTGCGGAACGAGAATAGCGGCACTATTCACTGCCTGTTCAATACGAACACGCACATAAAGGCCAGCTAAAAGCTCGTCCTTCGGGTTTGGAAACTCCGCGCGCAAAGTAATTTGTCCTGTGGTTGAATCGACTGACGCTTCCGAAAACAACAGGCGGCCTTTTTCACTGTAAGGTGTGCCATCATCAAAAACCAGTTGTACACTGGCTTCCCCTGGGGCTGGGCTTTCAAGATCACCAGCATCTAAGCTGCGGCGAAGTTCACGCACGGCATTGGAAGACTGGGTAAAATCAACATAAACAGGGTCTAGCTGTTGAACCAAAGCAAGGTGATTAGCATCGCTTGGGCTAACCAAAGCGCCTTCCGTTACTAAGGCACGACCAATACGGCCGGATATTGGTGCACGCACTTCCGTGTAGCCAAGATCCAATTTTGCCGCATCAAGTGATGCTTGTGCTAGGGCAACATCCGCCTCAGCTTGCGCAAGAGCTGCAACCGCATTATCATAATTGGTTGTCGATGTAACCTCACGCTCGCGCAATTGCGATTGACGCTCGGCAAGTTGCTTGGCATTTAATTCAACAGCTTTGGCGCGCGCCAGTGAAGCCTCGGCACTTGCAACGCGCACGCGAAATGGCATAGGATCGATACGGTAAAGAACATCACCTTCTTTTACTGTGCTGCCTTGGGTAAAAACACGCTCAACCACAATACCAGAAATGCGGGGACGCACTTCGGCAACTCTTGTTGGTGCAACCCGGCCGGGTAATTCAGTAACAACTGGTACCGATTGTGGTTTGACAACAACAATATTAACTGCAGCAGGAGGGGGAGCTTCACCACCTTGTTCTTGCGCATAAAGTCCGTAGGATGACGTGCTTAAAAGTAAGAATGGTAAGACAAGTTTGATTAAAAAAGCTGGGGGACGCATGAGGATATACCTGTTATTTGGGGAGCTTCATAAAGGTGATACTTTTACTCAAGTAAATATTTGGTAAAAGTAAAATTTGCAAGTTAATTAGAATTTTACAACTCGTTAAAATAAAATGAAAAAATCAGTCTAACGCATTTTAAGCTTCATTTTTTGCCAAATCATCAATGCAATCTAGCAGTATTTGGCGTTGATCTTCACTCCAAGGAAAAACCCCGAGCATTTCAAGACTGCATAATCCGTGCATAGCCAAATAAGCTAGGGATAAATTGGGTTTCTCTAAGTTTTCTATGTTGAGATCTTTTATATCCTTCCAAATATATTGGATGATTTGTTCACGGATAGCTTGGTGGTTTGCCATGCTTGCACAAATGGCAAGACTAACGGCGCGTTCATTGTCGCCACAATGACGCCTAATCACCTCAATATTAGCCGACATGAGCGACATGCCTTTGGATTGTTCATCTGCGACTATTTGATCATAGCATGAAAAATGACGTTTGATGAGCGCACTGATTAAGGCTTCTTTGGATTTAAAATCATAAAGCACTGTCGCCTTACTAACGCCAGCTTTATTAGCAACAGCTTCAACAGTTAACTTAGCAACGCCGCTTTCTATGACAACCGCTTCAACAGCATCTAAGATCTGGTTTTGATCTATACTGCGTTTACGACCCATTCTTTTCAACCTATCAATTTATGCGAATTTATATTTAAACTTGTGTTTATATATTTCCAACCGGTTGTTTATAAAAAAAATCGCAATTTGTCAATGCTGGATTAGAATATCCTTTATCCTTTTAATGGGCGATTTTAAAATGGAAACCTGATATAAAACAATTATAAATTGCTTTAAATGCAACAAACAGACTTTATTGAAAATGTATATTGAACAAAATATTTATTCTAAAATATTGCATAATTTCAGCAAAAAATTCTATTTTATCATAAAATATTAAAATTTTTAAAATGTTAATTGCTTTAAATTTAAAAAATATATTTTATCATAAAAATATTAAATCCAACAACCTTTCGGTAAAAAGATATGAACAACCACATGACCTTTCCTTCCCTTAATGCTCCAAGTCTTTGTACACGCCACTGGTTGGTAGAGGCTATTGAATGTCTTGAAGCGGAAGCCAGCCGCTCAGCCGATACTCATTTGCTACGCTTAGATTTGCCAAGTTGCAATGGCATTACCCTTTATTTGAAGGATGAATCAAGTCATTCAACTGGCAGCTTGAAACATCGTTTAGCGCGTTCGCTGTTTCTTTATGCTTTATGCAACGGCAAGGTAGGGCCACAAACAGCAATTATTGAAGCATCAAGCGGCTCAACCGCTGTATCAGAAGCTTATTTTGCTAAACTGTTAGGCCTGCGCTTCATTACCGTTGTACCGCGCACCACATCCATTGAAAAAATTGCTGCGATTGAATTTTACGGTGGGGAAGTTCATTTTATCGATGATCCAAAGAGCGTTTATAAAACAGCACAAGATCTAGCTAATAGACTAAATGGCTATTATATTGACCAATTTACCTATGCCGAGCGTGCAACCGATTGGCGCGGAAATAATAATATTGCCAATTCGATTTTCTCACAATTAAGCCTTGAAAAAAATCCTATACCTGATTGGATCGTTGCAAGTGCAGGTACTGGCGGCACATCCGCAACCCTTGGCCGCTATATCCGCTATGGTCGCTACCCTACCCGCCTTTGTGTTGCAGATCCTCAAGGCTCGGTATTTCACAAACATTACATGGACCGTTCCATTCAAGAAATTGACGGTTGCAATTCGGTTATTGAAGGTATTGGTCGTGCAAGGGTGGAGCCATCATTTTTGCCTGATGTCATTGATCGCATGATTGCAGTCCCTGATGAAGCAAGCCTTGCGGCGATGCGTGTTATCAGTAAACTTATCGGTCGTAGTTGTGGTGGCTCTACTGGTACCAATCTTTGGGCAGTTGGGGAAATTGTTTCTGACATGATTAAAAACAATCAAACCGGCAGCATTGTTACTCTTATTTGTGATAGTGGCGAACGCTATCGCTCTACCTATCTTGATGATAATTGGCTTGCCAAAAAGAACCTTAATATCGCTCCCTATGTGGCCGCACTGGAAGCGCTATTTATCGATGGACAAGCTTTCACCAATTAAAAGCATATCAGCAATTATGATTGCATTTTTTGGCAAAACACCTAACTTTAAATAGAGTTGTTATTTAGCTCCATTTTTTAGGAGAATCGTATGAATATAGGTGAAGCTGCCAAAGAAAGCGGTGTTTCTGCCAAAATGATCCGCCATTACGAGAGCATTGGACTTATTAAGGCAGCCCATCGCAGTGATGCAGGCTACCGCCATTACACAATGCAAGATCTTGATATTTTACGCTTTATTCGCCGCTCTCGCGATTTGGGTTTTTCACTTGACCAAATTAACACACTTTTGTCACTATGGCGCGAACAATCGCGCAGCTCTGCAGACGTAAAAAAATTAGCCGCGCAGCACCTAACCGAACTCGAAGACAAGATGGCAGCGTTACGAGAAATGACTGATAAATTGCGACTGTTGATTAACCAATGTAATGGAAATGATGACCCTGATTGCGCCATTATTGAAACCTTGGCAGGAAGTACCCCTAATAGCCATTGCTGCTCTTCGGCTAAGCGCTTAGATTAAAGGTTACCCTAAGGAAGGGGTAAGCCCGAGACAATTTGATAGTTTTTACAATCTTATATTTTGCCAAATTTCTATTTCAACTTTGTGATTATCGATGCAGCTTAGATAACTTTTTTTAAGAAAGGCCTATGATGAAACAATTACTCGACATTGCTGATTTTAAAAAAGCAGCAAAGCGCCGCGTTCCAAAAATGTTTTTTGATTATGCCGATTCAGGCGCATGGACAGAAAGTACCTATCGCGCCAATGAAGATGATTTCAAACAAATAAAATTGCGTCAAAAAGTTCTGGTTGATATGACGGGCCGCAGTTTGCAAAGTGAAATGATTGGCCAAAAGGTGGCCATGCCTGTTGCCCTTGCACCAACGGGTCTTTGTGGCATGCAATATGCTGATGGTGAGATACTTGCAGCGCAAGCTGCTGAAGAATTTGGCATACCTTTTACTCTATCAACAATGAGCATTTGCTCCATCGAAGATGTAAGATCTTCAACAACGAAACCCTTTTGGTTTCAGCTCTATGTTATGCGCGACCGTGATTTTGTTGCCAATTTAATTGACCGCGCCAAAGCTGCTAATTGTGGCGCATTGGTGCTTACATTAGATTTACAAATATTAGGCCAGCGCCATAAAGATTTGCGCAATGGGCTTTCCGCACCACCGCGCTTTACACCAAAACATCTAATGCAAATGGCAATGCGCCCGAAATGGTGCTTTAACATGCTTAAAACCCAAAGGCGTACCTTTCGCAATATTGATGGCCACGCCAAAGGCGTCAGTGATTTAAGCTCGCTATCTGCTTGGACGGCAGAACAATTTGATCCCAAATTAAATTGGCAAGATGTGGAGTGGATTAAAAATAAATGGGGCGGCCCCCTCATTTTAAAAGGTATTCTTGATGCAGATGACGCCCATAAAGCAACTGAGAGTGGAGCTGATGCCTTAATTGTTTCTAATCACGGTGGTCGCCAGCTTGACGGCGCACCCTCAACTATCAGCATTTTGCCAGAAATTATTGATGCAGTCGGCAGCAAGATTGAAGTGCATATAGATGGCGGTATTCGCTCTGGCCAAGATGTCTTAAAGGCTTTAGCTCTGGGTGCAAAAGGCACCTACATAGGCAGGCCATTTCTTTATGGCCTTGGCGCTAATGGCAAACAGGGCGTGCGTCAAGTCTTGGATATTATCGCCAAGGAACTTGACATAACCATGGCACTTTGCGGCAAACAAAAAGTAACAGATATTGATGAAACGGTTGTTTACAAACCATAATCATGAATAAAACTTTTGCTTTAAATGCATAAGCAACAATAAAACGCAGATTATTTTAGAAGAAATTTAAATTTTGCATCAAAAACATTCTGTATATATTGATATTTAAATGCATTTAAACTCAATGAAATTTTCTGCCAACCACAAAAAAGCCGCGATTTAAATTACAAAATATGTGTAACTTTCATTTTTCTGTTTATACATAATACATACTGAGAAAAATACTCTTATCGCACTTGCGATAGAGTTATTTTTATTCAATGATGCAATTATAACTTATTGAAATAGCTTTAAATGACTTAGAAAAAAGAGGAATTTTACAATGGCTAGAGAAGGCGTTCTTGCCCGTATGGGGCGGTTAATTGCAGGCATAACCAATGCAGCAATAGATAAAGCGGAAGGAACAAATCCTGTTGCGATTGTCGAACAAGCTATTCGGGAAATTGATGATGCAGCAGAAGAAGCACGTCTTTCTCTTGGTCAATCAAAGGCTGAAGAATACCGCATTAAGACACGGCGTGGTGCATTAGAGACCGAACGCACTGGCCTTGATGATAAAATTCGTCTTGCAGTCAATGAAAATCGTGACGACTTAGCAAAAGCTGCCATTGCCCGCCAAATTGATCTTGAGTCACAGATCACGGCGCTTGATAAAGCGCTAAGCAATGTTAGTGAAGACATGAATGAGGGCCAACAGGCATTGCAAGCCATTTTGGCAACGCGCCGTGAGGCTGAAGAGCGATTAAGCGAATTGAAGCGGTCTTTTGCTGCCTCAAGCAAAGCTGAGGGCGGTAGTGGCAAAAATCCCCATGACAATGCTAGTGCCCAAGCAGACCGTGCTGCAAGCGCTGTTGCCCGTGTAACAGGCGTACCTAAAGGGGAAAAGAACCAATCGAGTGAGCTTGATGAACTAGATCGCTTGCACCGCGACCACGCTATCGCTGAACGACTAGCGCGCTTTAAAACAAGCAATTGAGGTAGATATGGCATTATTATTTGCCCCTGAATGCAGATTTTTTCTTATTGCTTTGATTGTCATGCTTTGTTTGGTAGCGATTGAAATCATTGCACTATTTACCGGAGCATCACTTAGTGATGTAATGGATAATAGTTTTGATTTTTCTTCTATCGGCGTTATTAATTGGTTTAATATTGGCGGCGTACCGCTAATTATTTTACTCATTATGATTTTTGCATGGTTTTCGGCCCTAGGTTTTTGTATTCAGGGGGTTGCCAATGGTTTTTTTCATCCACTACCTCAATCATTAGCAGCTATTGGTGCTTTATTTTTAACCATCCCTTGCGTTAGAGAAAGTAGCCGCTTAGTAGCGCGTTTTGTGCCACAAGACGAAACTTATGCGATAGAAGTTGATGATTTTATCGGCCATATTGCTAAGGTGACTGTTGGGCCATTAGATCAAGGCTTGCCGGGCTTGGTACGGGTAAAAGACAAGCACGGTAATTATCACAAATTGCGCGCGCGCGCCGCACCTAATGCTCCTAAAATGATGGTTGGTGAAGAGGTTTTATTGGCCGACATGGAAAACAGCATTTTTATTGCCATTCCATTTTCACCTGATGAATAGGCGTTTACGAGACAAACAACCTATTACACAGAAGTATATTAGAAATTATCACGCCTTTAGCCGCACCTGATACTGGACATTAAAGAGGGAAAATATGGACATTTTATTACCGGTTGGAATTATTCTTATTGCCGTTATCGGCATAGGCTTCGTATTAGGTACACTTTATACACGCTCATCTCGCGACCAAGCCTATGTTCGTACTGGGCTCGGCGGTCAAAAAGTCGTACTTGATGGCGGCTCCATCGTGCTGCCTATTTTTCATTCTACAGCTTTTGTCAATTTGAAAACACTACGTCTTGAAGTGCGTCGTGGCGAAAATGATGCCCTTATCACTAAAGACCGTATGCGTGTTGATATTGGTGCGGAATTTTATGTGCGTGTAAAGCCCGACGCCTCCTCGATTGCTCTTGCCGCACAAACCCTTGGTGATAGAACCAATAATGCAGAAGAACTACGTCTATTAATTGAAGCAAAATTCGTCGATGGCTTGCGTTCTGTAGCAGCCACCATGAATTTGGACGAATTACAAGAACAACGTGCTGACTTCGTTAAAGCCGTGCAAGAGGCGGTTGGTGCAGATCTGCAATCCAACGGTTTAGAATTGGAATCTGTGTCACTAACCCGTCTTGACCAAACAGATATTCGTCATTTCAATGCCAATAACTTCTTTGACGCAGAAGGTCTTGCAACTCTTACGCGTATTACCGAACAACGTAAAAAAGAACGAAATGAAATTGTTCGTGACACAGAAGTTGCGATTGCGCAAAAGGATCTTGATGCACGCCAACAGCAATTAGAGATCGAGCGGACCCAACGCCAATCTGAACTTAGCCAAGAACGCGATATTGCCAATATTGCTGCATCAACACGCGCAGAAACTGCTCGTCAAGAGCAAGAAGCCCAGCGCGCCGAAGAAGAAGCACGCATTGGACGCGAACAGGCAGTTGCGGAACGCGAAGCAACAGCACGTCAGGCACGTGAAACTGCTAATATTGAATCAAAATTGAATGTTCAACGACGCGAAACCGAAGCGCAACGCGATTTGCAACTTATTGCACAAGATAGCTCGATTGCCGTTGCTGACCGTAGTCGTCAAGAATCCGAAGCAAAAGCACGGGCTGAGGAAGCACGCGCTGATGCTATAGCTGCTGAAGAAAAAGTTTCGACTGCACGAGCCGTGGAAATTGCCGAGCGTGATCGCCGTATCGCAGTTATTGATGCCCGCCGTCAGGCAGAACAAGAAGCAACTTCAGTACTTGTTTCTGCAGAAGCAGAACGTAATGCTGCCAATGATAAGGCCACTGCAGTATTAACCCTTGCAAAAGCAGAAGCCGATGCAGCAGCAGAGCGTGCTCGCGGTATCTTGGAAATTGGTCGCGCGGAAGCGGAAGCAGAGGCTGCACGCAATGAAGCGCGCAATAAATTAAGTGCGCAGGTTATTGAATATGAAATTACCCGTGAGCGTATTCGTATTATTCCAAGTGCACTTGCTGAGATTGTTAAGCCAATTGAGAAGATTTCCGACATTCGTATTTTTGACACGGGTGGCATGTTAGGTCGCAGCAGTGATGGAAAATCTTCTGGCATTGGTATGGGCGAAGGATTAGCAGGCCAATTGCTTGCCTATAATGCACAAATGCCGGTACTAAATGAACTTTTAAAAACTGCTGGCTTTGATGATAAGGATGCCGTTTCATCATTGCTCAATGAAGCAGTTGGCAAAAAAGCTGAAATTGGCGCAGGTCAATCACCAAACGTGCAAACCTCTAATATCATTAGCCCCAAGAAAAGCTAAAATAAATTTAAATGGGAGCATACTTCCTTTAAGCGAAAGGTGCTCTCGTTTTTTTAAAGATGAGATTTTAAAGTAAAAGCTATTTCATCATAAATCCTGCATTTTCATATGCAGGATTTTTTTTGTTATAAAAACTCTAGGAAACAGCTTACACTTTTTCATTGAAGCTGTATTTTTCCAACTATAAAAAAACCCTGCAAATATCAATATTTGCAGGGCATTAGATTGAGTCAGTTTATTAGTCACTCTTAAAGAGTTTAAACATTCATTGCCTTTTGTAGGTTTTCATCAACCTTATCAAGGAAGCCTGTTGTTGAAAGCCACTTTTGATCTGGACCAACCAATAGGGCTAGATCCTTGGTCATGAAACCAGATTCAACGGTATCAACGCAAACCTTTTCAAGAGTTAGTGCAAAGTTTTTCAAGGCTTCATTACCATCCAATTTTGCCCGATGAGCAAGACCACGCGTCCAAGCAAAAATAGAAGCAATTGAATTGGTCGATGTTTCTTCGCCTTTTTGATATTGGCGATAGTGGCGCGTTACAGTGCCGTGCGCTGCTTCTGCCTCAACCGTTTGACCATCTGGTGTCATCAAAACAGATGTCATAAGACCTAATGAGCCAAAACCTTGCGCGACGATATCTGACTGCACATCACCATCATAGTTTTTACAAGCCCAAACATAACCGCCAGACCATTTAAGGGCCGAGGCAACCATGTCATCAATAAGACGATGCTCATACCATAATTTACGCTTTTCGAATTCTTCCTTAAATTCTGCATCATAAACTTCTTGGAAAATATCTTTAAACCGGCCATCATAGGCTTTCAAAATGGTATTTTTGGTTGAAAGATAAACAGGGAAATTACGCTGCAAGCCATAATTTAATGAAGCACGAGCAAAGTCACGGATTGAGTCATCAAGATTATACATAGCCATAGCAACGCCGGAGCTTGGTGCATCGTAAACATCATGTTCAATGACTTCACCATCTTCGCCAACGAATTTAATGGTAAGTTTGCCTTTACCAGGAAAGCGGAAATCGGTTGCACGATATTGGTCACCAAAAGCATGACGGCCAACCACAATCGGCTGCGTCCAACCTGGTACAAGACGAGGAACATTTTCACAAATAATGGGTTCACGGAAAATAACGCCGCCTAAAATATTACGGATAGTACCGTTAGGTGACTTCCACATTTTTTTAAGCTTAAATTCTTCTACACGCGCTTCATCAGGAGTGATTGTCGCGCATTTAATGCCAACACCATATTTTTTGATAGCATTTGCAGAATCAATTGTTACCTGATCATCGGTTGCGTCACGGTTTTCAATTGAAAGGTCATAATATTTCAAATCAACATCAAGATAAGGGTGGATCAACTTGTCCTTAATGAGTTGCCAAATAATCCGTGTCATTTCATCGCCGTCTAGTTCAACAACAGGATTTTCAACTTTGATCTTTGCCATTAAATGTTCCTCTTCGTTAATGTAGTTATGTTTCTATAGCATTGGAAAATAATTAGTAAAAGCATAAAGCGTATTATAACGGACCTTTAAAAACAAAATAAGCCCCAAGGCAAATAAATGAAAAACCAACAAAATGGTTAAGGGTTAGCTTTTCGCCTAAAAAACCTATCGAAAAAATTGCAAAAACCACCAAAGTGATAACTTCCTGAATGGTTTTTAATTGCGCAGCAGAATAAACTGTATGCCCAATGCGATTGGCAGGCACTGCAAGGCAATACTCGAAAAATGCAATGCACCAACTTATAAGAATAATAAGGATTAATGGACGATTTGGAAATTTCAAATGGCCATACCAAGCAAATGTCATAAATACATTTGATGCTAACAACATAATTATCGGCGCGATATAGGGTAATGCTGGCATAGTGATTCCATTCCTTTGAGTTTTCGACAAAGAATTACAAATGTGGTCATAGTTGCAAATCAATTTTTTGAAACCTAATCAAGAATGGAACACAATAAGCCTCCCAAAAACTTTATTGTAAAACGCCACATATATACCTAGCTCTAAAAACTCGTTCAGGATAAATATTAGAAATACGAAATAAGCTTATCTATTTTTGCGCGCTCCTTAATGCTTGATTGCCTCACAGGCGACCTTTAGAATATTGATTTTACGCATAGTTAAGCACTCACTCTCATTTTACTTCTATCTACTTAGAAACGCACCTATAGTGTTATTCAACATTAGTTGGAGGATTAAATGGGTATTAAGAATATTACGGTCATTGGGACTGGCACTATCGGCATGAGTTGGATTTTATTCTACCTTTCAAAAGGTTTTCATGTGACCGCCAATGATATTGCCCCACAAGCTGATGAAAAGATTAGGGCTTTCATAAAAAATAATTGGAAAGACATTTCTGCCCAAAGCGGCTCAATAGAGGATGCGTTTTTACGTTTTAACTTCACCGAAGACTTGGAAGACGCACTGCGTCATGCCGATTTTGTTCATGAAAATGGCCCCGAAAATCTTAACTTCAAACAACAGCTCTTTGCAAAAATTGATGCCGTTTTGGCCGCGCATATTGGCGTCGCCTCAAGCACGTCGGGCATTCCCATGAGTGCTATGCAAGAGGCATTAACTTTACATCCCGAGCGTTTTTTTATCGCGCATCCGTTTAATCCACCTCATATCATGCCGCTTGTTGAAATATTAGGTGGCGAAAAAACCGATCCGAAAATTTTAAAAAATTTCGTTGGCTTTTTTAATGATTTAGGCAAAAAGGCAGTTTTACTTAAGAAAGAGCTTCCTGGCCACGTGGCAAATCGGATAGCCTGGGCTCTTTGGAAAGAGGTTCTTTGGCTTATTCAAGAGGACGCTATCAGTGTAACGGATGTTGATACAGTTGTTTCCGCTGGCCCTGGTTTGCGTTGGGGCGTCATGGGGCCTAACTTGTTATATCACCTTGGTGGTGGTGCTGGCGGTATTGAACATTTTCTTGATCAGTTTGGCGATCAATGGAATGAAGAATTTAAAAAAATGCAAAACCCAGAATTAAACTCATCTTTGCGTCAAAAATTAATTGAGGGCATCAAGGATGAAGTGGGAGAGCAAAGCATCAGCCAGTTAGAAGAAAAGCGCAACCAAGTTTTATTGGGGCTGATTGACCTTAAGAAAAAAGCAAACCTATAATGACGGACATTAATTGCCTTTAAATCGTCGGGCTGATCCAATGGCTGTACAATAAGTTTCTGTAGTTAAAACTATCATTGTTTTAAATAAAGTCAAAGGTGCTTTCATCTTTTTGAAAGCACCTCTTTTACCCATCAAACAAAAGAAAAAGCTGTTTGATTAAAGATCATTGCGTTTGTCACCATAATTATATTTTGCCTTTAAGGCAGAACGCACGCCTTGCTCAAAATCAACATGAACCTTTGCTAAATGACCAAGCTGGCGCTCAATAATATAATCGGGAACACCTTTCATAGCATCCGCGTAATTATTAAAAAGGCGGGCCTTTTCACCTTCATCAAAAATATTGAATAATGCCGTCACCTGCACATAATCATTATTACCTTCACGATGATCATAGCGTGCAGCATCGCCAGAAATTTTGAGTGGTGGCTCAAGAGCAGATTTATCCTCAAATGGGCCATTAAAAGAATTTGGCTCATAATAGGCATCAGGATTACCGCTTTGTATACCGCCTACCGTGTTCATTTGGCCATCACGGTGATAATGATGAACGGGACATACTGGCTTATTGACCGGAATATGTTCATAATTGCCGCCTAAGCGATGGCGATGGGCATCCGCATAAGAAAAAATACGAGCTTGCAACATTTTGTCAGGCGAGAAGCTAATTCCAGGTACAATATTTGAAGGCGAAAATGCCGCTTGCTCAATCTGGGCAAAATAATTATCAGCATTGCGGTTTAATTCCATAATACCAAGATCAATTGGTGGATATTCTGAATGCGGCCAAACTTTCGTCAAATCAAATGGATTATAAGATGTTTTTTCAGCATCTTCTTCCGGCATGATTTGCACTTGCAATTTCCAACGGGGAAATTCGCCGCGTTCAATCGTGCCAAATAACTCTTCTTGGTAAGATTCACGATTTTCGCCAACAACTATTTTGGCTTCATCATTGGTATAGTGACGATGACCTTGCATGGTTTTAAAGTGAAATTTCACCCAAAAACGCTCACCTTGATCATTCCATAAGGAATAAGTGTGCGAGCCGTAACCATTCATATACATGGGTGCTACTGGCAAACCGCGATCCGACATCAAAATGGTAACCTGATGCAAAGATTCAGGCGATAAGGACCAAAAGTCCCACATAGCAGTATTGGAACGCATATGCGTGCGTGGATGGCGTTTTTGTGTATGAATAAAATCAGGGAATTTATAAGCATCACGCACAAAGAAAACCGGCGTATTATTACCAACGAGATCCCAATTGCCTTCTTCTGTGTAGAATTTTAGCGAAAAACCGCGCACATCGCGCTCGGCATCGGCCGCGCCAAGTTCGCCAGCAACGGTCGAAAAACGCGCTAACATTGGTGTTTTGGCGCCGGGCTGTAAAGCTTTTGCTTTGGTATAGCGCGAAATATCATCTGTAATCGTTAGCTCGCCAAATGCACCCCAGCCTTTAGCATGGACTGTACGTTCAGGAATACGTTCCCGATTTTGATGCGCTAATTTTTCAAGTAATTGATAATCTTGAATGAGCACAGGACCACGAGCACCAGCGGTAATCGAGTTTTGGTTATCTGGTACAGGTGAGCCGGCGGTGGTGGTTAATTTAGGACGTTCACTCATTCTACACTCCTTTAAAACTATTCTAAACAGGGTAGATAGGGCAGTTATTGCGCAAGGAAATAGTCTCTAATCATCAAATTTTTAGTAAATAGCTATTTATCGTCAATTTAACTTATTGTTTTAAAGCAAATAAAATAGATAATATTAGAAAATTATAACTTACATATATAAATTAGCTACAATCACACTATAATTTCTGCAGTCTATTTTGACGATATTATACATTCTATTCTTTTTTAAATTTAGACTATTTCCAATCTATCATAATTTTTTCTATAATTAAATTGAATTTTCCATAAAATCAAATTATATTTTTTTAGATTTCCTATAAGAAAAAATTATTACAATTTTTATTTTTTAGCAAAAACAGCATGTTATCAAAACTTCATTTTGGTTCCACATGGGAAAAAACAAAAAAAATAGCATGACAGTACAAAATGCTTTAAGAGTTTTAAGACAAGAAAATTAGATTCGACAGGGAAGCGGCACCATGGCACGCGATACAACAGACAATACCGAAATCCATACACGCCAAGATCTGATCGAGCATTTGGCAGAAGGCAGCAAAAGTGCAGACCAATGGCGTATTGGTACCGAGCATGAAAAATTTGCCTTTTATATCGATGGCAATAGGCCTGTCCCTTATGCTGGTAATAAAGGTATCCGCGCATTATTAGAAGGTATGCAAGCCATGCTTGGCTGGGAACCTATCATTGATGAGGGCAATATTATTGGCCTTGTGGAACCAACAGGGCGCGGTGCTATATCCTTGGAGCCGGGCGGCCAATTCGAGCTATCAGGTGCGCCGGTGGAGACGCTGCATCAAACCTGCCGCGAAGTCAATGCTCATTTAGCGCAAGTACATGAAATTGCTAAACCTTTTGGCATTGGCTTTTTAGGTGCTGGTGGCAGCCCTAAATGGACTTTAAGTGAAACGCCAGTTATGCCAAAATCACGCTATAAAATCATGAGTGATTATATGCCAAAGGTCGGCAGCCATGGCCTTGATATGATGTATCGCACATCAACCATTCAAGTGAATTTGGACTTTTCATCAGAAGCTGATATGCGCCGTAAAATGCAAATCGGCATGAAATTGCAATCTATTGCAACCGCAATTTTTGCCACATCACCCTTTACTGAAGGTAAACCCAACGGCTTTTTGTCATGGCGGTCAGAAATTTGGCGTGACACCGACAACCAGCGCTCGGGCGTGCTGCCTTTCGTTTTTAATAAAGATTTTAGCTTTGGCGATTATGTCGATTGGGCTCTTGATATTCCAATGTATTTTGTTTTGCGTGATGGTCACTACCATCAAGCCACCGATATAACCTTCCGCCAATTCATGAATGGCGGCTTCAAGGGTCGTGTTGATGACTATGCGCCCAATATGGGAGATTGGGCTAACCATCTTTCAACACTATTTCCTGAAGTCCGTTTAAAGCGCTTTTTAGAAATGCGCGGTGCAGATGGTGGCCCATGGCGACGTATTTGCGCTCTTCCTGCATTTTGGGTTGGACTGCTTTATGATAGCACCGCCCTTGACGCTGCCGAAGATTTAACCCGTGACTGGAGCTTTGAGGAAGTATTGGCAATGCGCAATGCAGTCCCAACACAAGGCCTAAAAACAGTATTTCGTGACAAAAGCTTGTTAGATCTTGCTCGCGAAGCATTAGCAATTTCGCGTATAGGGCTAAAAAATCGCGCCCAGCTTAATGATATGGGCAATGATGAAAGTCATTTTTTAAACTCGCTTGATGAAATTATTACCCGCGGCCATAGCGATGCAACAAAAATGCTGAATGATTATAATAGTATTTGGGGCGGCTCAGTAGACCCAATCTTTAATGAATATGCTTATTAAATAAGCACTCTTTTAAAATAACGATGGCTGATGGTAAACCAACATCAGCCACTATAATATTTTGTTGCATGACAGGCGATAAGCAATGAGCGATCTTTTTGAAGCTGCAGAAGCAAAAAAAACCAATGCAGTTGAATTTACTGTTTCTGAAATTTCTGGTGCATTAAAACGCAGCGTTGAAGAAAATTTCGGCAATGTGCGGGTGCGAGGTGAAATATCCGGCTATCGCGGCCCCCACTCATCAGGACACGCCTATTTCGCCCTAAAAGATGACAAAGCCCGCCTTGAAGCAGTGATTTGGCGCGGCGTAATGAGCAAGCTAAAATTCCAGCCCGAAGAAGGCATGGAAGTGATTGTTACCGGCAAGCTTACAACATTTCCTGGCTCTTCCAAATATCAAATGATGATTGATAATTTAGAGCCAGCTGGCGCCGGTGCCTTAATGGCTCTTTTGGAAGAACGCAAAAGGCGCTTTGCCGCACAAGGCCTTTTTAGCGATGATCGCAAACGCCCCCTCCCCTTCATGCCGATGGTTATCGGCGTAATCACCTCACCAACCGGCTCGGTAATCCGCGATATTATCCACCGCATATCCGACCGCTTTCCCGTGCATTTGCTGGTTTGGCCGGTGCGCGTGCAGGGGGAAACCAGTGGCCAAGAAGTTGCCAACGGCATTAATGGCTTTAATCGGCTTGATGCTAACGGCACAATTCCCCGCCCCGATGTATTAATTGTTGCACGTGGCGGTGGTAGTTTGGAAGACCTTTGGGGCTTTAATGATGAAGCGGTGGTAATGGCCGCCGCACAATCTACCATTCCGCTTATTTCCGCCGTTGGCCATGAAACCGATTGGACTTTGATTGATTATGTGGCTGATATGCGTGCGCCAACCCCAACGGGAGCCGCAGAATTTGCAGTGCCGGTAAAAAGCGATCTTGAAGCGCATATTGCCACTCTTAATGCACGCCTAGAAAGTATTATGCGGCGTAATTTTGATTATCGCCGCCAAAAATTAACTGGGCTTGCCCGCGCACTACCATCGGTTGACCAATTATTTGCGCTGCCGCGCCGGCGTTTCGATGAAGCAGCACAGCGTCTCAACCGCGCGTTGATAAATAATCTTGCGCAAAAGCAATATCGCTTTGAAACAAGTAAAAAGCGTTTTTCAGCCAATACTATATCGCGCCTCATCGATAATAAAAAACGCGAGTTTGCCCTTATTAGCAAGCGCCTAAACCCAGATATTTTACACCGCCAAAGTAAAATGAGTATTGAGCGACTTGAACACTATCAAAAGCAAATGACCAATGCTTTTAAACGAATTATTGAACGGAAAAAACAAAGACTTGTTGAGCTTAATCGCCTTATGGCAAGCTTATCTTATACGCGCATTTTACAACGTGGCTTTGTGTTGGTTGTTGATGAACATAAAAACCCTATAAAAAGGGCAACTGACACACACGCCAATCAAGCTGTAACCTTGCGCTTTGCAGATGATGAAAGACAAGCAACCATTGGCGGCTTCACAAGTCAAATTCAATCAAATGTTACAAAGGTGCAAAATACAGGCGCTTTAAAACAGGCAGCAATCAAGCAAGAGAAAAAACCAAAAGCCACCAAAGCGGACAAACCTACAAAAATAACCAAAGCTGATAATGACAAGCAAGGTTCACTTTTCTAAAAGCTTAAGTCGAGGATTAATATGAGCGATGATAATGGTCTAGTTCAAGGCTTTGACGGCAAACTCCGTTGTTTTTGGGCAGGCAGCAATGAAGATTATATTGCTTATCATGACCATGAATGGGGCTATCCCATGCATGACGATATTCGCTTATTTGAAAAGATCTGCCTAGAGGGCTTCCAAGCTGGACTATCATGGTACACAATTTTAAAAAAGCGCGAAAACTTTCGCCGTGCCTTTGATGGTTTCGACTTTAACATTATTGCAAATTATGATGACAAAAAAGTTGAAGCACTGCTAAGCGATAGCGGGATTGTGCGCCATCGTGGTAAAATAAATTCCGTTATCAACAATGCCAAATGCGCCTTGAAAATAGTGGAAGACAAAGGTTCCCTTGATAGCTATTTTTGGTCATTCAAACCGCCAAAATCTGAGTTATTTGCCACTTATGATCTTGCGACATTAAAAGCAAATCCAGTCAGCGAAGCATCAAAACGCCTATCAAAAGACCTAAAGAACCGCGGATTTTCATTTGTTGGGCCCACCACAATTTATGCATTTATGCAAGCTATGGGCATGATTAATGATCATATTGATGGATGTTTTTGCCGGCCAATATTGGCTAAGATGCAAAGTCAATAAACTTGCCTATTTTTAATGCATTAGCCTTTTAACAGCTTAAATTTTACGCAAAACTTATTCATCAAACACCAAATAAAACCATAACTCATTAAAAATATTATATTTTTTAAAACTGGCATGAAACTTGTTATAGAAAAGACAAGGGCGCATGCGTCCATTGCTTTCAATGGAGAGGTTTTATGGTGAAATTCAAACAATACATTGCCTTTTTGGCAATTGTTCTTTTTTCAAGCTTTGGGCTTGCATTTATTGGCCCTGCTTTTGGCCAAGAAGTTGCTGCGCAAGTAACTGAGCAAGTGGCTGAGGTAGCAAAACCCACTCTCGATACTGGTGACACAGCTTGGATGCTGGTATCGACTGCCTTTGTACTGCTTATGACAATACCAGGCCTTGCACTGTTTTATGGCGGTATGGTGCGTAAGAAAAACGTACTTTCTACCATGATGCATAGTTTTGCGGTTTGTTGCTTGGTAAGCGTTTTATGGTTTATTATTGGCTATTCGCTTGCCTTTGGTGAAGGCAATGCTTATTGGGGCGATTTAAGTTACCTCTTCCTGCATGGCATTACAATTAATTCGCTATCCAATACTATTCCTCAATATTTATGGGTGGTTTTCCAAATGGCATTTGCCATCATTACCCCTGCCCTTATGACCGGCGCCTTTGCTGAGCGCATGAAATTTTCATCTCTATTAGTTTTTATGGGCGCTTGGTTACTGCTTGTTTATACACCAATTTGCCATTGGGTATGGCAGCCCAACGGCTTTTTAGCCCAAGATGGTGTTTTAGATTTCGCTGGCGGTACAGTTATTCACGTGAACTCTGGTGTTGCAGGTCTTGTTGCAGCCATTATTATTGGCAAGCGCAGTGGCTATGGCACAACCAATATGGCACCGCATAATTTAACCCTTTCTATGATTGGTGCGTCACTATTATGGATAGGCTGGTTTGGATTTAATGCAGGCTCTGCTGGTGGTGCAAATGGACTTGCAGCTGTTGCCTTTATCAACACACAAATTGCAACAGCCGCTGCAGCTCTTGCTTGGATGTTTGTTGAATGGTCCATGTCAAAGCGTCCCAGCGTTCTTGGTATAATTTCAGGTGCCGTTGCTGGTCTTGTTGCCATTACCCCAGCAGCTGGTTTTGTCAATCCAACAGGCGCGTTGATAATCGGCCTTATTGGCGGCGGTGTTTGTTATTTCTCGGCTGTATGGCTAAAACGCTTGCTCGGCTATGACGATTCCCTTGATGCTTTTGGCGTTCATGGTGTGGGTGGTATCGTTGGCGCATTGTTAACGGGTGTTTTTGCTGATGCTGCAATTAACGAAGCCGGTAAAGATGCTAGCGTCTGGATTCAATTTGTTGGCCTTGTTGCCGCAATTGTTTATTCCGCTATTGTCACCGCAATTATTCTTTATGCGATTAAATTTACCATTGGCTTACGTCCTACCAAGCAGCAAGAAATTGAAGGGCTTGATATTTCGCTTCACGGCGAAACAATCCACTAATAAAACCAAATTAAAAGGCCGCAAATGCGGCCTTTTTTTAAATTTTCTTTACGCTAGGCTTATATAGTCAATAGGCACAAAATCGGTTAGCCAAACACCATTTTCCGCTTGCCAAAAAGCAATGCCATTTTCATGCATTTTTGCGGCATCAATATGCAAAATAACGGGTTTACCATGGCGTTGCGCCACTTTAAAAGCGGTTACTTCATCCAAGGATAAGTGTACTTTTTGCCTGTTTCCCGGCTTAATGCCCTCGCTTAAAATTGAACCGACACTCGTTTCAGCCGTGCCATGAAATAAAATTGCAGGCGGCGTTGACGCTTCCAATGCTAAATCAACCGCAATGGAATGGCCCTGGGCGGCACGGATGCGCTTTTTATCATCGGATAAGGTAAAGCGCTTTTTATCGCTATCACGCACCACATCAAACAAGGTTTGGCGATTAAACACCGTGCCATAGACAGCTGCTTTTTCTAGCAGTTCATCAACATTAGCCCAACCGTTTTCATCTAGGGTCAAGCCAATCTTTTGCGGCTCATGGCGCAAAATCAAACTTAAAAATTTACTTATATGTTTATTCATGCCATGGCGTTACATTAAAAAATTGGCGTTTTTTTGACCATCTTTTGGCAAAAAATATAAATATAAAATAAAAGGCCGCTTAAAAGCGGCCTTCAATATAATTATATGAAGCTAAAATTAGCCAATAGCCATCAGTTTAGCATTACCACCGGCGGCAGCAGTATTAACTGAAATTGACAATTCTTCCACCAACCAATCAAGGCAATAAGCGCTATCTTGTGCTTCCATCTCAGCTAAGGTTGCTGCTTGTGTCAAGAGCAATGGACCAGGAAGACCAGCAATGCGCTTCAAGGTTTTGGTGACAAACTCACCTTCACCTTCAATCAAAACGCCAGCAAATGCGCCATCAGCTGCCCAATTATCACTCCACATAATTTGCGAGAAGATTGATTGCGGCAAGTTTGGCAAGCTTTTTTGCAAATTAGAACCTGCATCAATAACCACCTGGTTACCTGTTGCCAGAACTGTTGCAATTTGACGATAAAGCCCTGCTTCACTTTGTGGAACAATCAAAATCTTACCACGTGGGTGCAAGAGATAACGATTTGTTTCACCAACTGGACCTGGCAATTCAATATCAAGACCAAGGCGTGATTTAACGCTAATCAAGCGGGCAAAACCTGCTTCCGCTTTTCTGTTCTGCCCATCAAGCCAAACAGAAAAATCAGTAAGAATAGCGTTAGAATAAGTAGCGCCTGGAAGATTTGGTTCTGGCTGGTTCGCTAATAAGCGGCCAAGATATAGCGCGCCACCAGCTTTTGGACCAGTGCCTGAAAGACCGCGACCACCAAAAGGCTGCGAGCCAACAACCGCACCAATAATATTGCGGTTAACATAAATATTGCCAACCTTAATACGGGAAATAACATCGGCAATGGTGTCATCAAGACGCGTATGCAAACCAAAAGTTAGGCCATAACCCGACGCATTAATATCATCAATAAGCTGATGCAGATTGTCACGCTTATAACGGATAATATGCAAGACAGGACCAAAAACTTCACGCTTTAATTCACTCATCGCGTTTAGTTCAATAATGGTTGGCGCAACATAAGTACCAAATTTGGTTGCTTCTCCCAATGCCAATTGCTCAATCTTATTGCCCATAGCGCGCATGGTTTCAATATGGCGATTAAGATTATCTTTCGCTTCTTGGCTAATAACTGGCCCAACATCAACATTGATCACATCAGTACGACCAACACGCAATTCACTTAATGCGCCTTTTAACATTTCAAGAATGCGGTCTGCTACGTCTTCCTGCAAGCAAAGCACGCGCAATGCCGAACAACGCTGACCAGCACTATCAAAAGCCGATGCAATAACATCAAACACCACTTGCTCAGCAAGAGCTGATGAATCAACGATCATAGCATTTTGACCACCCGTTTCCGCCAAAAGTGGAATTGGTTTGCCATTTGGCAATAAACGCGTCCCAAGTTCAGCCTGAATGAGGCGAGCAACTTCGGTAGAGCCGGTAAACATAACACCAGCAATCTTATCACTTGCAACCAAAGCTGCACCAACATTGCCTTCACCGGGCACAAGTTGAACAACATCTTGCGGAATGCCTGCTTCATGCAAGATACGCACGCTTTCGGCTGCAATCAAAGGTGTTTCTTCTGCAGGCTTTGCCAAAACTGGGTTGCCAGCAACAAGAGCTGCACATACTTGACCAGTAAAAATAGCCAGTGGGAAGTTCCAAGGGCTAATACAGACCACAGGCCCTAAAGGAAGGTGTTTTTCACCAATGGTAGAGCGAGCCTCAGCCGCATAATAGCGCAAGAAGTCAATAGCTTCACGCACTTCAGCAATAGCATTAGGGATCGATTTACCAGCTTCACGGGCAATTAATGCGAGCAAAGTTGGCATACGCTCTTGCAATAAATCTGCGGCTTTTTCAAGCATGGCTGCACGCTCGTTTGTTGGCACCTTATGCCAAGTGCTAACCGCATTTGCTGCACGCTCTACACTTTGCTTAACTTCATCAAGACTGGCTTCAACAACTTCGCCCACAACATCGCGCTGATCAGCAGGGTTAAGCACTGGTTTTGCTTCGTTGCTATGCTTATCACCAAAAGGTGTTGCCACCCATTTTTGCGCCGTACTTACTAAAAAATCCTTGCTTAATGCGCTCAACACATCTTCATTAGAAAGATCAAACCCAGCCGAATTTTTACGGCTTGGTGCAAACATATCCTCTGGTGAGAAAAGTGCATCATTTTGACTGCCAGGATTTGGCATGGCGCGAACGACATCGACAGGGTCAGCAATCATTTCATCAACAGTGACAGACATATCAGCAATGCGATGAACGAATGACGAATTAGCACCATTTTCAAGCAAGCGGCGAACGAGATAAGCAAGCAAGGTTTCATGGGTACCAACTGGGGCATAAATACGGGCTGGACGTTTTAATTTGTCATTGCCAACCACTTCTTCATAAAGTGGCTCCCCCATGCCGTGCAAGCATTGGAACTCATACTTATCATTGGTATAATCAGGACCAGCAATATTATAAATAGTCGCCAAGGTTTGCGCATTATGGGTTGCAAATTGTGGGAATACTGCATCTGGTGCATTTAACAATTTGGTCGCACAAGCAATATAGGAAACATCGGTGTAAACCTTGCGCGTATAAACGGGATAGCTTTCAAGCCCATCCAATTGCGCGCGCTTAATTTCAGAATCCCAATAAGCCCCCTTAACCAAGCGCACCATCATGCGGTGGCCAGAGCGGCGTGCAAGGTCAATTACATAATCAAGCACAAATGGGCAACGGCGGCCATAGGCTTGCACCACAAAGCCAATACCATTCCAACCAGCAAGATCATTATCAAAGCAAAGGCTTTCAAGCAGATCAAGCGAAATTTCCAAGCGATCTGCTTCTTCAGCGTCAATATTAAGGCCAATATTATATTGCTTGCTTAGCAAAGCTAATTTTTTAACCCGCGGCAATAATTCACCCATAACACGATCAGCTTGTGAGCGCGAATAGCGTGGATGAAGCGCAGAAAGCTTAATCGAAATACCAGGGCCTTCATAAACACCCTTGCCGTTGGCAGCTTTGCCAATAGCATGAATAGCAGTTTCATAATCCTTATAATAGCGCTTTGCATCATCTTCAGTAGTTGCTGCTTCACCAAGCATATCATAAGAATAGCGAAAGCCTTTTTCTTCAACAGCTTTTGCGCGCTTTACAGCTTCATCAATGGTTTGACCACGCACAAATTGCTCACCCATCATACGCATGGCCATATCAACGCCTTTACGTACCACTGGCTCACCACAACGCTGAATAAGACGGGTAAGTGACGATGATAGAGTATTTGTATCAACAGTAGAAGTAAGCTTACCCGTTACAACTAAGCCCCAAGTCGCCGCATTAACAAAGAGCGAGCGGCCACCACCAATATGCGATTTCCAATCACCACCGGTGATCTTGTCACGAATAAGCGCATCACGGGTTGCCTTATCAGGAATACGCAATAATGCTTCAGCAAGACACATAAGGGCAATACCCTCTTGGCTTGACAAAGAATATTCATGGATCAAACCTTCAACGCCGCCGCCTTTTTTCTTGGCGCGCAAGGTTTCAATCAATTTTCGTGCTGTTGCAGCAATTTTACCTTTTGTTTCAGCATCAAAAGTTGCTGCTTCCAAAAGCGGAGCCAAGCATTCTTCTTCAGCGCGACGATAGGCGCTTGTAATATCTTCGCGCAAGCTGGTTGGCTTGGCAATTGGCGGAGCATAATGTGCAAAAACAGGCTTAAAATCATCAGCACTCATAAAAATCACCCAAAAAAAGAGGTTAAACCGGGGGAAACCCGTTGATATTTGGATTGGCGGCATATTTACTAAATTTATAAATGGTGCTTAGCCAAAGAATTGCAACGGCCAATAAGTTAGCTTTTAAAGGTATTAGCGACCTTTTAAAACAGCCATATCAGCCAAAATTTGAGCATATATTTTCTGCTTGAATATTGAAAAAGAGCAGAGAAAAAATACCCATTTGTAGAATACTTATAGCACGAGAAAATCATTGCCTTAAACTAAAGATTAGCATATTATTAGGTAAATTCACTAATTTCACAATTTTAATTAGGAAAAATCTTGAGTAAAATCATACATAATGGTGAAATCGACCGGATTGACAATAAGATCATAGATGCTTTAGTTGAAAATGGCCGAATTTCTATAACCGACCTTGCTGAAAAAGTTGGACTTTCAAAAACGCCCTGTCAATTACGTCTAAAAAAACTGACGGATGATGGCGTTATTACCGGCTTTCGCGCTATTTTAAACCCTGAACGCATGGGGCTTGACCATATTGCTTTTGCCGAAGTAAAACTAAGCGACACACGCGAAGCGGCGCTTTTACAATTTAATGCTGCGGTTAAAAAGATTCGCGAAGTTGAAGAATGCCATATGATCGCTAGTAATTTTGACTATTTATTAAAAGTACGCACCAGCGACATTAAACGCTACCGCATTGTGCTTGGCGAAAAAATATCAACACTGCCTTTTGTCGCGTCAACGTCAACCTTTGTTGCCATGCAAAATATTGTTGATGCTGGCTTTAAACGATAAGCATAACATTTAATACCGCCAAAGCGCTGCCGATATAGCAATAGCTGCATAAACGATCATTGCACCTAGCGCGGCTTAACTTTACCCGTTGATTGGCGAATATGTAATTCTGGCTTAATAAGCTCGTGCCCATCAAGCACTTCTTTTCCATTTAATAAATCAAGCAGCGCAAGGGCAGCGCGTCGGCCAACCTCACGCTGGCCGTTCCAAACAGTGGTAAGCGCAGGAGTTGCGATGGCAGCTTCCTCTAAATCATCATAGCCGGTAACCGAAATATCTTCACCAACTTGCAAACCGGCACGGGCAATGCCATTCATCAATCCAATTGCTACAAGATCATTCCAACAAACAGCAGCAGTAGGCCTATCTTTTAGCGCCAAAAATTGCGGTGCAGCTTCAAAGCCTGCTTGCTTAGTACGCGGTCCAGAAATTCGCCATTCCGCCTTGGCTTCAAGGCCAGCTTTTTCCATGGCATTAAGGTAGCCTTGATAACGGTCGCGCCCCGTGGAGGTAAAGTCTGTACCGCCAATCATAGCGATTTTCTCATGACCTAGCGAAATGAGATGATTGGTCGCAAGAGCAATACCAAAAGCATCATCACCGGTAAAAACTGGTGCTTCAATGCCATCAATGCGGCGGGCAACAAAAACGACTGGCAACCCATTTTCTTGCGCGATGAGAATATCTTTTGGCGGCGTACCAATTGCCGGCGACATGATAACACCATCTGCTCCCAATTGCAGCAATGTTTCAATAAAATTACGCTGCTTTTCTAACTGGTCATAATGATTGGATAAAATAAAGGTTTGCCCTGAACGATCAAGCTCGGTTTCGATTGAACGTAGAATTTCCGCAAAAAACGGATTCATAATATCATGGACGACGACGCCAATAATACCAGAGCGTGAAGTTCGTAAACTAGCGGCACGACGATTGTAAATATAGCCGATATCGCGAGCAAAGGTTTTAATGCGATTTCGAGTTTCTTCGGCAACCAAAGGACTATCGCGTAAAGCAAGTGAAACTGTAGCCGTTGAAACATCCAAAGCTTCCGCAATGGTTGACAATTTAATCTTTTGTGCCACTGTTTCATCCTCCACGTGAAAACACTCATCATCTCTATTTTTAGCTATAATCGTTTTTTCAGTGAGTTCCAGTCAAAATTGTTCCCTGCAACGATTGTTTGCTGCTTTTCTTACAAGCTTACTGCAAAATCTTTTTAAAATGCGCGATTTTTTCGCAAATTTGCTGAATGAGTAGTGAATATGATTTGGTATTTTTTTACATTGTGAAATTGAACTGCACATTAACAAGCCAATAAAGCGATAGCGAGACCACTCATTTATCCAATCTGGTGAAAAATCTCTTTATCATTGATACAATCATTGATAAAAAATGCTATAAAATTTCATGGGTTAATTTATAATCATAATTAAAATAGCAAAAGCTCGTAATAGTAGCTTGAAACGGAGCAAAAAATG
Source organism: Bartonella sp. HY328 (assembly GCF_025449335.1). Lineage (NCBI taxonomy): Bacteria > Pseudomonadati > Pseudomonadota > Alphaproteobacteria > Hyphomicrobiales > Bartonellaceae > Bartonella > Bartonella sp. HY328. The sequence continues at coordinate 2,640,687 of NZ_CP104883.1, forward strand.
TCTTTTTTAAAAAAACTTTTCGGTGGTGGTGATAAAACTCCAAAGGAAATCAGCTCTGATCCAATTGATTATAATGGCTTCACCATCAAAGCAACACCCTTTGCCGCCGACGGCCAGTTCCAATCTTGCGGCGTTATCAGCAAAACCATCAATGGTGAAATTAAGGAGCACCGCTTCATTCGTGCCGATAAATTTGCCAGTACGGATGTTGCATTTGATATGATTCTCATCAAAGCACGCCAGATAGTTGATGAACAAGGCGATAATATTTTTAATTAATCGATAAAGCTACCAACGCAATATTAAAATATTTCCTTGCATATTTTATTACCAGCAAAGCTTGCTTTTAATAAAATATAGCCGTTAGCAATTCAAAAAGCTTTTTGTTATAGAATGGGCTTAATAGCTATTTTTTAACATAAGCCGCTTTATCTTGGCGACTTTTGTTGAATTGCATCTATATAGCTGGTCAATGATTGGATTAAGGATAACATGCCTACAATACGCCGCTTATTTTTAATTTTATTGACCATTATCGCTGCATTTTCTGGCGCGATCTACGCACTTGCCTATATGGTAAAGCCCAAAACTGCAGAACTCACTATCACAATACCCAATGACAAATTAAATTTGCGACCATGGGGTGAAACGCGCGCGCAACCTACCCTTGAAAACCCCTCCTTGGAAAATGCTGCTGATAGTTCTTCAGATAGTCCTATTGAACCCTCCCATTAAAGATTGGTTGGCCTTATGACCAATATGCAATCATCGCGGCTAATTGACCGTTTTTTAGAAATGATGAGCGCCGAACGCGGCGCGGCGGATAACACACTTGAAGCCTATAATCGTGATCTTGAATGGGCTGACCAATTGCTTAACGCGATGAATAAACAGCTTTCCAATGCTATGGAAAGCGATATTGAGAAAATTTTGCAAAGCATGAATATTGAAGGTTTCAGCCCAAGTTCTCAAGCGCGCCGTTTATCAACCTTGCGACAGTTTTATCAGTTTCTTTATGCAGAAACTCTGCGCCAAGATGATCCAACAGCCCAAATTGATGCGCCAAGCAAAGCCAAAAATTTGCCCAAAATAATGAGTGAGGCGGAGGTTGGATTATTACTTGATTTGGCAGAGGAAGAAGCAAATTTACAAGATTTAAGCGACGCCGCTCGCTATCGCAATTTTCGCAATTATGTGTTACTTGAAATGCTATATGCAAGCGGCCTTCGTATAACAGAATTGGTGAGCCTAACTTTAAGGTCAGTCGAGGGGAATCCACAATTTATTCTGGTTAAAGGTAAAGGCGCAAAGGAACGCTTAGTACCACTTTCCAACAAAGCCCGCCAAGCAATCGAAAAATGGTTATCTATACGCAAGACAAAAGCACAAGACAAAAGTCCATTTTTATTTCCAGCGCAATCCGACAGCGGTTATATTGCCCGTCAAGTTGTGGCGCGTGAACTTAAGGCGCTGGCAAGCCGCGCCCAGATAGACCCGCAAAAAATGTCGCCGCATGTCCTGCGCCATGCCTTTGCCAGCCACTTACTCCAAAATGGTGCAGATTTGCGTGCAGTCCAACAATTATTAGGACATGCCGATATTTCAACAACCCAGATTTATACCCATGTCTTAGAAGAACGCCTCCAAAAATTGGTCAATAGCTTTCATCCCCTTGCTCAAAATGACAATAAAGGGTAAAAATAATAAAATTTGCCATGGAAAGGGCGTTTTTTTGTTTTCTTTTAGGCTCCATCATTGTTAAAAGAAAACAAAATTGTTTCAAACAGTTTAGCCTTTAACGCTTGCTTCATGAAATAAGCATAGAAGATAGCTCCAAAATTACTCGTGTGGATTAAATAGTTGATGTATAATTACCTTGATTTTGAAAAACCGGTTGCAGATCTAGACGCCCAGATTTTTGAGCTGAAAAAGCTTAGCCAAGAAAAAGATAGCGTTAATATGAGCGACGAGATTGACCGTCTTGAAAAGCGCTCCGCACAGGCTTTGCGTGATCTTTATAAAAAATTGACCCCATGGCAAAAAACACAAATCGCGCGCCATCCTGATCGCCCACATTTTTTGGATTATGCAAATCATTTATTTAGCGATATTACACCTTTAGCAGGTGATCGTAAATTTGGTGAAGATGAAGCATTGCAAGCGGGCTTTGCTCGTTTCCAAGGTGAGGCCATTGCTTATCTTGGCCTTGAAAAAGGTCATGACACCCAAACACGTTTAAAATATAATTTTGGCTCTGCTCGCCCTGAAGGTTATCGTAAAGCCGTTCGTATTATGGAAATGGCCGAACGTTTTAATCTTCCTGTCGTCTCAATCATTGATACTGCTGGTGCTTATCCTGGCGTTAGTGCTGAGGAACGCGGTCAAGCCGAAGCTATTGCCCGTTCAACAGCGGAAATGTTAAATCTTAAAGTTCCGGTTGTTGCTATCGTCATTGGTGAAGGCGGTTCTGGTGGTGCAATTGCTATTGCTGCCGCTAACCGTGTTTATATGCTTGAGCATTCCATTTATTCGGTTATTTCGCCAGAAGGCGCAGCTTCCATTCTTTGGCGTGATGCAACACGGGCAAAAGATGCGGCAACGAATATGCGCATTACCGCCCAAGATCTTTATGAGTTAAAGATTATTGATGGCATTATTCCAGAGCCTTTAGGCGGCGCGCATCGCGACCGTGAGGCGGTAATGGATGCAACAGGTAATATTATTGCTGCAGCCCTTAAAAGCATGGCTGACAAGGATGGTATTACCTTGCGTGAAGAACGTCGTGAAAAATATTTAGCAATTGGGCGCAATCTTTAATCATCGCATGGTTTTGATTATTTAAACAAATACTATAAAAATTTCATAAAAAAAAGCGCAGGAAATATGAACATTTCCAGCGCTTTTTTCATATTAAAATGAATGTAATTTTTGGCTTAATCTTGCTAATCTACAATGTGAAAAATAAATAAATTAGACCAAGTCACTGCCTTAACAATAGCTTATATGGATAAAGAATTCCCATAAATTTCATCGGCGCGTTTTTCAAAAGCCGATGTCATTTTTTGAAAAGCCATATCAAACACTGATCCAACTAAGATCGTTAACATACGGTTTTTAAATTCATAATCCATATAAAAATCAACATCGCACCCTTCCCCACTCTCTTGAGGTGAAAAAGTCCAACGATTTTCAAGATGCTTAAAAGGCCCGTCAATATATTTAACGTCAATAATACCTTGATTGCGGTCAAGCAAAACTTGGCTAGTAAAAGTCTCACGGATGAGCTTATAACCAGCTGTCATATCAGCAACTAACAGCACTTTATCATCTTTTTCGCGCTTTTGTCTAATAACCAGCGCTTCGCACATAGGAACGAATTCAGGATATTTTTCTACATCAGCAACCAGATCAAACATTTGATCTGGCCTATGCGCGACAATCATTTTAGTTGAAATTCTAGGCATTAGCGTTTGGCTGCAAGTTGCGCAGCACGGGCTGCTTTTAACATCTCAAAATCATCACCAGCATGGTGTGATGAACGGGTTAATGGGCTTGATGCCATATGCAAAAAGCCTTTGGTTTTACCAATTGTAGCATAAGACTTAAATTCTTCCGGTGTTATAAACCGAATAACCGGATGATGCTTGCGCGTTGGCTGCAAATATTGGCCAATAGTCATGAAATCAACATCGGCGGAACGTAAATCATCCATCAATTGCAAAATTTCATTACGCTCTTCACCAAAACCAACCATAATGCCAGACTTGGTAAAGATAGACGGATCAAGCTCTTTTACCTTTTGTAACAAACGAATAGATTGGAAGTAACGAGCACCGGGGCGCACCTTCAAATATTTGCTTGGAACAGTTTCCAAATTATGGTTAAACACATCAGGCTTCGCAGCCACCACAATTTCTAGTGCGCCATCCTTATGACGAAAATCAGGGGTTAGCACTTCAATGGTGGTTTGCGGATTGGTGGAACGGATTGCAGTGATGACTTTAGCAAAATGCACAGCACCACCATCAGCAAGATCGTCACGATCCACCGAGGTAATCACCACATGCTTTAAGCCCATTTGTTGAATTGCATCAGCAACACGCTGCGGCTCACCTTCATCAAGCGGCAAAGGAATACCAGTGGTTACATTACAAAATGCGCAAGCGCGAGTACAAATTTCACCCATAATCATGAAGCTGGCATGGCGTTGATGCCAACACTCACCCATATTAGGGCAACCTGCTTCTTCACAAACGGTAACAAGCTTGTTGGTGCGAACAATATCGCGAGTTTCTGCATAAATCTTCGAGGTTGGTGCTTTTACCCGAATCCAATCTGGCTTTTTTAAAACCTCATTATCCGGCTTATGCGCTTTTTCAGGATGCCTTGCCCGTTTTTGAGCAACAGTATTGAGCACCGTAACCATTTTTATTCCTCTTCCGGCAATTGCTTGAGCCAATTTACCAAAGCATTATGCGAAATTAAAGCGAATTTATTTTATCACTTTAAATAGATATAATCTCTGTAAACAACAAGTAGTTGTGCATATATCCCACGTTTTATTGAATGCCAAGACCAAAGCAATGTTAATATCACTGCTTTGGCGTTGATATGATCTATATAACTTTAAGCATTTAAAACCATACCGTATGCGTCCAAAACACTTTCCTTCATTGCTTCAGAAAGGGTTGGATGCGGAAATACTGTATGGATAAGTTCTTCTTCCGTTGTTTCAAGATTCATTGCAATAACAAAACCTTGAACCAGCTCAGTTACTTCTGGACCAACCAAATGAGCGCCTAATAATTCGCCAGTTTTTTTATCAAAAATTGTTTTGACCATGCCTTGATCTTCACCAAGAGCAATGGCTTTACCATTAGCGGCAAAACTAAAGCGCCCAACCCGAATATCGCGCCCAGCTGATTTTGCTTTTGCCTCGGTTAAACCAACTGATGCAACCTGTGGATTGCAATAGGTACAACCAGGGATTTTACCCTTATCAAGCGGATGAACATTTTTAAGACCTGCAATTTTTTCAACGCAGATAACGCCCTCTTCTTCTGCCTTATGGGCAAGCATTGGCGGACCAGCAACATCACCAATAGCATAAATACCTTCAATATTAGTGCGGCTCCATTGATCAATAGCAATACAACCACGATCAGTTTTAACACCAACAGTTTCTAAGCCGATATTTTCAATATTGCCTTGTACGCCAACAGCTGAAATCAACCGGTCTGCTGTAATCGTTTCAACTTTACCATTGGCTTCAACATGCGCGGTAATTGAATTTGCGCTCTTATCAACTTTAGTAACTTTAGCCTCAGTAATAATTCTGATACCGCGTTTTTCAAGCTGCTTACGAGCAATAGTCGAAATTTCCTGATCTTCTACAGGCATGATCTGCGGCATTAATTCAACAACGGTAACCTCCGCCCCCATATCACGATAGAAAGACGCAAATTCAATACCAATCGCACCAGATCCCATAACAACGATGGATTTAGGCATGCTACTTGGCACCATTGCTTCAAAATAGGTCCAAATTAATTTGCCATCAGGTTCAATTCCTGGCAATGCACGCGGACGTGCACCCGTTGCCACAATAATATGCTTCGCCTTATACGTGCCCTCACCCAAAATATTTTTAGGCGCTGCATTTTGCGGCTGGTGGGCAGGTTTTGAAGGCTTGCCAACAATAATTTCAGCAGGTTCTTGCCCTTTTGCACCTTTGGTAAGTTTAGCCTCACCCCAAATAATGTCGATTTTATTCTTTTTCATCAAGAAACCGACACCAGCAGTTAATCGAGCTGAAACACCGCGGGAACGTTTTACAACAGCGTCAATATCAGCACTGATTGTACCATTAAGAGTAAGACCGTAATCTTTAGCGTGTTCGCTTAAATGCTTGACTTCAGCCGAACGCAAAAGTGCCTTGGTTGGAATACAACCCCAATTAAGACAAATTCCACCTAGATGCTCACGCTCAACAATTGCGGTCTTAAAGCCTAATTGGGCAGCGCGGATAGCCGTAACATAACCACCTGGGCCAGAGCCGATAACAATAACATCATAACTTGCTGACACGCTTCTACTCCATCAAAAAAATTAGCCGGAATGCTTTTGATTAAATAAGGCGTGAGTGGAACCCACTCACGCCTAAGATTTTAAACCAGCATACTCATTGGGTTTTCAATCAACCCTTTAAATGTTTGCGCCAATTGTGCAGCCAGAGCACCATCAACCGCGCGATGATCGGTAGAAATTGTTACCGACATGACATTTGCAATCGCTAAAGCACCATCTTTCACCACGGCGCGCTGAATACCTGCACCGATGGCGAATATGGTTGCTTGTGGCGGGTTAACAATTGCCGAGAATGATTTAACACCAAACATTCCCATATTGGAAACGGAGCTAGAACCACCTTGATATTCTTCTGGCTTTAACTTGCGTTCACGCGCACGTTTTGCCAAATCTTTCATTTCATTTGAAATGGCAGAAAGAGATTTTTCATCGGCATGACGAACAATCGGCGTAATTAAACCATTGGGTATAGATACGGCCACACCAATATCGGCATGCTTATGGCGGATCATCCCTTGATCAAGCCAAGAAACATTAGCATCAGGTTGTGCTTTCAATGCCATAGCCACAACCTTAATCACCATATCATTGACGGAAAGCTTATAGGCTGGTGTAGTCCCTGCATCATTTTTAACCATTGGTGCAGCACTATTAAGTTCAGCACGTAGCTTTAACAATGCATCGAGCTCACAATCAACCGTCACATAAAAATGTGGCACAGTGAGCTTTGATTCAACAAGACGGCGCGCGATTGTCTTACGCATCGTATCATGCGGCACAACCTCATACTCGTCTTCTTTAAACAGCTTAAGCACAGCATCGTCTGATGGCGCACTAATAATTGGCGCAGCGCTTGCTGGCGTTTGCGCAGCAGCATTAGCAGCAGCGTTTGAAGCAACTTTGGCTGTGCCCGATTGTAATGCAGCTTCCACATCACGCTTAATGACACGGCCATGGGGGCCAGTACCAGCAACAGTTGCAATATCAAGTCCACCATCTTTTGCTAAGCGCCGTGCCAAAGGTGAAGAAAATACCCGATTGCCTTTGCCTGCATTGCTTTGAGTAGAAATATCTTGAGTGGCATTAGCTTGAGCAACGGAACCTTGTGCGTCTGCAGTCTGCGGTGTTGGTGCTGATTGCTGTATCAATGTTTGATTATCACTTGCAACAGCCACATCTTTTACCACATCACTTGATGTAGAGGCATCAGCTGCCTTTGCTGCGGCCGCAACATCTTCACCATCAGCGGCTAAAATAGCAATGACAGAGTTTACTTTTACGCCTGCACTACCGGCTGGCACTAAAATTTTAGCAACCACGCCTTCGTCCACGGCTTCAACTTCCATTGTTGCCTTATCGGTTTCAATCTCGGCAATAACATCACCCGAAGTAACATTATCACCTTCTTTTACCAACCATTTTGATAGAGTACCCTCTTCCATAGTTGGTGAAAGTGCCGGCATTGTAATTTTTATCGGCATATTACAATCTCCATCAATTGCTATAGGTGACAGCTTTTACAGCTTCAATCACGTCTTCCATGGTTGGTAAGGCAAGCTTTTCAAGATTGGCCGCATAAGGCATTGGCACATCTTTACCGGCAACTGTCATGATTGGCGCATCAAGATAGTCAAAGGCTTGTTGCATCACCCGTGTTGCAATTTCCGTACCAACAGATGATTGCGGGAAACCTTCCTCAACAGTTACCAAACGTCCAGTCTTAATGACCGACTGGATGATGGTTGGTAAATCCATTGGGCGGATAGTACGCAAATCAATTAATTCTGCGTCAATGCCTTGTTTGGCCAATTCATCAACCGCAAGGATTGAGTGTTTCATACCAGCACCGAAAGATACGATCGTTACATCATTACCTTTTTTATGAATGCGAGCCTTACCGATTGGCAAGACAAAATCTTCCATATCAGGAACTTCAAATTGCTGGCCATAAACCAATTCATTTTCAAGGAAAATAACTGGATTTTCATCACGAATTGCAGCTTTTAAAAGCCCTTTAGCATCGGCCGCCGTATAAGGCATAACCACTTTTAAACCAGGAATTTGGCTATACCAAGCAGCATAATCTTGTGAATGCTGCGCACCAACACGAGCCGCTGCTCCATTTGGACCACGAAACACCATCGGAGCCGACATTTGCCCACCAGACATATAACGCGTTTTTGCCGCCGAATTAATGATCTGGTCAATTGCCTGCATGGCAAAATTAAATGTCATAAACTCAACAATTGGCCGCAACCCAGCAAAGGCTGCGCCAACGCCAAGACCTGCAAAACCTTGCTCGGTAATTGGGGTATCAACAACACGCTTTGCACCAAATTCTTCAAGCAAGCCTTGGCTAACCTTATAAGCGCCCTGATATTCGGCAACTTCCTCACCTATAAGGAAAACCCTATCATCGCGGCGCATTTCTTCAGCCATAGCATCGCGTAAAGCATCGCGCACAGTGGTCATAACCATTTGCGTACCAGCAGGAATTTCAGGATCGTTTTCAACTTCAACAGCAATTGGGCTTGCAGCAATTTTTGCTGGTTGCACTGAAGCTTCACTTTGCGCAGCCACTTGATCTGCTGCTGGTGCCTTATTTTTATCTGCAGGATTAACAGCTTTTCCTAAATCAGCCTCAGTTTCACCATCTTCAAGCAAAATCGCGATTGGCGTATTAACTTTAACACCTTCGCTACCCTCGGGTACAAGAATCTTGCCAATAATACCTTCATCGGCAGATTCTACTTCCATTGTGGCTTTATCGGTTTCAATTTCAGCAATGGTATCGCCCGGCTCAACCTTATCGCCTTCTTTTTTCAACCATTTAGAAATTTTGCCCTCTTCCATTGTTGGTGACAATGCAGGCATAAGAATATCAATAGACATGTTAGCAAACCTCCTTAAACCAGAATATCCGTCCAGAGTTCAGAAACATCTGGCTCAGGATCATTCTCAGCAAATTCAGCTGCATCAGCTACAATTGCTCTGACATCTTTATCAATGACTTTTAAATCTTCTTCACTTGCCCAACCATTATCCATAAGGCGTTTTTTCACCTGATCAATTGGATCATGCTCAGAGCGCATTTTTTGCACTTCTTCCTTACTGCGATATTTTGCAGGATCAGACATAGAATGGCCACGATAACGATAAGTTTGCATGTCTAGGATAATTGGCCCATTACCACCGCGCGCCCAAGCCATAGCTTCTTCAGCCGCAGCAGCTACTGCGCGTACATCCATACCATCAACAACGATACCTGGAATTTCAAAAGAAAGACCGCGCTTTGAAAAATCAGTTTCTGCAGAAGCGCGCGAAACAGACGTTCCCATAGCATAGTGATTGTTTTCAATTACATAAATAACTGGCAGCTTCCATAGAGAAGCCATGTTAAAGCTTTCATATACCTGCCCCTGATTGGCTGCACCATCGCCAAAGAAAGTCAATGACACATTGTCATTACCTAAATAGCGATTAGCAAAGGCAAGACCAGTGCCAATTGGTACTTGCGCACCAACGATACCATGACCACCATAAAAATTCTTTTCTTTGGAGAACATATGCATCGAGCCGCCTTTCCCCTTGGAAAAGCCACCTTGACGCCCAGTTAACTCCGCCATCACACCGCGCGCGCTCATGCCAGCTGCTAACATGTGACCGTGATCACGGTAAGAGGTGATAATCTGGTCACCTTCCTTGGAAACCTTAAGCATGCCAACAACGACAGCTTCTTGTCCAATATAGAGATGGCAAAAACCGCCAATCAACCCCATGCCATATAATTGGCCAGCTTTTTCTTCAAAGCGGCGAATCAATAGCATCTCTCGATAAGCGTTTAGCTCTTCTTCTTTGGTAAATTCTGCCGGACTTGGTGTCGGCATGGCATTAGACAAAGCGCTTTCTACAAGCTTGGTAGGCGCCTTTTTTGCTTTTGCGACCATCTTTAACTCCCTGTGATAGGTATTCCTTAAAATACGCTGTCAGAAAGAAAGTTACAAGTCTTTTAAATCAGTTAACAATAGAGATAAGCATTTGTTTTTAAAACAAATTTAAAATTAACCTAATTTCGGTTAATTCGATTTATCACCTTGTGAAGTTATTATTGTCAATTCATTGGGGTTGGAAACACTAAGATTCCTGCGCGCCCATTCATCAAGCATATCTTTTTCAATCTCACCATCGCGCAAGAGAGAAACTTTCAATTCCATCATCTTTCGTTGCGTTTCAAGCTTATGAAGTTCTCCGTCAAGCAAAACAATGTGTTTATCGACATTTTCACGCGAATATAGACCATATTCACCATGGTAAATATGATATGAGAAATAGCACAATACCGCTACGGTAATAATTGGCAAAATAAAGCGACCACGATTGGTTCGGCGTTTTTGTTTCGTCCACATTTAATCATATTACCCTTAACTTGCAAAACTCCAGACAAGAATTCATTGGCATATACTATCATTTGCATAAGCCTTTGACATTTGACTGTTTTTTTAAGCTAGCAGAATATGCTTAACACCTGATTACCAACCGCATAGAAAAAGCATTATTCCGTTAAATGCTTATTTTTCATGCAAAGGATAGAGCGACCAGATAGAGTGCGGATCATTCAACATTTTATCGCAGGTTTTTATATATTCTTCCATTTCGCCAAATGATGCTGGCATGGTTTCGTCATCAAAATCATACCAAAAAGCGCGGCCAAATAGAAAAGCATCGGCAAATTCACCCCAATTGGCATATTGGCTACGCGCTGCTATTAAAGCCGCATTACAAATTGACCATGCATTTTCTTCATTTACATAATTTAACACAACCGCATTACGAGTTACTCCAACAAGACGTGCCATGTCCCAGGCTAAAACAGATTGAACCGGCGCTAACTGCAATTGCCTGATAAAATCGCTATCCAACATCATGATCAATTTTTCATAATAGTTTTCAAGTCCTTCTTCCTCAAAAGTTGAAAAATATTCAACATCTTCATTCATTTTATCAATTGATGGTTGCATGCACATAGCGTTAGCCCGCGGCGCCACCATGTCAAAATAATAGCGGTGACCTTCATTAAGTAGCCAATCAACAATCTCATTAAAGCTATCACTATCAACAATGCCCCAGCCTGCCTTCATACCACTTCTTAGCCTGCGCTTCCCTTCATTGGAAGCAAGTTGCTGATATTGATTAAGACTACCTTCACTATAAGGTGCATCAAGCGCAAGGGCTGTTATTTCTTCTTTTGTCAAACTCGAATTTAATTGTTTAGCGCTAGGGGAAAATAGCGTTTTCAACCTTTAGAAAAAAGAAAGCCTTGCAAAGAATTTGCTTACAAAACAAATTAAATAACTTATCCTATTACTTAATGAAAACACCCTAATAAGCAATAAAAATTAAGACAAGCGCCTAACTTTATCGAAAATCAGGGTTGAATGATACATGCTGGCCGATATTGTGACAAAATCCAATAAGACCCATATTGGGTTGCCTTTGCAAAGCGGTGATGAAAAAAAGTTATAGATAGGTGCTTGCAAGCTGCATCCAAACTATCGGCATACAGCTTGATTTAATAGCGCTTATAGATATTTAAACGCTTAGCTAAAAGCGTCTCTATGACCAACTTATTGGATGCAAAGGGTATTGTTTTGCGCCTTAAAGACAAACCATCTTTAGATGGTTATCAGCCTCGCGCAGCATTGCTACTTGCTTTAGCGGCACAAAGGGCATCAAATTCAGTCAAGACCGAAGATAATTCATTTTCTAAAACTATTGTTGATTGTTCACTAATATAGTCGGCAAGATCCTGCGGTATCCCTGTGTAAGTTATATAACCAACAGTGGAGCGAATGGCATCAAAAATGTTTTTTACAGTTGTTTCGCGGGCTAAGGGCGAACCATCTTGTGCTAAAAGCATGATAAAAAGTGTTTTGCTGATTGCTGAATGGACATTGATTTGGCATTGTTGATAAATTGAATTCTGCCGAAGCACTTCAATTTTTTCGTCTAAGGCTCTTAAGTTTGCAGATATTTCCGCATTTTGCGTATGCATTTCGATTATAAATCCCCGTTATCTATAATAAATAACAAAGATATAATCTATTTATATTGATTTCAAGTAAATAAATTCGATTAAATTATATTTAAATATATTATTTAATTGTTATTTTATTATATTAAAAACGCTAATACAGCTATCTATAAAGTATATTTTTAATAATATATTTATTAATTCAATATTATTATTTATCGTAGCAAAAGCTAAAATTATGAAAACTATAAAATTATATAATGATATTATCTTTGAAAAACTGTTGCTAAAAAATAAGGCCTTAAAATATTGGCAAGTTGCCATAATATTAGGCAAAAAATCGTATGAAATTAGATTCTAGAGCCCCTATTGATCCGCGTCCTCAATTTAAAAAAACTAAGAAACCATAAGACTTTATCTATTACCCACTATGGTTTGTCGATTTATCAATAAACATACACCATGACATTTCCAACTCATCATGGGCAAAATGTGTACAATCGTAAAAATTGGGGGCATCATTTATAAATTTAAAATGGCGATATTCATTGCTGCGCCCATCATTTTCAACATAAATAATATTGCCAAGGACTTTCCAATTTACTTTATTAGAACCCCCTCCCTCAAACATGCCGTACCACCGTGTTAATTTTAGTAAATAGATTTCATCTTTTTTAAAACAAATCGTTACTTGAACTTGGATATAGATATAAAATACAAACGATTAAAATTTGGAAGTATTTCATCTACTTTGTCCCCAAAATATCATTGAAATACATGGCTGCTGTTTAACAAATTTGGCTCTATCGACCCTACCAATCATGCCAAATAGGCTATCAACCAAATTCAACCCTGCATTTTTGGCAACACCTCAAAAAACAAACATGGTTTCAAATTTTCAGAGGTATTCTATTCAAACTGGGCAAAATAATATTTTCGACTTTGTAGCCTCACGGTTGTAGAACAGCCCAATAATTTTTATGAGGCATAAGATAAATGCGCATCTAAATAAAAATCCCAAAACTTACTCATAAGTTTTGGGATTTTAACATTTAAAAAATGAAACCTTTTAAATCGTAAAAACACGCTTTGGCTGGAATTTGCCTTGTGCTATAGCACCAATTGCGAGCACCTTACCTTTAAAAGTAACACAAGCTTCATCTGTTTCAAAAATTGCTTCACGACCACGTAAAATAATTGGATTGCCGGTGCGTATACGCTGTGCTTGGTCTTCACCAATAGCATATTGCGGCAAACAATCTAGTGCAGCACCAGTTTCAATTAAAAGGCTATCAATGGCTGAAAAATCACGGCGCTGGAATGGTTCGCCTTCTTCCCTTGGTTCCGGCTTTGGCGGGCAAGCTGCTTCAAGCTCTTCCAAGGTTACAAAATCTTCATCAGTGAAAGGCGCAACTTCAATACGGCGCAATTCAGCAATATGACCATAGCAACCAAGTTCACGCCCCATATCACGCGCCAATGAGCGCACGTAAGTACCTTTGCCACATTCAATTTCAAACAGAGATGAACCATCTTCATTCATTTCTAAAATAGAAATAGCATCTATTTCAACTTCACGGGCTGGTATTTCGACACTTTCACCATCACGCGCCAAATCATAGGCACGATTTCCATCAATTTTAATAGCAGAAAATTGTGGTGGTGTTTGCAAAATTACGCCGGTGTAATGAGGTAATATTGCTTCAATTTCTTCGCGAGTTGGGCGTTTATCACTTGTTTTAGTAACTTCACCCTCAAGATCATCGGTATTACGCTCGGCTCCCCAAGCAACAGCAAATTGGTAGACCTTGGTACCTTCCATGACATAAGGCACAGTTTTAGTGGCTTCACCCAAAGCAATTGGCAACAGACCTGATGCCAATGGATCAAGCGTACCAGCATGACCGGCCTTTTCGGCGCTAAACAACCATTTTATTTTTGAAACCGCCTCAGTTGATCCCATACCTTTTGGCTTGTCTAAAATTACCCAACCGGAAACCGGCCGACCTTTTCTTTTACGCTGGCGTGCCATTAAATTATTATCCTATGCCAAATTTATTATTTATTATCTTCTTCGTCGTCATCTTGGTGTAAATCGCGCATCACTTCTGGAGAGCGCAATAAAGCATCAATTTTAGAAAAATTATCAAAACTTGTATCAAGTCTAAAGCGAAATTGCGGCATATATTTCATTTGCCGCAAAATACGTGATAACTCGCCACGAATAAAGCGCACATGTGAATTTAATTGCTTAACGACAGCGTCACCGTCAACATCGCCAAGAGGTGCAACATAGCATGTGGCAATTTTTAAATCCGGCGACATCCGCACTTCGCAAACAGAAAGAACCACTTTTTCCAAAAATGGATCACTTAACTCTCCACGTTGTAAAAATTGAGCTACAGCATGACGAACCTCTTCACCAACACGAAGCTGGCGCTGTGTGGGCCCAGAATGTTTCATTGCATTACCTTTCAACCAGCTCATTAAAACCACGAGCTGTAATAGCATTTTTGATTTTAAATTTGCCCAGAGACGAGAGTCAGGACCTATTAATTTAAATGAAATAAAAGCGCTTTACATCATAATAAATGCAAAGCGCTCCCTATTTTATTGTAACTTATTGCTGTTTATAAATTATTACATATGGCAACAGGACAATATTCCAACATGCCATATATATTTTTATATCTTACAAGGTACGGGTGATATGCTCGACGCGGAACGCTTCAATTGTATCACCGGCGCGAATGTCTTCGTAATTTTCAAAGGCCATACCACACTCTTGGCCCATATTAACTTCGCTGACTTCATCTTTGAAGCGCTTAAGGGTCTTAAGCTTGCCTTCATGAATAACAACATTATCACGAATAAGGCGTACACCGGCACCACGTTCAACTTTACCATCAGTAACAAGACAGCCTGCAACCTTACCAACCTTGGTGATATTGAAGACTTCACGAATTTCAGCATTACCAATAAAGGTTTCGCGGCGTTCTGGTGAAAGCATACCAGACATTGCTGATTTAACATCATCAACGAGATCGTAAATGATATTATAGTAGCGAATTTCAATACCTTGGCTTTCAGCAGCATCACGCGCTTGCTTATTGGCACGCACATTGAAACCAAAAATCGCAGCATTGGAAGCAACAGCAAGAGCCACATCGCTTTCAGTGATACCACCAGCCCCCGAATGGACAATGCGAGCACGTACTTCATCGGTACCAAGTTTTTCAAGCGAACTTACAATTGCTTCAATCGAGCCTTGAACATCGCCCTTGATAACCAATGGGAAGTCCTTGATGCCAGTTGTTTGCAATTGGTTCATCATCTGCTCAAGCGATCCACGTGAACCAGCCTGTTTTGCAACGGCCTTATCGCGTGACAAGCGTTGACGATATTCAGAAATCTCGCGTGCTTGCGCTTCATTTTGAACCACAGCAAACCGATCACCAGCTTGAGGTGTACCCTGCATGCCAAGCACTTCAACCGGAGTTGAGGGACCTGCTTCTTTCATATGTTCACCGCGTTCGTTTACGAGCGCGCGAACGCGTCCCCAAACATCACCAGCAACAAATATATCGCCGGGGTGCAGTGAACCTTTTTGTACAAGAACCGTGGCAACAGGACCACGACCACGATCAAGCTTGGCTTCAATAACCACACCTTCAGCGGTACGTTCAGGATCAGCTTTAAGATCAAGCACTTCAGCTTGTAAAAGAATGGCATCAAGTAGTTTGTCAAGATTGGTTCCAGCTTTTGCAGAAACTTCAACTTCCAATACTTCACCGCCCAAACTTTCAACAAAAACGTCGTGTTGAAGCAATGCCATACGCACTTTTTGTGCATCTGCCTCTGGCTTATCAATCTTATTGATAGCAACAATAATTGGAACGCCAGCAGCTTTCGCATGATTGATAGATTCAATCGTTTGCGGCATAACACTATCATCGGCTGCAACAACTAGAATTGCAATATCAGTGGCTTGCGCACCACGGGCACGCATCGCTGTAAAGGCAGCGTGACCAGGTGTATCAATAAAGGTAATTTTATGGCCGTTCTTTTCAACCTGATAAGCACCAATATGCTGGGTAATACCACCAGCTTCGCCTGAAACCACATTAGCATTACGAATAGCATCAAGTAGCGACGTTTTACCATGATCAACGTGACCCATAATCGTTACAACTGGCGGCCTTGATTCAAACTTGCTTGCATCATCTGCCATATTGAAGATACCTTCTTCAACATCAGATTCCGACACGCGCTTAACCGTATGGCCAAATTCTGATGCGATTAACTCAGCAGTATCTGCATCAATAACATCGCCCGGCTTCATCATCTGCCCTTGTTTCATCAAGAACTTGATAACATCAACTGAACGCTCTGCCATACGTTGGGCAAGCTCCTGAAGTGTAATAGTCTCTGGCAAAACAACTTCGCGCGAGATCTTTTCACGAACCTCTTGGGTTTGCGAACGCTTGAATTTTTCTTGACGGCGACGCATTGCTGCCATCGAACGGCCGCGTGTTTGACCAACATCTTCAAGATTGGATGTAAGTGTAAGCTTACCACGACGACGTTCATCCGCACCTTTAACAACTTTCGGTGTGCGAGCGGCTTCCACCTTACTAGGTGCTGCACCACGTTTCACGCCATTACGACGATCATCTTCATCAACTTCAACACGTTTTACCGGTTGGGTACGCGCTTTTGGTGTAAGAATTGGATCGATAACGGTAGAGGCATTATCATCAACTACGCGATTACGAGCCTGCGGCGCACCTTCTTTAATACGAGCACCATCACGACCAATACGTGCAATACCGCCTTCACGCGCTTGTGGTGGCGTATGGCGATTTGGAGTGTTGCCACCACGTGCATTATCGTTACCGCGGCCTTGCGATGCATTGCCCTGAGGACCATTACCGCCACGACGTTGTCCAGAACGATCACTATTGCGATCATTACCACGATCTCCACTGCGGTCACGATCATTATTGCGACCTTGGGCGTTTCTTGGCTGCTCTGTCCGAGCTATATCATTTTTAGGCTGCGGCTTAGCAGCTTCCGCCTTAACAACAGGAGCTTTTGCTTCTTCTGCAGCCTTACGAGCGGCTTCTTCAGCCTTTTGCTTAGCTTCTTCTGCGGCCTTTAGTTTTGCTTCTTCCGCAGCTTTACGCTCAAGCTCAGCATTTTCCAATGCGCGTCTTTTAGCATCAGCCTCAGCTTGGATGCGCTCTTCTTCAGCTCGGATACGTGCGCCTTCTAAAGCGCGCGTACGTGCTGACATTTCAGCTGTAGAAAGCGTATTAGCTTTTTGCTTACCACGTTGAGGGGCCGCAGTTTCAATCGCTGGCTTAGGCCGCGGTGCAATATGCGGCTTAGCTACAACCTGTGTTACGCTTTCGGGGCGTTCATCAGGGCGTGTAACCTTACGCCGTTTAGTTTCAACAACAACAGCTTTCGTACGGCCGTGGCTGAAGTTTTGCTTGACCGTACTATGTTCGACACCAGTACGCTTAAGCGTCAGTGTTTTTTTGTTTGAGCCAACTTGGCCCTGATCATCATCTTTTTTATCGGTCATTCCGTTTCCGCTTCCTTCGCGACATCTGCCGTTTTATCGTCCCAGTTCATCAGGCTATCGCCGCGATAAAGCAGCAATTTTCGCACTTTTTCCATGAACCCCTTCGCTGCCATGCCTTTTAAGACTGCAGCATGCATCACATTATTACCACCAAAAGCTAAACTCATTTCATCGCCGGAGAGAATATCCACTACCGGCACGGCACCCAATCCTTGTCTTTCAGCTGCAAAAATTGCCTGCGCAATTTTCCGCTTTCCATCTTCTGCTGCATCTTGTGCATGCAATATTAATGTGGCATTTCCAGAACGAATGGCACTATCGACTTTCATCGCACCACTTACTATGCAGCCGCCACGTCGGCTTACTGCGAAACTACCAAGAACTGCCTTTTTTAATAATTCATCTACCAAATCCGCCAAGGTTTCTTCAACCACAACATCTTTTTTAAATGCTCTTGAAAATGCTTTGCGTCGCATCGCTTCTTCAAGAGTAGCGCGTGAAGCTAAAACCCATGCACCACGCCCTGGCAAATTGCCCTTGATATCGGGAACAACAATACCATTTAAACCGCTTACAAAGCGAATCATATTTGCGTTGGATCCGCTTTCTCTTGTAACTATACAAGTTCGGTCATTCATAAATATTATAATTTCCCTTATTTATCGATAGGGTTTTCACCCTATCGCTTAAAACATCATTCACTCAAGCTATTCTTTATCCGCCGACTGTAAATTTTCATCGCCTTCAGCTTCATGTTCAGCTTCTTCTGAGATCGCTTCTTCGTCACCAACTTCGGCGGCAATTTCTTCTTCTGTTAGCCAACCAACCATGACGCGAGCAGCAACAATCATTTGCTCAGCCTCAGTGCGACTTACCTCAAAATTAGAGAAAACACCTGGATAATTGACCGTTTCATTGCCCTTACGTTCACGCCAGCCAACAAGATCATCTGCCGCATAACCAGCAAAATCCTCAACAGTCTTAACATCGTCTTCACCAACAGCAACCATCATTGCGGTTGTCATATTGGGAATTTCACGCAAATCATCACTGACGCCAAGCTCTTGACGTTTTGCATCAAGCTCTGACTCAATACGCTCAAGATAATCACGCGCACGTTGTTGAATTTCAACTGCAGTATCTTCGTCAAAACCTTCAATTGAGCTTACTTCATCAGCATCAACATAAGCAATTTCTTCTATCGATTCAAAACCTTCAGAAGCAAGAACCTGTGCGACCATTTCATCAACATCAAGCGCTTCCATAAACAGATTGGAGCGCGTGTTAAATTCTTTTTGGCGCCGTTCAGACTCTTCCTTCTCGGTTAAGATATCAATATCCCAGCCGGTAAGCTGCGAGGCAAGACGTACATTTTGACCGCGACGACCAATTGCAAGACTAAGCTGATCGCTTGGCACAACAACTTCGATGCGTTCTGATTCTTCATCAAGTACAACCTTTGCAACTTCTGCTGGCTGCAACGCGTTAACGATAAAAGAAGCTGGCTCTGGTGACCAAGGTATAATGTCAACTTTTTCACCTTGCAACTCAGTAACAACCGCTTGCACACGACTACCACGCATACCAACGCAAGCACCAACTGGATCAATTGAAGCATCACGAGACACAACGGCAATTTTAGCGCGTGAACCTGGATCACGAGCAACTGATTTAATCTCGATAATACCATCGTAAATTTCAGGTACTTCCATGGTGAATAATTTGGCCATGAATTGTGGATGGGTACGGGATAAGAATACCTGCGGACCACGTTGCTCGCGGCGCACATCATGCACAAATGCACGAATACGATCACCATAACGGAAGGATTCACGCGGAATAAGCTCATCACGACGCAAAATAGCTTCGCCACGACCAAGATCAACAATCACATTGCCATACTCAACGCGCTTAACTGAACCAGAAATAATCTCGCCGATTTTGTCCTTATATTCTTCATATTGATGATCGCGTTCAGCTTCGCGCACCTTTTGTACGATAACTTGTTTTGCAGACTGAGCTGCAATACGACCAAAATCCATAGGAGGCAGAGGATCGGATAAAAACTCGCCGAGCTTTGCATCAGCCTTAACTTTTTGCGCATCTTTCAATGAAATTTGCGTTACAAAATCATCAACCCTATCAACGACTTCAAGCAAACGCTGCAACTTGATTTCACCCGATTTCGAGTTAATCTCGGCGCGAATATTTGTTTCTTGCCCGAACCGTGAACGCGCAGCCTTTTGAATAGCATCGGCCATAGCAGCAATTACAATTTCACGATCGATAGACTTTTCACGAGCGACAGCATCCGCAATTTGCAGAAGTTCAAGTCTGTTAGCACTCACAGCCATCGGGTTCTCTCCTTATCTGGTTGTCGCAACGCCCCCAACAAAGCGAGGCAATTTACGTCATTTTGCTTTTTAAGACTGCTTGGAAGCATCCTTGCCGTCAGCATTTTCTTTATCTGCCACATCATCGCCACCCAATTCATCTTCAGGAATAAGCGATTGACGCAAAGCCTTATCTTTACGCAAAGCATCGCGAATAAGATCATCTGTCAATATAAGTCTTGCATCACTTAAAAGATTAAAACCAATTTTAACCGACAATGCTTCACCATAGGCGGCCTTGTCTGTTCTTATAGTAAAGCCATCACTATCCACTGATTCGATATGACCACGGAATTTGCGGCGCCCATCAACCATTTCACTGGTCTCAACTTTAGCAATATGTCCACGCCAATTAACAAAATCGGATTTACGCACGAGCGCACGATCAATACCAGGGGATGAAACTTCTAAATGGTATTTACGTTCAATAACATCTTCAACATCAAGTACAGGAGAAACCGTACGACTAACAATTTCGCAATCATCAATGGTCATTGTGCCATCGGCGCGCTCTACCATAATTTGCAAAGTAAGACCATTAAGGCCTGAAAGATTAATACGAACGATACGATAGCCAAGTGGCTTCAAAACTGGTGCAATAACAGCATTAACACGTGCTTCAACCCCAATTTCTTCAAACAAACGAGGTTCATTTATATCACTCACAGGCATATTATTGTCCTGTTCATCACTGTGATCATTTACCATGTCACTGGTATTATTTGTCATCAATAAGTCCTGTATCAAGATGTTCCGTTAAAAAGCTTAAAGCTTTTTAAAACAGTAATATTTCAAAAATATAAGATTTCATTCATCAAGCTTTAGATTCACAAATTTAATGATTTAAAAGCTAAACAAAATACTCTCTTACCTTGATTTAGGTAACAAAAAAGAGCGGGTCCAAGATGGCCCACCCTTGTCAACGTGATCAAGAATTTATCCTTATGTACTCTATTTCCCTCTTTATTTCAAGGGGGGATAAGTGATAAGCGCGAAACACCACATATTTCTTTCCAATTACCTCACTATTTTAACCGCGATAATTGTCATAACTTTTGGTGAGTTCCTTAGATGCCATACAATTAAGCCGTTAATCCAGTCCAATTTTTTCCAGCACCATTATCTTACCAAGATGTTTAATATATTGGCTGTTGTCTACCTCCTGACAACTCGTACCAGTAAAATATAAATTAAAGCGTGGTTAATTTTAACCCTGCATGCGAGCGTCTATGGCTTCCCGTTTTATTGCATGGGAAGCAATATCTTAGCTCGCTTTACCTTAAATTAGAAACATGTGACTTTTCAATCAACCATTTTTTTGGGTAAACAAACTAGAGATACAGACAACGAGACAACTGAAGACAACTTATAAGCACAGCGCATGCAAAACACCAAACGCAAAGCAGCAGCTTATATAAGGTTGAGGGTTTTTAAATGGTATCAATTGATATTTTTTTGCAAGGCAACCAAATTAATGCAATTGCTAAGGCAATAAAAACAGCGAAAGCGTCACGCCCTACTATCACAGCCCCACACGGACTATCGTAAGGAATCCAAATAAAACTTAACACAGCCTAGGATAAGCATATTTTAATTAATGACATTAGTATATTTTTATAATATAACTTTTATTTGATAATACCGAAATATATCATAAGAATTTTTATGTTGCAGAGGTAAAACTCTGCAATAGCAAGGTGTTTGGCTTAACGCCCCCCGCTTGAAGCTAAATACCTTGCTCCTCATTTTATTCAGCTGTATTTAATTCAACATATTTGAATTGGGTATGCAGATAAAATGACTGCTTGTTCTTAGCACAGGAACAGCACAGGATATCTGGTTTGTCACCCCGAACGGCCAGGTATCCTGTTGGTTCCGTGACATAATTCTAACCAATTAGATCGATAATATTTATAAAAATCAAAACCAATTTTTTGGCAGTACTCAAGATCAATGCCTATTGATTTTTTATCGCCTGCATTTTATTATGACGCCGCTCATTAAAAATAAGCCAAAGATTTCGAATATAGATAAATAAGCCTGCGCCCTGCCCTAAAATGAACACTGGCTCTTTACGGCTTATGGCGTAAACAAATAAGATTAGACCACCGCCAAGCGAAAAGAACCAAAATGCAACCGGCACTATTGATCGCTTCGCTCGTTCTGATGCCAACCATTGCACAACAAAACGCATGGTAAACATAAGCTGTCCACAATAGCCTATTACTGCCCACCAATCCATTTGCGCCACAAAAACTTCATGGAACCAATCGCCAAGTGCATTAAACATTTTAGTTATTCCCTTTGACTTCGTCTAATTTGGGGGCTTCATCTAATTTTGTCGCTGGGTTTAACTTTATTTCGCTAACCTTTGGTACAATTTTAAATCTACGGCGTAGCCACCATACTCCAAACAGATCAAGAACACCAACTAAGGCGCGATCCAAAATGCCATAATTTGACTTGCCGTGCACCCGCTCGCGATCAATAACATCAAGATGTCCAACTTGATAGCCTTCACGCAGAACAAGGGCGGGCAAATAGCGATGCCAACCATTAAAGTAAGGTAGTTTTTTGAAAATATCAGCACGTACTGCTTTTAACCCGCAGCCAGAATCGCGCGTGTTGTCCTTCAATATAGCTTGGCGCAAACCATTGGCCATACGTGACGAAAATTGCTTTAACTTTGTGTCGGTGCGCTTCAACCTTTGCCCTGCCACCAAACCCAAGCTTTCACCACCAGCAATGAGCTTATCAACAAGTTGCGGTAAGTAAACTGGGTCATTTTGCCCATCACCGTCGAGGCTAACAATAATACTGCCTGATGCAGCATAAACACCTGAACGAAGCGCACAGCTTTGCCCAGATGAGCGATCATGGCGAATATGGCGCAGAGGTTTTCCGTCCTCCATACGCGAGGCCAAAAGCTTTGCTGTTGCATCAGTGGAACCATCATCGACCACCAGCACTTCATAGTTGCGCCCAGTCATTGCAGTGTCAATTTCGTCTAATAAAAAACCTAGGTTTTCAGCTTCATTACGGCAAGGTATGACAACAGAAATTTTCTTATCTGGCAAAGATATTATCCTTGACTTTATAGCATAAAGCCACGAATTCTATCTGGCCTAATGCATTGGGTTAAATAAATTTATAAGCATCTATAAAGCACAATTTGGTAAAGAATAACTTTTAATCCAATCTTTTGCTTATGGCAGTTATCTTTTAACCTAGCGATTTTGCACTCCAATATTATAACAAGACGCATATTTTACATATTATCATAAGCTGAGCTGCATTGGTAAAAACAGTTCCATCTTGGCTATAGGCGTCTTTTTTCAGCATTTCTTCGATTTGTAAAGTTTTTTTAGCAACAATTGATGTTTTCAGCCATTTTTCACTGGTCGAGCCAACAAAACCACCTCAATATCATATGATAATTATTTGATCATCATCTGTTTTTTGCGCGGTGAAGCACTGTAACCACTCACCAATAGTAAGATTTTTAATCATATTATAATGCCCTTGTTGATTGGAAAGGCGCGTTAAAAATGGGCTGGGGACATCTGAGCCCAAACGAAATTTTTCATATAAGAGATGGTATCTAATTAGGCTTTTGCTCAACTTGCTAAAAATAGCAGCTTTATCAACAAATATTTTGGCCGCAGGTGGGATTTTCAAATGTGGCATTGCACTTAACCATGTGCCGATAAGGCCAGGCGCATAAATACAAACGCCATTATTTTCAGGAAGATCTTCGTGTAGAATTTCGCTCTTGCTTAGCGCATAAAAACACGTTGTAAAATTGCTCAGCGAAAGTGGAATTTTTACACCATAAGGTATGAGAAGCACTGCGTCCTTAACGTCAACTAGTTTAAAATCATCCATGTTAATTGCAGTTTAAATCCATTTGGTTAAATTTTATAGCTATTATAAACAAAGAGTTGCGAGCTCACTACAGATTTTCTGAGAAAATTGTTAAATTGAAAAAAAATCAAGCAAACGCAAAAAAATATGAAAAAATACTTGCCGAACAAAAAAAATTGCGACACTATGTGATGTAATTAGCAAATTCAAATCCATAACAGTTTTAGGATTTACACTTTCACGTCTGGCGAATAATTGTAATTTTAAACGCCGTTTTAAATCCTATTCATTTTTGTAAATCTGAAGGTGAGAGACTTTTTCTTTCACCGCATCAGAGGGGAAAACCGGGTGACGGAAATATCCGCACCCGGTTTAAAGTGGTTATTCCCATGATTAAACTTTTTAAGAAATTATGCTTTTTAGGGTGTTTCTGCCAGCGAATAAATTAATTTACGCCGCAAGATAAGCGCATCACTACGACCATCGGGTGAGCGATAATAGCCTGCGCGTCTGCCTACTTCTTCAAAACCAAATCTTTTATAAAGTGTTATTGCAGCAATGTTGTTTTCGTCAACCTCTAAAAAAGCACTTTCAATGCGGTGGTGATAAAAATGACGTAACAAAGCATGCATAAGCTTTCGCCCAACGCCATCACCGCGATGATCTTTATCTACGGCAATTGATAAAATTTCAGCCTCATCCGCAACAAGTCGTGCCAATACAAAGGCTACCATATTATCAGGCTGCTTTATAGGACGGGCGGATAAGCCAAAAATAGTGCTATCTTGCAAAAAATTGTAAAAAGCATTTTCATCCCAAGTCTCAAAAAATGAACCTGCATGCAAACGATGCAAAGCCTCCACATCGTCGAGAATTAAAGGGGCGATGGCCATATTGCGTCTCATAAAGGGTAATCTGGTCATGCTCGTCCTAAATCAAATTTTACTAATATATGCCAACTCAAAAATGCATTTGAATAAATCACCCTTTATCCAAATCTATGAATTTGCGCTTCATATCATAATTGTATATAATTTGCATCCTATTGAATACTGGCTTTAAATTTTTGTAAAATATGCAAGCCTATATCGCTCTATTAGCGCTTCAAACACTTTACAGGCGCGATATTAAGTCGATCAAATAAACTAGCCAATATATAATTATGCAATAAAGTCAAAGCATTATACACTGGACAATAAAAATTGCTCATAAAGCAATAGTTAAAATGTATTTTAAAGGAAAAATAAGTGGTACGGTTGATAGGAGTTGAACCTACGACCTCTGGTGCCACAAACCAGCGCTCTAACCAACTGAGCTACAACCGCACAAAGAATATTAAATTCTGTTTGCGTGACATACGTAAATTCACACTCATTTGCAAGAGCTTTATTCTATTTTTTTTAAATATCCTGTTAAAAATATAAAGATTGGCGGCACCTTGATGGGAAATTTATGCATATAAGCCTTTTAAAACAGCAACAAAAGTCTTTAAACTTAGTCAGTAAAATTGTAAAGAATCGATATAATAATGCGTAGCAATGTCTTTTTATAAGGACGACTTAGGATCACCTACTTCAAATGATATAGCAGCAATATAACCAACTACTTTAAATAATGCTTGTTTTGATTATACGCGAACAGAACCCAA
Source organism: Bartonella sp. HY328 (assembly GCF_025449335.1). Lineage (NCBI taxonomy): Bacteria > Pseudomonadati > Pseudomonadota > Alphaproteobacteria > Hyphomicrobiales > Bartonellaceae > Bartonella > Bartonella sp. HY328. Next base: position 2,666,300 of record NZ_CP104883.1, read on the forward strand.
TCAACAAAATTTAAGAACGAAGCCTTTAAATAGATATATTACATAGAACTAAAATCATATTTCAGATCCATAACTTAAACTTTAGGGTGACATTTTTTAACTAAGCATCTTTTCGTTTCCCTTTTGTTCACTTATTATGATTACCATGCTATACAAAGAGCAGATAAAGGCATGGTTTAAAAATGATTCGAATTGTTGGCATAGATCCAGGTTTACGCAATACCGGCTGGGGCATAATTGAAAGTGAAGGCAATAAGCTTAGTTTCATTAGTGCTGGCACGGTTAAATCTAATGATAAAAGTGATCTTGCTTCAAGGCTTTGCCAATTGCATGATGGTTTATATGAGGTATTGCGCAAATTTGTGCCGAATGAAGCCGCGGTTGAGCATACTTTTGTTAATAAGGATGCAACCGCAACACTCAAATTGGGTCAAGCACGCGGCATTGCCATGCTGGTGCCTGCTCTTTATGGCTTGCCTGTTAGTGAATATGCGCCTAATGCTGTTAAAAAGGCAGTAATTGGTGTTGGTCATGGCGAAAAACAGCAAATCCACATGATGGTAAAGGTTTTAATGCCCCGCGCAACCTTCGATTCCAGCGATGCGGCAGATGCCTTGGCAATTGCTATTTGTCATTCCCATAATCGCCAAACATTGGCATTAAAAGACCGCATGCGGGTAAGTGCATAAAGGTGAACATATGATTGGTAAGCTAAAAGGTATTATTGACGACATTGGCGATGATCATATCATTCTTGATGTCCATGGTGTGGGCTATGTTGTCTTTTTATCTAACCGCACGCTGGCGACCTTAGGCTCGTTAGGGGAAGCGGTAACGCTTTTTATTGAAACCCATGTACGTGAAGATTTTATTCGTCTTTATGGTTTTACCACCAAGCTTGATCAGGAATGGTTTAAAATTTTGCAAAATGTGCAAGGCGTTGGTGCAAAAGTTGCCCTTGCAGTTATTGCAACCTTGAGTGCTGGCGAACTTGCCAACGCTATTGCCCTGCGCGACATTGCGATGATTTCACGCGCCCCCGGGGTTGGCAAAAAAGTAGCAGAGCGTATGATTACTGAATTACAAGGCAAAGCACCAGCTTTTTCAACCATTAGCAATGAAAATTTTGGCATGCTTGAAGATATTGGCAATGCAAGTGCCCCCTCCTTTGTTGCTGATGCTGTTTCGGCACTTACTAATCTTGGCTATTCACGCGAGCAGGCAGCCAATGCCATCGCAAGCGCCTTGAAGCAAGCTGGAGAAGAAGCTCCGTCTGCCACCCTAATCCGGCTTGGGCTTAAGGAATTATCAAGGTAAATAAATATGGAAAAGCCCGATAGATTGATTGCAGCCGATAAACGCGGTGAAGATGCAGATACAAGTTTACGCCCGCAAACCCTTGATGATTTTGTTGGTCAAGCTGCAGCGCGCGCTAATCTTAAGATTTTTATTGAAGCCGCGAAGGTGCGCAATGAAGCATTGGATCATGTTTTATTTGTTGGCCCTCCCGGTCTTGGTAAAACCACCCTTGCACAAATCATGGCAAAGGAATTAGGCGTTAATTTTCGTTCAACCTCGGGTCCTGTTATCGCTAAGGCTGGCGATCTTGCTGCGCTGTTAACCAATTTAGAAGAACGAGATGTATTGTTTATTGACGAAATACATCGTTTAAGCCCAGCGGTTGAAGAAATTCTGTATCCTGCGATGGAAGATTTCCAGCTGGATCTTATCATTGGTGAAGGACCAGCCGCACGCTCGGTCAAAATTGACTTAGCACGCTTTACTCTTGTTGCCGCCACCACCCGTCTTGGCCTGCTCACTACGCCACTGCGTGACCGCTTTGGTATTCCAGTACGTCTTAACTTCTATACGGTGGATGAATTGGAACTCATAGTACGGCGTGGTGCCCGTATTATGAGTATGCAAATTAGCGATGATGGTGCCCGCGAAATTGCCCGCCGCGCTCGTGGCACGCCGCGTATTGCTGGCCGATTATTGCGCCGCGTGCGTGATTTTGCCTTGGTGGCAAAAACCAATATTATTGATAGTAAAATTGCCGATGAATCCTTATCGAGGCTCGAGGTTGATAATCTTGGGTTAGACCAACTCGACCGCCGCTACCTATTTATGATTGCCCAAAATTTCGGCGGCGGCCCCGTAGGTATTGAAACCATTGCCGCAGGATTATCAGAGCCGCGCGATGCTATTGAAGATATTATCGAACCTTACCTAATCCAACAAGGCTTTATCCAGCGCACACCGCGTGGCCGTGTGTTGACGCAAAATGCATGGCGGCATTTGGGTCTGCGCGCGCCTGAAAATATGATTGGCGCTGCTCAAATTGGACTTTTTGATGATGAAGAAAGCAATTAACCCTGCTTTACGTCATCCGTCAAAAACGCAATAGAACCGCAAAAACAAAAAGAGAAATAACTATGATAGATATCAGCGACACTCAAAAAAATATTGCCTTTTGCGGCGAAATTAAAGACGGTATTCATCAGCTAATGGTGCGGGTTTATTATGCAGATACCGATTTTTCAGGCGTCGTCTATCATGGGCGCTATCTTGAGTTTTTTGAGCGCGGCCGCACGGAATTTTTACGCCTTTCTGATATTCACCATCACATCATGGCAGAAGCTGGCCCCAATGAAGCAGTGGCTTGGATTGTGCGCCGCATGTCGCTTGATTTTGCCTCACCTGCTAAAATCGACGATGTTTTATGTGTTGAAACCACAATCAGCCATGTAAGTGCGGCACGGGTTAAAATGCAGCAGCGAATTTTACGCGGTGATAAATTATTGGTTGGCGCCGAGGTGGAGGCAGCAATTATCAATGCTAATGGCCGCCCTCGCCGCTTACCCCTTGCATGGATAGAGCGCTTTCAATAAACTTGATCTATTTATTGAGCTAATAGCCTCCCTAAGGCTGACGTTGCCGTTGTTTATACCACAAGATACACTGTTAAATGTCCTAAAGAATGGCATTATGGATGCCAAAAAATTAAAAGGATTCTGTGATGTTACCAGAAAAGATGACTGCTATTGAAATCAGTGCTTTTGGCGATCCGTCTGTATTAAAGCCTTGTGAAGTTCCCATCCCCAAACCTAAGGCCAATGAAATATTGGTAAAAATTCATGCTGCTGGCGTTAATCGCCCCGATGTTGCGCAGCGTATGGGCGTTTATCCTGCCCCTGATGGTGCTTCCCCCCTGCCCGGGCTTGAAATTGCTGGCGAGGTGGTCGCCATGGGTAATGAGGCAAAGCGCTTTAAATTGGGGGCACGTGTTTTTGCACTTATTGCCGGTGGTGGCTATGCGCAATATGCCACCGTTGATGAAACTATGGCCTTGCCAATGGCAGACCACATGGACTATGTCACAGCTGCTGCAATTCCTGAAACATTCTTCACTGTTTGGAGCAATGTGTTTGATCGCGGCGGCCTTAAAAATGGTGAGACATTGCTTATTCATGGTGGCAGCTCGGGCATCGGCACAACGGCCATACAACTTGGCAAAGCCTTTGGTGCAACAGTCATTATCACCGCAGGATCCAAGCAAAAATGTGATGCCTGCCTTACGCTTGGTGCAGACCATGCAATAAATTATAAAGAACAAGATTTTGTCACAGAAATAAATCGCATTACGGAAAAAAAGGGCGTTAATCTTATTCTTGATATGGTTGGCGGTGACTATACCGAGCGTAATTATAAGGTTGCTGCCATTGAAGGGCGCATTGTGCAGATTGCGTTTTTAAATGGCCATAAGGCAACTATTAATCTCAATGATCTTATGCGAAAGCGATTGATTCATACAGGCTCAACTTTGCGTGCTCGCGAAATACCCTTTAAAGCAGCAATTGCCCGTGAATTAGAAACCCATGTCCTACCTTTATTGGCAACAGGAGCAATCAAACCATTAATTGATGCAGTCTTTCCGCTAAGCAAAGCAGCAAGTGCCCACAGCCTTATGGAAGAAAGCAGCCATATCGGTAAAATTGTTTTAAAAATTATTGAAGATTAATTAATACATAAAATAAAACGCCGATTTGAAATTTCAAATCGGCGTTTTTCATTCGAAAACACTGCACATTTACACTGTATTCTATCAGTATAAAAATTAGAATTTTTTACATTCGAATATTAATTAATGATTTTATGGGTAAACTTAGCCTATTGAATAAGCCTTTATTTTAAATACCATCCTGCTGTATCTTATTGCCATCTTTGTCAGTAAAATTACCAGTAAGGATTAGGATAAAATCAATTATGGTCCAAATACCAGTAATAAATAAACCAAAAAAAGTACAGGTTAAAACAAGCATCAAAATGCCGGTACCAACTTTACCAACCATAAACCGATGGACACCAAAAACACCAAAGAACCAGCATACAAGGGCTAAAACGAGCTTGGATTTTGCATTACTTGTTTGTAACGGAAAAATGCTTTTCGCCTCATTACCATGCTCAATAAAATCAACTTGCAGACCAGCATAAGGCTCTGAATTACCAGCCCAATCAAGACGTACAAACTCATAACGATTGCCATCTTGGCCGGAAATCATGCCGCGATTTTGTTCAAAACTAAGAATTGTTCCGCGCATAGTAACTCCTTATGCGTCAAAATTTATAATAAGTCTTTATACGAATAGAACAATTCATATGCAATAATAATATATAAAAATTTAATCTTACAGACGATTTCCTATGAATAAAATTTCAAATTTTAATCATTCTAAAATATATAAACAATATTATTGCTTTGAGCTTTCAATAAAATAGCAAATAATTATTTTTAGTAAATGCTAATAAATTATTTTACAAGCAGCTTTCTGCCGCTTCCTCAACCTGTTCCATATCCTTATCGGATAATCCAAAATGATTACCAATTTCGTAAATAAGAATTTGTGTAATAATGTCGCCTAATGTTTCAGGATTTTCTGACCAATAGTCGAGTATCGCACGGCGAAAAATTGTCATCCGATTTTGCTGTTCACCTGTTGGGAAACTAAACCGCTCACCGATGCCATTGCCTTCAAAAAGACCCAGCAATTCAAATGGCGAATCCAACCCCATATCTTCGATAATTTGGTCTTCAGGAAAATCTGTTACATTAATAATTAAATCCCCACATAAAGCGCGGAATTTTTCCGGTAATTGAGCATAAGCCTCAATTGTAAGAGAATCTAGTTCGCCAAGAGACGGGGCAAGCTTTACTTTCCAATCTCGGCTTTGGTCGATACGCGCCATATAATACTTACTTTCAAACCCATCAGGCAATTTTGTTTGATATATCGCGTCGGTTTGAAATTACCAATAGTTTTAATCCAAATCGGTAAAGAAATACGAGGAATATAAACAAGATTACATTTTTTATGACGTATAGATTAACGCCAGCGTGACATCCAATACGGAGCTATACAAAAAATAATTTTCAACGATGATATTGTATAGGATAAATTTAAGCCAGAGCTAAACAAAATCAAGGTACAGAACAACAATATGTTCTGTACCTGTTAAAAAAATTATATATTGCGCATCTATGCCCAGGGATGAATTTGCGCTTCACTTTTTTCAAAGGTATCAATTTCAGACACTTTTTGCAAAGTCAAACCAATATCATCAAGACCATTAAGCATACAATGACGGCGGAATTCATCAATAGAAAATTTAACAACACCGCCATCTGGTCGTCTAATTTCCTGCGTTTCAAGATCAACACTTAATGTTGCATTTGATCCCAGTGTTGCGTCATCAAGCAAAGATTCTAGCTCTTCTTGCGATACCTTAATTGGCAAAATACCGTTTTTGAAACAGTTATTGTAAAAAATATCGGCAAAAGATGTCGAGATAACACAACGAATACCAAAATCTGCAAGTGCCCAAGGCGCATGCTCGCGCGAAGAGCCGCAGCCAAAATTATCACCTGTTACGAGAATTTGCGCATGTTGATAAGCAGGTTGATTAAGCACGAAATCAGGATTATCAGAACCATCCTCATTATAGCGCAGCTCTGCAAAAAGACCTTTTCCAAGCCCAGTGCGTTTAATCGTTTTAAGATAATCCTTTGGAATGATCATATCTGTGTCGATATTGACAATTGGCAAGGCAGCAGCAACGCCAGTGAGCTTTGTAAATTTTTCCATATGTCTACCCTCAATGGCTGGAATTTTAAACTCTTTTACTACTCTTACAGTAACAAGTCAAAATTCTTTGTTTAACAAATGGGATTTTTAGAACAATTCGCAAGAAGTATAAACCCTTTTTTACAAATTATTTTATTTATCCCATTTATCAACCCAACCAGAATTTAATTTCAAGATAGATCAGATATCATCAACCGAAAATTCAAGCGGTGAAGCTGGTTGGCTTTTTGCAATCGGTGTCAACCGCTCAAATGCCCAATAGACTTCATTCACCTTGGCAATATCGCAAGAGATTACAATTTGCCGAGTTTTAGTTGGGCCTTTAAGGCCGCAAAAATAAATAGAGTCTTCCAAGTGATGTGGTGCATCCGTTTGAAAACTCCAAATGTCAGCTCCCATGACCTCTAAGCGCAATGCGCCATTTTCGCGGCGACTAACCTCGACATCTGGATGCAAATGAAAGCGGATGGTGGCTATATTTTTTGACCCCTTAAAAGATTGAGCCTTGTTAGCTTTCAAAAATGAATCGGCACCTTCCAAAACCATGCCATCATTTGACAACATCATGGTGCGTTGATGCAATAGATTAAAGCTGCGAGCATAGCCATCATGAAGCGCAATAAAACCTGCTTGCCCGTCTTGCTCAAGCCGTTTAACAATCACCTTGGAAGGCCCAGAGGTAATAGCGCTATCTGCACGCCCAAGCCGGCGAAACCGACATGAAGAAGTATCATTAATGGTTGCAGTCGAATGAGCAGCAGTTAACCGGCCAAAAAACCGAAAATCTTCCGGTCCATAAGGATCAACACCGCAATTGACAACGAATTTTTTAATGCCTGATGACAATTCAAAAGACAGACACCCTGCATTAGCTGTCTTAGAAATCGCGCCATTTGGGGTCTTACCCGTATCGGCAAGAATTGTTGTACCACCTGTTGCCAAGCGCTGATAACCTGAATGAGGCGCATGACTAAACGGATTGCCTGCTGTTTCATCGGATTGCAAAATAATATCAAGACGATCGGATAGTAAAGGACCAACACCGTTAAAATTGCCAATACTTTGATCGCGATGCTGAAAAAAACGCAAGGCAGGCAGCATACGTTCAACTGCTGCATGTAAAATTTCCGGCACTTCTTCTCCGCCTTGAGCAAAGCAATGACGCAGTGCAATAAGATGCGATAAAAGCATTAATAAAATAGCCGGATTTCGCGAAATATGACCACCATCAGGCAAGATTTGCCTTTGCAATTCACGTTCTAACTTGCCAATTGTACGTTTTGCAACCCTTGGCGAAACAGGTAGAGCTAAAGCCGCCATGGTAAGCGCAACATGGGCAAGCAAACGATGTTCAGTCATATCCATGGTTTTAACAACGGTGCGTAAATAACGCACCTGTAAACCAAGCGATCTTAAAAAACGCTTTTTAAATGCTGCATTGCCGCTTTCATAAAGAATATCGGAATAGGTGAGCCAAGAAATAATACGCCCAGCCGTGACCGCACCATCCCAAATATTGCCTTGTATACGCTTGCCACAAATGTCAATCCAGTCACTTAAAAGCGAGCGTGCATGGGCATTGGCAAGTTCAGTTTGTGCGGCTGCCATATGGCGTAACCAACTAAAATCATGCAAAGCATTTTGCCACTCTCTTGTGGGGGGCACAACGACAAACGGCGAAATCGAACCCGTTTGAACAATGCGGCCAGCAAGCGGAAACCGACCATGATAAAACTCGTGGGCAAGATATGGATCTGCCAAATGTAAATCAATTGGACGATTTAAAATCTGTTGCGGCGTAAAGCCACTAAAACGCCACCGGAAGAACGGGCCAACACTAAGACGGCGCGCCCAACGCTGCACAGCCATAGATGCAGGCGAAGTTTTAAAATCCAAATTGTCCGCGAGCATGGATGTCACAGCTGGATCTCCCGTCATTGGCTGGCCGATAAGGCAAGCAGATTATCAAATCAAATCAGTGGACCATTAGATTGATCCTCTTTCCTTTATAATATCTATAGACTTATGGTGAATGAATAGTTAACAGCATTAACTTTTCAATTAGTTCACAAGGTCTAAAATCTAACTTTGATAGAAAAGCTATGAACATTATTATTGTTGTATGACGGTTTATATTGCAATGGTTTAATGCAATTGGCATTTTTGGATACCAGTAAAAACTAAAAAACGCTATTTAAGGGAGTTGCCTTAAATAGCGTAATATGTGTGATATAAATTTCATGCAAATATGGCCAATAAAGGAGCCTTAAAAAGAAGGCTTAGCAATTGGCACTGGTACTTTCCAATCAGGCACCTGCCCTGCTTTTAAAACAGGTGGTGCGGCAAGCAAACGGACGGGAACTGCAGCAATATTATTTATATCTAATGCTGTCATAAAAGGCGAGGAAAACTGAATTTTCCCATCTTCATCGCGATATTGTAAACGCTCCTGCCAAGCGGTTTCAGTGCAAATCGTCTGGCGCAAATCCGTGGCTTGTGATAATTTGCTGCCATAGGGGCGCAATGTCACCAATGTTAATTGCTGCGAACCTGGGGTCTTAAAGCCATCATTTAATAATTGCGCAGATAAACCTTCTCTTTGATCAATTCGCTCTGCGCCAAGAACGACCGCGACAAGAATCCGCCCTTTTCGGGTTGCGGAAGCTGCAAGGTTAAAGCCAGAGGAACAGATAAAACCTGTCTTCATGCCATCTGCACCATTGAAACGGCCAATCAGATTATTAGTATTAGGCACTAACTTAGCACCATTGCCATAATCGATGGCGGGGATATTGAAATAATGAGCATATTGCGGAAATTCACGGCGGATTTGCGCTGCTAATACCGCTAGATCACGAGCTGTTGAATAATTAGCAGGATCTGGCAAACCACTTGCATTAGCAAAGTGGCTACCGATCATGCCAATTCTTGTTGCTTCCGCATTCATGCGCGCAACAAAAGCTGCATCTGACCCTCCAATTGCGGTACCAATTGATGTGGCTATATCATTGGCTGACTTTACCATCATGATTTTCAAAGCCGTATCAAGAGTTAAGGTTGAGCCGGCCTTATAACCAGACTTACTTGGCGGCAATTGTGCAGCAGTTTGCGTGATACGAATAGGTGTTTCAAGATCGATTTCACCGCGTTGTAAAGCGCGAAATGTCACATAAGCGGTCATTAATTTAGTAAGAGACGCAGGATACCAGCGATCAAAGGCATCTTTATGAGCAAGTACCCGACCGGTCTGTGCATCCACAACAATATATGGATTAGCAAAAGCGGAAGAAAAAGAAAAAGCAGCTAAGCCAAGCGATAAAATTAAAGCTAAAAATCTAAACATTAAACTATTTCCAATTACCTTCAACGCATTTATTATAATTATTTGGTCGAAATGCCACTGACATAAATTTTTTATGTAATTACCTTAAAAACCATTTTAATAATTTATAAGATATTTATGAAACGAATTTTTAAGTAAAATAACAAGAACCATAAGCACCATTTACTGCATTGCTTTACAATCCAACATTTCATCACGCAACAAAACTTTACTTTATCGCGACTATAGGGCAAATGTGGCAATTATCTAACCAAAAGCCAGCAATAATGTATATTTGTTAATTTTTAGCCACCACTTAAGATTTGAAAACGCACAATCAAACAAAAAACAGCAATAGCAATTGATTATAATCAATATTTTAGCAAGGTAAATATATTTGCTCTAAAAACAAGTAAAAAAGGACGCAAATCGAGTGAATTTTTGCATATTTATGCGCAAAATTAGTTGTTTTTTTGATGAAACATGCCAATATCTATAGTGTAAGGGCAGAAAAGTACAATAGCATTTGAGCTATATAATGGGGATGGGAAGCAAAGCTAATCATCACCGTAAGTGGTAAAATGTTATCGACAAAAGATCTGACCATTATTGGTAAGCAGGTAAGGAGTCTTGCAAATGTATGAGAAAATTTTAGTTGCAACAGATGGGTCAGAACTTGCTGAAAAAGGCGTTGATGCAGCAATTGAGCTTGCAGTGAAAACAGGTGGTGAGTTATTTATCGTAACCGTTACCAGTATGATGCCTTCTTATGGTATTGTTATGGGCGCAGAATGGGCATCAAGCCCTGGGGCTTTTGAAGATTTCCGTAAGGAAATGGAATCAAGTGCAAAAAGGATTCTTGAATCTGCTTTGAATAAAGCCCATCAGCTTAATGTAAAAGCACAGGGTATCCATGCGGAAAATCAATTGGCAGCGGCTGGTATTGTTGATGCAGCCAATGAGCATGATGCAGATCTCATTATTGTTGCCTCCCATGGCCGGCGTGGTGTTAACCGTCTTATTCTTGGTAGCCAAGCCTCTGAAGTGATGGCGATGAGTGAACGCCCTGTTATGATCATTAAATAAAAATATTTAATTTAAATATTTGATTTTAAAGCGCTGTTATTTAGATATAGCAGCGCTTTTTGCTGGTATGAAGCATATTTATCAATTTATTCCATCAGTTATTTAAATATAAAAAGCAGCGCTGCATGATGCAAACGCTGCTTTAATATTTTCAACTAAAATAAGTTATTAGTTGCAAGGCGCTTGATATACGCGGCCATAAGCATCGCGATAGTTACAATATTGAACACCATTACGTGTTTGGGCTACACCAAGAAGGGTACCTGCAGCGCCACCAATAGCTGCACCAGCAAGCGCGCCACGACCAGAACCAGTAATCGCACCACCGGCAAGCGCACCAAGCGCTGCACCACCCACACCATAACCAGCAGTACGCTGTTCTTGCTGGGTACAACCAACTGCTGCAAAACCCATAATTGCGGTAACAGCGATAACTGAAATACGTTTCAACATAATAAATACCTCTCTCAAATCAATATCTGATTTCACCATCATGTGTTGATAATACGGCTAAAACAAGACAGAATAAATAGCCAATCAGTCAACTTTTTTGTTACCATGAAATCATGCTTTATCCCAAACTTAATCTATAAGTGATGAACAATTGATGAATAAGTATGATATGTTGCAAATATTGGCGAGTTAAAAGCAATAGTCAGCTAATTATTCGTTCAAATTAGCAATAAGAATACCAGATCCGCTTTCAAATGAAACAAAAAGCGTTCCTTTAACCCTATTGGATAAAGTAAGCGAAGAGCCAAAATCCAATTGCGCATTTTGCAATTGCCACTGGGCGCCTTGAATGGAAAATTCTGACATTTGCGAAAATGCAATGATGCTAAACAGCGTATCATTAGGCAAATCAAGCGCATAATCGCCCGGCGCAAGAGGAACCCCCTCCTCTGTGCCACTTGTCAATAAAATTTTGATACCCTTTTGCGCCATAGCCGCAGCCATAGTCATATGCAGCAATGCATGATCACTGCGACTACCACCAAAAGCACCACATAATATTATTTCATCTGCCCCTTCAGCCAAAGCAACATGAACGGCAATTTCACCATCCGTCATGTCTTTTTCAACGGGATAAGATTGACGACGAAGTTCACTATAACGGGCAAAATCAGCTTCTTGGGTCGAATCAAAATCACCTAACCATAAGAAAGGTTCAACACCCAATGTTTCAGCATGTCGAATACCACTATCAGCAGCAATAATAGTACTCCCAGCAATTTGCCCCATCAATCGCGGCGTTACTTCTAACTGCCCACCAAGAAGGATTGTAATTTTTTTCATTTTTAGCCTTGATTGAAATTTGCGTTGCAGTCTTAAATAGAATAATCTATTTAATCTTATAAAGACAAAAAAACACTGCGCAAATAAAAAAACAATTTACTTTTAAAATCTTACATTTAATTGCAAATGAAAATTTGTAGCGCTATCTGTATCCCAAAAAGCAAATATGCATTTTTAAAAAATCAACTAGATAAGCAAAAGCTATATCAAAAACTTGGGAATAATTTCCTTGGGAATTTAGCGAGATAAATAGTCGTACATCTACAACCATCATTTTCGAATGATGCGACCAAAATATCAGTAAATGGTTAAGTGATATAAGAACAAGCTTAATCATTGATGGCTATGCGTATTTGCTGGGCGCGTTGGATGAAGATTACTTCGACGTGACTGTTATGATAACAACACAGAACACCAAGAGCATTTTAATAATGCTTACTATATTTGGTTAACAGACTGACAATTCAATTATTTTTTAGAATATCGGTTAGTGTCAGATTTATATGAGCTCATATCAAACATTGCCAGCAAAACCAATTTTTTTGCAATGCTAATTAAAGCCAATATTTTTGTTACAGCAGTTTAACTATCGTTATGAAAATCGAGATAAAAAAAACGCGCCAGAATAGGTGTGATAAATTGGAGCTTATACATAAACATTCTGGCGCGCGCCGATCATGGGAATGATCATGATCGGAAAACTTTTAAATCAGCTTAGCAACTTTAATGGGCAAGCATTTCATCAGCAATTTGCTTGGCATTTAATGATGAATGGTAATAGGTTGGCCAATGATCCATTTCTTTTAGCAATTCAGCGCGGTCATTACCCATGTAAAGATGGTAATGTTCCGCTTTCGCTGGGAAAATACCATGATCGCTAAATTGGATAAATTGTGGTGCATCTGCATCGCCAGAGGTTTTCTTGAAAATAAACCTTACACCGCGATTGCCCTTTTTATAGGTAAGTATTTCGTGACCATCATTTGCGTAATCACCGCTATAAGATTTACCATCCTTATAATAGGTAACCTTACTGCCATCAATAACAATACGATTAATATCGGTATTATAACCTGTTTTATAATAATCACGATATTCCTCAATTGTTTGGGGGCCTTTTTTCGCTTTGGCTTCCAAAACAGATTCAAGCGAACCATCCATCAAATACGGATAAACGGACTGCCAATCACCATCCCAATCAGTAAGTTCGCGCGCTTTTACTTGGTCATCTTTAAAATAGCCCTTATAAATTGGATCACTGTGGCCGTGCTCTTCATCATGCGCATGGGCGTGCGAATGTTCGTGAGCATGATCATGTTCTGCGGCTGCAACCTGCTGCGCGCCACTATTTGCAAAACTGGCAACTGGAGTTAAAAGAAGTGCTGTTGCACCAAATGCACCCACGCATTTTGAAATAATATCAGACATAAACCAAGCCTCTTTCATAAACAAAAAACTGCGACAAACTAAATGTTATAAAATAACATAACATGTTTATGTCATGAAATTTCTTTTGGCAAGAGCGAACATAGTATTTTTTTAACGAACACATGTTTTTTTAAATCTATGAACAATGAAAGTGAAGCTAAAAGGAATGCCGTGCGACGCGGAACAAAATTATAAATAAGAATTGTATTATTATTATTGATGACAATGCTAAATTTAAATTAAACGGCTAGCTTTAGCTTTCCGTAATAACAATTGCTTTGCAAAAGCATTTAATAAAGAATGGGTTATTTCAAATTAGCAAACACATATTTATGATGGCTGCACTGTTGAAGATGTCGATATTTATCATAGCTATGATTTAACTATTAATGAAAACTTACCACAAGTTTCAGAAATAATGTCTGGCAATCAACGCCTTTATTAAATTCCAATTAAATTTTTAAACATGAAAAATAGATACTGCTTTGGAAAGCGTGATTTTGATACGCTTTCCAAAGAGCTAAAATGGATTAAAGCTTAAAGTAGGTCATTTAGCTTTGGTACAATATCAAATAAGTCACCAACCAAAGCGTAATCTGCGATCTGCATGATTGGTGCTTCTTCGTCCTTATTAATCGCAACAATAATGCCTGAATCTTTCATACCAGCCAAATGTTGTATAGCCCCGGAAATACCAATTGCAATGTAAAGTGCAGGTGCAACAACCTTACCCGTTTGGCCGACCTGCCAATCATTAGGGGCATAACCAGCATCAACCGCCGCACGACTTGCCCCAATTGCAGCACCTAATTTATCAGCAAGCGGCAATAATAACTGCATGAACTGCTCTTCTGAACCAAAGGCGCGCCCACCTGACACAATAACTTTAGCAGAGGTGAGTTCAGGACGCTCATTAGCCGTAACGTCGGCCTTGATAAACTGCGACAAGCCTTTATCTTCCGGCGGCCCAACCGCTTCAATTCTGGCATTGCCATTTTCTTCAATAACACCACTAAAAGCGGTTGTGCGCACAGTGATAACCTTTTTATCCTCATCGCTTTTTACCGTCTCAATAGCGTTACCAGCATAGATTGGGCGCTTAAATGTGCAGCTATCAACCACTTCTACAATGTCTGAAATCTGCATCACATCAAGCAAAGCGGCAACGCGCGGCAATATATTTTTACCCCTAGAGGTTGCTGGGCTCAGCAAATAATCATAAAAATTACTGCGTGATAGCATGAGATCGGCAACAGGCTCTGCCAACTGGTGCTCAAGATGGGGCGCATCCCCTACCAATACAGCTCTAACCCCAGATAATTTAGCAGCAGCAGCAGCAATATTACCAACATTATGTCCGGCAACTAAAATATCAATATCACCACCGATTTTTTGCGCAGCAAGCAATGTCTTTGCGGTTTGTTCGGAAAGGTTCACACTATCATGTTCAGCTAAAATAAGAATCGCCATTTTTTTCCCTTCCTTAAAAAATTCCAGCTTCATTTTTTAGTTTAGCCACCAGCTCTTCGGCGCTTGCAACTTTGATGCCAGCTTTGCGCCCTTGCGGCTCTTCAACATTTAAAATACTTAGCCGTGGGCTTGCATCAATACCAAGTTCTTCAAGACTGGTTTCATCAATCGTTTTTTTCTTAGCCTTCATGATATTAGGAAGAGAAGCATAACGGGGTTCATTCAAGCGAAGATCAACGGTTAAAACAGCTGGCAGCGTCACTGCAATTGTTTCAATACCACTATCCACCTCGCGAGCAACAATTGCCTTTTCTCCGGCAATTTCCAGTTTAGATGCAAAAGTTGCTTGTGGCCATGCTAATAATGCAGCAAGCATTTGCCCCGTTTGATTGCTATCATCATCAATTGCTTGTTTACCAAGAAAAACCATATCAGGCTTTTCATTTTCAGTGACGGCCTTTACCGCTTTAGCTACATTTAATGGCTCAACAACACTACCGGTTTTAACCAAAATAGCGCGGTCTGCGCCCATCGCAAGGCCTGTACGCAAAACATCTTGGGCAGCTTGTGGACCAACTGACAACAAAATCACTTCATTAAAAACACCAGCTTCCTTTTGACGGATAGCTTCTTCTACCGCAATCTCGTCAAATGGATTCATCGACATTTTGACATTAGCAAGATCAACACCTGAACCGTCGCTTTTTACACGGACTTTAACATTATAATCTACGACACGCTTCACACAGACCAAAACCTTCATGCTGGCATTATCCTTTCCAATTTGAGTGTATCTAATGCACCAGAATGTAAAGCTTATTGAAAAACACTCCGATTTAAGGCGCATACAACACCCAAGAAAAATCTTTAAATATAAAACCTACTAAACCTATTCTGATACCCTATGTAAAGCGCGAAATATCTCTTTACCAAACTCTTTTTGAACAAATTTACCATTTAGTGCGCGGCTTTAAGCAATTTTCGTAATTATTTGGGTTAACAATAGGAAAATATAGCTATTTAAAATAGGAGATTTTATTTTGCAGACTAAAAAACACTATCTAAAGAAAAATTATTTTGCCGGAAAACTAATTTATTTAACATTAATCAAGTGATTTAGCATTTAAAATTAAACTAATAAACTGTAAGAATGCAAATAGGAATAAAGGCAAAAAAATAAATATATTGTATATTCTTTAGGTAGTGTATATATAAAAATATTTTAAATTAATAACTCACATTTTATTGTTTAAATCTTTTAATATTAAATAAAACTATTTCGTTTTATTAAATTTAAATGATATAATTTCATTTAATTCAGTTACCATCTAAGTAAATCAATATTTTTTCTATTTGAATGTTCTTCATGTAAAACGCATTCTATTAAATCAGGATTTATTCATTTATGTTTACTATAAGACAAATGCGTTATTTTGAGGCTTTGGCTAACACTCGTCATTTTGGTGCAGCGGCGGACAAGGTTGGCGTTTCCCAACCAGCTTTATCAGTGCAAATTGCGGAGATGGAAAAATCTATAGGCCTTTTGCTTTTTGAACGTATGCCAAAAGGCGTTATATTAACAACTACTGGACGCGACTTTTTGCCAATTATTCGTTCTATATTGAAGCAAATGAAAACACTTGATGAGATGTCCTCACTGTATCGCGGTCCGTTTCATGGAATTTTACGTATTGGTATTATTCCCACTCTCGCCCCGTATCTTCTACCTAGCCTTTTACCAGTCATCAAACAAAACTACCCCAATCTTTCATTAGAATTACGTGAAGCGAAAACAACGACATTAGCAAGTGAATTAGCGATCGGCAATTTAGATTTAGCATTAGCTGCCGAACCTTTTCCTATAGATGCAGTAAAATCTAAACACTTATTTTCTGATCCGTTTTACCTTGGCACTTCAAAACAAGAGCAGCGTTACGATAACGGCGTAGATAATGTCGATGATATAGATATTACACAATTACTCCTGCTTGAAGAAGGCCATTGTTTACGTGATCAAGCGCTTGATATTTGCAGCACCAATAATTATTTGCAAGAATATGGCGCAACCAGTCTTACCACGCTATTGCAATTAGTTGCTAATGATTTTGGCGTAACGCTAATTCCACAAATTGCTTGTATCGATGATAGTAATTTAAAAAATTTGAAAATTTTAAATTTCAAACATAGTCATCCTAAACGTGACATTTCATTATTTTGGCGAGAGCGCAGTCCTCGTGATAAGGAATATGAACAATTTGCTCAAATTTTGATTAATATGGTAAAGCCACTACAAAAAAAAGCAAATCAAAATATACTACTACAGGAATAATGCCTTTAGTTAAGCTGATGAATAATTTTGCTTAAAAGTGCAAATTGAAAGCACATCTTATTTAGATTTATCAAAAAAGCCTATTGGTTAATTTACCAAATAGGCTAATTTATTATATATGTTTTGTCATCAAAAATATTTAATGCATCAAACCCTTACCAAACCACATTTAAGCGCAATATGGCAAGGGTTTATTTTTGCAGTTACCGATTAATTCAGCGTGAAACTAACACCGGCACCAACACCAAAATCACCTCCGGCAGATGTAGCTGTAACATTAGCGCGTACTTTACCTGTTTCAGATGTGTAGCCAGCACCTACTGCAAAAGCACCTTCACTCTTCCAGAAGCCACCACCAGCTGCAATACTTATCTTGCCAGGAGTTGAATCAAAACGTAAGCTAGAGGCTGCAAGTCCGATAGCGGCAGCTTGTCGTGCTTCTTTACGAACATCATTAATACTACCGTTAAGCTGATTAAACTTAGCATCAGTATAATAATTAGCTTGTTCAACCGAATTCTGAGTCATACTTTCAATTCTTTGATCAGTATAAGCTTTGGAGTCATTAAGGGTGACTTGCATTTGCTCCTTAGTATAATCATAAAGCTGACCACCATTTACCGCCTGCTTTGAATCTTTCTCAATCTTACCATCTGCCACATTATTAATAACAACTGGCTTACTGGCATCAGCTCCTTTCAGACTAATTGAGTTGGTTTTATTACCATTTTCGTCCTTATCATAGGTTACAGCATTAGTTGCAACATCATTGACGTTACTTTGAATTTGATCAATCCTTTGATTAGTGTCCCAAAGCTGTCCGCCATTTACTGCGTCTTTTGAGTTTTGAGCGATTGTACCATTTTCAACATTAACAATCTTGTTTGGTTGGTTATTCTTGGATCCGGCATCATAACCACCAGCACTTTCGTCATAACGCAACGCATCCTCATCTGGACCCATATTATCTATTTGGCTTTGCACATCACTGACACGTTGGTTAACATTATCAATGCTACTGCTAACACCAGTAAGGGCATCACCAACATTTCCATAATTTGCGCTGGTTTTATTGCCGCTTGTATCAATTTGACTAATCACAAAATTAGGAGCGGTCCAAGTACCATTGATAAAGGCTGCACCAGCACCGAGGAAACTTGCTATTTGACTATTTGATGAGTAGAGTTGTCCACCATTTACTGCATCACTTGAATTTTCTTCCAATGAACCATCTGCAACATTTGTTATTTTACTCTTGGTTACTTCACCATCGACTGTACGGCCTGCGTTAAAAGCACCTGCTGTATCATCCCAAAGCAATGCATTGGAACTAAGATTGCTTACATTGCTACTAACTGCTTCCACCTTATCATTTACAACATTAATGTTGGTATCTAACTGGGTTAATGCACTGTCAACACTATCATAAGTCGAAACTAATGAACCAGAACGCAACATCCGCGCATCATTAGCAACGATGGTTGAAATCTGAAAGCTTGGCAACACACCATTCGCAAGATCAGCACCGCCACCAAGTGCGCTTGAAGTAAGATTTGCAACTGAGTTTATACTCTCATTGGTCGAATATAATTGCGAACCATTGATAACATCGGTTGAATTTGCGCTTATATCCCCTGCAGCAACATTGGTGATTTTACTAGCGGTTGATTCACCATTGTCATTAATGCGAGAAGCATTAAACGAATTTATTGTCGTATCCCATTTGAGTGCATCGGTGTCTATACTATTAATCTGCCCCTTAATTGCATTTAAACTTGTATCAACACCGCTAAAGGCTGAACTTACATTATCATAGGCTGTACCTTGAATGCTAAAGCTTGGCGCTGTACCATCTGTAATATCACCGCTGCCAAGTGCCGCGTTAATATTTGTAGCATGGTCATTAACCTTGCTATTAAGCGCAGTCACATTGCTATTGGTTGTTGCCAAATTTGCATTGGTTGTATCAAGATTAGTATTAGTCGTTGCTAAATTGGTATTGGTTTCGTTTAATTGCTTACCAGTTACTGCATCTGTTGAAGTTTCTGATAAGGTTGCATCAGCAAGATTAGTTACTTTCTTACTCGCAGCATTAATACCTAATGTGGTCACACTTGGACCATTAGCAATTGTAAGACCAGTTGCGCTAAGGGCCGTTGAGCCATCACCAACAGTAATTGCAAGGCCATTAGTGTTCAACAAAGAATTACCGGCTGTAACACTGGTTACATCAATATTTTCTGCAAGTTCAAAACTGATATTATTGTTATCTGTTCCTTTTGTAACCAATAAATTACCAGAACTTCCAGCACTAAAATCAACGGTTGCACCATTACCGATCTTGGTAGAATTTTCACCACCAACGGAAAGGCTCCAAGAAGCGCCACTGATTGCATCACTTAACTGACCATAATTTACCGCGTCACTATCTGCAGTACCATTGGCAACGCCAGTAATTTTTTGAGATGAACCATTACGGGTCGCCGTAAATACACCGCCGCTATATTGTAAAGCATTGGCTTGTAGGCTAGCAATATCGGTCGAATTTGTCGCAATATTAGTCGTATTGGTTGCAATATTATCCTTGTTCGTGGTGATTGCGGTATCAGCTGCAGTCAATGCAGCAGCAACGCTGTCCTTTACAACGCCTTGAATGCTAAAGCTTGGCGCTGTACCATCTGTAATATCACCGCTGCCAAGTGCCGCGTTAATATTTGTAGCGTGGTCATTAACCTTACTATTAAGCGCAGTTACATTGCTATTGGTCGTTGCCAAATTTGCATTGGTTGTATCAAGATTAGTATTAGTCGTTGCCAAATTGGTATTGGTTTCGTTTAATTGCTTACCAGTTACTGCATCTGTTGAAGTTTCTGATAAGGTTGCATCAGCAAGATTAGTTACTTTCTTACTCGCAGCATTAATACCTGATGTGGTCACACTTGGACCATTAGCAATTGTAAGACCAGTTGCAGTAAGGGCTGTTGAGCCATCACCAACAGTGATTGCAAGACCATTAGTATTCAACAAAGAATTACCGGCTGTAACACTGGTTACATCAATATTTTTTGCAAGTTCAAAACTGATATTATTGTTATCTGTTCCTTTTGTAACCAATAAATTACCAGAACTTCCAGCACTAAAATCAACGGTTGCACCATTACCGATCTTGGTAGAATTTTCACCACCAACGGAAAGGCTCCAAGAAGCGCCACTGATTGCATCACTTAACTGACCATAATTTACCGCGTCACTATCTGCAGTACCATTGGCAACGCCAGTAATTTTTTGAGATGAACCATTACGGGTCGCCGTAAATACACCGCCGCTATATTGTAAGGCATTGGCTTGAAGGCTAGCAATATCGGTCGAATTTGTCGCAATATTAGTCGTATTGGTTGCAATATTATCCTTGTTCGTGGTGATTGCGGTATCAGCTGCAGTCAATGCAGCAGCAACGCTGTCCTTTACAACGCCTTGAATGCTAAAGCTTGGCGCTGTACCATCTGTAATATCACCGCTGCCAAGTGCCGCGTTAATATTTGTAGCGTGGTCATTAACCTTACTATTAAGCGCAGTTACATTGCTATTGGTCGTTGCCAAATTTGCATTGGTTGTATCAAGATTAGTATTAGTCGTTGCCAAATTGGTATTGGTTTCGTTTAATTGCTTACCAGTTACTGCATCTGTTGAAGTTTCTGACAAGGTTGCATCAGCAAGATTAGTTACTTTCTTACTCGCAGCATTAATACCTGATGTGGTCACACTTGGACCATTAGCAATTGTAAGACCAGTTGCAGTAAGGGCTGTTGAGCCATCACCAACAGTGATTGCAAGACCATTAGTATTCAACAAAGAATTACCGGCTGTAACACTGGTTACATCAATATTTTTTGCAAGTTCAAAGCTGATATTATTGTTATCTGTTCCTTTTGTAACCAATAAATTACCAGAACTTCCAGCACTAAAATCAACGGTTGCACCATTACCAATCTTGGTAGAATTTTCACCACCAACGGAAAGGCTCCAAGAAGCGCCACTGATTGCATCACTTAACTGACCATAGTTTACCGCGTCACTATCTGCAGTACCATTGGCAACACCAGTAATTTTTTGAGATGAACCATTACGGGTCGCCGTAAATACACCGCCGCTATATTGTAAAGCATTGGCTTGAAGGCTAGCAATATCAGTAGAATTTGTCGCAATATTAGTCGTATTGGTTGCAATATTATCCTTGTTCGTGGTGATTGCGGTATCAGCTGCAGTCAATGCAGCAGCAACGCTGTCCTTTACAACGCCTTGAATGCTAAAGCTTGGCGCTGTACCATCTGTAATATCACCGCTGCCAAGTGCCGCGTTAATATTTGTAGCATGGTCATTAACCTTGCTATTAAGCGCAGTCACATTGCTATTAGTCGTTGCCAAATTTGCATTGGTTGTATCAAGATTAGTATTAGTCGTTGCCAAATTGGTATTGGTTTCGTTTAATTGCTTACCAGTTACTGCATCTGTTGAAGTTTCTGACAAGGTTGCATCAGCAAGATTAGTTACTTTCTTACTCGCAGCATTAATACCTGATGTGGTCACACTTGGACCATTAGCAATTGTAAGACCAGTTGCAGTAAGGGCTGTTGAGCCATCACCAACAGTGATTGCAAGACCATTAGTATTCAACAAAGAATTACCGGCTGTAACACTGGTTACATCAATATTTTTTGCAAGTTCAAAGCTGATATTATTGTTATCTGTTCCTTTTGTAACCAATAAATTACCAGAACTTCCAGCACTAAAATCAACGGTTGCACCATTACCAATCTTGGTAGAATTTTCACCACCAACGGAAAGGCTCCAAGAAGCGCCACTGATTGCATCACTTAACTGACCATAGTTTACCGCGTCACTATCTGCAGTACCATTGGCAACACCAGTAATTTTTTGAGATGAACCATTACGGGTCGCCGTAAATACACCGCCGCTATATTGTAAAGCATTGGCTTGAAGGCTAGCAATATCAGTAGAATTTGTTGCGATATTAGTCGTATTGGTTGCAATATTATCCTTGTTCGTGGTGATTGCGGTATCAGCTGCAGTCAATGCAGCAGCAACGCTGTCCTTTACAACGCCTTGAATGCTAAAGCTTGGCGCTGTACCATCTGTAATATCACCACTGCCAAGTGCCGCGTTAATATTTGTAGCATGGTCATTAACCTTGCTATTAAGCGCAGTCACATTGCTATTAGTCGTTGCCAAATTTGCATTGGTTGTATCAAGATTAGTATTAGTCGTTGCCAAATTGGTATTGGTTTCGTTTAATTGCTTACCAGTTACTGCATCTGTTGAAGTTTCTGATAAGGTTGCATCAGCAAGATTAGTTACTTTCTTACTCGCAGCATTAATACCTGATGTGGTCACACTTGGACCATTAGCAATTGTAAGACCAGTTGCGCTAAGGGCTGTTGAGCCATCACCAACAGTGATTGCAAGGCCATTAGTGTTCAACAAAGAGTTACCAGCCTTAACACTGCTTACACTAATATTTTCTGCAAGTTCAAAGCTGATATTATTGTTATCTGTTCCTTTTGTAACCAACAAATTACCAGAATTTCCAGCACTAAAATCAACTTGGCTTCCAAGGCCAACATTACTTGCCTCACCGCCGCCAACTGATATATTCCATCCTTGAGCAGCATAAGCACGCATTTGTTTAAGCTGTGCGATGTTAACGGCATCAGTATCATTAGTACCTGCTGCAAGACCGGTAATTTGTCTTGTTATGGTTGAACCACTGCCAACACTGACTGAACCTGTGGTACTAACCCAAGTACCACCAGTCGTTGTAGATGCTGCATTGCTGAAAGGATCAAAGCCTGACACGCCAGCGTCAACCGAAGCGATAGAATTAGCTCCAAGAGCAACACCACCGACGATCGTGCTTTGAGTACCATCACCAATTGCTATAGATAAATTTTTTGATGCAGCAGATCCTCTGCCAATGGCTATTGCCGAAGTGGCAGTTGCACTTGATTCACCGGCTATGGCAATAGCATCATCTCCAGTTGCAGATGAGCCTTTCGTTGCATTACCGCCAAGTGCCACAGCACCTGCACCGCTAGCAATTACTCCAGCATCGCTACTACCATTGGCGGTAGAACCCAATGCTGTCGCACCAATTCCTGTAGCTTGTGCGTTGGAACCAATAGCAATCGCGTTTTTTACTGACGCATAAGATAGTGTACCCAAAGCGAGAGCATCAGTATCCAATGCTTGAGCCGACAAACCAAGCGCAATAGTACCGCCCGCATTTGCTATCGAGCTCTGCCCCATCGCAATACTTGCTGTACCATTCGCTTGTACATTCATACCAATAGCAGTTGAAGACACACCTAAAGCTTTGGAGTTACAACCAACTGCAAAAGAGTTAACACCATATGCAGTTGTTTTATTGTTAACTTGCGCACTATTTGCATAACCATGAAAAGTTACGTTGCCAAATGATTGCTCTGCGCTTTGATAACTAATTATACCTGAATTGGCTGCCGCGTTTGAAGGGTCTGCATAATCTCGGCTAACTGATTGAGAACCAAAACCATACATGCCGCCCAGATACGTACTCGCATCAGTACCATAAACGCCAGAATAAACAGTATCGCCTGCAAAAATAGAGCAATCGCCGTCACCCACCATAGCGATGCCTGTGTTACTTGTGCTAGCGCCGCCGCCGCCGCTAGACCCAGGTCGTGTTTGTGGAGGCGAACTCGCAGCTATACCACTATCTGATATTGCAATAGCGGCATGTGCAGTTCCAACCTGAAATGATGTGATACAAACACCGGCTGACAACAACGCAGCGGCAGTTTTCTTTATATCAAGCTGAGGAAAAAAATTATTATTAAACTTGACCGCAGAAGCATTAGATGCCAATTTTTTCAAATTAAGGTTTGTCGAATTTCTCATGATAACATCCATTTCTATGATCAACGCGGCATTAATTGTAACCGCCATAACACTCATCGTATTTTAACAACAAAGTATTAAATCAAAAGAACATGATTTTTTTTAAGTAAATACTTTATAATTTACTTAAAAATATCTTTTTTTAAATATAACATATGATTTATATAATTTAAATAAGAACTTAAAATCAGATAACTTTAGATAGAAAGCTAATTTATTTAAAACTTAAATAGAATTAACTAACTAATGTATCCACGATTATTTTTTTTGATTTAACAACAAATGAACGTCTACAAAGACATTTGGTTCCATTTTTTTTAGAAACTAATAACACTATTTTAACTAGCAATTTAAAGGACTAAATCACCAACAAAAATTGAAATATAAAAATAGAGAAAAATGATTGACCTTGAGGCTATGATAAGGGGGAAAATATTGCCTACATAACAATATTTTATGATTATTAAATAATGAAAGTAAGATTTTTATATTTTGATAGGGCGCTACGGAATAAGGGCAATATCGGTTAATTTTTCATTGGCCTATTTGAAAACCACCCAATGTTAGCAAGCATGTATTGCACTTAGCAAAAATTTCGCTGAACTCTTAAACGAAAAAAGGCTCCTTTTAAAAAAGGAGCCTTTTTGATAAATAGAAATTTTTTTAAAAAAATCTTATGTGCCTACACAAACACTGGATGTAAAACCTTGATTACCAAAAAAAGCAATCATGTTTGTAAAATTCCGGTTTATTTTTTTTCACTCAAATTAAGCGACGTAACGATGACGCAGCTCGTTTCGGATGCTGGCATGAGCATTACGCTAAAATTATTTGGCAATTTGAATACTGCTGTTGCAGTCAAATCCTTAAGACGTTCACTACCCGCTGGCAATTGTTGCGCAATTTCTCCGCATGATTGCATTTGCAAGATTGTCCGTGTCAAAACACCCGCACAGCCATTAGCTGTTGGTGCAGCAAAAACAACACCTGTTCCCCGACCATTGGTAGATGTATAAACCTGACCAATTAATGCGCCAATCGGATTTTCATCAGCACTTTGTTGACTACCCGTATATATTGCATCATAAGTCGAACCACTAATAACTGCATCCCCCAAATTAGAAAATAATGCTGCACATTTTTTTGCACCAACGTCTTGGGCTTGCTTGGCAAATTCATTATTGATCAAAGTAGTTGTATGATTTGCCTGCGGATCTACTGCTGCTGGCTGTGATTGTGTGGCGGAACCACCAAATTTATCAGCAACTAAGAATCCAGCAATAACGATCAGTATAAGCACTAAAAGGATAAGCCAAAATACCGGCTGAGCCAAAAAAGATTTCTTCTTAGGTTTGGTTTGGTAAATAGATGAAGGTGAATTATTATTTTGATCTGATGTCATTTTTTCCTGCTTTCCCCCAACAATATCCACAGCGCGGAATCCAGCCAAGGGCAAAATATGTGCAATTTTTTAAATCTTAAACAAAGTTAAAAAATAGCATCAATACAAATAGAAGAATTATTGCAATAAGCGATCAGCAATCACTCCAATTACCTTTCACTTTTATAAATTTATCTCGCAACAAATGTTATAATCTAGAAACCTTGATTCTAATTTCAATGTCTAACAACCATCGACAAAAGTATTTATCTCAATATGCTTTTACACTTATTTAACAAGTAATCCAATAACTACTTTATCGATTGCACTGCTTCTTTCAAGCCTTTTAATGGCGCATAAAACTGGAAATTACTGCCATCTTGCAATGGATAAGAAATAAACGCCATCGCTCCTGTATCAATTGCTGCGCTAAGTACTGGCCCGACTCGCGTCTGTGCTAGGCAAAGCGATTCATTACAATCAACATAGTCGATATTTACTGGCTCCTTGCGATTTTGAAAGAACATTTGTATTGGCTTAGTCTTATCAGCTGTCGGCAATGCCCGAAGCAAAAAGAACGGCTGTCCATTATCACTAGCAGCTAAAGACCAACTAAAAACCACATTACCTGCACGATCTACAATTGACTGCGTAACATTGCAAACCTGTTTTTTAGCTGGCAAGTCCTCGTCACAGATAAGCGTCCAATTATTAAATTGCATAATCGCACGGCGAATCTGACCGGGTTCACCATCTGGCACTGAAAGTTCAGGCGGATGAGGAAAGTAGTTTTGCTCTGGCTGTTGCGAAAAGCTTTCGCCTCCCCCCATTAGGGAGAAGGCGAGAGCGATTATTGTAAATTTAAGTTTTTTCAAAACCATAATTAATTCAAGGTTATGCTTACACCTGCACCAACACCCCAATCGCCGCCAGCTGTTGTTGCGGTAATATTAGACCGCACTTTACCGGTTTCAGAGGTATAACCCGCACCGAATGCCAATGCACCTTCGCTCTTCCAGAAGCCACCACCGGTAGCTACGCTGAATTTACCTGGTGTATCATCATAACGCAAGCTAGCAGCGGCAAGGCCGATTGCTGCACCACGACGGGCTTCTTTACGTGCATTTGTAATGCTGCTGTTAAGCTGGTTGAACTTCGTATCTGTATAGTAGTTAGACTGTTCTACAGAATTTTGTACGATATTGTCAACCTTTTGATCTGTGTAAGCTTTCGATTCATTAAGTGTAACTTGGGCTTGCTCTTTGGTGTAATCATAGAGCTGACCGCCATTAACTGCCTGTTTCGAACCTTTTTCAATCTTGCCATCAGCAACATTATTAATGGTTACTGGCTTACTTGCATCAGCACCCTTTAGACTAATCGAGTTGGTCTTGTTACCACTTGAATCCTTGTCATACATGACAGAATTGGTCGCAACATCGGTAACACTGGTTTGAATGCTATCGATTCTTTGGTTTGTATCCCAAAGCTGACCACCATTGACCGCATCTTTAGAGTTCTGGGCAACAGTACCATTTGCAACATTAACAATCTTGTTAGGCTGATTGTTCTTTGCACCAGCATTATAGCCACCAGCAGTCTCATCATAACGAAGAGCATTTGCATCGGGCCCAAGATTATTAATCTGATTTTGAACATCAGTAACACGTTGGTTAACATTATTAACACTGCTATTTACACCACCAAAGGCATCATTAACATTGTTATATGTACCATTGGTTTGCGTACCATTTGCACCGATCTGGCTAACAACGAAGGTTGGAGCTGTCCAAGTGCCATTGGTAAAGGCTGCACCACCACCAAAGAAGCTAGCGATTTGACTGTTGGAGGAGTATAATTGTCCACCTGTTACAGCATCGCTTGAACCCTCGGTAAGTGAACCATCAGCAATATTGGTAATCTTGCTCTTGGTTGTTACGCCATCCTTGGTATGGTTTGCACTAAATGCATTAGCTGTTTCATCCCAAACTAAAGCGTTTTTAGAAAGATCCGTTACAGTTGCCTTAACATTTTCAACCTTAGTGTTAACAGTGTTAACATTGGTGTTGAGCTGAGTAAGTGCATCGCCAACATTATCAAAGTTTGATACCAAACCATCAGCGTCGTAAGCAGTCACTCCGTCGACACTACCAGACCGGAAACTGACGCCTGAACTAATCGTTGAGATCTGATAGCTAGGTGCCTTACCGTTTGCCAAGTCTGCACCACCGCCAAGAGCAGCGGATGTAGTATTAGCAATGGTTGTGACACGAGTATTTGTAGTAAATAGCTGCGAGCCATTAATTGCATCCGTCGAAGTTGCACTTACTTCACCTGCAGCAACATTGGTGATCTTGCTTGCAACTTTAGTACCAGTGCCATTGTCATGAGCTGCACTAAATGCACCCAATGTAGCATCCCACATAAGAGCATCGTTATTGATACCAGCAATCTGACCCTTAATATCGGTAAGATTGGAGTTAACGCCGCCAAATGCTGAGCCAACATCACGATAAGCTTGGCCCTGAACATTATAGGTAGGCGCAGTGCCGCCGATAATGTCAGCCCCACCACCAAGATAGGTAGCTACACGTTCTGCATGATCATTAACAGTCGTTCTAACCGCTGCAATATTGGTGTTGGTTGTAAAGAGTTGCGAACCATTTACAGCATCAGTTGAATCTGCAGCTACACGACCTGACTTAACATTAGTGATCTTGCTTGCAACTTTCGTACCTGTACCATCGTCATGGGCAGCGCTAAATGCACTTAAGTCACTATCCCACTTCAAGGCATCGGTATTGATACTTGCAACCTGATCTTTAATATCGGTCAAGTTTGCATTAACACCGCCAAATGCTGCACTAACATTATTGTATTTAGTACCTTGAACATTGAAGCTTGGTGCAACGCCGTTTGCTACATCTGCACCACCACCAAGGTATTTATTGGTATTTTGTGCAACTGTATTAACACGGTCTGTAACACTTTCTACATTCAAATTGGTTGCATTTAGCTGTGAGCCGTTAACTGCATCAGTTGAAGACGCATTAACATTGCCTTCAGCAACACCAGTAATACGGCGCGCAACACTAGCACCAGTTGCATCAGGACGGGCAGCATTGTAAGCGCTTAATGAACTATCCCACATCAAAGCGTCTTTATTGACGTTAGCGATCTGGTTTTGAACATTAGTAAGGCTTGTGTCTACACCGTTAAATGCATCACCAACATTGCGGTAAGTGTCGCCCTGAACCTTATAGGTTGGTGCTTCACCGGTTTGAACATTGGCACCACCACCAAGATAGTTAGAGGTGTTGGTTGCAATATTGGTCAAACGCAAGCTGGTGTCATTAACATCCTGCTGAGTTTTCCAAAGCTGTGAACCTGTTACAGCATCGCTAGAGTCAGCTGACAAAGTACCGTCTTGAAGATGTGTAATCTTACTATTGGTCTTTGTGCCTGTACCCTTATCACGAGCGGCATCATATGCACCCTCGCCAACGCTCCACATCAATGCACTATTGTTAATCGTGCTGATTTGGCTGTTAACATTGTTAAAGGCTGCATCTACACCACCAAGTGCTGAACCAACATTATCGTAGGTACCGCCTTGTACTGAATAGCTAGGTGCTTGACCCGTTTTCACATCAGCACCACCACCAAGATAGCTGCTGGTATTTGCTGCAACTTGGTCAATATTGCTGTTGGTTGCGAAGAGCTGTGAGCCGTTAACTGCGTCTTTTGAAGTAGCTGACAAGGTTGCATCAGCAACATTGGTAACTTTCTTCGATGCCGCGTTAATACCTGAAGCTGTTACACTTGGACCATTGGCAATTGTAAGACCATTGGTATCGATGCTTGTATTACCAGCTTTGATGCTATCTGCAGTTACATTGGTTGCAGCTACATCTGTTGCAGTTACGCTATCAACAGTGATGTCTTTAGCAAGATCAAATGTTACATCACGACCATTAGCCGATTTGCTGACATTGATGTTGCTGCCGGACTTCAAGTCAACGCTGTCACCAGCACCCACTTTCGTGGAGTTTTGACCATCTGTTGTCAAGTTCCAACCAGAATTGCTTATAGCTGTATCCAATTGGCTCTTATTAACGGCGTCAGTTGCTTCTGTACCATTCGCAACATTGGTAATACGCTGTGCTGCACCATTACGGCTTGCACTAAATGCGTTTAGACCATCATTCCACTGCATGGCGTCGCGCTGCAAGGTTGCAATGCTTGTGCCGTGACCAGTTAAGGTTGAATCAACCGCAGTCAATGCACTACCAACATTGTTAAAGGTATTGCTACCGATATTATAGGTTGGCGCTGTATCACTAGCTAAGTCTGCACCGCCGCCAAGATAGAGGCTGGTCTTATCAGCAACATTTGCGATACGTGCCTGATTAGCAGTCACTTCCTTATTGGTTGCGAAAAGCTGTGAACCAGTTACCGCATCGCTAGATGTTGCAGACAAGGTTGCATCGCCAACATTGGTGATTTTACCCTTAGAAGTGTTGCCTGCTGCATCGGTACGCTGTGCGTTAAATGCATTTGTTGTTGCATCCCACTTCAAGGCATCAGTGCTGATGCTTGCAACATCATTCTTAATGCTGTTTAGGCTTGTATCAACACCACCAAATGCAGAGGTCGCATCACTATAAGTAGTACCCTGAACCTTGAAGCTTGGAGCAACACCTGCTGCTACATCTGTTGTGCCACCAAAATACTTATTGGTGTTACTTACAGCTGTACCAAGACGGGTATCAACATCAGCTACACGATTTTGAACATTGGTAACGTTAGTGTTGGTTGCATTGAGCTGAGCTCCATTCACCGCATCAGTTGATGTTGCTGATAAAGTACCAGCAGCTACACCAGTAATCTTCTGCGCAGCACCACCACGTGTTGCATCAAATGCATCTGTACCATTCCATTGCAATGCATTGGTCTGAAGACCTGCAATGTTAGCGGTGTTCGTTGCAATTGCTGCTTTGTTAGCTGTAACGTTAGTGTTTGTTGCATTAAGCTGAGCACCATTAACAGCATCAGTTGATGTTGTTGATAAAGTACCAGCTGCTACACCAGTGATCTTCTGCGATACACCATCACGTGTTGCATTAAATGCATCTGTACCATTCCATTGCAATGCATTGGTCTGAAGACCTGCAATGTTAGTGGTGTTCGTTGCAATTGCTGCTTTGTTAGCTGTAACGTTAGTGTTTGTTGCATTAAGCTGAGCACCATTAACAGCATCAGTTGATGTTGTTGATAAAGTACCAGCTGCTACACCAGTGATCTTCTGCGATACACCATCACGTGTTGCATTAAATGCATCTGTACCATTCCATTGCAATGCATTGGTTTTTAAGCCAGCAATGTCAGTGGTGTTGGTAGCAATTGCAGTTTTGTTAGCAGAAATTGCAGTCGTATTAGCTGCAACATTCGTATTGGTTGTTGTCAACTGACCAAAGTTTACTGCATCACTAGCAGCAGTACCTGCAGCAACATTAGTTACTTTTGTATTGCCAGCATCAATGCCGGTGCTTGTTACACTAGGACCATTCGCGATTGTTAGACCGTTATTGTTAAGTGTTGTCGAACCAGTTTTAACGCTAGTGAGGTTTAAGTCTTGTGCAACATCAAAGGCAACTGCATTGCTGTCGGCTGTTTTGGTTACAGTAAGATTACTGCTGCCTGCACGTAGATCAACTGTACCACCATTGCCGATCTTGCTACTGTTAGCACCGTTTGCTGTCAAGTTCCAACCGGTTGAACCGATCTTGTCATTCAGCTGAGCAACGTTAACTGCATCGGTGTTGTTTGTTCCAGTTGCAACATTGGTGATCTTCTGAGCTGTGCCGGTGCCATGACTTGCGTCATAAGCGCCAAGTGAAGAATTCCACTGTAGTGCATCGGTTTGAAGAGCAGTAATTGACGTTGTGTTATTGTTAATTGCTGTATTATGAGCAGTCAAAGTACTGTCAACTGCACCAAATGCGTCTGCAACAGTGTTCTTAGTTGCACCCTGAACACTAAAGCTTGGAGCAGTACCTGCTGCTACATCTGCACCACCACCAAGATATTTATTGGTATTGGAGACAGCTGTACCAAGGCGAGTATCAACAGCGGTTACACGATTAGCGACATTGGTCACATTCGTATTTGTAGTATTAAGTTGCTTACCATTTACTGCGTCGGTTGATGTAGCAGATACATCACCGTCGGCAAGACCAGTAATTTTCTGCGATACGCCATCACGTGTTGCATTAAATGAATCTGTACCGTTCCATTGTAATGCATTGGTTTGAAGACCAGCAATATTTGTTGTGTTAGCAGCAATTGCTGTCTTGTTAGCCGCCACATTTGTGTTGGTTGCGTTAAGCTGAGCACCATTAACTGCATCAGATGATGTTGTTGATAAAGTACCAGCTGCTACGCCAGTGATCTTCTGCGATACGCCATCACGTGTTGCATTAAATGCATCTGTACCATTCCATTGCAATGCATTGGTTTTTAAGCCAGCAATGTCAGTGGTGTTGGTAGCAATTGCAGCTTTATTAGCTGTAACGTTAGTGTTTGTTGCATTAAGCTGAGCACCATTAACAGCATCAGTTGATGTTGTTGATAAAGTACCAGCTGCTACACCAGTGATCTTCTGCGATACACCATCACGTGTTGCATTAAATGCATCTGCACCATTCCATTGCAATGCATTGGTTTTTAAGCCAGCAATGTCAGTAGTGTTGGTAGCAATTGCAGTTTTGTTAGCAGAAATTGCAGTCGTATTAGCTGCAACATTCGTATTGGTTGTTGTCAACTGACCAAAGTTTACTGCATCACTAGCAGCAGTACCTGCAGCAACATTAGTTACTTTTGTATTGCCAGCATCAATGCCTGTCTTGGTTACGCTTGGACCACCAGTGATTGTAAGACCATTGGTATTGAGTGTAGCGTCACCAGTTTTAACACTTGTAAGATCAAGATCTTTAGCAATATCAAAAGCTACAGTGCTACTATCGGTTGCCTTAGCAATGGTAAGATTGCTGCTGCCTGCACGAAGATCAACAGTACCACCGTTGCCGACTTTGCTTGCATTAGAACCATTAGCAGAAAGGTTCCAACCGGTTGAACTGATAGCTGTCGTTAACTGGCCAACATTTGCTGCATCGGTTGCACTTGTACCAGCCGCAACATTTGAAATGCGCTGCGGTGCATTGCTACCATGACTTGCATCATACGCACCAAGTGAAGAACTCCACTGTAGAGCGTCGGTTTGAAGAGCCGCAATTGATGTAGCCTGACCAGTAATGCTGGTGTTAACTGCACTAAATGCATCAGTCACGTTATTTGCAGTGCCGTTTTGGGTAGCAAAGCTTGGAGCAACGCCGCCAGCAACATCTGTTGTACCACCAAAATATTTATCGGTATTGCTTACAGCTGTCGTTAGACGATTTGCAACATTGGTTAGATTGGTGTTGGTCGTTGTCAACTGACCAAAGTTTACAGCATCACTTGCTGAAGTGCCTGCTGCTACACCAGTAATCTTTTGTGCAGCACCATTACGTGTTGCGTCAAATGAATCTGTACCATTCCATTGCAATGCATTGGTTTTAAGACCAGTGATATCAGTTGTATTGGCTGTAATTGCTGTTTTATTAGCAGCAATCGCAGTCGTATTAGCTGCAACATTATTATTGGTTGTTGTCAATTGGCCAAAGTTAACCGCATCAGTTGCAGCTGTACCTTGTGCAACATTGGTAATTTTTTGATTACCAGCATTAACACCAGTTGTTGTAACGCTTGCACCACCAGTAATAACAAGACCAGTATTATCAAGCTTAACATTACCAGCTTGGATACTATCAAGATCAAGATTACGAGCAATATCAAAAGTTACGTCATTGCTGCCTGTTGCTTTAGCAATAGTCAAATTGCTGCTGCCTGATTTTAGATCAACCGTAGCGTCTTTGCCAATTTTTGTAGAATTAGCATTATTTACGGAAAGATTCCAACCAGTTTGACCAATTTGCTCATTCAATTGACCAAGATTAACGGCATCATTGGTGTTGGTACCATTAGCTACATTGCTAATTTTTTGCGGTGCATTCGAACCATGGCTTGCATCATAAGCACCAAGATTTTGGTTCCATTGAAGAGCATTGGTTTGAAGCGCAGCAATTGATGTACCATGGCCTGTCAAGGCAGTATCAACTGCACCAAATGCAGAAGTTACGTTGTTGGTTGCATTGCCTTGGATGGTAAAGCTTGGTGCTGTACCTGCAGCTAAATCTGTAGAACCACCAAAATACTTATTGGCGTTAGTAACAGCTGTACCAAGACGAGTATCAACATCAGTCACACGGTTACCAACTGCAGTAACATTTGCATTGGTTGCGTTAAGCTGTGCACCATTTACAGCATCGGTTGATGTTGTAGATAAAGTACCCGCCGCAACATTGGTAATTTTTTGTGCTGAGGTTGTACCATGACTTGCATCATAAGCACCAGAAGTCGCATTCCATTGGAGTGCATCAGTCTGAAGACCTGTGATTGCAGTCTTATTTGCATTAATTGCATTTCTGTTGGTTGTAAGAGCAGTATCAACAGAAGTGAATGCATCGCCAACGCTATTTTTAGTTGCGCCTTGGATTGTAAAGCTTGGTGCAGTACCGCCAGAAACTGAAGCCCCACCGCCAAGATAACTATCAACGTTAGAAGCATAAGTTCCAACCTTGGTATCAAGAGCAGTAACGCGGTTACCAACAGCAGTTACATTGGTGTTGGTTGCATTAAGTTGCTTACCGTTAACTGCATCAGTTGATGTAGTTGATAACGCACCATCAGCAACATTGGTGATTTTTTGTGCTGTACCACTACCATGGCTTGCATCATATGCACCTGAAACTGCGTTCCATTGAAGTGCGTCTGTTTGCAGGCTAGTAATTGCAGTCTTATTTGCAGTTACATTATTATTGGTAGCGTTAAGCTGAGCACCATTTACTGCGTCAGTTGAAGTTGCGGACAATGTACCTGCTGCAACGCCAGTGATTTTCTGAGAACCGCCGTTACGAGTTGCATCGAAAGCACCTGTACCATCCCATTGCAATGCGTTGGTTTGAAGAGCGCCAATTGCATTAGTATTAGCTGTAATTGCTGTCTTATTAGCAGTTACATTGGTGTTAGTTGTATTAAGTTGAGCACCGTTTACAGCATCAGTTGATGTTGCTGACAACGTTCCTGCTGCAACGCCAGTGATTTTCTGAGCTGCACCACCGCGAGTTGCATCAAAGCTATCTGTACCATTCCATTGCAAAGCATTGGTTTGAAGATTTGCAATATTAGCATTGCTTGCAGCAATTGCAGTCTTGTTGGCAGTCACATTGGTGTTGGTTGCATTGAGCTGGGCACCATTAACAGCATCAGTTGATGTCGTTGACAATGTACCAGCAGCAACATTGGTGATTTTTTGAGCTGTACCACTACCATGACTTGCATCATAAGCACCAGAAGCAGAATTCCACTGTAGAGCATCTGTTTGCAAGTTAGTAATAGCTGTTTTGTTGGTAGCTATTGCATTTTTATTGGTAGTAAGTGCAGTATCCACGGCTGAGAAAGCATCACCAACGCTCGTTTTAGAAGCGCTTTGGATGGTATAAGTAGGTGCAACACCGGCAGCAACATCAGCGCCACCACCAAGATAAGTGCTTACATTATTAGCCTGTGTAGCTACTTTTGTATCAAGCGCAGTAACGCGATTGCCAACAGCAGTTACATTGGTATTCGTTGTATTGAGCTGCTTGCCATTCACCGCATCTGTAGATGTAGTTGATAAAGTACCATCAGCAACATTAGTGATTTTTTGCGCTGTGCCTGTACCATGACCTGCATCATAAGCACTTAGATTTGCATTCCATTGCAATGCATCACTTTGAAGAGCCGTAATTGAGTTCTTATTCGTGGTGACATTGGCGTTTGTAGCATTAAGCTGAGCACCATTTACAGCATCAGTTGAAGTTGCAGACAAGGTACCTGCAGCAATACCTGTGATCTTTTGTGACGCATTATTGCGTGTAGCGTCAAAAGCACTTGTACCATCCCACTGCAATGCATTGGTTTGAAGACCGCTAATTGCTGTCTTATTTGCTGAAACATTGGTGTTGGTTGCATTGAGCTGAGCACCATTTACAGCATCAGTTGAAGTTGCAGATAATGTACCTGCAGCAACACCTGTAATCTTTTGTGCAGCACTATTGCGTGTTGCATCAAAAGAATCTGTGCCATTCCATTGCAATGAATTGGTTTGGAGATCAGTGATAGCTGTCTTATTCGAAGCCACATTGGTATTGGTAGTATAAAGCTGAGAACCATTAACGGCATCTTTTGAAGCAGCAGATAATGTACCCGCAGCAACATTAGTAACCTTCAATGAAGCTGCATCAATACCAGTTGCTGTAACACTAGGACCATTAGCAATAGTTAAACCATTATTATTGATAGTTGAATTACCAGCTACAAGACTATTTGCTGTCACAGTACCTGTTGCAGTAACACTGGTGAGGCTCAAGTTCTTTGAGATATCAAAAGTAATATCATTGGTTCCAGCGGCACGAGCAATTGTAAGATTGCTACTACCAGCCAACAACTTAACGGTTGCGCCATTGCCAATAGCAGTGCCTGCTTCACTACCAACTGCCAAACTCCAAGCTGAAGAATTAATCGCATTGGTTAACTGGCCATAGTTAACAGCATCTGAACTAGCAGTACCATTTGCTACATTGGTGATTTTTTGAGCTGAACCACTACCATGACTTGCGTCATAAGCTAGTGAAGCACTATTCCATTGCAATGCATCAGTTTGCAATGCAGAAATATTAGTATTTTGCGTCGTCAACGTTGAGTTAACGGCACCAAAGGCAGAATTTACGTTGTTGTAGTTAGCGCCTTGAATAGCAAATGTTGGCGCAGTACCTGCAGCAATATCTGCACCACCACCAAGATAGGTGCTAGCGCGTGTTGCATAAGTACCAACCTTAGTATCAAGCGTGCTAACACGGCCATCAACGGTAGTTACGCGACCATCAACAGCAGTTACATTAGCATTGGTTGTATTAAGCTGCGAACCGTTAACTGCATCCTTAGATGTAGCAGACAGCGTACCATCAGCAACATTGGTAATTTTTTGCGCAGATGTTGTACCATGACTTGCATCATAAGCAGATGATGTTGCATTCCACTGTAGAGCGTCAGTTTTAAGACCTGTCAATGTTGTGTCAACAGCTCCTAAAGCAGCACCTACATTGCCATAAGCTGTACTTTGAATTGTAAAGCTTGGCGCAGTGCCAGCAGCAATATCTGCACCACCACCCAAATAGGTGCTAGCGCGCGTTGCATAAGTACCAACCTTTGTATCAAGCGTGGTAACGCGGCCATCAACGGTTGTTACATTAGCATTGGTTGCAAATAATTGTTTACCTGTAACTGCATCGGTTGACGTTGCAGACAATGTTGCATCAGCAAGATTAGTTGCTTTTTTACCAGCATTATCAATACCAGTTGTTGTTATGCTTGGGCCACCAGAAATGGTCAAGCCAGTTCCAGTTAAACTTGTTGTCCCAGCTGTATCACCAGATCCAACTGCAATCGCCACACCACTGGTTGAAACCTTTGTTTTACCAGCAGTTACGCTATCAATGCTAATATCTTTAGCCAAATCAAATGAAAGATTTGTGCCGCTTTTAGCAACAGTTAAATTTGTGCTTCCAGCGCTGAAATCTACAGTTGCGCCGCCGCCAACAGATGTTTTGCCGGTTGCATCGCCATTAGCGGACACATTCCAAGCAGAACCAGACTGAACGGCCTGCAACTGGCTATAATTAACCGCATCATTGGCACTGGTACCAGCAGCAACATTGGTAATTTTTTGAGCTGATTTTGTGCCACTACCAGCTGAATCATAGCTAGCATCAAATGCTTTTGTGGTTGAATTCCACTGCAAAGCATCTCTTTGCAAGTTAGAAATATTACCGGCATTGGTGGCAATATTAGTTGCGTTGGTCGCAATATTTGTTTTGTTTGTTGTAATTGCAGTATCAACAGCTGTGAAAGCATCACCAACACTGGTCTTAGATGTACCCTGAATTGAATAGCTAGGTGCTTTATTATTTGCAATATCTGCACCACCACCAAGGAACGTATTGGTACGAGTTGCATAAGTACCAACCTTAGTATCAAGAGTAGATACATTCGTATTGGTAGTATTTAACTGCGAACCGTTAACAGCATCTTTTGATGTAGCCGAAAGCTCACCATCAGCAACGTTCGTGATTTTTTGAGCAGTCTTTGTACCGCTACCATCAGAATCATAACTAGCATCAAAAGCTGACAAGCTAGAGTTCCATTGTAGCGCATCTCTTTGCAAGTTAGACACATTTGTATTGGTTGCAAAAAGCTGCTTACCTGTCACTGCATCAGTTGAAGCTGCAGATAAGGTTGCATCAGCAAGATTAGTAGCTTTTTGGCCTGCGTTATTAATACCGGTAGTTGTAATACTTGGACCATTGGCGATTGAAAGACCAGTACCAGTCAAACTTGTTGTGCCAGATCCAACCGTAATAGCAAGACCACTTGTTGTTAACTTAGAATTACCAGTTGTGACACTTGTGATATTGATATCTTTAGCAAGATCAAAAGTTACATTATTATTGTCTGCACCTTTTGATACAAGCAAATTCGTACTACCAGCACTTAAATCAATAGCACCAGCAACACCAACATTGGTTGAATTTTCACCGCCTGCTGTTAAATTCCAGCCCTGTGCTGCATAGTCACGTAATTTGCTAAGCTGTGCAACATTAACCGCATCAGTACTAGCAGTACCAGCAGCAAGGCCAGTAATTTGGCGAGTAACGGTTGAGCCATCACCAACGCTTACCGCACCATTTGTGGCAACCCATGCACCACCAGTTGTAGTTGATGCTTTATTTGTGAAAGGATCAAGACCAATGCCGCCAGCAGCTGTCGAAGCTTTGGAAGATGAGCCGATAGCAACACCACCGCTAGCTGTAACAGAGGCTGAATTACCAAGAACAAAGCCATCAGCAACATTGACGCTACCATTATTACCGATGATACGAGCGCCGGCACCAGCTGTTCCGATATTGCCATTATTACCAAAAATACCGGCATTAGCGCCAGCAATCGTATTATCATTACCTAAAGAATATGAACCATCACCAGTAATCGTGGTTGGATCACCAATTGCACCAGAATTTGCACCACTTACATTATTACCAACACCAATTGCAATTGACTGCGCACCACTAGCGGTCGAGCCATTACCAACAGAAATGGCGGAAGCACCACTTGCAGTAGAACTTAAACCAATAGCAACGGAAGAAGCGCCACTTGCAAGCGATTGCCCTGCAATAGCCACTGAATCTGCACCGGTTGCCTGCGCACCTTTTGTGGCATTACCACCAAGCGCAGTCGCACCAACACCACTTGCTAAAACACCAGCATCCGTCGAACCGTTTGCAGTAGAACCAAGAGCCGTCGCACTAATACCTGTCGCTTGCGCGTTTGAACCAATAGCAACAGTATTTCTGACAGAAGCATTAGAAAGCGAACCTAAAGCAATAGCATCATTAGCCATAGCTTTAGCTGAAATACCAATAGCTATAGTACCACCGGCATTAGCTGTGGAACGCTGCCCCATAGCGACACTACCGGTACCATTAGCTAAATTGTTAGACCCTAATGCTGTAGAATTTAAGCCAAGAGCCTTACTATTACAGCCAACGGCAAAGCTATTTTGACCAAATGCTTGAGTTTGATTTGCAGATTGAGAAGCACTACCGGCATATGTAACATTACCAAAGGTCTGAGCAGCACCCTGCCAAGTAATAACACCAGTATTCGCCCCCTTATTGCTGTTATAACCGTAATTTCTAGCCGCAGTCTCAGCACCAAATCCATACATACCACCAAGATTAGTATCACTATTGGTACCATAAACACCGCCGTAGACATCATCACCCGACCAAATAGAGCAGTCACCATCACCAACAAACGCAACAGCATTATTACTGGCAGAAGCCCCACCCCCACCGGACACACCAGCGGAAGTTGCAATACCATTTTCACTAACACGACCGCCCTGCGTAATATCAGAAATAGTAATAGCACCCTGAGCATTTTGCACAGAGGAAACAGCAATAATAGAACCAACAGATAATACCGCAGCAGCAGCAACACCAGCACTTGCAACGCCAGACAATAAGCTTTCGCGACGACGATGACGATTTTCAACCGCTAAAGAAATAGTCTTATTCTTAATAGTTTTTGTCATTTAACCCACCCAATGTAGATACACATATAAATTATAAACTACGCATTCACGCAGAAACTCATAAATAAAATTAAGTCAGTGCAACCCAAGACACTCTGCCAAGAACACACTTGAACTAGACTCACTTAAGTATGCTGAATCACAAATGCGTGATTCATTACACTTCACCACCCGCAAAACGCCGAAAACCTCGAACATAACCACGAGTACAACTTTACTTCCATAAAGTTACAGCTGTGTATATTTGATTAACATAATTTAATATTTCATGCAATAATGCAAAATAATACAAATATATAATAAATATATAATATTAAAATTTAAAAAAATATAATTTTATAATATAGATGCAAATAAATACCTAAAAATTTAACTAGATAATTAGATTATTAAATTTTAACCAATTGAAATTCAATAAATAGATAAATTAATATTTTGATATAATTTAAATTTATAAAAAATTTAGAAAATTAAATAATAATATTAGAACATTCAAATTATTTAACTTGAAAACTATTTTCTTATTATGAAACAGAGCCAATTTGGCACGAATTTTTCTTAAACGCGCAACTTCAAATTTGGTTCCAAAAAAAATTTTTTTGAAAGATTTCAACAAAAAAAAGCTCTCGTGACATAATGGCAACATAAATATCTTGATTTGCTACAATCAAAGCCAGCCACATATATTGTCTTCGCAATAGCTCGGTATTAATGCGCTGAGGCATCGCCCAAAATTGCTAATTGTAATTTAAGTGAAATTTGCTCAATGCTTCTGGCAAAAAATCTAAGGCGCATCAATCGAGATAGGCTTATTCAACCTACCAACAACCATTTTAAAGAAATGAATAAAAGAGGGAGCTAAAAACTATTTTTACGGCCATATGCAAATTTTCTAGCGTTTCTTTAGCTGTCTTTAAATCTAACAATTTAAATTCCATTATCTTGGCCAGCCACTTAAGTCATTATTACAATCTTGGTGCTTTCCCATCCCACCACTCAAAAGCCTAGCCTTTAAAACAAAAAAGCCCCTTTAAAAAAAGGGGCTTTGAAAAACTCTTTTTTGAATTTAATTTTCAACGTGCTTTATAAGTTCAACCATATCATCAATATCTAGATTTTGGTTTAAAAATTCAGGATCATCGGGCAACTTAATATCTAAACTCAATTTACGCTCAAATTCTAAATTACCATCCGCCATGACAAAATCCATTACATGACCAGCCTTTGTCCCATCATCCGAAATGAAATGAACATGGAACTGCGAAACAGAAATGGTTGAAAAATAACTTGGAGAAAAGAAGCCAATCAGTGTGCCAGAAACATTTTCCAAATCATTCACGACTTGATCTGACACAACTTCCAAAACGGATTTATAAGGTTTTTTTTGCTCTAAAGGGCGGCGAATTTTTATCCTATCAAAACTACCTTTATATTTTACCGCCAAAAATATATTATCAAATTTCGTATAAGACGATAAAACATCATGCAATTGCTCTTTGGCAACATTCTTTATAGATATGTTTTTTTCCGCATTAAAACTGGTTACTTGTGCAAAGGGTAATTTTTCTGCTGAAGACATGGTACGAACGATGCCGTCGCCACGCGCTTCTATCATTTTTCCATCAATAATAATGACTTCGCCTCCAAATGCATGAGAGCAGCCCAGTCCAAAATCGCCGCTT
The DNA here is from genome assembly GCF_025449335.1 of Bartonella sp. HY328. NCBI lineage: Bacteria > Pseudomonadati > Pseudomonadota > Alphaproteobacteria > Hyphomicrobiales > Bartonellaceae > Bartonella > Bartonella sp. HY328. The sequence goes on from NZ_CP104883.1 coordinate 2,707,744, forward strand.
TCTAGGATAGTTTCAGCCGAAAATACACCATCATATAGTCCAGACATTAAAGCATTAACCGTTGAAAACTGAGAAATAGCTTTGGTCATAATTTTTCCAATTCAGAATTTGACTTATTTAATTAAATACGACTAATCACACCACTAATTAATTGTTCATAGAGCAAAGACTAGACATTCAGTTAATTAGAGCTAACACCGTCAATTGCTACAGAAATAAGTATCGCCATTTAAACGGCGTTTACCATTTTAAAAGCCTGTTATTGCTAAGGTAATTTCTTTTTGCAGCAGATTGAGGTATTTTGGTAGTCGTTTCTATTCTCATCATAGCTATATTTTTTCGACCATCAATTTAATAAATTTCAATCTTGATTTAGTGGGATTTAACCTAGAATGAAAAATATACCTCTAAATTTACTCAATATTTTCGCGATATCTGCACGTTTGCAGTCTTTCAAGCTTGCAGGTGAAGCACTGTTATTGACAACAAGTGCTGTTAGCCAATCAACTAAAAAACTAGAAGATTTGCTAGGGGTGCGCTTATTCATCCGCAACCCCAACAGTGTTGAATTAACTGCAAAAGGCCAAACTTTATTATCCTTTGTTAACGCAGGGCTACAAGAGATTGAAAAAGGCATAGATCACATCACCAACAAAGAGCACTTCATCACTCTTTTTTGTCCACCGGGCTTTGCCAATTTTTTAATGCAGCCTATAATTCTTGAACTACTAGAAAAAGGTTACGAAGATATTCGCCTCATCACCAATGAAGAAAGAGACGTCCTAGACATAAAAAATTACGATATAGCTGTTTTTCTTGATGAAAAAGCAGCCCACATTTCTCATGCTTTAGACTTGGGGCCAGATTATTATTATCCGTTCTGCCATCAAAATATCTATGATAAAATCAAAACGATTGAAGACTTTACCCAGTTTATACTTATTCGCAATGAATTTGCCCGAACAACTTGGGAAGAATGGTTAAGTTTTAACCATATACCCGTCAATATAACAAAATCCATGACGGTTAACCGTGCATCGCAATTGGTATCTGCTATTGAAAATGGAATGGGAATTGGGCTTGAATCAATTCGAATTTTATCCCCAAAACTAAAATCTGGTGAATTTAAACTATTAGAATTTGCCGGACTTAAACCTATCATAAAACATATGACATGGTTAGCCATTGCTCCCCATAATGCTCATAATAAACCAATCAACCATATCGCCCAAATGATAGTTAGCCAGTGCTCCACCGACAAAGACGGTATTTTGATAAGCTCTAGGTCGGAACACAATGGTAATTAATCGAAAATAAAAGAAATAAGTGAGTAATGTTAAGCTATGTCTATTTTGAAAAAATCGACACGAAAGCTAATCGGCAATAAAAAACCGCAGCTCTTTTATATTTTTGAAGAGCAACCACCAAGCGCTATCGATTGTATGAGCGCAGTCTATGATATTTTTTCTCACTATCCACCAGCGCGCGGTCGTGCTAATTATTGTCAAACCTGCGCGAGCGACGAATTTGTTGAAATTATCGTTAAAGCATGCAAATCCCCCCGTAAAGCACCGGTAAGCAGCTTTTGCGGGATTTATTGGGAAGGCCCCCATTGTATGGGTGGCATATCCAATTTAAAATTTTGGCTGCCGCGCACCGTTGAAACATATATATTAACGCCAGTCGATAATGGCATTTTTACCAGCATAGTTGAGCACTATCAAAGCATAGGACTGTCTCTCTGGCCTTTTGATGAGCAGGAGGTTTTGCGACTTACTTTTTGCCGCGCATTGATTAATTTTGTTGAAAGCGGCAACCCCGCACCGTTAAACGGCACATTATTGACGAAGAGCCGCGACAGATGCAAAGAATTGCAACAACATGCAGAAATTTTTACCATAATTATTGGCATGCTCATCTATTTGCGCATTGAGCCAAAAGGTATTTTGGCTTACTTAAAAGCCCACCAAAATGAAAATATTGATTTTCTCTTGTGCCGAGAGATAAGTGAGGATTTTTTAAGCATTGATGAAGAAGCCTATTATGATGCTGAAACCATTATTAACAATGACAATTTAAAGCTTGCAACCAAGCTATTAAACAGACGGGCGCGCACAGCCCTTTTTAATGCTATTTCCATTGAAGACTTATTTGGTAAATTGGATAGATATGAAAAAGCAGGTAACACAATTTTATGCCAATCTATCGAAAATGCCTTGCAAGACTATGATAGTCAAAAATCTAATAATGAAGATTTAAACGAAGATGATGATTTATTATTGCACAAACTATTAGATACTGCATTATAATAAGATATTTTGAATTAAAACTATCAAAGGCACAATAATATGCAGCAAGTCTTTTACCCATTAGATTTATCGCCGCCCTCGGCTGAAAGCTGCAAGCACGCCGTTAAGCAAGCCTTTAGCCAATATGTTCCCTATCGTGAACGCCATGATTTTTGTGACTCTTGCATAACTGATGAAGTCTTTTGTGAATTTCAAAATACAATTGATCATCCTGATACTGCAAAACCTTGGGTTTACGAACTCTTTTTTCATGAACATATTGATTGTGTCGGTACCATTAATAACTTAAAATTTTGGCTACAACGCACATTAGAAACATCAATTTTAGATTCCGATAAACACTTTACCTTTGAAGTTTTTGAAAAATACAAAAGCCAAAATATCGGCTTTTGGCCTCCTCACGAGACAAAGGCACTAAGACAAGTTTTTACGCGGTCTTTAATTGGCGTGGTTGAACACATGGATGCCGCACCCTTGGGGCCCCAGGTGCCTGATTTTGCCTCCAATGATTATGACAAAGCTTGGCCGGCCAATTTTGCCTTGCAAGCCATTATCGGCAGTCTCATTGCTTTACGCGTTAATCCGCAAGATATCTTTGCCTATATTTTGAAGCATTGCGATGAGCGGATTGATTATTTTTTAGCGCACATCATCATTGTTGAGATGGAACCGTGGTGGCTTGGTGATTTAGACAAAGGATTACCAGATAATTTAACTGATTATGATAAGGTCAGTATATTTTTAGATCAAAATGCCATGCAAGCTGTTTTAAACCATGTATCCAAGGACTATTTGGCCCAACAATTGGCTAAATACCAAACAGCTAGAAACCAACTTTTGGTACAAAACTTCGAGCTTGCAATTGGATATTATGATGAAAGAAAAAAACGCCCTCAATTAATAAGTCAACAAGACGGGGAAGAGGCTATTTTAAAATTAATTCAACAAGGTCAATTTTCTATACCAGCATAAAGGCAGCAAAACATTGGACAATAATCAAACCCTTTTTTACCCTTTGGATTTATCGCCGCCCTCGGCGGAAAGCTGCATGCACGCCGTTAAGCAAGCCTTTAGCCAATATCAACCTTGTCGCAAACGCGAGGATTATTGCGACACATGCGTTTCAGATGAAATGCTTACACAAATAATAGACAGCATTGATAATGCCGATTGCGCTAATAACTTAGCCTGCCGTCTGTTTGTTTGTGAACCTATTGACTGCGTTGGCGGAATAAATAGCTTTAAATTCTGGCTGCCCCGTATATTAGAAAAATTAATACTTGATGACCGCGCTGGTTCAACTTTTGAGTTTTATGAAAAACTCGCTGATGAAAATGTCAGTTTTTGGCGCCAATGCGAACAAGATGCCTTACGCCAATTATTTTGCCGTTGTTTGATAAATTTCATTGCCCATAATAATCCTGCGCCGCTTGGTCCTGCCATCGGCCAATTTAAAACCAATGATTATACTAAAATGAGTTCAATAGCATTTAGCTTAAAAACAATTATTGCATGCCTTATTCATTTACGTGTTGCCCCTAAGGAAATTTTTAATTATCTATTTGAACAGCGTGACGAAAGAATTGATTATTATTTTGCTGACTTTATCGATGACCCGCTGTCAGCATGGTGGTTATTAAATCCTGATGAAGATGCGATAACCCAGCGTCATGGTCTATTCGATACTCATATTGCGCTTATCTATCTACATCAGCTTGCACATAACAGTTTTTTTGAAATTGTTTCAAAGCCGTATTTAGAACAACAGCTTATAAAATATAAAGCTGATGGAAATTGCCTTTTATATAAAAAATTAGCATATGCGCTAGAAATATTTGGTGAGATAAGTAGTTCTATCCCATTGATAAGTCAAAAAGATGGAGAGGAAGCCATCTTGAAAATCTTGACGAAAAATAAACAGTAAATCTTATATGGAAAAAGGGCAGTGATTTTAAATCATCAAATCCATAAAACTAGCCTAAAACTCCTTTCTATTAAGGCACAATTTTAAGATGAAAAAACACGACCTAACAAGTCAAAATAAAGACATATTTATATGAATAATTTCTTGATATTCTAATAAAAGGGTATAGGATTTATTCGGGAGGCACCTAGTAAGAGGGCCTAATGTTTAAGTCACTTTATAATCTTTATGAGAGGTTTTCTCTCCTCGTTCCATTCCGCGTTATTCCCGGTTTTTTTTGTGTTGTGGTCTATTGGGGGCTTATTTTTACGCCCACACCAACTGGACTCACCGATGATGCTTGGCATTTTTTTGCAATATTTGTATCGGCAATATTGGGCATTATTTTAAAAGTCATGCCTATTGGCGTCATGTCAATGATTACAATAGCTGTTGTGGTTCTTTCAAAAGTTACATCTGCAACATCAAAAGATGCTGTAAGCGACGCATTATCAGCTTTTAGCAATCCGCTTATATGGCTTATCGTGGTTTCAATCATGGTATCACGCGGTTTAATCAAAACGGGGCTTGGCGCCCGCATTGGCTATTATTTCATCCGCCTTATTGGTAAGAAGACCTTAGGCATTGGATATGGACTTGCATTTTGTGAATTACTATTAGCACCCTTTACCCCAAGCAATACGGCACGTGGTGGTGGTATTATACATCCTGTCATGCGATCCATTGCTGAGGCCTTCGATTCAAGCCCTGAAAAAGCTACACAAGGTAAGGTTGGTACATATCTTGCTTTGGTAAATTATCATGCCAATCCAATCAGCTCAGCTATGTTTATTACAGCGACTGCTCCCAATCCGGCTGTGGTCGAATACATTAGCCAAGCAACAGGTGGCAGCCTAACCTTATCATGGAGCAGTTGGGCATTATGTATGCTTTTACCCGGCCTCATCGCAATGATAGCTATGCCATTTGTAATTTACCTCATATCCCCGCCTGAATTAAAGCATACACCAAATGCTGTTACCTTTGCTCATGGCGAACTTAGAAAACTTGGATCAGTCAAAAGCTCTGAAATTGTGATGCTAATAACTTTCGCAATTATGCTTTTATTATGGGCAGGCGTTCCAGCCAAAATATTTGGCGATTCTTACCTCTTTGATCCAACTGCTGTTGCTTTTGTTGGTTTAGTCATTTTATTGCTAAGCGGCACATTATCATGGGATGATGTTTTAAAAGAAAAAAGCGCGTGGGATACATTGATTTGGTTTGGTGCTCTGGTAATGCTTGCCGGTCAACTTAATAAGCTTGGCGTTGTTGGATGGTTTTCAGATGGCTTACGTACTGCGATTGAAACAAGCGGCATGAGTTGGCCAGCCGCAATGGCGATCCTTATTCTTACCTTTATGTTCTCTCACTATTTTTTTGCAAGTACAACAGCTCATATCAGCGCAATGATGCTAGCTTTCTTAACCGTTGGCATGCACCTTATCCCAACAGAATATATCAATTTATTCATGCTATTAATGGCAGCTGCATCGGCAATCATGATGTGTCTTACCCATTATGCGACTGGCACATCACCGATTATCTTTGGTTCAGGTTTTGTCACTTTAAGTCGTTGGTGGATTGTCGGCTTCATCATGGCCGTCGTAAATCTAGCCATTTTCGCAATAATCGGCGGAGTATGGTGGAAATTCTTGGGCTATTGGTAATATCTTCGCCATAAAAACGAGAGCATTTGCACCAAAAGTGTCTCCCCAAATGCTTTAAATCTCTATTTTTTAAAGGCGCTTCACTCTTTTTGTAAGCGCCTTTACCTTGCTTCTAAAAAACCAGAAAAGCTTAATTACGGTCTTCTTGCCTTGCCTTTTTTGAACGGCCATCAAGTTCCCTATAAACTTCCGTCAATTGCGATTGTGGTGCTGCACATTTTTTTGTAGCGGCCATTTGAGTTAAAACACCATTGCGGTTACGCAAAGCTGCGATTTCAACCGCTTCAGGCGATTTTGGATCCATGAAAAACAATGCCGGAAAAAATACAACGCTAGCAGCCCCAAGAGCGATATTTTTGCCACGCCCGACATTGCGCTCATGCAAAGTTGCTTTTACCTGACGTTCATTGGCTTCAAATTCGCGCGAAATGCCCGCACAATCCATAATGCTATCGGTGGGATTGGTTATAGCAATTTCCTTAACAGCACGTCCGCCACAACCAGCTAAAGTTAAGAGCGAAAAACCCACAACAACAGCTGACACTGTAATTTTTTTAAAATTCATCTTGATTCCCAATAAAATATTCAAACAACTTTGAAATTGTTTAAAACAATTTTCAACCTTTTAAAAATCATGCAATAAACACCTAAACTAATTGGCATTTTCAGTTATTGTTTAAAGAATTGAAGTAAAACCTACTTCTCATACAACAAATCAAACGCCAAAAGATCTTTAAGATCAGCATTCACTAACTATGCTTTTTAAAACCTCTCTTTGTTCACTTACTTAAAGATGAATAAAATGTAAATTATTTTATAAAAACACCACTAATAGTACACAATAATCAACCATTACAAAAACCCATAGCCCCTAGCCCTTCCGTTTATTGCTAAAAAATTGTGTCAAAAGATCTGACGCTTCTTTTTCACAAAGGCCAAGATAGATATCTGGGCGGTGATGACAGGTTGGTTGATTAAAGAAAACCGGTCCATATTCGACAGCGCCGCCCTTTGGGTCACTTGCGCCATAATAAAGCCGACGAATACGCGCAAAAGAAATCGCTGCTGCACACATTGCACAAGGCTCAAGCGTTACGTATAAATCGCATTCTGGCAAACGTTCACTTGACAGTGCTTCACAAGCCATTCTTATTGCGCGGATTTCTGCGTGTCCCGTTGGATCAAAAACATGGCGGGTCAAATTATGGGCTTTGGCTATTAATTTGCCTTGATGAAAAATAACCGCGCCAACGGGAACCTCATCCAGTTCAAAAGCAAGCCTTGCTTCTTGCAAGGCTAGCTCCATAGGTGTGCTGTTTTTTTTGCTTATAGCAACCATATTTAAGTCAATTCAGCCCGTTAAATGTCCATTTCAAACAATAGCAATAAAACATATTATAAAAGCTGTGAAGAGGTTGCTAACAAAATAGCGCACCCATAGATTAATATTTAATTAGGCCACATTTTTAACCACGCTTGCAATGCGCTTTATTTTTTCACCAGACGGCATAACAACACCAGTTGCATTATCTAACCAACCAGTAACCAATTCAAGCGCTTGAAAGCGCTGGCGCTCAAAAGGCCCCGGCATAGATAAATTAGCCGCTTTGCTAGCACAAAAACCAAAACGACAATAATAATCAGCATCACCAACAAGAAGAATAGCACCATGCCCCAAGAGCTTGGCGCGTGAAATAGCTTCAACCATTAAGCGCGAACCGATGCCCTGCCCTGCAAATTCTTGGTGAATAGCAAGGGGGCCCAATAAAAGCGCATTAATAAAACCACCATTTTTATGTGCCAAGCAGATATGCCAAAGGCGAATGCTGCCAATAAGCATTCCGCTTTCATCACGCGCAACAAGGTTTAAGCCCTGTGCCGGCAAGCGATTTTTTCGGATTTTTTCTGATGACTTGCGCTTGCGATTTTCTCCCATCACACTATCAAGTAAAGCCTCTCGCTGTGCAACCTCGCAACTGCGTTCATCATCAATAATAATCATTGCACTAGTACTATTTACAAGAAGTGCTGTATCCAAATAATCTGAAATGGCGTTTAGATTCTGTGTCAACATGTTCGATCGCCCTATAAGATGACATGTTAAAAGGATCACAAATAACCATATTGGCCACTTGTAAGACAAAATATGTATAATTTGGGAATTATTAAGCTTTATGCCCCACCCTTAAGTGAGGCGCTTAGGTTTTATGATAATGAGAAATTACTGCTCCATTACAAAGCAAAATCCCATTACAGGCTATAATAGCAATCCTAGCTGAATCTCTAAATCACATATGAGCGGATAGGCTCAAAACCATTAAATGCAATAGATGCATAAGTAGTCGTGTAAGCACCTGTGCCCAAAATCAATAATTCATCACCAATGGTCAAGCTTAAAGGCAATGGATAAGGTGTCTTTTCATACATAACATCGGCAGAGTCACAGGTTGGGCCAGCAAGCACGCAAGGCGCAGTTATATCACCATCATGAGGCGTTACAATTGGATAGCGAATAGCTTCATCCATTGTTTCAGCAAGACCGTTAAATTTACCAACATCAAGATAAACCCAACGTTGCTCATCGCTCGCTGATTTTTTAGAAATCAACACCACTTCAGTGCGGATAACACCAGCATTACCCACCATGCCACGGCCTGGCTCAATAATGGTTTCTGGGATACGATTGCCAAAATGCTTGCTTAAAGCTTCAAAAATAGCATTACCATAGGCTTGTGCGGTTGGTACATCTTTCAAATAGCGGGTTGGAAAACCACCACCCATATTGACCATTTGCAACTTAATACCTTCTTTAGCAAGCGCTTCAAAAACGCCAGCCGCATCAGCCAAAGCACTATCCCATGCATCAAGATTGGTTTGCTGCGAGCCAACATGGAATGATACGCCATAGGCAACTAGCCCAAGTCCATTAGCACGGCGCAATACATCAATTGCCATGGTAGGCACGCAACCAAATTTGCGTGATAGCGGCCACTCAGCCCCTTCACCATCGGTTAATACACGGCAAAACACTTTTGCATCTGGCGCAACACGGGCAATTTTTTCTACTTCTTCAATGCAATCAACAGCATAGAGCGAAATACCCAAAGCATAAGCACGGGCAATATCGCGCTCTTTTTTGATGGTGTTGCCGTAAGAAATCCGCTCTGGAGATGCTCCTGCATCCAAAGCCATTTCAATTTCTTCAACTGAAGCTGTATCAAAATTAGAACCCAAATCAGCTAAAAGACGCAAAATTTGTGGCTCTGGATTAGCCTTTACAGCGTAAAAAATACGAGATTGCGGAAGTGCCTTTTCAAAGCCGTGATAATTTTCGCGCACAACATCAAGATCCACGACAACGCATGGGCCTTCTGGGCGGCGGGTTTTTAGAAAATCAAGAATGCGTTGTGTAGCCATTGGAACTCTCCACTTTTGGTTTCCAAATGTAAAGCATCGCAGCCCATTGCTATCAAGGGGCTGTAAAACTTCAGAACAAAGTGCATGAAATCCTCCCATTTTAAAAATAGGATAGAGTTCAGGCGATGAAGGAACAGCGCGGTGACCGCATTGTTCAGCTTTGTCTGCCTTTTATTGGAATTGGAAAACCATTTCCGCAATGAAGGCAATGAGGGTGTGCCTCTACAGTATTTCCGGCATAGCCGTATCACTAGAAAGGCCCGCACCGTCGTTGCTTCGAGATGTCCTCGCTCTTTTGGTTGGCCAATGAGAGCGACTGGAGCGGTTAGTTCCAGGTACCTTACCGATTACCCTCACCATTCGAGGAACCGGCGGACACCCATAGGCTCGTGCGACTTTGGGCAATTGCCATATAGTGATAAAAAAATGACTTTTCAATGACAATTTTTCAAATTTTTGATTTTTTTTTAAATTTAATTTTCAGTTATTGCTAAGCATCAGAAAAACATAAATAATTTTAATTTTCAACTATATTTTAGTATTGCTAGCCTAAACCAAAGAATAAGGGCTTAATGCTTACCCAAAGGCTTTTATCCATCACTCAAAAACAACATGCTCATTAACGGATGCAACTATAAAGCACCCAAAGTAATTGGGCTTAAACCAAATCAGTTAATGCATTAAATAGCGCGCTATAAAATCAACTGCATCAGCACCAAATCAAGCCATTTACCAAACTTTATACCAACCTGCGGCATATGCCCTGTAATCTTAAAGCCAAATTTTTCATGCAAAGCAATGGAAGCTTTATTTTCGGCTTCAATTCCTGCAATTAAAACATGGACATTGTTGTTTTGTGCTTCCTCAATCAAAGCGCCAAGCAAAGCCTTGCCAATCCCCCTACCACGCGCATTTTTGTCAATATAAATCGATAATTCACTTGAATGAACATAGCCGGGGAATTGACGAAATGAGCCATAACTTGCGTAACCACAAGTTACACCATCAACCTCAGCCACCAGCACTGGAAAACCAGATTTTTGCCTATCTTGTAACCATGATTTGCGGTTAGCAATATCAACCACATGCTCGGTCCAAATAGCATCGCTATTTAAAATTGCCTCATTGAAAATATCGGTGATAACCGGTAAATCCTCGTCAGTGGCAGCACGAATAATAAGCATAAAACCTCTTCCCCTTTTATTTACACATGAAATTATACGCGAATTTAAAATCAAGCAAGAGATTTTTAGCTGATGAGCTTAAGCCCGCCAAAAGCAGCTATCCAAAATTTAAAAATTTCTCACAATAGTGGATTTAGGCCGCTACACTATCCTTTAACGATGCTCCCATTCACCCGCAAATGTAGTCTCTTCACTATCCGCATCAGAGAATTTCATTTTGTAAATCATTGATGATCTCGATGGCTAAATTGGTAAAATCATAAGATCACTTAAGGATTGAATGTTGAAATTTTTAATTTCAAGACAAAGATCACGCAATATTTTATCAACCTTAGCAACAGACTTATTTGAAAATAACGCCTCGCATATAGTTCTTTTAGAAAAATAAATTAGCAAATATTCTCATTTTTTGTCTTTGCATATTCAACTATCATGCACCTATATGTCTATAATAGGGTAAAAACAGATGACCATAAAATAAAAACCCGCCAGCCAAAATGACTGACGGGCATGAAACCGATTGGAGGTCGAAAGTTTCTTGATTTTTATAGCTGCTAATTATGGCAGCTTTATTAAATTAAATATATTTAATACAGACTATTATCGCGGTTTTGAAATGAACTCTTAGTGATGATTAATCGCTTGCGCTACATAATAACCAATGGCAGTTGCAAATAAACACAAAACAACCGATAAAAAAATATTCATAAAAGCTCGCAACGGCGCACCAGTAACAAACAGCTCAAACGTATTTAAACTAAAACTTGAAAAAGTAGTAAAGCCGCCGCAAATCCCCACCATGACAAAAAGCCTTATATGTTCAGGCATCGGAAAACGACTATTCATAAGGGTTAAAACAGCAAAAAAGGCAATAATGAATGAGCCGACAATATTAATTGTAAGAGTTCCCAAGGGAAAATTGCGGCTGATAGGTGCCATTAAAAGCCCAACCCAAAATCGCGCAACACTACCTAATGCACCACCCAGCGCAACCCACAATGTTTGCATCCATAAAATATGTGTCATTGCCTTCCCATTCCTAACAGTTTCATAAACCTTGATCGATAAGGTTTTTGTGCCTAATTAAGGTAATACCAGTTTTTGAACAACTTGCAATAATCGTTGATGGCTTTGAAAAAAGCTTACCCTTAGAGCGCTTTTCGATCTGACTGGATCAGATCGGCGCTCTAATCCTTTGTTTACACCGCGTTTTTTGTCCGAAAACCGCTTCACACTTTTCGGAAAACGCTCTAATAATTTAAGATCGTCAAATTAGCATCTTATCACGCGTAATTTTATTTTGACTTATTAACGCAAACAATACAAATTGACCTTTTCAGATTGCGGATTGCAAAGCGAATTAAATTTCAGGTTAAGTCACTGCAAACATAGATTGAGGGAGAACCACATTGAAGGTAGGACGCAAGGAACTTCAATCTTTTTTGAATGATCTTAGCATCGACGTTATGACCTACGATCATGAGGCGGTTTTTTCAGTTGGTGAGGCAGAACATCTTAAAGACACGATCAAAGGCGCCCATACAAAAAATCTATTTTTAAAAGACAAAAAAAACAACTATTTTTTAATAACAGTTGAAGACAATGCTCTTATTGACCTTAAATCCATTCATCATAAAATTGGTGCTTCAGGGCGTGTTTCTTTCGGCTCACCAGAAAAGCTTGATGAATTTTTAGGTCTATATCCGGGTGCGGTTAGTATTTTTGGCGCCATCAACGATAAAAATGGGCAAGTAAAAATTATTATAGACGAGCCTCTTTTTACTCAACCACTGATTAACGGCCACCCTATGAGCAATGACGCCACTATGACCATTAGTAATCAGGACTTAAAGCGCTTTATTGAAGCGACAGATCATACATTACACGTCATTAAAGTGAGCGAATAAGCTTTAATCTTTTTTAAAGCACCACTATCAAGCCTTGAAAACTATCTTTGAAAATACAATTTTACAATTGAAAATACTTTGATGTCTATCATAGATAGATAAGAGATTAATCGCTTAGAAACGGGAATTGGAAAAAATGAGTACAATCAATGGCATTGCAAACGGGACAGCAGACAGCCAACCAAGCCAATGGGTAAGCGATACGACAACAGCAACATTCCAAAAAGATGTGCTTGAGGTGTCTAAAAAACATGTCGTTCTCGTGGATTTTTGGGCGCCGTGGTGCGGGCCATGCAAGCAACTTGGGCCGACACTTGAAAAAGTCATCAATGAAGCAAAAGGCACTGTTCGTTTGGTTAAGATGAATATTGACGATCATCCATCAATAGCTGGCCAGCTTGGCATTTCTTCCATTCCTGCGGTTGTTGCATTTGTTAATGGGCAGCCAGTTGATGCTTTTATGGGCAATGTGCCAGAAAGCGAAATACGTGAATTTATTAGCCGTCATTCAGCGGCAGATCAAAAACCTGATATGCAAGAAGCAGTTGAAACTGCACAAGAATTTTTAAAAAATGGTGAATTTGTTCAGGCGCTGAATATTTTTTCAGCAATTTTACAGCAAGAACCGGAAAATATTCCTGCAATTGCTGGCCTTGCAACTTGTTTTCTAGAAGCCGGTGAGCTTGACCAAGCCAAAGCTATTCTTGCAACCGCACCAGAAAATAAAAAAAGTGATCCAGCCTTAAGCGCCGTTTTGGCGCGTATTGCCATTGCAGAACAAATTAAGACACTTGGCGACCCAATTGCATTGCAAAAACAAGTCGATGAGGATCCCAAAAACTTTTCGGCGCGTTTTGATCTAGCCCTTATTTTTAACGCTCAAGGTGAGCATGCAAAAGCGGCTGATATGCTGCTTGACCTAATGCGTGAAGACCGCACTTGGGAAGATGAAAAAGCCAAAAAACAGCTGTTACAGTTTTTTGAAGTTTGGGGCGCAACCAATCCTGTTACCTTATCAGCACGGCGTAAATTGTCTTCACTGCTTTTTGCTTAAGACGAGGTAGATTGAGTTTACGAAGGCCAGTAGATATCGCCGTTTACTGGCCTTTATGCTAAAAAATCTAACATGAAATATAAACAGTGGTTAACATCAAACATTGATGGCAACGACGAATTGTCTTACAATTTAATGGATTTCATAGTTTGCCTTACAAGATGATCTGATGCCCGTGTTGTTTCTGGCAACCTATAGCTTGGGGCTAGCTTTAATACCCAATCACAAGCGGTATGCAATGAAATCTTATGCCCAATAGATACAAATAGAGGCTTAACATCAGTTTGCGTCCTTAAACATGCACCAATCACCTCGCCATTATCAATTAATGGCGTTTGACATCCACGTATTCTATCTGGAACATCGTAAAGCCCAATAAGATGATTTTTGGCACAACCTATAGTTGGCTTATCAAATAGAATGCCTAAATGACAAGCTAACCCAAATCTCCGTGGATGTGCCAATCCTTGTGAATCGGTGACAATTAAATCAGCTTTTGTTTTTAAATTTTCTAAAGCTTGGCAAATAGATGGCAATTCGCGAAAAGAAAGATAGCCAGGTATATATTGATAGTCGACTTTTGTCTCAATAATGCTTTCCTCTCGTATTTCCAGTGAATTAGCATCAATAGCGACAGCGGCAGCTACAGCTTTTCCGCTTATCTCATCATAAGCAGCATCAACACCAACAACTATTTCAATTGGGTCAAAACAATCCTTGGTGATGATTTTTTGAGACAAGGATTTTTGGATTTCATCCATAGCTTTTACATCAATATCCCAATCATGATGATGATATTGCTCCATAATTAATCCTTCTAGCCATTACGCCCACTAAATTAGCAAGGCTGTTAAAACATATTTGTTTAAATATTTATACATTTGTGTTTATCGGCACAAATAATATCTACCGCAAATGATGAATTCGACAATTTCCTCCAATATAATTGATAAATTATATTATAAAATAATTTATTAAATAATAATATTAATAATAAAACTATAATTATATTTATAAATAATGATTTATTATAAGTATAAATTTTAAAATCAAAGTACTTTAATTATTTTATTTATTATTTTTAATTGCATAAAGGCATTTTTTATAGTATTAATTGATGTTATATTAATGCGATTGTATTTTTTTGACGTAACAAAAAAATGTATGGCATCATTTAATGCATAAATGAGCGTAAACATTTTATGTGCTTTTGAATATTTAAGCCATGTTTAGTGGCGTAGCAAACTTATCGCAATAAGGGCGAAAAATTGTATTGCAGTAAAATTATACTGCATAAGATATTCTGTATTCTTAATACAGAAAATTTAACAATCTTAAATAAAAACTTAGGAGTTTTTAATGAAGTTCATTATAAAGTACTTGGCTACATCTAGTATTATTGCTTTATCTATTGTTGTGTCCCACGCAGAAACTGCAACAAATAGTTTAGATGTTCAAATCACTATTAAAGATGGTTGCACAGTCCAGTTTCCACAAAATTCAGGCAAAATTGATTTTGGTGAATATGCAGCGATTACAACCACTATTTCAAAATCGCAAGCAGTTGTCGTAAATTGCAAAAATGCAACGACTACCTCAGTACCGGCTGGCACCTATACTTTGGCATTAAATAACGGTACCGGTACAGGTGCAACAACAGAAGCTCGTAAATTAACAAGTGGTAATAATACAATTAATTACACAGTTTACCAAGCCAGCAACCTTTCTTCAACTGCTTGCAGCGGTACGCTCTGGGGCTCTAGTGGTGCACAAATGTTTTCTGGTTCACTCACCTCAACGGCTACTAGCCCAATAACTGGCAATCATACCCATTATTTTACCGTTTGCATCCCTGTTCCAGCCACCCAGCCTACTAACGGCGTATATACTGATACATTAACTGCAACTCTTTCTTACTAAGATTACGCTTACTAAGATTAAAATTGTTTCAAAAATTATTCTTGGGGCAGCATAACTGCGCCAAGATTGTACAAAACTTGATAATCATAGGTGTTACATGCGTTTTTGGACGTATTTTTTTGGATTAAGTATCTTATTTTTTTCCCTTACAACAGCAAATTCACAACAATTGAAAGGTGGGGTTACGCTCACCATTATGCCCCTTGCATTAGATATTAAACCGCCGCAAGTTGGTGATAATGTCATCGTTCTTAACGGTAGCGAAATGCCTATTCGCTTACAAGTACGCATATTTCGTTGGCAGCAGCGCAATGGCAAAGATTATTATGCACCAACCAAGGAAGTTATTGTAAATCCGCCTTTTATTGAAGTGCAACCAAATGGGCGTGCAACAGCGCGGGTAACCCGTATTTCGAAAAAGCCATTAACCGGTGAAGAAAGTTATCGCGTCTTTGTTGATCAAATACCTATTTCATCTTTGCGCACCGCTAAATCTGGCATTGTAACACCTGGCGTTAACATGGTTTTGCGGCAAATTATTCCCGTTTTTTTTCGCCCTGGCATAGGCCCTGCATCTAATAATCAACAGCAGCAAGATTTAATCTTTACAGCAAAAGCTGCGCGTGGCGGCTTTAATATCACAGCTAGCAATCGTGGTGTAAATCGGATTAGAATTTCTGATGTTAGCCTTGTCGCCAATGGGTCAATTATTGGCAGCAAAGGCAATTTAGCTGGTTACGCTTTACCCGGCTCTGCAATTCAATTTTTTGTACCAACACAAGGCGGAGGCATGCCAAATGCTATTCGCTTTATCACAGATCAAGGTGCCATGGAGCTCCCATTGTAGATCAATCAACACCGTTAAATGCGGTGTTGCAATTGGCGCAATCAGGCTTTACAAAGGCATAAAGGATGGCAAACCGACCAAGTCAAAATGGGAAATTTTGTTTTAGTATCCGTCTCTTCGCGCTCATACCACTCGCAGTAGGAGTTGTCATTTCTTCGCTATCAAATATTAAAGCTCAAAATGCTTCCGATGATACACAATGGGTTTTGGTTGACGATATTGCGGAATTAAATAATTCTGCATCAACTGAGACTGTGGCTGATCCTACGCCAGAAGAAGAACCGAACTATCAGGCTACTACTCCCCAAGAAACGATATTTCGCAATTCAGATATTTATGTATATATTTCACTTAATGGCGAAAATCGGCCAGGAATGTTTGCAGTAAGGCAAGGCGATGGTGGCGTATTAATGATGCGCGATAGAGTTTTGCGTAAAATAGGACTTTTACCGCAACGATTAGCCACCAATAAAGAGGGCTGGGTGACGCTTGATAAGCTTAAAGCGGTTACATATGATTATAATACTATAAGCGAAACCCTTGAATTTGTTACCACTGATAAAAATACACTCGCTCCCTTTGTCGTTAGCCTTGATCCAGAAGCAAGCGCGGCAAGAGAGAATGATGAAAATGGAATCAAGCCCCAGTCGGATTTAGCTGCTTTATTTAATTATAGTATCTATGCTGATTCAGGTAATAACAAATTTGACAATCTTTGGAATTTTCAAGGCATTTCAGCAACGGTCGATAGCCGCATTACCGGGAAATTTGGTACATTTTATACATCAGAACTTATTCGTTATTCTTCACAGGGGTTTGACGGCGATAAAACTGAATTTATTCACTTAGATAGTTATTGGACTTTTTCCGATGAAAAACGTATGCTCACTTATCAAATCGGCGATGTGATCACCCGCAGCCTCACTTGGTCTCGCTCCACCCGTCTAGGTGGCATACAATTAAGGCGAAACTTTTCACTTAGAGATAATCTTGTTACCATGGCGCTGCCAGAACTCTCTGGTTCCGCGGCTGTGCCATCTTCAGTCGACCTTTATTTAAATACTGCACAGCGTTCTATTGAAAACGTGCCATCAGGTCCCTTTTCTCTAACTGATATGCCTGTTTTAAGTGGCCCTAATAACGCTCGCCTTGTATTGCGAGATGCATTAGGACGTGAAACCGTCCAAAATTTTTCTTTTTATGCGTCTGCCGATTTACTAGCACGTGGTTTATGGGATTTTTCACTGGAAGCTGGAACACCACGACGTAATTATGGCAGTCAGTCAGCAGACTACACAAAAGATTTCTTTGTATCGGGCACTTTCCGTTATGGTTTAACCAATCGTATAACTCTTGAAGGCCACGGTGAAATAGGATCCAGTTTTTTTAATGGCGGCATAGGCGCTATCTTTACCATAGCCGATTTTGCACAACTATCTCTTGCTGGCTCGGCAAGTAACTATCAGAAGGAAATAGGGCAACAATTAAATGCTAGTGTCCAATTTCAGCGGTGGGGCGTTGTGATAACTGGCTTAATCCAGCGCAACTTTGGCGATTTTAATGACATGGCATTGATTGTTGATAGAAAAGCAAATGAACGTTTATCAGGCAATAGCTTTAATTTGGATAATTTAAACGCTGTCTATAGTTCACAACGCTTTGGGCAATTGCCAAAGGCAATTAATCAGCTGTCTTTGGGTACTAGTTTGCGTTTTGACCCAACAAACATAACCGTCAACTTTACCGAAACCATTTATCATGATCAAAATAGCAACCGGTTCATTAGCCTTTCCGCCAATAGGTCCTTTGGCAACAAATTAAACGGCTATGCAGCTGGTTTTAAAAACCTTAATGACGATAAAAAATATAGCTTTTTTGCAGGCCTTTCTTATCGATTTGATAATGGTATTGGCGTTTCAACCGGTGTCAATAATGATTATAATAGTACAAGAATTGATACGCGTATTTATAAAAATCTTGGTAGTAATGTTGGCGACGTCGGTTGGTCGATTAAGGATTCAGAAGGTAAAGGGGGCAACCGAAGGGCGGAAGGACAATATCGCACTAGCATCGCCTTACTTTCTGCATCAGTTGACCAATATGATGATAAATGGCGCGCAACACTTTCAGCTGATGGCGGCCTCGTATTTGCCGACGGCGCACTCATTCCAGCGCAGCGCGTTAATGATGCATTTGCGGTTATCAATGCAGGCATTGGCGGCGTTGGTGTTAAGGTAGACAATCAAAACTCCGGTAAGACTTGGGGCAATGGTCGCTATGTAGCCCATAATCTTAGCTCCTTTAATACGACGAGTATCGCCCTTGATATGGAAACCATGCCAGAAGACGCCATTGTTGAGGCAACCGAAATTATGGTGCGGCCTGCGCAAATGACCGGCGTTATTGTCAATTTTGGCGGTAGCGGCAGCAATAAGTATCTTTACGTCTCCTTTAAAGAGACCAATGGAAGTTTTGTCGAGGTAGGATCGCTTGCGCAAGTCGTTGGAAGCGATATTGCATTTGACATTGGCTATGATGGCTCTGTCATTATTCCACTTTCCAAAGTGAAGCTTCCCGCAACTCTTCATATTATGAAAATTGATGGCAGTATCTGCGAAGCAGTATTGTTGAATAATATTGCAACCGGCATCAATGCTGGTTTGCAAACTATTTCATGCAAGACGATAAGGGCTGCGCAAACCAACCAATAATTTATAGCAAAATATACAAATGCGCTTTCAATAAATAATAGGCAAATTAACACCACGCAAGAAAAGATAAAACAATGAATTACAAATATTTTAATTATAAGTTTATATTTAATTATTTTTTATCTATGCTTATGCTTATTCCTATTAATAATTTACCATTTATAAATCAATCAGAAGCGTCGATTCTTGGTAATATTGCAAGCTGTGATTTGGTGGCACCATTGGGAGTCATAAATCTTGGTACTATTAATCCACTTTCAAGCTCTCAACCAATGATCAATTCTCAAAATATGAGTATTCGATGTCAAACTCTAGCATTTTGGGGCCCTATTCTTTTCGGGCCCTATACCTATTATGCCGATATGTGTGTAGGGCTTAAATCTGCTTCCATTAGTCAAACGTCACGAAAGCTTTATCTGCAAAGAGCTAATGGTACATTGGACCCAACACAATCTATTGATTTATTGGTGTATGATCGATCAACTCCGACAAGTCCAACAATATTGGGCACTGGATTGCTTGGTGGAGGAGATCCGTACCGAACCCGATTAAAAAAAAGTGGCGTTACCAGCAATAGTTTGTTAAATCCTATTGATCTTGAGGAAAATTTTAACATTGGCATGCAACTTAGCACGTCCCAGCAAGCTCAGCTGCCTGTGGGAACATATTCAAATACTTTTGTCTTTGTCAGCTGGTCTGGCCCCGCATCTAGTCTTATTTCTGCAATAGAACCAATCATCCCGAGCATCATTAATAGCTGTACTGATTTTCTTGGTAATAATTTTACGGAACAATCTTTTACGGTTACTGCTAAGGTTTTAGCAGGATGTAGCGTATCCGTCACCAATATTAACTTTGGTGACTATGTGGGCATTGTTAGTGATTTAGATAAGGATGGCGCAGTAAATCTTAAGTGTAATGTGAATGCTCCCTATGAAATACAAATTAATGGCGGTAAATCTGGCAATATTAACGCACGAAAAATGTATTTTGTGAGCAAGGATGGTATAGAAGATCGCAATAAAGCAATACCCTACCACATTTACCTGCCCAATACCCAAACTGAGTGGGGAACCACCAAGGGCAGTAACTCCCATCAAGGAACGACAACTTCCAACTCGACAACAGTCAAAGTGAAAGCGGTTATACGTGCCTCTGAAGCAAATAATCCAGTATCCGGCACTTACAAGGATAGCCTTGTGGTGACAACAATTTATTAATTTATAATTTAATTCACACAATTATAGGTCTTAATGCCAATAATATTCTTATTCTGTTTTTCTATAATCATTCCTATATAAATTACTATATTTGCGTTTTGATGTTTTTTTATCATTCAAAATAAACATGGATAAAAATCTTAGTTTGTTATAGCGTAAACCGCTTTCCAGTTTTATGAAAATGCTTTAGTTAATCGATAAAAGCTTTGTTAAAACAAAAAGCATGTATATCATAAAGGCCATATGACAAACGATCTGTTTCAACCCCAAAAAATTGTATCTGTGCTCATTCCTGTACCGACTGAGCGCCCATATAGCTATGCCGTGCCAGAGGGCATGAATGTCGAGGTTGGCTCTATTGTGCAAGTGCCGCTTGGCCCAAGGCAGGTGGCAGGTCTTGTTACTGATGATGCAACAGATAATGTGCCGATAAAAAAGTTAAAGGCAATACATCAAGTTTTTGATTGCCCACCAATAAAAGCAGAACTTTTACAATTTATCAAATTTGTTGCAAATTATACGCTGTCGCCACCTGGTATGGTGGCACGCATGGCTTTGCGTGTTCCAACCGCCTTTGAGCCAGAACCGATGATTACAGGTTTTCGTTGGAATGGGAATGAAGTTGAACGGCAAACCCCAGCGCGATTAAGAGTGATAGACCATATTCAAGATGGCTTGCCTTGGACCAAATCCGGCCTTGCTCATGCTGCGGGTGTTTCCACTAGCGTTATTGACGGGCTTATTGCGCAAAACCTCTTTGATGAAGTAAAGCTGCCACCGCCTGCCGTTGTTGCCGATCCTGATCCTGCTTATTCACCACCCAAGCTTGAAAAAGACCAGCAACATGCTGCCGATGCCTTGGAAATTGCAGTTTTTGATAATGCCTTTAGCACAACCTTGCTCGATGGTGTTACTGGGTCTGGCAAAACCGAGGTTTATTTTGAGGCGGTTGCGCGTGCGATTGAGCTTGGCCGGCAAGTTTTAATTCTTTTGCCTGAAATTGCCCTTACCCAGCAATTTCTTGACCGTTTCCATGCGCGTTTTGGTGCGCCACCTGCTGAATGGCATTCAGATATGTCGCCGCGCCAACGCGAACGGGTTTGGCGGCAAGTGGCGGAGGGAAGAGTTAAGGTGGTTGCCGGCGCGCGTTCTGCTTTGTTTTTGCCGTTTAAGCAACTTGGGCTCATTATTGTTGATGAAGAACATGATGCGGCTTTTAAGCAAGAAGACCGCGTTTTTTATAATGCGCGTGATATGGCTGTTGCGCGTGGTGCTATTGCCAAAATTCCAGTCATATTATCATCGGCAACACCATCGGTTGAAAGTCAGGTTAATGCTTTGCAAGGGCGCTACAAGCAAATTAAGCTTACCAGTCGCTTTGCTGCTGCAGCAATGCCTGACCTCCATGCAATTGATTTAAGAAAAAACGCACCAGCAAGTGGCCACTTTTTGTCACCCCGTCTCATTGAATCTATTCATAAGACCATTGAAAAGGGTGAGCAAAGCCTATTATTTCTTAATCGGCGTGGCTATGCTCCGCTAACCCTTTGCCGTGTTTGTGGACACCGTTTTTCCTGCCCCAATTGCTCAAGCTGGCTCGTAGAACACCGCTTTCGTGGTGAATTATTATGCCACCACTGCGGTTATCATGTACCAACGCCAGAAAGTTGCCCCGAATGTGGTACATTTGATCATTTGGTTGCCTGTGGCCCCGGGGTTGAACGGATTGCCGAGGAAACCGAGGCAGAATTTCCCGATGCGCGTATTTTGGTGCTTTCGACCGACCTTATTGGCGGTGTAAAACGATTACGGTTAGAACTTGAAGCAGTGACCAAGGGTGAGGTGGATATTGTCATTGGCACGCAGCTTGTCGCTAAAGGCCATCACTTCCCCAATATGACCCTTGTTGGCGTGGTGGATGCTGATATTGGCCTTGCCAATGGCGATCCACGCGCGGCTGAGCGAACTTTTCAACTTTTATCGCAGGTGACGGGACGCGCTGGGCGTTCAGGTGCGGCGGCAGAAGGACTTATTCAAACCTATCAACCCAGCCATCCGGTGATGCAGGCAATTATATCGGGTAATGCATTAGCTTTTTATGAACGCGAAATTGCAGCACGTGAGCGCGATCACTTGCCACCCTTTGGACGCTTGGCGGCCATTATTATTTCAGCTGAAAGCCGACAAGAATCTGAAAATTATGCAAGGCTTTTGCGCCAAGCCGCACCGAAAACCAATGAAATCAGTGTTCTTGGACCAGCTGAAGCTCCCCTTGCTATTATTCGTGGTCGTCACCGCTTCCGCTTGCTTATCCATGGTTCAAAACGCGCTGATATTCAAAGCTTCGTTAAAGCCATCATTGCAACCGCACCACCACCACGTGGCTCAGTAAAAATCCAAATTGATATTGATCCACAAAGCTTTTTGTAAAGTTTTTTTGATTGTTAGCTGTTTATAAAAATTTTAAGCCAACACATTTTTAAGTGAGCGATTACAAAAACCACAAATAGCCTTACAAATACCTTCCAACCGCTTTGATATAAGGTCATCTTTGTGTTATGCTATTTTTTTATAACTCAAACATACATCGAATATTTTCTCACCAGTTAAGGTATCATTTCAAATTATGCCAAGATGCTCTGCGTTTGCAGCCGTCACTTTTGCTGTAATCACTATAGCTATTAATAAAACGATCATGTTGATTTTACATTTATGATCAAAAAGAAAATCAGTTAATTATGGCAAAATTGTGTATCCGGCCATGGCGCTTTTTGATATTATGGGCTATGACATGCTCAAGCAATAATATGAAATCATTATCAGTTTGATGAAAACTGTTAACAATTACATTGATTTAAATTGCTTGCACCATATTTAGACTTTTTAGATTTTAAATCTAAACATAACAAATCCAATTGTTAACGTGGCTTTTATAGCTTTTTATGCATAAGGGCCTTTTATTATCCAATCTTAGATCATTGGTTTGGATTATAAGAAAGTATTTGCAAGATGTTAGAAAAGCTCTTTGGCTTATCGCGCAATGGCACGACAGTAAAAACCGAAATCTTGGCAGGGTTAACCACTTTTTTGACCATGTCCTATATTTTAGCAGTTAATCCCAATATTTTGGCCGATACAGGCATGGACCGCGGAGCAGTTTTTGTTGCCACCTGTATTGCAGCCATTATCGGTTCCCTTATCATGGGTTTTATTGCCAATTGGCCAATTGGTATGGCACCGGGCATGGGGCTTAATGCTTTTTTTGCCTTTGTTGTTACACAACTTGGCTTTACATGGCAGCAAGCCTTAGGTGCTGTATTTATTTCGGGTGTTATCTTTATCGTTTTAAGCGCTTCAGGCATTCGTCGCTGGTTGATTGATGGCGTTCCCCAGTCCCTCCGCAGCGCTATTGCAGCAGGCATTGGTCTTTTTCTTATTATCGTTGCTCTCAAAACTTCAGGTGTACTCTTACCTAATAAAAGCACAGACCCCAAAAACGATTTATTAATTCTACTGGGCGATTTAAAAAGCGTAAGTGTTTTACTAACTGGCCTTGGATTTTTTCTCATCATAATTCTTGATCATTTTCGCTTTCGCGGTGCTGTTTTAACCAGCATTTTGGTTATCACAATCATTTCCATGCTTATGGGTATTAGCCAGTTTAATGGTGTTGTTTCCTTGCCAAGTTCACTTGCTCCAACATTCTTGCAGCTTGATCTTATGGGCGTTTTCCAAAAAGGCTTTTTCTACATTCTTTTGGTATTTGTTTTAGTAGAAGTATTTGATGCAACCGGTACGCTTATCGGCGTTGGAACACGCGCTGGCCTCATTGTTCCTAACAAGCCAAACAATCTCGACAAAGCATTATTTGCCGATAGTACAGCCATTGTTGCAGGGTCGCTTCTTGGTACAAGTAGCACCACCGCTTATGTTGAAAGCGCTGCCGGTGCAGCAGTTGGTGGTCGTACAGGCCTAACTGCTATAACTGTTGCGTGTTTCTTTGCTGTTGCGCTTTTCTTTTCTCCGCTAGCGACATCTATTCCAGCTCATGCAACAGCTCCAGCACTGTTATTTGTTGGCTGCTTAATGGTACGCGAATTTGCCAAGGTAAATTGGAATGATTTGATTGAAGCCGTTCCCGCCATTTTAACTGCTATTATGATGCCACTTACCTATTCTATCGCTAATGGTTTAGCTTTTGGCTTTATCAGCTATGTCGTGTTAAAAACATCTACTGGTAAATGGCGTGATGTGCATCCTGCAACTTGGGTAATTGGCGCATTGTTTATTTTACGTTTTGTTATTGAATGATAAGTAAATACAATTATTTTATAAAAAAGGCGGCGATTAAAATCGCCGCCTTTTTTAAATTTACAAATTTTATTTTTCACTGGGTAAAATCATAGTATCGGGCACTTTAATTGTTTTTTTGCCCCAAAAATAAAAAAGCACACCAGTAACGATAAGGCTAACAATCCAAGAAATATCAGCTCCGCCCATTAATTTTGCTAATGGTCCTTCATAAATAGCCATATTAAAGAACGGTATTTGAACAATGACACCAATAAGATAGCTAACAAGCGCAGGAATCCCATAAGCGCCATAACGACCATTTGCATCATAAAGTGCAGGCACATCAACTTTTTCTTTAGAAATTAAATAATAGTCAACTAAATTCACCGCACTCCACGGCACAAACATTGCTAATAGTAGCAAAACAAAGTTTTTAAATTTGCTCAAAAAATCAGCGCTGCCCCACAGTGCAATCATCACGGAAATAGCAACAAAAACAATAATCAAACCTGCCCGTAAAAATGGCGATACGTGCTGATTTTTTTTAAATGTACTTACTGTGGTTAGCATCGTCATACAACCGCCATAAGCATTTAAACAAGCAGGCGTCATTTTTCCTGCTACAATGATAAAATAAGCAAAATATGCTGCCAAAGCAGGTCCTGCCAAAATACCAAGAAAAACAACCTGATTTGATCTAAATTCATTTCCTACAAGTGCCGCGAGCAAAACACCAAAAGTCATTGAAATTTGCGAACTTATAACCGTTCCTAAAAAAGTCATCCAAAATGTGCTTTTCCCAGAGGTATTTGATGGTAAATATCGCGAATAATCAGCGACATAAGGCGCGTAAGTCATTTGCCAACCAGCAGATAAAGCCATACCTAGTAGAAAGCTAGCAATAGTAAAAGGTTGTTTACCAAAAGCATCTGCCACATTGTAATCGGCAAATAATCGCCAGCCAAGGTAAATGAACCCCAAAATGCTTATAACTGATGCCACCCGTCCAATAATATGAATAAGCTTATAGCCAATAATTGCGATGAAAGCTGTTAAAATCCCAAAAATCAAAATACCAATGGCTGGATTTTGCACACCAAGGATTAGATTAATTGCCTGACCTGAAAGAATTGTACCACTAGCAGCAAACCCTAGATACATTAATACAACCAAAACAAGCGGCAATACGGCACCTTTAACACCAAACTGCGCACGGCTTGATATCATTTGTGGCAAGCCAAGATGTGGGCCTTGCGCCGAATGCAAAGCCATAACAATTCCCCCCAAAATATTGCCAATAAACAAAGCTATAATTGCTGTTAATGCCTCAGCGCCAAAGGCGACAGCCAGCGCGCCATCAACTATCGCGGTAATCTGCAAATTAGCCGCCATCCATAGCGTAAACTGATTGCTAACTTTGCCATGGCGCTCACTTTCCGGTACAACATCAATTGTACGCCGCTCAACGATTGTATTTTTAGCCATTCTGTCCCTCAATTAAGTATATACTTATTATAGATTAATAATTTTTGTCATTTAATCTCTATTAATCATCATTTAGCATCATCGTAGTAGTAATTTTTCGATTCTATTGAAATAATGCGAATAATTTCGTGGATAATTAAATATATTTAAAAATTTAAAATTCTAAAACAACAAAAAGCTTAGCCATTTCCTCGGCTTTTATCGTCATTTACACTAAATTGACATCAAAGATCGTCATAAAACTGTCATCTAACCGCAACATTACCGCAACATAGCTTCCATATTTTCCGCCCCATGATAAACTTGGAGCTTATCTTATGCGTTCTTTATTAGTTACCCTTATTGCGTCTACATTTATGATGTCGGCAGCTTCAGCTGCGAACGTCTATCCTATTGACCGTGCAACAGTTCTTGCCAACTCGCCTTTTGATTTCAAGGTTGAGTTTGACAATAAAATCAAAGCTGGCGACATTTCTATTTCAATCAATGGCAAGGATTATGATTCTGCCCTTGGTCAAAAAGGCGAATTTGTCGAAGTTGAAAAAGGCAAAGACGACAAGGAACTTGGTTCCGCCCTTATTCTTCGCAATGTAAAAATTAGCGAACCAGGCGAATATGAGGTTGTTGTAAAAGCTGGCAATGAAGAAAAAACCGTTAATTGGCATGTTTATGGTGCATCTGCAACGCCAAAAGCCAAAAACGTCATCTTCTTGCTTGGTGATGGCATGTCCGTTGCTCATCGCACTGGTGCGCGTATCATGTCAAAAGGCATGACCGAGGGCAAAGCCAATGGCCGCCTTAATATGGATGATCTTGACCGTATGGCCTTTATTGGCACATCAGCGGTTAATTCGATTGCAACCGACAGTGCCAATACTATGTCTGCTTATATGACTGGGCACAAATCATCGGTTAATGCAATTGGCGTTTATGCTGACCGCACTGCTGATAGCCTTGATGATCCTCGCATTGAAAACATCGCCGAGGCCTTACGCCGCACCACCAAGAAGTCGCTTGGTATTGTAACAACAGCCGAAGTAGAGGATGCAACACCTGCTGCTGTGGTCAGTCATACACGCAACCGTTATGACAAGCCTGAAATTGTTGGCATGTTGCTTGATGTTAAACCTGACGTCCTGCTAGGTGGTGGTTCTGCTTACTTCTTGCCAAAAACCACCAATGGCTCAAAACGTAAAGACGACATCAATTATATCCAAAAATTTGAAGATGCTGGCTATAAATTGGTAACATCTGAAAAAGAATTGCTTGCCGCGAATGACAGCGATGGCCCATTGCTTGGTCTTTTCCATACCGGCAACCTTGATACGGTTCTTGACCGTAAACAACTAAAAAAAGGTACCGTTGAAAAATTCCCAGAACAACCTGGCCTTGTAGATATGACTAAGGTTGCCCTTGAGCGCTTATCAAAAAATGAAAATGGCTTTTTCTTAATGGTTGAAGGCGCGTCAATTGATAAAATGTCTCATCCTATGGATTGGGATCGCGCTCTTTATGAAACAATCGAATTTGACCAAGCCATTGGCGTTGCCATGGAATTTGCTAAAACTCATCCAGATACCTTAATTGTGGTGACTGGCGATCATACCCATGGTATTTCTGTTGTTGGCACAGTAAATGATGAAATCGCTGGCGATGAAATGCGCGAAAAAGTTGGTGTTTATCAGCATGCTGGTTTCCCTAATTATGTTGATAGCAATGGCGATGGTTTCCCAGACCGCGTTGATGTTAGCCACCGCCTTGCGGTCTTTTCTAGCAACTTCCCTGATTACTATGAAACATTCCGCCCCAAGCTTGATGGCCCATTTGTACCCGCTGTCAAAAATGAAAAAGGCGAATATGTAGCCAATGAAGCCTATAAGGATGTTCCTGGTGCAGTCTTTAGAGCCGGTAATTTGCCACGCTCTAACGACACAGCAATCCATGCGGTTGATGATGTAGTATTGCAAGCAACAGGTCCACAATCAGAAAACTTCCGTGGCTACATGGAGCAAAGTGATGTCTATAAAGTTCTTGCTGATGCATTGGGCTTTGGTGGCAAAAGCAAATAATAGCGCGCAATAGGCAAATGCCTTTTGCTGCCAGAATCTACAATAGGCATTTGATTAATGCGCCGCGTGGCTGGGTTTTATGTCCAGCCACGTCTTTGCAGTGTCGTTTAAAGCATGCTGCACCCAATATAAATGGGTAATATGCAACATTGCTAAGGCTTCAATGACTCATTTTTTTGCATTATTCGCCATTTCATTGGCAAGGAATTACCCAAATGCTGGACCGCACTTTTTTTAGACGGGTCTTTTACCTATTTTTTAGCTGGCTTGGTTTTATTGCTTTTATAAACCCAGCAATGTCGGAAGAATTAAAATTCCGCGAACTTTATAGCAAAATAACCGTGCTTGGGCTGGAGTTTTCCCAAAAAGTTCATGACCTTAACCAAAAGAAAATTGATATGCGCGGCTTTATGGCACCGCCATTAAAAGCTGAAGCCAAGTTTTTTGTGCTGACTGAAATTCCCATGTCCATTTGCCCTTTTTGCAGCTCTGACTCAGACTGGCCTGATAATATTGTGGTTGTTTATTTGGATAAAAAGCAAACCTTTGTTCAACCCTCGCAAAATATTGTCGTCACTGGCCGCCTTGATGTCGGCTCATGGACGGATCCAGAAACTGGCTTTGTGAGCCAATTACGCCTGCTTGATGCGCAATATCGCGTTGAATAGAGCTTAAGTGACAGGTATAAAATGTTATCCCTTGATATAATAGATTTAGAAATTCAATTTTCTGGTCTTGAAGCGCCAGCCCTTGATATTGCCAATTTTACGCTTGAAAGCGGCCAGCATCTAGCCGTAACAGGACCATCTGGCTGCGGCAAAACAACCTTTATTAATGTGCTTGCCGGTTTTACTAAGCCAGATAAAGGTGCGGTTAAATGGGGAAATAGTGATATTTACACGCTATCTCAAGGTAAGCGCGATAAATGGCGCGGCAAAACTATTGGCCTTATCATGCAGGATTTTCATCTTTTTCAAGGTCTAAGTGCGGTTGATAATGTTTTACTGCCTTTGGCGCTTTCTGGCCTTGTGCGCGCGGATGATAAAAAACGTGCTATGGAACTTTTAGAGCGTACCAATTTAAAAAAACCAGAACGCGATATTAAAATGATGTCACGCGGCGAAATGCAGCGGGTTGCCGTTGCACGCGCCCTGCTTCGTAAGCCCGACATTCTGCTCGCTGATGAGCCAACCGCCAGTCTTGACGGCGATAATGGTAAAATCATCGGCGATTTAATCCAGCAATTAGGGCGCGAAGAAAATACCAGTTTGATTATCGTCACCCACGATATTGAGCTTGCAAAACGAATGGATCGGCGACTTGAATTAAATAGCGGCCGCATTGTAAAAGATGAAAGGCTGTAAAAGCGATGATACGTTTTATTAAAGCTGACCTTAGGCGCATGTGGCTTGGCGCCATGGCTATCATCATCTTGATTGGCTTTGCAGTTACCCTTGGCTTAACTGTTACCTTAATGGAGCGCGCTATTCGCCTTGGCAGCGCAAGGGCTGCAGACCAATTTGATATTGTCATTGGTGCACCGGGCAGCCCAACCCAATTGGTGCTTTCAACTGTTTTTTTGCAACCCTCTGCCCTGCCCTTAATGTCGGGAGATGTATTGCAACAATTGAAAAATGATCCAAGAGTGGAATTTGCAAGCCCAGTTGGCATGGGAGACACATTTTTAGATTATCCAATTATCGGCGTTGATGAATCCATCTTAAAAAGCATTTTTCATGATGTTGAAAGTGGTAGTCTTATGCCAAAAGATGGTGAAGCGGTTATTGGTGCTCATGTGGACATTGCCATTGGTAAGCACATTGCTCCCATGCATGGCAGCCTTAGTGAAGGCGGCCATATCCATGCCGATATTCGTTATAAGATTATTGGCAAGCTAAAGCCATCTGGCACGGCTTGGGATAAGGCAATTTTTGTACCAATTGAAACTGTTTGGAATGTCCATGGCCTTGGCAAGCAAGGCGATGATAAAAAACCAAGTGTGGAGAATAGCGCCAATAGCCAAGAAAGCCAGAATATAAAAGACACCAAAGACAATGCTGAAGCCACATATCCAAGCCTTGATTTTAAAAATTACAATAATAATCAACATGACCATCGGCTATCGGCCTCAGGCTTACCGGGTGTGCCCGCAGTTATCGTCAAACCAAAATCGATCGCCGATGCTTATAAAATTCGCCAAGCCTATCGCAATGACCAAGCCTTAGCCGTCTTTCCCGGTGAGATTTTAACCAATCTTTATGGCACACTTGGTGATGTTAGAAAGCTGTTGAGCCTTATTGCTGATGGGGCGCAATTATTGGTTGCTGCAGCGCTTATCTTTGTGGCGATTACCCATATCCATGACCGGCGCCGTCAAATTGGGGCATTGCGTGCCCTTGGCGCTTCGCGTAGTGTGATTTTAACCATGGTATGGCTTGAATTAATGGTGTTGATTATGGTTGGCATTGCTGTTGGCTATAGTGGCGGCTTTTTAGTAAGCCATGTTATTGCTAACAATTTAGGGCAAGCAAGTGGTATTCCATTGCCAATCGAGTTAAGCGATGAAGATCTTGGCAATTTACTGCGCCTTATCTTTACTGCCACCATCATTAGTCTTGTACCTGCCTTCATGGCATGGCAGCAATCCCCTATGACTGCGCTGCGCTCTTAGAGCGCATTTTGATCTGATTGGACCAGATCGGCGCTCTAATCCATTGCTTATAGCGCGTTTTTTGTCCGAAAACCGCTTCACACTTTTCGCAAAAACGCTCTAAACCAACAACGGCAATCATTTTACCACTTGCTTAAAACGACTTGGTAATGATTGCCATAAAAAACCACTTATAGAAGTAATTTTATTGCGTGACCTTTTATAAATTCAATGGTAAAACTTGTCGCCAAGTAAATTAGATCATTTCTTATGATTCATTTTGCGTGAAGCATATTTGAGCTACAATCATTATTAGTTTAAGCTAAAGTGATTGTAGCTCAATATATTTAAATGGAATTCATATTTGATAATCCAATCAATAATTGGGCACCTTTAGGCGATATAATTTTATCCTAAAGGCTTATCATTTTATTTTTAAGGACTGAAATGCAATGCCGATCAAAGCAGATCTTGATGAAACTGATTGGAAGATTTTAAAAGAGCTGCAAGATGATGGGCGTATGAGCAATGTTGAACTTGCAGCAAAAATTGGCATTTCAGCGCCGCCCTGTTTAAGACGAGTGCGCCGGCTTGAACAACTTGGCATTATTAAGGGCTATAGCGCCTTGCTTAATGGCAAAATTTTAGGGCAAGATCTCGTTGCCTTTTGTTCAGTCAGTCTGCACCACCAAGCAGAAAGCGATTTGAAAGCTTTTGCTGAACGCGCCAATGAATGGCCTTTTGTGCGCAAAGCTTGGATGGTATCAGGAGAATCTGACTTTCTGCTATATTGCATTGCCCCCGATCTTAGTAGTTTCCAAACCTTTGTTATCGAGTGCTTGACTGCTGCACCCAATGTTGATGGGGTTAGAACTGCCCTTACCATCAAGGCTGTTAAAGATGATCCACTATTGATCTTATAATCGCAAGCCATTCATTTTACTATTCTTATCGCGGCTTTTAGAGCGCATTTTGATCTCATTGGATCAAATCGACGCTCTAATCCATTGTTTACACCGCATTTTTTGTCCGAAAACCGCTTCATACTTTTCAAAAAAACGCTCTATCGCTGCAATAAGAAATTTTTTGCCATTATAGCTTAGATTTTACACTTGCTGCCATATTTTGAATAATGGTTTGATAAGCAGCTAACTCACCTTTTGGCGCAAGTGCTTGTAAATAAATAGGGTGCTGGTCACTATCAATCGCGCTATATAGGATAATATCTTGCTCAGTTCCATCTGCGCTGACACCAGTACCAACTAACAAGCGGCCATTGCGCTGCAAAAACTGCTCATCGCGCTCAATAGTAGTTTCCTGTAGCTTAAAAACATGCATAATTGAGGCTAGATAAAGATTTTGCGCTAGAATTGTATTATTTTCATCAAGCACTTGGCTATCACGCAAAATAAAGATTGTGACGTCACCAACCTTACCATTGGCATCTTTCATTTCAAAGCTAATGCCATTGCCAAGAATGGTCGCTTTCGGCTCAAAGGGTGCTTCACTCACAAAAGAAAATGGTAAATGAAGTATTTGATCCGCAAGCGTAAAATTGGCGGTAAAATCTATGGATTGAAATGCGGCATCAACCTCTTCTTCACTTAACGGATTATCTTGCGGCGCCTGTATCGTCACCATATAGAGGCCACCATGGGCAATTAGCGTTGCCCATTTATCATATTTTTTATCCTTATCAGTTTGAATGCCTTTATAAACCATAAGCGGCACATCGGAATTAATGCGCTGTAATTCGCTTACGCCTTGCACTTCAAAGCCAAGAGCTGCCATTTTCTTGGTAAACTGTTCTCTATCCGTAAATAAGCTACCAATTTGAGTTGCAACATCATCAGGAAATACCGCAACCACAATGCTAGCATTGGTATCTTGGTTTAAAAATCCCGTAAACTCAACCGATGGTTTAAATCCTTGTGGTGGTTGCATGGTGACAGGAGTCCCCAAAACGGCAAGTCTTGAATTATTTTCTTTATCTTGCGCCTTACTAAACGACACAACCAGCAAAATAATGCACAAGGCAAGCATGGCCGCATAGGCGATAAACATAATAATCTTATTGAGTTTTTTTAGCATTTTAAACTTTATTCCAGAGGACTAGGTCAACAGATTAAAACAATTTAGCTATAAAGTAAAACCACACCTTAGCATTCAACCAAAATGTGAATAGTAATCATAAAAAAAGCCTTGGAGGAAATCTATTCCCTCCAAGGCTTGAATTTTATAATTATCAAAGCGCATCATGCAAATAACTGCTTGATTTTAGCTTTGGTTTAGCGCGGCGCAATAACCATCATCATTTGACGGCCTTCAAGCTTAGGCTCTGCTTCAACCTTTGCAATTTCAGCAGTATCCTCTTTCATGCGCTCAAGCAATCTCATGCCTAATTCTTGGTGGGCCATTTCGCGACCACGGAAGCGCAATGTCACTTTAACCTTATCGCCTTCATCAAGGAAACGTGCAACAGCTTTCATTTTTACCTCATAATCATGGGTATCAATGTTAGGACGCATCTTGATTTCTTTAATCTCAACCGTCTTTTGCTTTTTGCGCGCTTCTGCTGCTTTTTTCTGATTTTGATATTTTAACTTACCCAAATCAATGATTTTACAGACAGGCGGTTCAGCATTAGGCACGATTTCTACAAGATCAAGCCCTGCCTCTTGTGCCATAGCAAGTGCGTCACTTGTTGCAATATTTCCATGATTTTGCCCTTCCGCATCAATCAATTGGATGCGTGGAACACGGATATCTTGATTAGAACGTGGCCCGTCTTTTTGAACGGGGGTTGCTTTAAACGGTCGGCGAATGGTCTTATTCTCCTAAAATTATTAACATTACCAGATCAGTTAGGCTCTAAATCTCTCTAATTTAAAGGGCTTAACCGTCTCTATATATAAATGTAGGAACCCCACATTTCAAGTTTGAGCAAATTGCACATTTTTGACTATAAATGCAAGAACTTTACAATTGAATAGCCAATAAATTGTAGTTTATCAGTTTATTCAAGTGCTGACAATTAACCAAGCTTCACCAAAGACGGCAATTTTCAGTTATTATTGAGGTTTTTAATGACAAATTGACCCGTTTTTTTTCAAATTTGATATAAAGCAAACACTTAAAAGCTAAGCTTTTATCTAAAAAAACTCGAACTGACGAAATGCAATGATTCTATTCTGTTTTAACGCAAAGGCAATAAAGCTAAACTTAGATTTTTAAATTGATATCGAACAGCCCTAATAAGTACAAATTTTATAAATAACATTATCGTCTGCTTTACAAATAATAACACTTATTTTAGCCATTCTTTTCCAATTTACTACAATAAAGGCTACATACAAAAGAAACAAACCGTAAGTCAATTTTCACCTTGTTTATTTTATCTATTTAAATAAACAAGGTATCATCCAAGATAAATAGACTTTTCTTCTATTTGCCGTCCGACTGAGTGGCATTTTCCGGTACTTCTGCAGGAATATGACTTAAATCACCGTTAAAATCAGTCACTTGCTCCTTGCCGGGCTTTGCCGTATCAACATGCACCATAACCGACATACCGGGCGCTAAACGGTCAATACCTTTTTGGTCTGGATCAATTTCGATGCGCACGGGAATCCGCTGTGCAACTTTGGTGAAATTACCCGTTGCATTATCTGGCTTTAAGACAGAAAACTCTGAACCTGCTGCTGGTGAAAAGCGTGTGACAATCCCCTTCATTTCCATATTATTTAACGCATCAACGGTAAAAGTTGCAGGTTGACCAATTTTCATATTAGCAAGTTGCGTTTCCTTATAATTGGCAACCACCCAAACATCATCGGGCACAACAGCCAATAATTGCGTACCAATTGCAACATATTGACCAAGCTTTGCTCCAACCTCACCAACCCGGCCATCTCGTGGCGAATAAATATTGGTGTGGTCAAGGTCAATCTGCGCTAGAGCCACCGCTGCTTCAGCGCCATTAACATCAGCTTCAAGACCTTTTCGAGCAACAATGATAGTTTGCAAATCTTGTTTTGCAACGTCAAGCCCTGCGTCTGCTTGTTCCTTGGCGGCAGTTGCTTGGTCAAGTGCTGCGCGCGCGCTATCGGCATCACTTTGGGTGGAAACACCACGCTGCGTTAATGGCTCAATCCGTTGCCAATTTAATTCGGCCTTATGAAGACCAGCCTTAGCACTTGCAATTTGCGCTTCAGCCGACAAAATTTTAGCATTAGCCGATTTTTCCTGCTGGAAAGAATTGGCAAGTGCTGCCTTTTTGGATGCCAAACTTGCCTCTGCCTGCTCTAATTTTTGTTTATAAATGCGGTCATCAATACGGATAAGTAATTGCCCTTGAGCGACCTTTTCATAATCCTTAACTGCAACTTCTGCAATATTGCCTGTCACTTGCGGACTTAAAACGGTTACGAAACCACGCACATAAGCATTATCCGTGGTTTGTACCGCAGACGCAAAAGGCGGCAATTGCCAAGCATAAAGAATCCCGAGGCCGCCTGCGACACCGGCAACAATTGCAACGATCGATGCTTTTGATCTAAGAAAGGTAATCATATTTCAATCTCTAATTTTGCCTATCGTCTTTCGATATTTGATAAATTAAGCCTTTATTCTGCACAGATTAAAAGCCTTTTGTTAATTTGCAGGAACTTGAAGTTCTCCAGTTTTTTCAATATTTTGGAGTTCTCGTTTTTCAGTCAACCGTCGTGAAACATCATTCCAGACGATCCGGCAAAGTAAAAATGCCAATAGAGCCAGTGCAATGCATGAATAAATACGAAAGACATCATTATAGGCCAAAATATTAGCCTCTAAGGTTGCCTGTTTGGCAAGCGTTGCTAAGCCTTCTGCATTTAACAATGTTGGGTCGGTTAAAACTTGCGCATAAGGCGCAGATAATTGTTGTATTCGCCCAGCCACCATTGGATTACTCATAATAATTTGCTGGTTAATCATATTGGAATGATATTTTTCAAACATGATTTGCAAACTACCAAAGA
Source organism: Bartonella sp. HY328 (assembly GCF_025449335.1). NCBI lineage: Bacteria > Pseudomonadati > Pseudomonadota > Alphaproteobacteria > Hyphomicrobiales > Bartonellaceae > Bartonella > Bartonella sp. HY328. The sequence goes on from NZ_CP104883.1 coordinate 2,743,461, forward strand.
ACGCCGAACTCATTAAACCGCCGGTGCTTTGCGTGAATAAAAATACCGCAATAAAACTTAAAATATATTTGGGGCCACGGGCTAGAGCCGATGCCAAGCCCTTATACATTGATGGCGGCAAGAATAAGCCAGCCCCCATGCCTATCATGGCTTGGCTCCAATACATTTCTTCTGGACGCGTTAGGTTAGTTGCATGGCTATCAAGCCATGAGCCATAGGCCAAAAGAATGAGCGCTGCTATATGAAAAACATCTTCTCGCCCCGGCTTGAGAAAAAATGCGCATAGCAAGCCGCCAGCAATAGTACCAGCGATGACATGCAAATAAAGCGGTACAAGCTCTCTATTTAAAAGTCCAAACAGATTAAAGAAATTGGCTGCTATAGTTGATTGCTCGGAAAGCAAGACACGAAAAATCAATAAAATAATCGCCAGATGCAACATATCGCGAGAAAATAACCAGCGCAGATCAATAAGTGGGTTTTTACGGTTAAGTTCGATAATTGCGCCAATAACGATGAATATGCCTGCAAAAAACAAACACCACCCCATCCATGGTGCTTCACGCCACCAATAAAGCCGACCAACTGGCATAATTGCTGCATTAATACCAAGCCCTAAGGCGAAAAAAGAATAGCTAACAACATCCAGCTTTTCTAAAACTTTGGCGCGTGGCATTGGCGTTAAGGGTAAGTAAAAGATAAGACCAACACCAATAAGTGCAAGGCTTATTTCCAGCATATAAAGCCCATGTAAACCGCCATTATCCATCAAAAATGGCGAAACAATACGCGATAACGGCATATTAAGCGATACATTCAACAAATTAAGGCTTAGACCTATAGTTTGCTTTTTAGCTGGCGCAAAGGCTTCAATCATATACATGAAAGCAATAGACGACATGGGAGCTGCAGCAACCCCGCCAAAAAAGCGAACAATCAAAGCGCTATTAAAGTCTGATACAAATAATTGCATCACCGACACGAGAACTAAGCATATAATTGATAATTCGGCAAAATTGCGCAAACCATATTGGGTGCGGATTTTAATCAATAATATCGCAAAGCTAACATTAGGTGCCATATAGGCGCCCATAAGCCAAGCGGTTTCAATGGGTGTTGTATGAAAATAGCCTTGTAATTGTGGGATATTGGCCTGAATAACATTCATGCCAAAGCCTTGCGCCCATGAAAGAATGGTTGCGGCAAAAATATAAAGCAGCGAGCGCGGCCAAGCAAAAGCAAATATCTTGCCAACCTTATAAGGGGGCATTGGCTGATCTTGGGGAACCGAAGGGACACTCCCAGCTTTTGCTTCAATATTTGCTGTTGCAGCCTCACCACTCATGGCATACACCGCTTTTCACCAATATGGGCTGCCATATGTTTTAAAATTTCAATTCCCTCATCCAATTTGTCGGGCATGATGCCAAACAACAATTCATTGCGTAAAGCTGCACTATGGCTTTCCAACTCCTCAACAATGGCCTTACCACCTACAGTTAAATGAATAGTATTTGCACGCCGATTACCTTGCGCAACCGCTCTTGCGACCAGTCCTTGTTCTTCTAACGCATCGATTAATCGCACCATACTAGCATTTTCAATATCCAGTTTTTCAGCAAGCTCCTTTTGATAAACACCATCGCTACGACTCAACGCAAGCAAAGTGCGGGCACGCGCAAGGGTTAAACCACGAGTACGGGCATAACTATCGAAAAGAACAGGAATCTTGCGGCTGACTTTCAAAAGTAAATCAATAAATTCAGCCTGTTTTTCAGGTGTAGTTGTCATATTACTATATCATGTAGGAAGCTAACTATTATCGTGCTTATATATTTATCCTTTGCTATTTTCAATAATCAAACATGCTTCTCACATAAGAGTGACCTTATCATAATTTAGTGATTACTTAATTTTATATTCCTTAGCGCCTTACGACATCTGCAAATCTGCTTGGCTGCATTTATTGGCCATCTGTAATTTAATTGTATTTTAGTAAACCACCACTCTATGACAATTATGTTATTTGGAAACGGTTTTAATGGACAATAGGTGACAATTTTGCTTAAAACAATTTTGCAATAATGCATGTTTCTCAGGGCGGGGTGTAATTCCCCACCGGCGGTATGGCGCAAGGCCGAGCCCGCGAGCGCTTTCGTTTTCAAAACGAAAGGTCAGCAGATCTGGTGAGATGCCAGAGCCGACGGTATAGTCCGGATGCAAGAGAATCGCAGTGGCCGCAGTAGTGGCTGCTGCTGTTTGCCCTGTTTCAATTGGAGTTATCCTATGAATCAGAGTAATGAAGCACCAAAAGCTTTTAAAATCGCTTTTATAGCGGCTCGTTGGCACGCCAATATCGTTGATGAAGCCTATAAGGGTTTTACAAGCCGCATAGCTGAAAAAGCACCAGAATTAAACCAGATTGAAAAATTTAACGTACCCGGTGCATTTGAAATTCCGCTGCTTGCCCAAAAGCTTGCTCGCACAGGGCAATATCATGCCATTGTGGCATCTGGTTTTGTGGTTGATGGTGGTATTTACCGCCACGATTTTGTAGCAAGTGCGGTTATTGATGGCTTAATGCGTGTCCAGCTTGACGAAAATATTCCCGTTTTTAGTGTTGTTTTAACACCTCATCATTTTCATGAAACTGCTTTTCATGAAAAAATCTTCTTTGACCATTTCACCCAAAAGGGGCAAGAAGCAGCCGATGCTTTGATTATGTTATATGAAATCAATAAGAAGCTTTTTGCGTAAAGGTGAAAAACGGCAGTGATATGGCATAGCGAGATCCAACCGAGCTATGCCATATCATTGTGGGCTAGATTTAAAGTAAAGCCCCTAATCTTTATTTTTAAGAATTTTAAATGGAAGAAAAGTGTAAATTCCAGTGCATTACAATAAGGTCAAATGCTAACAAGTAATTGATCAACTCTAGCATTTCTTTGTTTTATCTGCGTGCTATTATGTCTATCGTGAGCAATCAACTTAACGCATATCTAAGATATTATTACTATAGGTGTATTTGTTGGAAGGAAGTAGCATGCTTAAGGGAAAAACCGCCGTTATTACTGGATCTACAAGTGGAATAGGTCTTGGTTATGCAAAAGCATTTGCCAAACAAGGTGTTAACATTGTCATTAACGGCTTTGGCGACGCCGATAAAATTGAGCAAGAACGAGCAAGCTTGGAAAAAGATTTTGGTATTGAAGCTCAGTATAGCAATGCAGATATGACTAAGCCCAGTGAAATTGAAGCCATGATAAAAAATGCCGAACAGCATTTTGGCGCTATTGACATATTGATCAATAATGCTGGTATCCAGCATGTCGCCCCCATAGAAGATTTTCCCGTCGAGAAATGGGATTTTATGATCGCACTCTTGCTAACATCGGCTTTTCACACGATGCGCTGCGTTATTCCTGGCATGAAAAAGCGTAAATTTGGACGTATTATTAATACCTCATCAGCACATGGTCTTGTTGCCTCGCCTTTTAAGTCAGCTTATGTAACCGCAAAACACGGTATCTTAGGATTAACCAAAACAGCAGCCTTAGAAACTGCACGCGATGGTATTACCGTTAATGCTATTTGCCCAGGCTATGTGCTAACACCATTGGTCGAAAGCCAAATTCCTGACACCATGGCGGTGCGCCATATGACTAAGGAACAGGTGGTGAATGATATTTTACTGGCCAGCCAACCTACGAAGGAATTTGTTACGATTGAACAAGTAGCGGATATGGCAGTCTTCTTGGCACAAGAATCATCGTCTTCCATAACTGGCGCGCATTTTTCCATCGACGGTGGTTGGACTGCCGCTTAAGTTTTTGAAGATTAAAGCCGCAGCCCTGTCAATTAACAAGGCTGCGGCTTTTTGCTTATATATTTAAGACAATACCTATAGTTTCTAACTTATTTGACTAGCGCTTCATCAATCGCCCTTGCACGCTTATAAGCTGGACGCTCGCTAAGGCGTAAACAATAGTCCTTTAATACGTCATTTTGTAAACCGCCTTTAAAAATAGCAAAAGCACAAAAAGCACCAACGAGACAATCTGCAGCGGTAAACTTATCACCTGCAACAAATTCGCGATTTTTAAGGTGGTTAGCAAGCACTGTTATCATATCGTCAACTGAACTATAACCTAGCATTATTTTGTGCTCTGGCGATGTTTCAAGGTTGCGCATTTTATCCATAAATGCAGATTCAAACGGGCCTGCAATAAAAAAGCTCCAGCGAAAATAATCAGCGCGATCACTCAACGCCGGCGCTAAGCCCTTGTCAAAAAAGGCATCAGCAAGATAAAGACAAATTGCCGATGCTTCGGTTACAACTTTACCATTATGGACAATAGCTGGAACTTTCCCCATTGGATTAATATCAAGATAAGATTGTTCTTTCATGGTGGTGCCATAATCAAGAATATGAGCATCATAGGCGACGCCCAGCTCTTCCAGCATCCAACGTACAGTACAACCGCGTGACTGTGGATGGGTATAAAATTGGATATTTGTCATTTTCACTTTCCTCTTTATGAAGTTTGAATGATGCGTTTATATCCGTCACTTGTGTCAATTTTTGTCAGCAGTGTGCGGCTGATATTTAAAATCATGGTTATAAATTACCTATGAACAAAAGAAGGAGGATCATACTCGCATTATCTAAGCGAAGAAAAAACCGAGATTTTTTTGTCTTAACCACTGTAAAAACAAATCAGCTGCTATAGTTAAACTGCTATGGGTGTTTTGTAAGCCATTACACTATTAGAGCGCATTTCGATCTAATTGGACCAAATCGGCGCTATAATCTATTGTTTACACGGCGTTTTTTGTTCGAAAACCACTTCACACTTTTCGCAAATCGCTCTAAACATTGGAAAAGAAAATGCATTTCGAGACGGTACCTGCTGCATCTTCCCCGGCAGGTACCACATTTTTAGTAGTTTTGTTTGAATTATTTGATTATTAAAACTGCAAGCATTAGCTAGATGAAACAAAGTAGCTATTGCAATTGCTCTTTAATAATCGCACTTGCGGCGGAAAAATCCATCTGCCCCATATATTGCTCTTTTAATTGCGCCATCACCTTACCCATATCACGCAAACTTTCAGCGCCTGTTGCAGCAATAGCTGTTTTAATTGCAGCTTGCATCTCCGCACTATCTAGCTGACGGGGTAAAAACTCACGAATAATCGCAATTTCATTACGCTCGATCTCTGCAAGCTCTGGACGGCTACCTTGATCGTAAAGCTTTGCCGATTCGTCACGCTGTTTGATCATTTTAGCAAGCAAGGCCTGTACATCACTCTCTTCAGCAGCAGGTTTTCCATCGCCGCGTCTTGCAATATCAAGATCTTGTATGGCAGCATTTACCAAGCGCAAGGTTGATAGACGCAATTTGTCCTTTTCGATCATTGCTTTTTTAAGTGCAACCGCAATATCATCACGCAACATTAGCCTAATCTCCGCTCTAAATTGAATATAGAGACTTCTATAACAGTTTCGTTGCAAGTTTGAAGCCAAATTATAAACACATATCATATTTGATGCTAAATTTAAGCAATTCAAGGGAAAACCATTGATTATCCGCAACGACCGCATATCATTGCAATCCCAACCAATTAGATCTTTAAAAAGTGGGTAAAGGTTAAAAGAATGGGCAAAAGGCGCAATCTTCACTTTATTTTTTCAAATTAACCGATATAATACCAATCTTAGCCAGACATGATGTTATAGTTTGAGGTGGATGAACGCGTCCGCCCTTTTGACATGCGCAAATGTAAATAGTTTAGCATCTTAAATGGCACTATTTTAGTATCCTTGCCATTCGTATCATTGCCCACGGAATATAGAAAGAGACCGATAATGACCCAAGATATCAGCACTTTAGCAGCCACTCCATGGGAAAAATCAATACCAACAGCCATTTTGGTACTTGCTGATGGCACAGTGATTGAGGGTAAAGGCCTTGGCGCAACTGGCGCAATTGAAGCTGAAATATGCTTTAATACTGCCCTTACGGGTTATGAAGAAATATTAACCGACCCTTCCTATACCGGACAGATCGTTACATTTACCTTCCCCCATATTGGCAATGTTGGTACTAACCAAGAAGATATTGAAGACTTAACTCCTGCCAATCATTTTGGTGCAGTTGGTGCTGTTTTAAAAGCCGATATCACTGATCCATCTAATTATCGTGCTGCCCAAGGTCTAGACCAATGGTTAAAAGCACGCGGCGTGATTGCTCTTTGCGGTATTGATACGCGCGCCCTAACCGCATTGATCCGTGAAAAAGGTGCTCCCAACGGTGTTATTGCCCATAGCATTGATGGTAAATTTGACATTGCCGCCTTAAAACAACGCGCAGCAAGCTGGTCTGGGCTTGAAGGGCTTGATCTTGCAAAAGATGTCACTATCGGCCAATCAATGCCGTGGAGTGAAACGCCTTGGGTTTGGAATGAAGGCTATAGCGAAGAAACCGAACCTAAATATCATATTGTTGCTATTGATTATGGCATTAAAAGAAATATCCTGCGTTTACTTGCAGGACGTGACGCTAAAGTAACAATTGTACCAGCCACAGCAAGCGCAGAAGATGTTGTTGCCATGCAGCCTGATGGTATCTTTCTTTCAAACGGCCCTGGTGATCCTGCTGCAACCGCGGCTTATGCCGTACCGGTTATTCGCGCTTTAGTTGATAGTGGTATTCCAATTTTTGGTATCTGCCTTGGCCACCAAATGCTCGCCCTTGCCATGGGCGGCAAAACAATAAAAATGCATCAAGGCCACCATGGTGCCAACCATCCAGTTAAGGATTTTACCACCGATAAGGTTGAAATTGTTTCAATGAACCACGGCTTTGCCGTAGATTCTAAAAGCCTACCTGAAGGTGTTACAGAAACCCACATTTCCCTTTTTGATGGCACGAATTGTGGCATTAGCGTTGTGGGTAAGCCAGTCTTTTCAGTGCAACACCATCCTGAAGCATCCCCTGGCCCACAAGATAGCCATTATCTATTTGATCGCTTTATTGACCTTGTCAAAAAGCATAAGGGCTAAAATTTAACTTAGAGCGTTTTTGTGAAAAGCGTGAAGCGGTTTTCGGACAAAAAACGCATCAACTTTTGATTAAATTGCTTTATTCTTAAAAAACCATCGCCACTTCATTGTGGCGATGGTTTTTTTATTGCTGAAATGAAAAATGGTATTCTTAAGCTCTGTTAAAAAAAAACATCCATAGCTTCGCTGTTTTATTTTTATTGAAAATTACATAACGCATTTGCCATGCATATTTATTTGCATAAGTAATAAAGCCAATTTACCAAAAGCTATTCTACTTTGATGAAATTTTAATGCTTGGCAACATTGGCGTTTAAACTCGATAATTCGCTCGCGCCAAGTCATGTACATTTGTATAAAAACTTTAGTGTAGAGCCCCTTCCCCATAAACCCGTTATATAGATAAAGCATACCAACAACGCTTTAGGATCAAGCCTAGCATAGGTCTCAAAGTGACATGAAATAACGCAACTGATATTCAGGCAAAAGATAAGCTCAAAGCGTTTTAAGTGAAACGCTCTACATTATAAGCAATACTAGAGGTTGCTAAATTGACCTATAGTCAATGACACTTAATTATCCCAATAATTTCTACCCGCCAAAGCGAGCCAATATTTATAAAGTTTTTATTGAAATTAAAATGGCTCCCCGGGCCGGATTCGAACCAGCGACCAACCGGTTAACAGCCGGTTGCTCTACCACTGAGCTACCGGGGAACAGTGCTCAATTATTTGGTGTTGCATGCCTATACAAAAGAAGAACTGATTTGCCAAGAGCAAAAATGAAAAAAAGCAAAAATAATTCTAAAAAAATTGAAAAATGGACTATTACCATTCGTTTAACTTTGCTCAGTGCTTAGATAAACAATAGCCCACGTGGAATTCTCTCTCTTTAAACGCGCAAAGAAAAAAAGATTCTACGTTGCAGTCTATAGAAAATAACATAACTTATAAGGAAAAGTGGCTCCCCGGGCCGGATTCGAACCAGCGACCAACCGGTTAACAGCCGGTTGCTCTACCACTGAGCTACCGGGGAACAGTGCTCAATTATTAAGTGATGCACGCCGTATAGCAAAAGAAAAAGCAGTTTGCCAAGAGGTAAAACCACATTTTCATCAAAAATTTCAAATAATATGCATTTTATAGAGATTCTTGATGAATTTTTCCTTGAAACGTGGATAAAAATCACCAAATTTTGCTATTTATAAACTGAACGGAAGTGACAGATTTGGAAAATACACCGAAAAGACATGAGATTCGCATCTTTAATAAGAAATTTCCTATTCCCCAATCCCGTCTTATGCGTCAAATAATGGGATATGGTTTAATCGGTGGTGGAATGTTGGGATTTCTGCCAGTATTAGGTTACTGGATGATTCCTGTGGGGCTTTTTGTATTATCCCATGATTCACCAAGGATTAGACGTTGGCGCCGCAAGCAGGAAGTAAGTGTTATGCGGTGGTGGCATTCAACTCGTTTTTCCAAAACACCGGAAAAAGGTAAAAATTACAAAAAATATTCAAAAAAAATGTCAAAGCCGCTTAGAATTACTTGACGGAATGACTTCTATCACTTAATGAGCTGCTACTGCATAAATTCACTTGGCTCTATATCAGTGAATCAGACGTAGTATTTTAAGAATATTCCTTAACGATATTCTTTGTGAGGCCTCGTGGCGGAATGGTTACGCAGAGGACTGCAAATCCTTGTATCCCGGTTCGATTCCGGGCGAGGCCTCCAAAAGCTTCAAATCTTACTTCTCAACAATTTTTGTTATAGTTGCAAATCTTCTATTTGGTTGCAGCCAAAATGAGTATCGCAATATCACATTATCACTTTGAGTTTAAGCTAGATTGTAAAGACGCAAGGTTAAACCTTTATGTTTGAGTAAATAACTCATCATAAACGTCTGCGATGGCATCGGCCTCACGGCTCAAAGGAAAGGCTTCACGCACATGCTCCAAGGCAAGAACTCCAGCCGCCTTTGTATGCGCAATATCTGCAAGCCATGGCGCAATTGCTTTGGTTAAAGCCCTGCCATCACCCGCAGCGACAACACTACCTGTTTGCGGGGTAATCAATTCTGCATAAGCACCTGCATCACTGGCAACCACAGCTGTTTGCGATGCCATTGCCTCCAATGGCGTCAAACCAAACCCTTCATTACGCGATGGCGCCACATAAAGACTGACACGACGATACCAAACCCTAACATCGGGCACTTCTCCTAGAATGAAGATGCGATCTTCTAATCCAGCACCTGCAATTTTTTTGCGCAGCTCTGCTTCAAAATCTGCATGTTCTGACGTAGTACGCCCAGTGATAACAGCAGTCCAACCTGGATTATTAGGCAAAAGTTCTATCATGGCATCTACAAAAAGGTCGGTTCCCTTTTGATGGCGCACACGTCCAAAACAGCCAATTGCATATTTTCCTGGCAATCCACTAGCGCTAAAATCATCCTCATCATCACGTGGAGGATGAAAGCGTTCCAAATCGACACCATGCATAATCACCTTATGCGGCACTTGCAAATAGGAGCCAGAGCGTGCACTGGTTGCAATAACCCGATCCATACGTCGAATGAGAAATTTGGTGAAAGACTTGTGATCGCGTTGGGCAGCAGATGTAAAAATAAGCTTTATCTTCATGCGCAAAATATCGCGCATCAATATGCCAGCAATCATTTCAACATTGCGGCGTGCATGCCATATGCGAAACCTTTTCGATTTAGGCTTTTTCCAAAGCCCAAAAAGCGAAAAATAAGATAAGGATGGCAAATTATTTGGCAAACCTGGCCCAAGAGTTGAAATGCGTACACCACTTTGCCGTTGCAACGGAATAAGCTGGACAATGGTTGACGTTACCCCCGATAAGCGTTTTTTAAAATTCGGGGCGATAACTTCTGTTTCACTTAACGATATACGCATTGCTTTATCAAATAAATTTTACATCAATAATTTCATAGGACCGTGCGCCACCAGGTGCATTTACCTCAATTGTGTCGCCGATAGATTTACTAATGAGAGCGCGCGCAATAGGTGAAGAAATAGAAATACGCCCTTTTTTCACATCAGCTTCTTGATCGCCCACAATCTGATAGGAACGTTCTTCTTCTGTTTCCTCATCGATAAGTGTGACAGTTGCACCAAAAACGATTTTGTCGCCAGAAAGCTTTGCAATGTCAATAACATTAGCACGCGCGATCAAATCTTCAAGCTCGTGAATGCGCCCTTCGTTTAGACTTTGTGCTTCTTTAGCGGCATGATATTCAGCATTTTCAGAAAGGTCGCCATGAGCACGTGCCTCAGCAATTGCCTCAATAATCCTTGGCCTGCCATCTTGTTGGCGTTCACGCAATTCTTCTTTAAGCTGTTGAAAGCCAGCTTTGGTCATTGGGACGTTATCCATGTCCTGTCCTTTCTTACACTTGCAAACACAAAGTATGCAAAAAAGAAACGGCCTCCAGAATCCCTCCTAGAGCCCGTCACATTTATTAATTTAGTTACTATAGCACAATTAATTTGTTTTTAAAACAATATATATGTGATCGTGGTTTTAGTTTAATACTTTAAAGCATTTACAATAAAAATGCTATATTCACACAATCAATACCTAGCAAGCCACCGAAAATCTGCTAAATTTAATTAGCTAAATAATAAAGCCGGCAATTTAAAAGCTTTTCTTAAAGCTAAAAATTACCGGCTCGACATAGTATCAATATTGATTAAAAGTTCATAAAGTACTTTTAATCATTTTTCACTAATTTTCTTCAAATATTCGTTGCTCTTAAAGGCTACGATTGTTAACTCAACCCACATACGTAAAAGGAAAGTATAAATTAACGTTCCAACAAAAGCGCTAATTAGGAATGCGAACGCGTTCGCAATATTTCCCGTAAAAAGAGCTGCCAAGGTACTCAAAAGGCAGCCTACGAAAAATAGAGCTAAAAGGATTAAACCTATTATATAAAATACATAGATGATTTTTGGTGTCATAAAGCTATCAAGAGTTAAAAGCTTTTTAATAAAACCCTTGGCTTCCTGCTGATTTACATTAAAATTGTTTTGCATAAAATTTTCCCATACATTAAATGATCATCAATATAAAATGTAATTAATGTAATAAATTTTATAAATCAACAAAAAAAATGCCAATTTAAGAATAAAGCTTATAGATAAAACTATAAGCTTTATTTATTCTAAATATAATATTAGGTATTACTAATTAAATGATTTTTTATTATTGTGGAGGATTAAGGCCAATCCACTTTTTTTGTACAGCATCGTAATGTTTCATTGGATCATATTTATCAACTGCAAGTCCAAGATAATCGGCGGTCATACGCCCTAAGGCTGACTGTACATTATAACTTGCAATCACCGTATCACGCTCTGATTGCGCTAAAGCAATTTGCGCATTGATGAGCACCGAGCGCGATTCCAAAACATCAAGGGTTGTTGCCTGACCAACCTGATATTCTTCGCTACGACCGTTTAGTGCAATTCGTGCGGCTTTAACGCTATCATTATAGGCCGTCACAGCTGAACGAGCCCCTTCAAGCTGGGACCAAGCAGAGGTTAAAGCACTACGTACTGTGTCGCGTGACACTTCCACCTCAACAGTTGCTTGACTAACTTGCTCTTTTGATTGACGAACTTGTGCCGATAGCCGGCCACCTTGATAGACAGGAACATTTACTGTAACCCCTGCGCTATTTGCGCGCCCTTCACCAATTGGGAGACCTTTATAAATATGATTATAAGAACTACTTGCAGAAAGCCCAGCTTGTGGCAGCAAGGCCCCTTCCTTAGATTTAACATTAAACTGCTGTGCATCAAGCGCGTATTTTGAAGCAACAATAGCCGGATGCTCAGCATCAGCAATTGTATAACCAGCATTCAAATTAGCGGCAATTGCTTTTGCAAGGGCTGGCCGCTCTAAATGACCTGGTTCAACGCCCACAACTTGACGATAATAAGCCTGCGCAGATTTAACTGCTGCTTCAGCTTGCGCCAATTCTGATAAAGCTTGCGAGCGAGCAGCGCGAGATTGTGCTAAATTGGTTTGAGTACCCTCACCAACATCAAGGCGAGATTGATCAACACGTACCTGCTCGTCCAAAGAAGCGAGATTTTGGCGACGCAAACCCAAAATTTGCTGTTTTGCATATAAATCAGCATAAGCCGAAACCGCATTGGTTAACTGGTTTTGCTCTTCATTTCGTAATGCTTCGCGCTGCGCAGCCGCTTGCGCTTGAGCTGCGCGCACATTATTAGCCGTTTGAAAGCCGTCAAATAACGACTGACTAAGCTGTATCGCTAAAGACCCGCTATTGGTATAAAGCCCTGTTTGAGCTGCGCGAGAACGGGCCAAACTTCCCGTTCCTTGAATGATCGGGCGCATACCTGAACGCGCAATAGCAACATCTTCATCGGTAATACGAGCATTAGCTCGCGCCGAATTTAGCGTTGGGTTATTTTTATATGTTTGTGCCCATGCATCTTTTAAACTATCTGCTGATGCCGGTGTCATAGCAAAGGCAACAGATGCACCCAAGGCAAACAAGCAGGAAAGTAAAGTTTTCTTTTGCATCTATTTTCCCTAATTTAATCCAACGTAAATTAACCAATAAATTTGGCTTTCAATCTTTTAATCTGCCATTATCTTTAATATAAATGCACGATAAGGTCAAATCCACATTTGTATAATGTGCCCTACCATTTCAAAGCGCAATCATTACGACAAACAAAAAACTATCTGCTTATCGTGTCCGTGCCATACCATCGCGGGCAGCTTGATATTTAGGATCAAGAAGCGAAGCGCGCTGATAAGACTGGAAGGCTTGAGGCTTATTACCTTGACGTTCTAAAACTGTTGCCTGATTATACCAGCTTTCGGCATTTTGCTTGTCCAGCCTTACCGCCGCCGTAAAATCATCCTGAGCATTTTCTAGATCATTTAGCGCAACATAGGAAACACCACGACCGTTATATGGTGCTGGCTGGCTTGGTTGCCGGGATATTGCGGCACCAAAATCGGCAATCGCTTGACTATGCTGTCCGCGCGCTTGTTCAACCAAACCACGACCATACCAAGCACGCCCATCAGTTGTACCCAAAGCTATCGCCTGCGAAAAATCATTATAGGCAAGATCAAGTTGATTATTTTCGCGATAAAGATTGCCGCGCCCGACTAGGGCAGGCGTATAGCCTGGATCCATCTCCAAGGCGCGCGAATAATCAGCTACCGCTGCCTGATCATTTTTCATATAACGATTAATCAAAGCACGGTTGGAGTAAGCTGCCGCAAATTGTGGATTAAGCCTTAAGGCTGTATTAAAGTCATTTATCGCTTCTTTGTATTTTCCAGCACGGCCATAGGCTGAACCACGTACATTATAAGCGGTAGCATCATTAGGATTATTGCGAATAACCGCGCTAAGCGAAGAAATATTTTCACTGGACCCCTGCGCAAGATCCTCGGCAGTACCAACAAAATTTGTTGTAGTGCAACCTGCAAGCAGCAAAACAGCGCATAGGCTCAAACGAAATTTACCCATATTAAATCCTAAGAATTAAAGAAGCCCAACCACAGCAAAATGCATATCAAAAATTTTTCGATTATGAAAGAATGTGCAAAAGATTGTCGCATTTTTCAAGTAATTAAAGGCTAAAAACAAAGTTACAATTTGTGCCACCCCTTATTTCAATTGCCGTTAATGATTATTATGGCAAGAACAAGGCAGAATCACTACATACAATTATGAATGGCATAATTGATTGCAAATATAGTCATAAATTATTTAAATATGATTTACTGTGTCGCCAAAGCATCAATTATATATGCCTCAGTTACGCTTTACAAATCGCAGATACAATCTATTTTGCGTCAAACCACATGCGATTATAGCTCTGTTGCCATTTAATAAAATGTCGACATTTTTCACGACAACATGGCACCTCAATCAAAACCATATTGAAACCAACATCTATATAAACCGTAAGCAAAAGCCTAATAAAAATTGATTCTACAGATAAGTGTGGCTAAAAATAAATTGGGCAGACGTAAACGCCTGCCCTCAATAATTTTATTTTAGAATCTAGCAGCGCAGACCTTAGCGAGCAGCGCGACCTGAAACCAAACCTTCACGCTGTGCGCGCTTGCGAGCGAGCTTACGAGCGCGACGAACAGCTTCAGCCTTTTCACGGGCGCGCTTTTCAGAAGGCTTTTCATAATGGCCACGCATTTTCATTTCGCGGAAGATACCTTCACGCTGCATTTTTTTCTTAAGCGCGCGCAGCGCTTGGTCAACATTGTTATCGCGAACGAGTACCTGCACTTGTAATCCTGCTTTTCTCCATAAAAGATGCACTGACATGCGATCTTTATATTGGTTAAACTTTCACACGATTGCTATCAATTAAGCAGCGCATAAGCACTACAATAGAACCGGTGATCTTATTAAAATAAAGTCAAAACTTCTACTCTTGATTATCTATCAAGAAGAATGTGAAGAGCCGATAGCACAAAAACCTAGCATTTGTCTATAAGCTTATGACATTTTGTAGCATTTTATCGTGCAAACCATAGGTAAAAGTTAAAATTAACAAGCCATTACCGGTAATAATGGCAGGCAGGCTTTTAAATCATCGCTCAGCAAACAAAACAAGACAATTGGAATCAATAGGCGACAATCCAAAATGTTTGCTAATTGCAATTAAAGCCAAATATTCCACCAACATCTAAAACTTAATCAAGCTACACAATGCGATTGGCGCTATTAATCTTGAGGTTTCAACAAAAATAAAAATTTAATTTCATACCTAATTTATTGCAATTCAATTTTAAAAATCAATTTGGAAAACACTTTGATGACCGAGCATTCTTGATAAACTTCCCCCTTAAATTAAAGTTTAGATAACATTTATTTGTGCCTTTCAATGTTAATTTTGCTATATACTTGTTTTACAGCCTTTAACTTAGGGAGAGTTTTTATGCTACCATCATGCCTAATTCTTGATAACAGCTTGCCAGCAAAAACAATCGCAGGCATAGAAGCCGTTACAACACCAATATTTGCCAAAGATAATCCTAGCGATGATATTCTAAAAAATGTTCAATATGCTGTTGTTTCGCCAATGACTGGATTTGATGAGAGTTGGTTTGATCGGCTAGCCAATTTAAAGCTCATAGCGGTTTTTGGTGTCGGCTTTGACAAAATTAACATTAAAGAGGCGCGTCGCCGAAATATTGATGTCACCACCACCCTTGGCATTTTGACCGAAGATGTCACCGACATGGCCTTAGCGCTTTTATTGGCACTTACCCGTAAAATTGTTAAGGGCGATGAATTCATTCGTGCCGGCACTTGGGCAAAAGGTGAAAAATTTCCGCTAGGCACGTCTATTCGTGGTAAAAAAGTCGGAATTGTTGGGCTTGGTGCCATTGGTTTGGATATTGCTGAGCGAACGCAAGCTTTTGGCATGCTGCCACGCTATTATAATCGCAGCCCAAAGGCAAATATTACTTGGCCACATTATCCCAACGTTGTAGAACTTGCTAAGGACAGCGATGCATTAATTGTTGCAATTTCGGCTAATGGCGAAACGGAAAAAATTATTAATAAGGATGTGTTAGAGGCGCTTGGATCATCAGGAGTGCTCATTAATATTGCTCGCGGCTCGGTCATTGATGAAGATGCGTTAATCACGGCTTTACAAAACAAAATTATTGCGGGCGCAGGTCTTGATGTGTTTTTAAATGAACCTAAAATTAACCCTGCTTTTTTAACCCTTGATAATGTGGTGCTGGCACCCCACCAAGGCAGCGCTACCAATGAAACCCGTGAAGCTATGGGCCAATGCGTCATTGATAATATAAAAGCAATTATTGACGGCAAGCCTGCCCTTACCCTTATTAATTAATCTATCAAATAAAAGGGGCAACAAAGCCCCTTTTTTAAAGTCAGTTTTTTATAAAATGCAGTTTTAATAAAACTGCAAATTCAATAAAAGCCTATCGGAAAATAACGCAAATATAGCTCTTGCAACTTACCACTTTGCTCCAATCGGCTAAGTGAATAATCAAAGGCTTTAGCAAGATTTTCGTCCTGCTCACGCACAGCAATTTGCATACCACCGCCAAGCAATGCTTTATTTAAATAAGGCCCACCGACAAATTGTGCTTTGCCGCCATTATCAGGATGCGAAAGCCAAAGCGAAAAGCGCATACCATCTCCAAAACCCAGCATAACATCACCGGTTAATACTGCACTATAAAGCGTGTCATAATCCTTAAAGCCAACAACTTCAGCTTTTGGAAAATAGCTTCGCGCCATAATTTCATGGCTCGTCTTTGCGACAACACCAATTTTTATACCCTTGAGCTTATCGCTAAGCGGTTCCAACATAATATTGCTGTCAAGACCGATAAAACGTGCAGGAAATGCAATATAGGCGTGAGAAAACCTTAAATATTGGCGGTTATCCATGGTTGGGATTAGGCCGGCAATAATCGCTTCGCCACCCTTGTCCAAAAGCCGTTTTTGCAATTCGTCAAACGGCAAAGCTTCAATCTGACAACGCGCGACAATATCAAGGTCTTCGCAAATAGCCCTAATAAGATCGATATTATAGCCCGACAAAACGCCGTCATTATTAAGATAATCAAAGGGTGGAAAATCAACTATAGTTAAAAACCGTACCCTTTCATATTGGCTCAAATCAGGCTTTGCTGGTTTTATTTTACTATGAAAAAAATGCGGTAAGTCACGCTGCTGAGCGTGACTTGACCATGGTACAAACAAAGCCAAAATCGTAATAAGGCTTAAAAGCAGTCTGAGACTACGGAAGGTATAAATCGGACATAATCTCATATTAAAGCTTTAAATCTCACGCTGGTTAGGATTTATCATCAGAGGTAAAATTCTTTTCAAATCCATCCCCTTCGCGTAGGAACGATGGACCATGACCAATAATATTACCATCTTCCACACCAATGGCATTAATATCGCGATCTGTATAGGGAATTGATAATAAAATTCGCTGAATAACCGCCAAACGAGCCCGCCGTTTATCATTTGAGCGCACAATAGTCCAAGGCGCCATGGCACTATGTGAAACAGTTACCATCCGCTCTGTTGCTTTGGAATAGTCATCCCACTTAGAAATACCAGCCTCATCCATTGTCGAGAATTTCCAATGTTTAAGGTCGCTATGGCGACGTTCATGGAAACGCTTCAACTGCATTTCTTGGCCAATATCAAGCCAGAACTTAAAGAAACGAATACCATCAGAAACAATTAAGCGTTCAAATGAAGGAACTTCTGACAAGAATAGATCAACTTGCGCTGGACTTGCAAACCCCATAACCGATTCAACTCCCGCGCGATTATACCAAGAGCGGTCAAAGGTTACAAATTCTCCACGAGTTGGAAAATGCTGCACATAACGCTGGAAATACCATTGCCCATTCTCAGTTTCATCGGGCTTGGGTAGCGCCACATTTCGGGCAGAACGCGGATTTAAATATTGACGTAATACGTCGATGGTGCCACCCTTTCCAGCTGCATCACGCCCTTCAAACAAGATAACAACCCTGCCACCTTGATCTTGTAGCCAGCCCTGCAATTTTACCAGCTCGATCTGTAAAGCCAAAAGCATTTTTTCATATTCATCACGGTTCATCTTTTGCGTATAAGGATAACCGCCTGATGTCATTGCCTGCTTTTCAATCCAATCAGGCAATTTGGGATCACTAATATTGAACACCCGCTTTTTGCCATTTAGAGTAAGCTCGATCCCGTCAACTTTAGGCTTTTTACCATTTTTTTTTGGCTTTTCACTCACAATTGGCTCCTTTTTGCTATTTTCGATATTGTATCTGTATAAAATCACAATTTAAATAGTTTTTAAGTCAAATAGATTTCAGCTATCACTAATAAGTTCTAAGCAATTACAATGACCAGCCCTAGTCCAATTTAGCGCAATTTTTACGGTTTTTAAACTTAAACTATTCCTAGTCACAATTTATAAAATCTAAAAAAGCTAAGTTGTAAAATTGGCCTTATTTTGTTGTCCATTCTATTTAACTACCCCCGATATAGATATTAAATATTCTAGCAAATTTTAACCTATATTCGAATCAATCTTAAAAAAATGCGTTTCAAATTTCAGGTATTTTTCGGCTACCAAATAGGCCACAATTTTAGATATTTTCCATACAATATTATTAACTGCGGCAATATGCCCTGCCCACTCAACATTAATGCATATGAATGCAATGCTCTTATCTTTAAATAATAAAATCGCGTAATATAAATGGGGATTATCAACCAGTGTAATATATTACTTGTCATACAAAGATATTATTGATTCCATTTTTAATTGGCTTTTTAGGGGCTAAATGACACAAGAGTAGAAAATATTAGCAAATCTGATATTGCTTATAAAATAAATTCAGGAACATGAGATTTTTAATAGGGCATTTTGCAAATAAAGTAATTTGATTTTAAGTAAATTTATAAAGCAAATAAATATATGACTTAAGCGGCTTAACTTACCAAATCAATGCCCTATGTGACTTTTAGTTGGAGTAAAATGAATAATGAAAAGCCTTGGAATAATTGCTACACTTATTGGGCTTAGCCTTTTACCAGCCATCTGGTTTTTGCCAAGCCATTTAGCTTTTATGTGGTGTATCATTGTTTTGAGTTTTGAAATATTTTATTTCCGCCGTTTAATTTTACTAATCAAACGTTTAATTCGTTTATCTGAACGCATAAGCTTTGAAAAACGACCCGCAAATATCATGCAATTTGATGCCGAAAAGCTGGCCAATGCGCTTAATGATCCCTTGGTATTTTTTGACAATTCAGGCAATATCAGTTTTATCAATCATGCCGCCTATCAAACATTTTCGGGACTTAGCCGCGACCAAAGCCTATTTGCTCGTTTTCGTGCGCCCGAATTGTCTAATCTTTTTCGCAATGTTGCTGCAAGCGGCGTTGCACGCAGCATTGAATATGATGAAAAAGGGCCCGAGAAACGCTGGTTTAATCTTGCAATCATTCCAATCACCAAGGATCTATTTGTTTGCCATTTTCGCGACCATTCGGAAATGCATCGCTTGGCTCGTATGCGTACCGATTTTGTTGCAAATGCCAGCCATGAATTGCGCACGCCATTGACATCGCTACGTGGTTTTATTGAAACGCTACGTGGGCCTGCACAAAATGATAGCGAAGCTAGGTCACGTTTTTTGATAATCATGCAAGAACAGGCCGAGCGCATGTCGCGCTTAATTGACGACTTACTATCGCTTTCACGCCTTGAAACTCAAACGGGGCCCGGTATGGTTGAACCGCTTGATACGGTCAAATTATTACGTCACGTCACAGACACATTGACACCGCTTGCTCGCAAAAATGATGTCGACATTGAACTTGATCTTGCAGAAAATATACCAGCCCTTGCTGCCAATCGTGACAGTTTGATTCAGCTATTCCAAAACCTTGTAGAAAATGGCTTAAAATATGCCGCAACCGGCAAGAAAATTGTTGTCTCGGCTAAACCGGTTGGTAGTCACATCCATATTGCCATTCGTGATTACGGCATGGGTATTGAGGCCGAACATTTACCGCGTCTTACTGAACGCTTTTATCGTGTGAGTGTCGATATAAGCCGCGCGCACAAAGGCACAGGTCTTGGCCTAGCCATTGTTAAGCACATCATTACCCAACATCGCGGCAAGCTAGAAATAACCTCAAAACTTGGCGAAGGTTCAACCTTCACGGTTATACTGCCAGCCACCAATAATAAGGAAGCTAATTTGGCTGATATTACGGCCGAAACCCAACAAACAATGTCCCCGTAAACAATATATTGTTTTACCGACAATAGCAGTCAGTAAATCAATATTTAAAAGATGGTATAAGCTTTTTAAGCAAATGATTAGGAAACTATTCACTTCATTGCATTATAACCAAGCAAACTAGTCCATATGCATTTTTCAAAAGCGGAGTTACCATGCCCCTCGCCATTACCTTATCAGCCCAAGATCTTGCTGCGCTGCTTGCAAGCCGCATTTGCCATGATCTCATTTCTCCAATTGGCGCTATCAATAATGCAATGGAATTATATGATGAAGGCGGCGCTGAAGAAGATGCGCTGGAACTCATTCGGATGTCGGCAACCAATGCATCGGCTCGCTTGCAATTTGCTCGTATTGCCTATGGTGCCGCGGGTTCTGCCGGTATGGAAATTGACACGGGCGACGCTGAATCAGTTGCGCAAAAATATATGGCTAATGAAAAAGCGCAATTATCATGGCAAGGCACACGCATGCTTTTGCCAAAAAATGAAGTAAAATTGCTGCTTAATCTTATACTTATTGCCAATGGTTCCATTCCGCGCGGTGGCGAAATCAAAGTCAATCTTAGCCGCGACAATGATAAAACCATGTTCACCATTGCAGTTAGTGGCAAAATGTTGCGTATTCCGCCGCGCTTTGTTGAATTATTTAATGGCGACTTACCGGGTGAACCAGTGGATGGTCATGCCGTGCAGTCCTATTATACCTTATTGCTTGCAGAACTTGCGCATATGAAAATAGACATTCGTGTTTTACCGACTGAAATTATTTTTTCCGCAAGCTAAAATATTCTTAGTACAATTCACCACAAAGCGGTTAAAGCAAAATTGTGCTTTAGCCGCTTTATTTTTTAAAATGTGTTTTAAACTGTTATAAAATGTCATCGTCTCTTATAAATGAAGTGTTTTAATGTTGATTTTGTGGTGAGAAAAATAGATAGTCACGCTAACTTAATCAAGCATTGCACTATAGGCTTGGCAAGCTATAGTGACGCAATGATAAATAAGAGGGAATAGACTATGGCACGTAAAGCCTCGCTAAGCCGTAAAACCAATGAAACTGATATTAGCGTTAAAATTGACCTTGATGGCACAGGGCAGTTTAATATCAATACCGGCATCGGCTTTTTCGATCATATGCTTGAACAATTATCGCGCCATTCATTGATTGATATGGAAATTACTGCCAATGGTGATTTACATATTGATGACCACCATACTGTTGAAGATTGCGGCATTACCCTTGGTCAAGCCATTGATAAGGCTTTGGGTACGCGCAAGGGCATTATTCGTTATGCATCACTTGATCTTTGCATGGATGAAACCGAAACCCGCGCAGCCATTGATGTTTCTGGCCGCCCATTTCTTGTGTGGAATGTTAACTTTAATGCTGCAAAAATCGGCAGCTTTGACACGGAATTGGTGCGAGAGTTCTTTCAAGCCTTAAGTCAACATGCGGGCATTACCCTTCATGTAACCAATCACTATGGTGTCAACAATCACCATATTTCCGAAACCTGTTTTAAAGCCGTTGCCCGTGTCCTTCGTACAGCCATGGAAAGCGATCCGCGCCAACCCGATGCTATCCCCTCAACCAAGGGTTCACTGCAAGGTTGATAAAACTGTTTCTTAGCTCTTTAAAAGCTTGGAATAAGGCACTCATAAAAGGCAACAAGGAAAATTAAATGCGTGTTGCAATTATAGATTATGGTTCTGGTAATTTACGCTCGGTTCAGCAAGCATTTGAGCGCGCTGCCCATGATCACGCAATCAAGGCTGAAATAATATTAACCGATAAGGCCGAAGACTTAGCGCAAGCTGATCGCATTGTTTTGCCTGGCGTTGGCGCTTTTGGCGACTGTAAACAAGGCCTTCAAGATTTATCCGGCATGATTACCGCCCTTAATGAAGAAGTGATTGCTGGCGGCAAACCATTTCTTGGTATTTGCGTTGGTATGCAACTTTTGGCGCGGCGCGGTTTAGAAAAAGGCGAAACCGCTGGTCTTGATTGGATTGGCGGCAATGTTGTGCCTATCAAACCAAAATCAAGCGATTATAAAATTCCGCAAATTGGCTGGAATACTTTGAGCGTTCATAACAATCACCCATTATTATCACAAATTCCAACTGGCAGTGATGGGCTCCATGCCTATTTTGTTCACTCTTATCATTTTGAATGTGAAAAGCCGCAAGAACTAATAGCCACAACCGATTATGGTAGCCCTATCACTGCAATGATTGGTCGCGATAATATTGTTGGTACGCAGTTTCATCCTGAAAAAAGCCAACGCCTCGGTTTACAATTAATTGCCAATTTTCTGGAGTGGATGCCTTGATACTTTATCCTGCAATCGATTTAAAACAAGGTCAATGCGTGCGTCTTGTCAAAGGTGATATGAATGCAGCTACCCTTTATAATGAAGACCCTGCCGCGCAAGCTTTGAGCTTTGAACAACAAGGCTTTGAATGGTTGCACGTCGTGGATCTAGATGGCGCTTTTGCTGGTAAATCCATGAATGGCGATGCAGTTGACGCTATTTTAAAAGCTACTAAAAATCCCGTGCAACTTGGCGGCGGTATCCGCACAATAGAGCATATTGAAAATTGGCTCAGTAAGGGGCTTTCCCGTGTTATCCTTGGCACTGTTGCCGTGCGTGATCCAGCCCTTGTGCGTGAAGCGTGCCGATTATTTCCAGGCCACATAGCTGTTGGTATTGATGCACGCAAGGGCAAGGTTGCGGTTGAAGGCTGGGCGGAAGAATCAGAACTTGACGTGATTGACCTTGCCAAACAATTTGAGGGCGCCGGTGTTGCCGCTATCATTTACACAGATATTGATCGTGATGGCATTTTAAGCGGCATTAATTTTGATGAAACCTTGCGACTTGCCAATGCGGTTACCATTCCCGTCATTGCGTCGGGTGGGCTTGCTTCCATTGATGATGTTAAACGCCTAACTAGAAGCGATGCGGCGATTTTAAACGGTGCTATTTCTGGTCGCGCTTTATATGACGGACGTATCAATCCACATGAAGCATTACAATTGCTTAAAAATAGCAATGCGACAAGCAACACTTGAAAGGGCATAAAATGAGCTTGAAAGCACGGGTTATTCCTTGTCTTGATGTAAAAGATGGCCGCGTTGTCAAAGGTGTCAATTTTGTTGACTTAATTGACGCTGGTGATCCTGTTGAAGCTGCCCGCGCTTATGATGCGGCTGGCGCTGATGAATTATGTTTTCTTGATATTACCGCATCGTCCGATAATCGCGAAACTATATTTGATGTTGTCGCCCGCACCGCAGAACATTGCTTTATGCCTGTAACCGTTGGTGGCGGCGTGAGACGGGTTGAAGATATGCGCAATCTATTATTGGCAGGTGCCGATAAGGTCGCGATTAACACCGCTGCGGTACAAAATCCTGATCTTGTCTCACAAGGTGCGGATAAATTTGGCAATCAATGTATTGTTGTGGCGATTGATGCCAAATGCGTAAATCCGCAAGACGAAAACCCACGCTGGGAAATTTTTACCCATGGTGGACGTACAGCAACTGGCATTGATGCCATTGCTTTTGCACAAGACATGGTAAAGCGCGGTGCTGGCGAAATCTTGCTAACCTCCATGGATCGTGATGGTACCAAATCAGGCTATGATATTGCACTTACCCGGACGATCGCCGATGCGGTATCGGTACCGGTAATTGCATCTGGCGGCGTTGGCACATTAGAGCATATGGTTGAAGGTATTCGTGATGGCCACGCAACAGCGGTACTTGCAGCTTCGATCTTCCATTTTGGCACCTATTCAATTAGTGAAGCCAAGCATTATATGGCAAAGGCAGGGTTGCCTATGCGACTTGACCCCATTGGCGAGCAATAATTGAGACAATGATATGAGTGAATTTACCTTAAAGACTTTAACCAATATTGTTGGTACGCGCGCTAAAGTTACCGATGGCAGCTCCTATACCGCAAGTCTTGTTGAAAATGGCATGACCAAAGCTACTAAAAAGCTTGGTGAAGAAGCGGTTGAAACGGTTATTGCTGCTTTGGCCGAAGATAAGCAACATTTAATTGGTGAAAGCGCCGACCTTCTTTATCATCTTGCTGTTGTTTGGGAAATTGCTGGCATTAATGTTGATGACGTTATGGCCGAATTAGACAAAAGAACGGCGCAAACTGGCTTGCAAGAAAAGGCGGCACGTCAGCCATGAATAATAATGCCCATGCAATCGAAATACCTGATTTAAGCTATGATGTATTAAACGGTCAATATTCTCCTTATAGTCTTTTTTCGGCAGAAGAATGGGCAAAATTTCGCGCTGATACTCCATTAACTCTTACATTTGATGAAGTTAAGCGGTTACGCTCTATAGGCGATCCGATTGACCTTGATGAAGTACAACGTATTTATTTATCACTATCGCGCTTGCTTTATGCCCATGTAGAATCTTCGCAGCAGCTTTTTAGGCAACGCAGCGATTTTTTGCGCATGCAAAATATTCCTAAAACGCCTTTTATTATTGGCATTGCAGGATCGGTTGCGGTTGGCAAATCAACCACTGCACGTATTTTGCAAGAACTGCTTAAGCGCTGGCCCACGAGCCCTAAGGTTGACCTTGTTACCACAGATGGATTTCTATATCCTAATGACGTGCTACGCGCTGAAAACCGCATGGATCGCAAAGGCTTTCCAGATAGCTATGATACCGGTAAAATCTTACGCTTTTTAAATGATATTAAGGCTGGCCGCCACTTGGTACCTGCACCGCTTTATTCGCATTTAAGCTATGACGTTTTGGAAGGCGAATATATCACCATTGACCAACCGGATATTCTTATTTTTGAAGGTATCAATGTTTTGCAAGTGCGGGATTTGCCGAGCGGTGGGCGCGCTATTCCCTTTGTTTCGGATTTTTTTGATTTTTCCATTTATATTGATGCTGATACAGCTATGATAAACAAATGGTATTTGGAGCGCTTTAAGCGCCTACGCGAAACCGCCTTTCAAAACCCACAATCGTTTTTTCATCGCTATGCAAGCCTAAGCGATGATGCGGCAAGTGCCATGGCGCAAGGTCTATGGGATAATATCAACCTTAAGAATTTGGAAGAAAATATTTTGCCTACAAGACCGCGGGCCAGCCTCATTTTGCGCAAAGGCCAAAATCATTTGGTTGAGAAAGTCGCCCTTAGAAAGCTTTAACAGCTTAGCTTTTAAGATATAACTGATTTCAAAACCCCTCTTTTATAAGAAAAATTTTATTATCATTCCTAAAACTGTAATGATTTCCTATAGTAAAACACTTTTTAAAAAATAGTTTATTGCCGAAATTATTTTAAATAAATTGAAAATTTATCTATATTTCTTGATGAAGATAATCAATAAAATTTTATAAAATACGATTTTTTTTCAATCACTGTTTGCTTAATTTTGGTATTTTAAGAAATACTCTAAATAACTAAAAACACTTAAAATAAAAAATATTTTCTATTTTAAAATATTGATGCACTAATATTTATATTTTATCATTTAATCGTAGTATTAATTATGTCCTCATCAGAAATAATATAAATTTATTCAAAACTCAACAATGATATTAAAAGGGAATCCGACATGAATAAAATGAAAAAAATACTTTTATCCACGCTCATTCCACTAATAACTGGTGTTTCGGCCAATGCCGCTGAACTAAATCCCAAAAACCCTGATGATTACAAGCATTTCCGCATGGATTATGCAGAAATGGTGGAAATTGCTAATCCAACACGGTTGCGCCACCGAGTGTTTTATACCAAGCCATCTGAGGGTCCTGATGCCAAATGGTTTGATGCTGTGAAACAAGGCGATATTGAAACCATTAAAACAATGGTAGATAATGGCCAAAATATTGAAGTTAAGGACGAAGCAAGCCTTGGCCAAACGGCACTGGGTTGGGCCGCCTTTATCGGCTATGAAGATATTGTTGACTATCTTGTTTCAAAAAATGCTAACCTCATGGCAACCGACCGCGCCGATGTTACCAATGCGTTAAAATCAGCAGGTCTTGGCAAAAATGTCGCTGTATTTAAAAAGCTACGCGAATTGCTAAAAGATAAGGTTGATTTAGACAATCAAAGCAATGATATTCAAGGCGAGACGATCCTTATTGTTGCATCAAGCAATGACCGTCAAGAAATCGTAAAATATTTGCTTGAGGAAGGCGCGAAGACTGATCTGGTCACAACCGAAAAAGACACCAGCCACCCAGCCTATGACCAAGATGCATTAACCTTTGCCTGCCGCAACGGTAATGCAGGCACGATTAAAATATTGATGGAACATGGTGCAATTAATCACCGTATTAACAAGCCATATTGCGATTACTAAAATATAATTATTTTAAATACTGCAGCCACAAAGGCTTTTGGTCTTTGTGGTTTGTTACTTTTTGCACCGCCAAAAAATTGCATAAAATTTTTGAATAATTTTATCGCTGCAAAAACAAGACGCATTTTTACTAAAATAGTATCTGGGCGAGTACCTTTTATAATGATTCAATAAAATTTTTGTCACTGATGCAATAGTGTCCATCACCATTAATATAATACTCCGCCTTTATGCGTTTAACGAGTGCTAAAACGACGAAGCCAATCATGCCATTATCAGCAACAAAAACAGCTATTGTAGCGGGTAAAATAACCAATACAATTCAATAGGTTTACATTGCGATTACCAGTATAAGGCATTTTTGACATGCCGCAATGAAATGAAAATGGCAGCTGCACCAATATTAAATATTAGTGAAGCTGCCATAAACCGAATTTGAACTACAAAATCATTACTTCCTGTTCATATAGGCTTTCAAATTTTAATGGTCGGATGCTTTGGAGGCACCAAAACCCGTTTCAGAACGAATTTCTTGAGCTCTAAAACCTGCCTTATCAATTTTAGCACGCGCACTCTTATCAATCACTGAGAAGAACCAAACACTAAGGAATGCCACCGGAATAGAAATAATAGCGGGCGAGGCAAAGGGGAACAGCACAGATTCTTTTGAAAAATGCAATGTACTAACCCAAACGGCCGGCGAAACGATTGTTAGACCAACGGAAAGAGCAAGGCCAATGAAGCCGCCAATTACCGCACCGCGCGTTGTACAACCCTTCCACAGGATGGAGAGTAGTAAGACCGGAAAATTTGCCGATGCCGCAATAGCAAAAGCAAGCCCCACCATGAAAGCAACATTTTGCTGCTCAAAAGCAATACCAAGTAGTACTGCAACAATACCGATGCAAATTGTAGCAATACGTGATACGCGCAATTCTTCATCATTTGTTGCCATACCTTTTCTCGAGATCATATTGAAAATGTCATGAGAAATAGCGGTGGCACCAGATAGGGTAAGACCTGCAACCACAGCCAAAATAGTTGCGAAGGCAACGGCAGAAATAAAGCCATAAAACAAATTGCCACCTACAGCCTTACCAACCATTACAGCCGCCATGTTGGATGCACCTGGACCAGAAGTTAACGGTGCTGCAAGTTCAGGATTGGATAGCACAAGAGCAATAGCACCAAAACCAATAATGAAGATAACGATATAGAAATAGCCACTCCAAACAGTTGCCCATAATACTGATTTACGTGCTTCACGTGCATTTGGCACGGTAAAAAAACGCATTAAAACATGCGGCAAACCGGCAGTACCAAACATAAGCGCCATACCAAGCGAAATGGCTGAGATTGCATCATAGCCACCGGGAGCCATAATTTTTAAACCTGCTGCTGCGGCCTCCTCAGCTGTTTTGCCATCGGCAAGTGCCATTTGAGTTTTAACGTCAACTGCGGCTTGGAAGAAACTATTAAAATTGAAATTAAAATGCAGCAAGACCATAAATGCCATAAAGGTAACACCAAACAGCAAAAGGCATGCTTTAATAATTTGCACCCATGTTGTCGCTTTCATACCACCAAACAACACATAAGTAATCATCAATACGCCAACGATAAGCACCGCCCAAATATAATTGATACCAAAAAGCAACTTAATGAGCTGCCCTGCTCCAACCATTTGCGCAATGAGATAAAATGCAACCACAATTAGCGTACCACAGGCCGAAAAAATGCGGATAGGTTTAGTATCAAAGCGAAAACCTGACACATCGGCGAAATTGAAACGTCCAAGGTTACGCATGCGCTCGGCAAGAAGGAACATTACAATCGGCCAGCCGACAAGAAAACCAACGGCATAGATAAGCCCATCATAGCCTTGGTTCATCACCATAGCTGAAATACCAAGAAATGAAGCCGCAGACATGTAGTCGCCAGCAATAGCAAGTCCGTTTTTAAAACCTGAAATACCGCCACCCGCTGTATAAAAATCGGCGCGTGATTTGGTACGCATGGCAGCCCATGCGGTAATGCCTAAGGTGAACAGCACAAAAAGTGCAAACATGCCAATAGCAGTTAGATTTAATGGCTGCTTTTGCATTTCACCACCAATTGCATCGGCAAAAGCATGGGACTGAGAGATAAAAGCCAAACTTGCAGCTAAAAACAGCAATTTTAAATTTTTGATCATCGTCATTTGTCCACCTCTTTTTGAAGCCGACTAATCAGATCATCATAAATCCTGTTTGCACGCACTACATAAAATGCAGTTAACGCAACCATTAACACAATGACACCAATACCTATTGGAATTGCAATTGTGGTGACACCTGCGCCGATTTTTGTGGCCAAAAATTGGGGGTTAAATGCAATAATAAAAATCCAGCCATAATAGACAATTAAAACAACTAAAGTAAGCGACCAGCCAAGAATATTGCGCTTCTTCTTTAATTCGATGTAATCGGGATTTGCCTCAATGCGGGCTACCATCTGTTCATCCATAACGGGTTCCTCCTTCCCTGTGGACTTAAGATTAAATGCAAAATGACGAGAGAACCTTCTCAGATTTCAACTACAGAACAATTAATGCCCACAGGCGTAAAGTCATTGATTATCTGATAAAATATTTGTCATTTTAAAAAAGCTAAGATTCCTCCAAATCCAAGCAATTTTTTGGTTAGCTATTAATTCATACAAATTAGCTCTCCACAGCTATCCATCTGTATTAACTAATAAATTCATTTAAAACCAACAGCTATTGCGCTGCAAGTATCACAAATAGAATTTTTATAAACCTAAAAAATATAATTCCTCCAATATCCATTGGGGGTAAGAATGCTAAAAAATGCCAATCACATTTTTGTGAAAACGTAAACCGCTTATTAAATAACAATATAAATATTTGTATTCATTACAAAAAATTATTTAATTTTCTTAAAATTCTTCTAACATTTATATAATTTATATTTTACTCCTTTTGATACAGCCATGATTATAAAAAACTGTGGTAAAACAAAATAGGGATTTATTAATAATTTTATCCCATTCATTGGAGTACGGGTAGCTAATGGGCTTTTTTTCAGCAGTTTCACATTGTTTACGTCATGGCTATTTTGATTTTGATAGCCGCGCATCTAAATCTGAATTTTTTTGGTTTTTTTTATTTTATATAATGGGGCTAATTCTTAGTTTTCTTGCAGGCCTTATACTTGAATTAGCGCGTTATAAAATTTTTGGTTATGTCTCGTGGGAAGCCGCGATTATTTGGGGGCCATTTATGTTATTCTGCCTTGCAACTATTTTCCCCTGTTTTACAGTTATGGTAAGGCGAGCCCATGATCAAAATTTATCTGGTATTTGGATATTGGCAATTTGGCTTTTAGCCTTTATCCCTTATGTCAACATGTTATCGCCTTTCATAGTTTTAGGTCTCATGCTGTTAGATGGTACGCAAGGTGAAAACAAATTTGGCCCCGCTCCCATGCAAAACAGTGATGAATAAATTGATATTTTAGCAAGACGTCATGATTTTTTTGGCATAAAAGATATTTAATCTTTTTTAAAAATATCCTTATGCCTTTTTATTTTCGCCATTTTGTGTATTTATGACAAACATTAATATCGCCATTATGGTGCGTAAAAGATCTTATAATAAGTTGATAAGAATTTATTGATCATTTTACAATAAGTTGCGCAAAAATTGAAGTTGCGCAAAAATGATCTGGAAGGAAAGCCCAAAGAGATGAACTGGATTACAAATTTTGTTAGACCCAAAATCAATTCAATGTTGGGTCGGCGTGAAATGCCTGAAAACCTATGGATTAAAGATCCAATCAGTGGTGAAATGGTATTTCATAAGGATTTGGTTGAAAACCAATATGTGATTCCCGCATCTGGCCATCATATGCGTATTCCTGTCAAAGATCGTTTAAAGCATTTTATGGATGATGGTCTTTACGAAACCTTGGAAAACCCTAAGGTCGTGACAGATCCGTTAAAATTTCGCGATGAAAAGCGCTATATTGATCGTCTAAAAGATTACCGCTCGCGCACTGGTATGGATGATGCCATCGTTAATGCACGTGGCACTATTGAAGGTTTACCTATCATTGCAACCGTTCAGGACTTCTCCTTTATGGGGGGATCTTTAGGCATGGGAGCTGGCGAAGCAATTGTAAAGGCTTTTGAAACCGCGATGGCTGAACATCGCCCCTTAGTGCTTTTCACCGCTTCTGGCGGTGCTCGTATGCAAGAAGGCATATTGTCCTTAATGCAAATGCCACGCACAACTGTTGCTATTGAACGGATGAAAGAAGCAAAACTGCCCTATATTGTTGTGCTCACCAACCCAACAACCGGCGGCGTTTCTGCATCATATGCTATGCTCGGCGATATTCATATTGCTGAACCAGGGGCAACTATTGGCTTTGCTGGCGCACGCGTTATTCAGCAAACAATCCGCGAAACATTACCAGAAGGCTTCCAAAGCGCCGAATATCTTAAAGATCACGGCATGGTGGATATGGTTGTTTCACGCCTTGAATTGAAAGAAACCATCGCCCGTCTCTTGCGCTTGATGATGAAACTGCCTGCACCACAACAGGTCGAATCAATTATTGATGAACCTGTAGACGAAAGCGCTGCATAATTACCTAATATCCCCCAGTGATAATTGGGGGATAATTTGACCAAAGCACTTCAATCATTTTAAAATGAATTGTGGTGCTTTTTTATTTTTTGATTATTTCTTCAGGATATACGCCCCAAAGTTCCGTTTGCTTTAGCCAACCGCGATAACCTTGGATATCAACTTCACACCATGTACCATTGCAAGATCGCACAGTGCCAGTAACTTTTGATTGTACTTCAGCAACCAATACGCCGTTATCGTCAGGAGTTTTTCTCATCGCAAATAAATAATCATCTTTTACCCAAGGTACAGTGATGATCGTGCGCTTGTTATCAAGCTGATTTTTAAGAACCCAGCCTGTTTCACCATTAACATCACGAATACGTCGCCATTGATCATAATCGTCGGTAACCTCAACAGGTAAACCCTTTTTCTGATAAATCCATGCTATTTTGTATTTATTGGAATCTGGCCCAACACGGACATAAATTTTATCAAATTTTAAACTGACAAAGCGTGGAACTTTCGGTTTATCTTGCTGTGACTCATTGGTTGCCGCCGCTTCAGCATTACCATTCGTTACGGCATTTTCTTGGCTTGCCGCCTCCTGCGCAATTGCTATTTGTATTCCTGCAAAAATGCTGACAATAACCCAAAAAGTCGTTTTCAAAAGAGCGGAAAACTGCACAATTAACCTCATTTTTATTCCATTTAAATTTTTATTGCATTTAAACTGGCAAATGCTAAACATTTGAATAGAATATGCAGCAAGACATATCCCATTATCCGCATAGCTATAAGCCAAGCTGGTTAATGAGCAGTCAATAGAATACAAAATACACAATCTTTGTTAATGTTATTTTTTAACAGGCGCTTCTAAAATATATAAATACGCCCTTTACCTTAATTATGTTATATAATGCCCAATAGGCTATTATAACATTTAAGATATGTAGTGGTTGGCTATGAAATGATTGGGACAGGGAATGATTGATCAAAAAAAACCGCTTGTTGTATTAACCCGTAAATTACCTGACCCAATTGAAACGCGAATGGGGGAACTTTTTGACGTCCGCCTTGCACCCGACTTAGCAATGACCAAAGGCCAATTGCTTGAAGCGGTAAAACTTGCCGAAATATTGGTTCCAACTATTCATGACCGCATCGACGCTGAATTAATTGCGCATGCAGGTCAACAACTCAAGCTGATAGCAAGTTTTGGCAATGGAACCGATCATATTGATGTTGCTGCGGCCACTGCTCATGGTATTATCGTTACCAATACGCCCAATGTTTTAACCGAAGATACTGCCGATATGACTATGGCTCTCATTCTTTCTGTGCCACGTCGTTTGGTTGAAGGTGCAAATGTCTTAAACAGCACTGAGGGAAATTTTTGGCAAGGCTGGTCGCCAAACTGGATGCTTGGCCGACGCATCTGGGGTAAAAAACTTGGCATAATTGGCATGGGGCGTATAGGTACTGCTGTTGCAAGGCGCGCACGAGCCTTTGGGCTTTCCATTCATTATCACAATCGCCGCCGTGCAAGCACTGCTATCGAAGATTCATTGGGCGCAACCTATTGGGACAATCTTGATGAGATGCTTAAAAACATGGATATTGTATCTATTAACTGTCCATCAACCCCCGCCACATTTCATTTACTTTCAGCTGAACGTCTCGCGCAAATGCAAAAAAGTGCCTATATCGTCAATACAGCACGGGGCGAAGTTATTGATGAAGAAGCACTTGCGATAGCCATTGAAAATGCTGCCTTAGCAGGGGCTGGTCTTGATGTTTTTGAAAATGAGCCAGCGATTAATCCACGCCTACTTGATCTTGCCAAGAAAGGCCAAGTTGTTTTACTACCCCATATGGGTTCAGCAACCATAGAAAGCCGAATTGATATGGGCGAAAAAGTTATCATTAATATCCGCGCATTTGTCGATCATCATCGCCCACCAGACCGCATTATTCCAGCCCGATCATAAGCTAATTATATAAGTTGATTTTACGCCTTAGAACCAGAGCGTATTGAGCAAAAATGGGCTGTAATTGCGAGATACAATAGGCAAAAAAAGCATGCCACAACTTACAAAAACTAGGCATGCTATTGTTGAGTAATTCTTATCTTTTTTCCAGTAAAGCGGACCATTCAAAAGAATGGTCCGCTTATTTTTTAAAATTTCGCTGTTAATGATACAAAATAACTTCTACCGTTTTCAGCATAGTTTGATTCAGCTTTTGGCTGGTTATCAAAAATATTATTAATGCCTGCTCTTACCGTGAAGTTTTTGGTTGGATCATATTTTACCGAGAAATTGGTAATATTATAAGCGGAGACATTTTGCGCTGATAAAGTTTCTGCAATAGTATAATCAACCTGCTTGCCATAAAAGTCCATTGAAGCGGTCATAGCAAGGTTTTCTAAGGCTTGCCATGTTAACTCCGTATGGATTGAATATTCTGGATCCGCTGAAAGCGGCTGACCTGTCTCAAGGTTTTTTGACTCGATAAGATAGGTTGCTGTATTATTCCATGTCCAGTTGGGATGGAAATAAAGGGTGAAATTACCTTCAAGACCTTGCGTTCTTGCTCTATCGACATTGACCTGCTGCACATATTTCGTGCCATTAGGCATGATAAGAGTTGCCACGCGAGCTGATGTAATCTTATCATCAATCTCATTATAGAAATAGGTTAGCCCGGCATCAAACATGGAATGCATGTAATAGCCGCCGACTTCAAAACTATTGCTTGTTTCAGGCTTCAAATTTGGGTTACCAACCATTTCGCATGGGCCGCCCACAGCTCCGCAGCCGCGACCGCGTGATGTTTGTACCCAATGGGGATTAAGTTGGCGAAGATTTGGCGCTTTAAACGCCTGCGCCCAACCTGCCTTCAACGTTAAAGCGTCATTAACATTATAGTTGAAATAGACGCGTGGGCTGGTATGGGTACCAAATTTTTCATGGCGATCAACACGTAAGCCAAGAGTCATTTTCAATGCATCAGTTAAATGAACCTGATCTTCAGCAAAAACAGCAGCCGTCCACATTGTTGTTTCTGGTGAGCCTTTTGTACCAAGCCACGTATTTAACTTGCCGGTGTTTTCATCATCGACCATTTTTTCGTGACGATAATCGCCACCAATAGTCAAATCTTGCTTGAAGCCCATCATAGTAAGCGGCATTGAAAGCTTACCGTCAAGAGTTGCGGTAGTCACGGAAATAGCGGTTGAACCAGTGACTGCACCGGCGCGATTTGTGGTATTATGAAGATTTTTGGCTTCTTCAATTTGTCCAGTAACAGTAGATGTACCAAAGCCCCAATCGCCAATGTGACGAATAGAACCATGAACACGGCGAATTTCAGTTTCGCTATTATCGACTTCATTAGGTTCAAGCCAAGGCTTGTATTTCTGCCTTGCTCCGCCACCTTCAAATTCAAAACGATGATCTTTATTTGGTGTCCAAGTGAAACGACCATTAAGATCGTAATCATCAACACCGCGTGGTACTTGTAGGCCATCATGGTCATTAGGATTTGCTGGCTTTTGACGGCCAATGCTACCAAAGCCCATAAAGTCCAACTGGCCGGGAACAATTGCACCACCGATAAAGCCCTTTGCTTTACGGGTTGTACCCGTGCCGCTGCTTGCTGGCGCAATATATTCGGTTGTTAATGAACCAGTCCATTTACCTTCTGGACGTTTGGTGATGATATTGACAACACCGCCCAAGGCATCCGAACCATAAAGGGTTGACATCGGCCCA
Organism: Bartonella sp. HY328; assembly: GCF_025449335.1. Taxonomy (NCBI): domain Bacteria; kingdom Pseudomonadati; phylum Pseudomonadota; class Alphaproteobacteria; order Hyphomicrobiales; family Bartonellaceae; genus Bartonella; species Bartonella sp. HY328. Next base: position 2,778,179 of record NZ_CP104883.1, read on the forward strand.
CGTACGACTTCAATGCGATCAATTGCATCAATTGGCACCCAATCAAGATCACCATTATAATGGCGCATTGTGGTAAGACCAGCATTTACGCGCTTTCCATCAATTAAAATAAGCGTATATCCTGATCCCATACCGCGCATACTAATGCCGCGGGTACCGTCACTGCCAAAGCCGACATTAACGCCTGGTACCGTACGCAAAATTTCAGTAATATCAGGTACGGCGCGCTGCTGTAACTGCTCTTGCCCAACAACGGAAACACTGGCAGGCGCATCAATTAAATTGGTTGCAACCGATGTCCCAGTAACAACAACCGTATCTAAAAGCGCATTATTGCCGCTGCGGCTTTGCGCTTCTTCTTCAGTGCTATCTGTTTGGGATGTAGTATTTTGCGCAAAAGATTGCGGTACTAACGATAACAGGCTTACCCCTACAATAAGCGCTCCTATCGTTGCAGATAGTTTCGTTTTCATTCCACTCTCCAAATATGATGATTAATGTCATATTAAAAGACTGATGAAATTAATTTTTTTTAATGTCAACAATAGGAATGCGATAACCTACACTTATTTTAGAAACTTTAGATTTATTATAAAAAGTGAGAAGAAATATGGTTAATTTTTTATAACTATCTTGTTTCAAATAGGTTTTATTAAAGAATTTCAACTTTTCGCCCAGCATGTAAAAATCAAACAAAAATGTAAATTTTTTCGATTCGTTTTCATTTACCGCATTCTCGGCGTAAATTGCATTAGCCCGTTGCTGGTCGTCACGAAATAATTGTTAAGCACATTAGCTTTTTTACAAAAAATCAACCTATTCGCTTAAAATTTGAATATTTAAAAAGCCAATTCAAATAGTCGGCTTAACTAGGAGTTTAAGATGCAATGAATTCATTTAAACTTACAAATAAAAAGAAGCTATACACACGAAAGATCTTTGTCTTTAGCGTGTATAGCTTTTCAAACTAATCAATATCAGCTTAATTTTGGATGTTGATCAATCAAATTTTGTCGCTTTTCTTCTAATTCAGTAATTTTTTCATCAATTGCGCTAATGCTTTCTTCAACCTTGTCAAAGTGCTCTTGCTTTTTATCTTCAAGGCCAGAAATTTTCTCATCTATCGCATTAATGTTTTCTTCCGCCTTTTCAAAATGCTCCTGCTTTTTATCTTCGAGGCCAGAAATTTTATCCTCGATTGCATTAACATTTTCTTCGATACGATCAAAATGCTCTGCCAAAACTTGTTTTGCTTCAAAGCGCGATGAAGCAACAGGTATTGCGTCCATCAAGGGTTGATTAGCTGTTTCATGCACTTTCATGCCAACAATTAATCCAATCAGCGCGACAACCATTAGATAAAATGCTGGCATATAAAGATTGCCTGTTTGAGCAACAAGATAAGCTGCCAAAGGCGGTGTAATACCAGCAACCATAACTGAAATATTAAACGATATAGCTAACGTCCTAAATCGTACTTCGGTTGGAAATAGTGCAGGCAAAACAGATGCCATGACACCAATAAAACAACAAAGAATAAGCGCGAGAATAGTAAAGCCCAAAGCGATAAACAATACATTATGATGCTGGATTAGCCAAAAGCTTGGGACAGCTAGTATGAGCAACGCTAAAGCACCACCAACGAGAAAAGGCTTACGTCCAATTTTATCGCTTAAGAAACCAACTAATGGCTGAATAAACAACATAAAAGCCATTACAATTATAATGATCAACATACTGTGATCGTAATTATAATGCAAACTTACCTCGAGATAATTGGGCATATAGGTAAGCAACATATAATAAGTAGTATTAGTAACAATCACAATGCCACAGCTCAAAACGATGTTAAGCCAATTATCCGTAAAAATCTTTTTGACTGATGTTGCATTATCGCGGTCAGATTCTTCTAAATTTTGGAATGTTGGGCTTTCATCAAGAGATTTACGCAAATAAAGGCCGATAAAACCTAATGGCAAAGATAAAAGAAACGGAATACGCCATCCCCAGCTTTCCAAGTTTTCAGTGCCAAGTACTGCAGACAAGAGCGAAACGGTACCAGCACCAGCCAAGAAGCCAACAATTGAACCAAAATCCAACCAGCTTGCCAAAAACCCGCGCTTTTTATCGGGAGAATATTCAGAAACGAACACCACTGCACCTGAATATTCACCGCCAACCGAAAGCCCTTGAATAATCTTTGCAAGCAGCAATAAAAACGGCGCGAAAAGACCAATTTTTTCATAAGGTGGTATGATACCAATACAAAAAGTACTTGCCGACATCATAATAATGGTAAAAGAAAGAATGGATTTGCGGCCAATCTTATCGCCTAAAATACCAAAAATTGCGCCCCCCAATGGGCGAAACAAGAAAGGCACAGAAAAGAGCATTAAAGTAAAAATTAGCTGCATGGTGGGCGATGCATCGGCAAAGAACACCTTGCCAATAATAACGGTTAAAAACCCATAAACACTAAAATCAAACCACTCAACTGCATTGCCAAGTCCTGTCGCCGAAATAACCTTTTTCAATTCACTATTACTCACAATAGGAATATCATCAACCTTTAACGGTTGTTGCTCTGCTTGAGACATATCTTACTCTCTATTTTAAATTACATTAAAGTGGAGTTAAAGGGAGACGCAAAAATGCAAAGTATAAGAAAATAAATTCTTAAAATGTCTACAAAATAACAAGTATTGTCGAATAGACAAATTCCCTAAGTTTCACAAATAAGCCATCTTTATAACACATTGCTTTCAAAATTTCAAGTTTTTTTTAAAATTTTAATAAAATCATGCGAAAACAAGGCTACAATTCATCTTCAAACTTTAATTTTATTATAATTATTAAAACTTTAGCTACTTTTTAATCCGCTATATATTTACGCTTTTATTAAGGGAAAAACGCCAGATATTGCATTTTCAAAGATATTTATTTTTCCAATTAGCGTGAAATTTTCAATTAGTTTGATAATTTCAGTTAGTTTTATGTTTTCACTTAGTGTGACAAATGCAAAAGTCTAGGGAAACTGCGAATAAAAATAATAATGCCATACTAACATTTTCAATAAATTTAAAAATGCCGAAACAATATCAAATTAAAATATAATAAATTAATATAATTCTAATTTTATTACGTTTACTTTGACTTCAATAATGCGTGCTAATTTTATTATATTAATAAAAATATTTTTTATTTAATCATTCGTAACTGCACTATTAAATGACTTATGCAACTGCGGATATAAATAGTTTTATTTATTCACGTGTAACTTTGATATAAAGTTTAGAAAATATTTCTGACTATTAAGGCTTCAAAATTAAGCATAAAAGCAGCGGCCTCAACCCTAATTAATAATTAAAAAAAACACAAAAGTAATGAAAAATTCCATTTACCTTTGTGTTTTACTTGGATCTTATAAATTAATCTTCGTTGTTTGGTTGTACGCCGTGATTATTGTGCATCATGGTAATCATATCAAAGGCGATTTTCTGTAATTCTGTGTCAGACAAGGAAATTTGCGACCGAAGGTCCAATAGCTGGTCTTTTTCGTCTGATGACGCGGTTAGCAAGCTAGAAAAATAAGCTTTTGTGTAATAGGAGTTTGCTTTTGCTTCATCAATTACCGCATCAAGATTGATAGGGCTTTCTAAATGATCTATCAGTGATTTTTTGTAATAATCACCAAGATCCGAATTATAGATCAAATCTACAATTTCTTCTTTTTGTTCACCGCTTATGTGATGAGAGCTTTTCGCTTCATGAATTTTTGAACGCAACAGAGGAATTATAAAAAAAGCGGAGTCAAAGTTATAAGTGTCTATATCTTTTGCGTAATCGATAAGACCATTATTCGCATCACTCACGCTAACACCGTCTGATGACGCAATGTGTTGCTCCCAAAAATCCTTGCTTTGCTGCGAAGTTATATTTTTGAAAATCGATATACCCATGATGTGTATCCACCCTATTAGCTAAACAGCAATAAATAATTTGCAAAATGCTAAATTAGAACGATCGACACTGATTTGAGTTCCATAAATATTTTTTTTATTTTATTTAATATATCCGTATCAAAAAATAAAAATTCGGTATCGCGATTTACCGGACATCTTTTGTAAAATATGATTGAGCAGCATAAGAACTAAAATGGGCGTCACCGACAGGTAACGCCCATTTTTAAAATTCTCAATGATATAGGTTTTTAAACCCATAAATAAAAAAAATTGAAGATTAGCGGTAAAAATTTAACTCTTCAAAAAATCTGCGGGATCAAAATCATAATGGGTAGAGCAAAACTCGCAGGTAACAGATATTTTACCATCTTCTGTGCTATCGGCGATTTCTTCCGCACTCAAAGTACTCAACACATCATAAATCTTCTGGCGTGAGCATGAGCAATCGTCAATAATAGTTGTTGCTTCAAATACGCGCACCCCTTGTTCATGAAACAAGCGATACAGCAAACGCTCTGAAGGAACATCAGGATCGGTCAATTCATCACTTTCAACCGTATTGACCAAAGCTTCCACTTCTTCCCAATGGGCTTCTTGATGCTTCTTTTGTTCTTCTGCATCTTCCCCCATCTGCAAAGTAGATTGCGGCAAAAACTGCACCAATAAACCACCAGCGCGCAATGACACACGTGCTTTACCATCGCTGTCACGGTCATGCAACTCGGCAACGGCAAGGCGCACTTGCGTTGGAATTTGCTCCGACTGCCTAAAATAATTCACCGCAATTTCTTGTAAATTGGAACCATCAAGCGCAACAATACCTTGATAAAGCTGCATATTTGCACCTTGATCAACGGTTAAAGCCATGGTGCCCTGCCCCAACAACTCTTCAGGCGAAGTTTTATTGGCAGCAATTGCGTCATTTAGCGCATCTTCATCAAAGCGGGCATAAGCTCGCAAATTAGCTGGCGTTGTATAATCGCAGACCAAAAGGTTAACAGGCCCGTTAGAGCTTGTCTGGACAATTAACTTGCCTTGAAACTTTAACGAGCTGCCAAGCAAAATAGTAAGTACCATAACTTCGCCCAATAGTTTTGAAACTACTGATGGATAATTATGACGATCAAGAATGGAATTAAGCGAGGCGCCCAGTTGCACAGCCCGACCGCGTGCATCAAGGCGTTCAACCTCAAAAGGCACAACTGCATCATCGCCGGCAAAAACATAATCGCCTATTCTTACTTCTTCATCTCTAAATTCTGACTTTTGTGTCAACTTATGACTCCATACACCATTTTATAATGGCCTTTTGTGCGTGCAAACGGTTTTCTGCCTCGTCAAAAACAACAGAATGAGGGCCGTCAATCACGCCATCAACAACTTCTTCGCCACGATGGGCTGGCAAACAATGCATAAATAATGCATCAGGTTTGGCAAGAGCCATCAAAGCTTCATTGACTTGATAAGGCATGAAGATTTCATTTTCACGAGCACGAAACTCTTGCCCCATTGAAACCCAAGTATCGGTTACGATGCAATCTGCATCAGTTGCCGCTTTTTTTGCATCCCTTGTCAACTCAATGTCACAGCCGCGCTTTAAGGCCCAATCCACAAATTTTTGCTGTGGTTCACTTCCCTCTGGCGTTGCAATGCGCAGCTTGAATTTAAGAAGTGTTGCTGCTTCAATCAAGGAGTGTAGAACATTATTACCATCGCCCATCCAAGCAAAGGTCTTGCCTTCAACTGGACCACGATGTTCTTCAAAGGTCATGATATCAGCCAAAATTTGGCAAGGATGGGTATCATCAGTCAAACCATTAATTACCGGCACGCCAGCATATTGCGCCATTTCCAACATACGATCATGTGTCGTTGTACGGATCATGATGATATCAACAAAACGTGAAATAACTTGCGCTGTATCTGCAATGGTTTCACTATGGCCTAACTGCATTTCAGAGCCGGTTAGCATCAAAGTCTCACCGCCCAATTGCCGCATACCCACATCAAAAGAAATGCGTGTACGCGTTGATGGCTTCTCAAAAATCATTGCCAAAACTTTTTCTGCTAAAGGTTTTGTACGACGGCCTGCCTTTAATTCGGCCTTCATAAATTTGGCATCATCTAAAATAGCGCGTAAACCTTCCCCAGAAAAAGTGGAAAGATCGGTAAAGCTACGAATATTATCAACCATTTTTATTATTTTCCCTAAATTTTTGCTTATTTTAGATGATTAAGAGCTGCTTCAACCCGCTGTAATGCATCGCGTATTTCTTCAGCCGTAACATTTAGTGGTGGTAAAAAACGTACAATATTTCCACCAGCACCAACAGTTAATAATTTTTCTTGGCGCAATGCAGCAATCAGATCTGTATTAGGGATAACGCAATGCAGACCGGTCAATAGACCTTTACCACGCACATCATCAACAATGTGAGGATAGGTATCAATCATGGCAACAAGCCCCTGCTTTAATTCATTGGCCATAAGATTAACATGATCAAGAAACCCCGGACTCAATACAATATCAAGCACAGCATTACCAGCCGCCATAGCAAGTGGATTACCACCAAAAGTTGAACCATGACTACCAGCCGTCATCCCTTTAGCAGCCTCGCTAGTTGCAAGACAAGCCCCAACCGGAAAACCACCACCAATACCTTTGGCAATTGCCATAATATCTGGTGTCACACCTGTCCACTCATAGGCAAATAATTTGCCCGTTCGACCAATGCCACATTGCACTTCATCAAAAATAAGCATTAAACCATGTTCATCACATAATGCCCGCAGCATCTGCATTGTTTCATTGGGCACGGGACGCACACCGCCCTCACCCTGCACAGGCTCAATTAAAATAGCGGCTGTTTCATGATTGATAGCTGTTTTGAGTGCGTCATTATCGCCAAATGGTACTTGATCAAAACCCTGCGCTTTTGGCCCAAAACCTTCAAGATATTTTTCTTGCCCTCCAGCCGCTAAGGTTGCCAAGGTGCGGCCATGAAAAGCCCCTTCAAAAGTGATGATGCGATAACGCTCTGGATTACCGTTAACATAATGATAGCGCCGCGCAGTTTTAATCGCACATTCAATTGCTTCAGCACCAGAATTTGCAAAAAACACCTTTTCAGCAAAGCTTGCATCGCAAAGCCGCTGTGCCAGCTTTTCTTGCAACGGATTTTCAAACAAATTGGAAAGATGCCAAACCTTTTCAATCTGCTGTTTCATAGCTTCAACCAAATGGGGATGATTATGACCAAGGACATTAACCGCCACACCAGAGGTGAAGTCCAAATATCGATCACCTTCTTGCGTAAAGAGCCATGGCCCTTCTCCTCGCTCAAAGCGCAAATTGATACGAGCAAATGTATCATAGAGCGGTGAGGCATCAGGCGTTTTCATAATTTTTAGTCTCCAAAGGTTTAAAATTAATTATAATAGCAGGCTTGATCTTGACATGTAAAAAAAGTGACACATGTTGATTGATAGACTGGGCAACCAATACACATAAAATCAACGGATAAAAGCACTATTGTGTCCGATAGATAAAATGTCAATCAGCCATTAAAAAAAGGGGGAAAGAAGTTAGAACTTTTTTTATTTTTCCATAAAATATGGTCAGCATCCAAGTTAAAGATCAAAGCTGTTGCTATAAACCTCTGACTAAAAGCTAAATTATGAGGTAAAATATAATGGCTATTTTTCTTGAGTATTGCATTTTTTTGGAACATATCAAAGGCTGGGCAGTTATTGAAAGTTAGCACGGCAATAATATTATCTAATATTGTAATTTAATATATTATTGTTGTTTCTAAGTGATGCCAATTTTCAAAAGCCACTCCTTACAATTTTATTGAGAATTTATGCCGCAAAGCTAATTTAAATCTTGTAAATGCAAATTGGCGATTGCAAAATAAGGAATGAACCCCTATTTAAAGTTCACACAATAAACAAAAAGCACTTCATCAGCTTCAAAAGCGAATAGTAAAGCTTGAGATTTGGAGAGCTATTGATTATTTCAAGATGTTTTTAAACAACAAATTTTGGGTAAATATGCAAATGTATAATCAAATTGTTACGTTTTGCGCTATGGACATGCATCAGCATGTCAATTATCTATGGCAAGATTTATCGATATTGACCAAAAACGGTCAAAAGTTGTGAGATAAGAACAAGACATCTTGCCTTGAAGGCCTACAATATGTAGCTTAAGATTAATATAACCACATATAGTGGTGCATTTGGATTAAATACATACATATGGTTAGCATAGCAAATCAAATTTGGAACAAGGCCAAATTTGGGATGTTATTTTGTTTAACATATAATATGCGAATGAATTTGATTGAAAATGCACAAAAGAGATAATGGAGTCCTGGTATGAACTGGACAGATGAGCGTGTAGAGCTTTTAACCAAGCTTTGGGCCGAAGGTTTAAGCGCAAGCCAAATTGCTGCGCAACTTGGTGGCGTAAGCCGTAATGCTGTTATTGGTAAGGTACATCGCCTGAAATTGTCAGGCAGAGGCAAAACTACCAAAGCGCAACCACGGGCGGCTAAATCTGCAACACAAACCAGTGCACCAGTTGTTGAAGAAACGGCAAAGCAAACAGCATCAAGTGCTGCACCGCGCGCTACTCGCCCTGCGGCTGAAAAGCCAGCGCCACGTGTGGAACCAATTGCGAGTGAAGCTCGTCCACGCAAAACTGAAGCGACCTCAACTATGCGCGCGGCCCCTCAAACTGAGCGTGAGCCTCGTCCACAAACCACATTTTCATCAAGTAGCGTCAAGGTGGACTTTTCAGCAAATGCCGCCGCAGATTTTGATGCATCCTTAGCTGATAGCAATATTGTGCCAATGAAGCGCAATTTGACGCTTTTACAATTAACCGAAAGCACCTGCAAATGGCCTATTGGCGATCCGCTTAATGAAGATTTCCATTTTTGTGGCGCAGATTCTGGTGAATCCAGTCCTTATTGCAGTTTTCATTCTAAAATTGCTTTCCAGCCGATTTCAGACCGTCGCCGCGTTAGAGCCTAGGCTCAGGGCATAGTAATTTATAAGATTAAACAATAGACTAAATTAAAGTGAAGGGTTGCAATATGCCTTTCGCTTTTTACTTTATCATCTATAACCATAATTTATATGTTATTTTATTGCCAATAGGCCAAATTATAAGAGGTTTGATAGTTAAATCCTGCTGGGATTATGATAAGGGTTATTTTCGAGATCATAGTACTAAATAGGATTGCACAATAATGATGGTGAATAAGACATGTCAGAAATAAAGGCTTTCATCATACATTTAGAACGCGCCAAAGATCGTCAAGCGCAGGTTGAAGCATTAAGCGCTTCACTGCCTTTTAGCTGCGAAATTACTGCAGCAATTGACGCCAATATTCTTGACCAAAACGTGATTGATAATCATTACAAGCCAAAAAGCCAAAAACCATTTTACCCTTTCGCTTTATCGCGCACGGAAATTGCTTGCTTTTTATCACATCGCAAGGCTTGGCAGCAAATCATTGATCAAGGTCTTGTCGGCGCTTTCATTTTTGAAGACGATGTGACTTTAACGGCGGATTTTGAATTAAGCCTCGCAACCGCTTTACCTTTTATGAATGAAGATACTTATATCCGCTTTCCTTTTCGTGAACGCGAAAGCGGAAAAATCCTTGCACAAAAGCAAAATCACCGTTTGATTGAACCGTGTCCAGTTGGACTTGGGCAAGTGGCGCAATATATCGGCCGCAATTGCGCGCAAAAACTTTTAGATGCCACAATGCAATTTGATCGGCCGGTTGATACCACTCTACAAATGTTTTGGCTAACAAATGTTAGACCATTATCGGTTTTGCCAGGTGGCGTTAGCGAAATATCCGCCGCGCTTGGTGGCTCAACAGTACAAAAGAAAACTCGGTTTTGGGATAAGTTACGCCGTGAAATTTTGCGTCCTCTTTACCGAAAGCGTATAGCCAGCTTATCGCAACAAAGGAGTTTATGAAATGGCTATTCCTATTTTATTATATCATCACATAGATGAGCCACCGCCATCAGGCACACCATCACGCAGCAATTATGTTAGCCCAAAAAACTTTGCCAAACAAATGGCTTGGCTTAATCGTCTTGGCATCAAGGGGCTATCGCTCAAAGATGCAATGCCCTATATTCTTGAACAAAAGCAAGGACGCATCGCGGTCATAACCTTTGATGATGGTTTTCTTTCAGTGTTTGAAAATGCTATGCCCATCCTCAATCAACATGGCTTTACCGCAACGAATTATTTTGTTGCAAATGAAATAGCTGGCCAGAATAATTGGGACAATCCCAAGGCTAAACGCGCAGCTTGTATGGATATTACCAAAATAAAACAATGGCTAAGCTATGGCCATGAAGTCGGCAGTCACACTTTAAGCCATCCTCATTTAAGCCAATTATCAAGCAATGAAGCCTTTATTGAGATTAATCAATCAAAACAAAAGCTGGAAACAGCCTTGAATATTCATGTATCAAGTTTCGCCTATCCTTATGGTGATGAAAATGACAGTGTTCGCAATATTGTAGAGCAAGCTGGCTATAGCAATGCCGTTACAACACGGCGCGGACGAGTACAAAAAAATGATAAGGCTTTTGAATTACCCCGTCATAGTGTGCGGCGTAATGATAGCGCTTTGCATTTTTTATTGAAGTGCCTTGTCCGGTAAAAATGCGCCAAAAAGTTTTGAGTAATGCTCATATTTTTTCTAGCCGTAGAGCCAAAAATAATATAGCCCTAATGGAAGTTTTATCCGCCCCCAATTTTATACCTCAATGATTTTAAAGAGGCACGTTATGAACCTTGAAAACCCTGTTGATATTTTGCAAAAGCTAATCCAATGCCCATCTGTTACACCTGATGAGGGTGGCGCTTTAACACTTTTGCAGCATATTGGCGAGGATCTTGGTTTTAAAGTAGAGCGCCCAATTTTTACTGCTGACAATACGCCAGACATTGAAAATCTTTATGCCCGCTTTGGATCAGGTGGCAGACATTTAATGTTTGCAGGCCATACAGATGTAGTCCCAACGGGTGATGAAGCCGCGTGGAGCCACCCACCTTTTGCCGCCAATATTACCGATAATATTTTATATGGGCGCGGAGCCGTCGATATGAAAGGTGGTATAGCCTGTTTCATAGCAGCTTTTGCACGTTTTATAAATAAGCAACCAAAAGATAAGCCATTTAAAGAAAGCGTTTCTTTATTAATTACGGGCGATGAAGAAGGGTCAGCAATTAATGGCACGGTAAAACTGTTAGAATGGGCAAAAAACAAGGGTGAAACTTGGGATAGCGCGCTTGTAGGGGAGCCAACAAACCCAAATTTTCTTGGTGAGATGATTAAAAATGGCCGCCGAGGTTCGTTGTCTGCTATTGTCACAATTAGTGGGCAACAGGGACATGTCGCCTATCCCCATCTTGCTAACAATCCTTTGCCTTTTCTTTTGCAGTTGGCACAAAGTCTAATTGCAACACCTTTAGATAAAGGCACGGAGCAATTTCAACCAAGCAATTTAGAATTAACTACTATCGACACCGATAATAATGCAACCAATATCATTGCTGGAAAAGCTAGTTTTCGCTTTAATATTCGCTTTAATGATTGTTGGACTGTGGATAGCCTAAAGGCGGAAATTTTAAGCCGCTTGGAAAAAGCAGCCAACAAATTTGCAAATAATGATGAACAAAAGATATGTAACTATAACATTACGTGGCTTGCTAATCCTGCAGATGTTTTTATCACCCATGATGAAATTTTGATTAATTCTTTAAACAGTGCCATTAAAAAAGTAACCGGCAATGAAGCAAAGCTTTCAACCTCAGGCGGCACATCAGACGCGCGCTTTATCAAAAACTATTGTCCAGTGGTTGAATTTGGGCTCGTTGGGCAAACCATGCATAAAATTGACGAATGTGTAAATCTCATTGATGTTGAACATCTGACGCAAATTTATGAGAAATTTTTGGATGCTTTTTTCGCATAATAGTCCATGACAATGACATAGCTTTGGTGGCAATAGAAATATTTACCGTTTAAAGCATAAGGAAAGCTGATAAAATGCTTGATATTGAAACCATAAAAAGTCGCCTTACGAGCATTTTTAAAGTTGGCATTGGCCAATATGATAAACTCAACGAGCTAGACCTCACATCACGAGGATTTTGGCTTTCCTTTCAAGCAATTATTCTTGCTGCTCCCTTGCTGCTAATTGACATAGCTTTAAGCACCCAGGCCATTGATACCAGCCGCAGCCTCGTTGAAATGATTTTTACCAAAAGCTTCATCTTGATAAGCTCGTGGTTTTTGCCGCTATTATTGATTTTTGTCCTTGCCAATATTTTAAATCTAAAAAGCAAAATCATTATATTTACTATTGCCTATAATTGGCTTCAGGGATTTATTAATCTTTGTTCCCTGCCGGCTTCACTTCTGCTTTCACTTATTCCTCAAAGCGCAGGAATTTTATTATTTCCTATATTTTTCTTAACGATTACATTGATTTATATTAGCTTTCGTGTTTTTGATGCCGTTTTGCAAGAAAGCTTTGGCTTTACCATTGGTTTGTTTTTGCTTTATTTTCTCACATCACTTCTTGCTGAAGTGATGATTCTTCAAATGTTTGGTTGGAATTTTTAAAATTATAGATATCTCATCAATATAATATTGAATGAAAGCAGAACCGGAACACAGCTTTTTTAAACTTTGGCAAGTGTTTTACGTTTTTAAGTATATTTCAACACCGACTTATTGTTAGCAACTGATGATTCTAGGATCTACCTAATACCATTATTATCCAGATAGCCTGAACATTAGCGACAATACTTATTTAAAGAGCTGAATAATGGTCATTACATCAAAATACCCAATGCGTTAAATTGGCAGTAAGACTAAAAACGGCTTAAAGTGATAAAATCAAGGGCCTGCTGAATTTCTTTGCAACCAAGTACCGTAAACAATTGGATTTATTGCTTCTAAATTCATGATGCCTCGACTATTGATAGAAATTGGTATTTTGAAATGAACAAAAAAAGATGGGGCTGTTACTGTGCCATACGGCTCACCATGAAAACAATTTGAAGATCAATTTTTAAAAATTATCCAAAACGGACTATGTTAAATTTCGCAAATATGACGTAAATTTCATTGATTTTTATATGTATTTAGTCTTTACCCTTGACTTTGTTAGAATAACTCCAATAAAATCGGGTATAAGGACATATGCGACAAAAAAACACCTATTTTATTGCTGTCAGTGATGTCAAAGCACTATAACAATAAGCAATTTGCATATGCAATTCATAATACATAATTACAACTCTATCATTGACGACCAAATTGTAGAAGATTTTCTCGCCGATTGCCGGGAGCTTTAAAAGATGGACTATAATAAGTTTTTCCAAGACTCAATTGACCAACTACATCAGGAAAAACGCTACCGTGTGTTTGCCGATATTGAACGGATTGTTGGTGCTTTTCCACGCGCGCTTTGGCGCAATGGCGGGCAAAAGCGTGAAATTACCATTTGGTGTTCCAATGATTATCTTGGTATGGGGCAGCACCCTAAAGTTATTGAAGCCTTATGTGCGACAGCCAGTAATACAGGCGCAGGCGCAGGCGGAACTCGTAATATTTCTGGTAATAATCACCCCTTAGTTGAACTTGAAAATGAACTTGCCGACCTTCACAATAAAGAAGCAGGCCTTGTATTTACTTCGGGTTTTGTATCCAATGAAGCTGCTATTTCGACAATAGGTCGATTGCTCCCCAATTGTCTTATCCTTTCAGACGAGCTTAACCACGCCTCGATGATTGAAGGTGTGCGCAGGTCTGGTGCTGAGAAAAAGATTTTCCGCCATAATGATATTGAGCACTTGGAGAGCCTGTTAAAAGCTGCTGGTAATGAACGCGCAAAACTTATTGCTTTTGAGTCGGTTTACTCAATGGATGGAGATATTGCACCGATTGAGGCAATTGCCGATCTTGCAGATAAATATAATGCTATGACCTATATTGACGAGGTTCATGCTGTTGGAATGTATGGTAAGCGCGGCGGTGGTATTACTGATCGTGATCATCTTTGTGACCGTATTGATATTATTGAAGGCACTTTGGCAAAGGCCTTTGGTGCATTAGGTGGCTATATCACTGGTAATAAAGCTATTATTGATGCGGTACGCTCTTATGCGCCTGGCTTTATTTTCACCACCGCTTTACCGCCTGCAATTGCAGCTGCAGCAACTGCTGCTATTCAGCATTTAAAAACATCACAAGTTGAGCGGGATATGCAGCAACGTCAAGCGCAGCAAGCCAAGGATGTTTTGAGCAAGGCTGGTTTTCCGGTCATGCCATCACAAACCCATATTGTTCCGATTTTGGTTGGCAATCCAGACCTTTGTAAACAGGCAACAGACCGGCTACTTGAAAAGCATAATATCTATATTCAACCAATTAATTATCCAACAGTACCACGCGGTACAGAGCGTTTACGTATTACCCCAACCCCCTATCATAGCGATGAATTAATTGAAGAACTGAAAGACGCTTTAATTGAGACTTGGACTGCACTTGGGATTGCGTTTAAGCCTGCATCTACGTCGCAAAACAGCGATGGAAGTTCTAAAAATGCGCGCATTATTCCACTAACACTATCGCAAGCAGGCGGCTAAAACTTAACTTTTATCTTTAATGTCTAAAGCACGTTTGGTTTATCTTAAATCAAACGTGCTTTATTTTTAACCACATTATTAACGATAGGCCTAAATGAATAATAGCCATTGGTGAATGGTAAAAAACATACAACTAAGTTTAATAGCAGCCATTCATAATTTACACATATCTTTTCAATACTACTGAAGGGATAAGGTGGTTTAATTTTTCTTCTAAGATAATTGAACAAGGTGCAAGCTTTGCAAATGCTAGCAATAAGAGTCACTCATTATTGAACTTCATATCAAAATATTCATTTTATTCGCATCCACTCCAGAATACTGGTAAAACTATTTTTTGGAACGCAATCGATTTTGGCAAGATAAATCACTAATGCACAAATTTTGTGCATTATTTTATGACGCATCGAAAGAATCCACCAATTTGATCGACTTTTGATGGTTATTTAGCCGCGCCTTGCCCTTATTCGTGCAAATTGCCTAAAATATATTAGATATGCAAAAAATGCATAGCAGCTGTGTGATAGTGTTAATTGTCTTTTGATTAAAAAAAGGGCATCATTAATTTGTCTCAAGAATTTGTCTCCTCCCATTGCATTTTCTTGAGTGTTCCCCTCTGAAGGTTTTGCCCTTATGTGGCACCTTCATAACTTGCCGGACATTTGTCCGGCTTTTTTTTTGCGACATTTAATGCAATGCCATTCATGCATGTTGGATCGATAGTGCAGCATAGTTTACCAAAATGCTTATAAAGCATTTACTGCGCAAGATAAAATTACAGGAAGTATCGATATAAATATCTAATCAATGACGTCATAATAAAGCATGATTGGCCATTTTTAAAAATGATATTTGTCTTAACCTTGTCCAAATGAAGTTTTGGCTGCAAACCTTAATTAGAATTCAAAATCAAGCTTAAAAGCAACCAATCACATCAAATTTGTTTCAGGTCCGCAGTTAGGGTCATGACCCTAGAGCATTTCCAAGCGTGTTTTTGACGTTGGTGCAGAAAATACGCGATCAAGCAATGCTAAATCGTCCTCTGTCAACTGAATGCTTAGCGCTTCTAGGTTCTCATCTATATGAATTGGATCAGATGCTTTGGGTATAGCAATAATATTTTGCTTGCGCAAAACAAAGGCAAGCGCTATCGCCGCGGGTGTCGCTCTATATATTTTCGCTAATTGTTGAAGCTGAGGATATTTTAAAATACGCGCTTGCTCAATAGGCGAATAGGCCATGATTGGAATAGCATTGCTCTCGCACCAAGGCATAAGATCATATTCAATACCACGTCGCAAAAGATTATAAAGCACTTGATCGGTGATAATAGAATTTGAAGGCGCGATTTTTTGCAACTCTTCCATATCGGCAATATCAAAGTTACTAACACCCCAATGTTTAATCTTACCTTGAGACTTCAAATCTTCAAAAGTCTCAACTACCTCTTCCAACGTAAAAGCGCCGCGCCAATGCAAAAGATATAAATCTATATAATCTGTATCAAGATTGCGTAAGCTGCGCTCACAGGCCTGTTGCATGCGCTGTCGACAACCATTGGAGGGCAATACCTTATCAACTAAAAATATGTCATCGCGAAAGCCTTGCATGGCTTCGCCAACAACGCGTTCTGCCCCACCGTCACCATACATTTCTGCGGTATCAATAAGTGTCAAACCTCTTTGTATACCGTGGCGCAAAGCGTCCGCTTCTTCACCTGCTGATTGACGCCCTTCTCCCATGCCCCACGTTCCTTGGCCAAGAGCTGGCACACAAATACCATTAGGAAGCGTTGCTGTTTTCATAAAAACCTCGAATTATATTCATTTAGCAAATAGCAAAAGCCAAGACTATTAGCCGTCTTATATTGCCGCCAATCCAGCAATTTCTAGGGGCACTCTGTCTTGTTTTAATATATTTGAAAATATGAATATATTATTTAAAAGCGAAGAGAATATTACACTTCGCTTAATAAAATCGTGTTTTCAGGGAAACAACGCCATTTGAAAGGAACGATAACGCCTATCGACCAATCTTATATCAATCATTAAATTGATAAAAACAGCAGCTTAGATTTTGACTTAGTAAGGTTTTTATAAATATTCACCTTACTATTTGTCATTTTTTTAAAACTTAATGTTACTTAGCCTTTAAAGTCGCGAGCAAGCAAATAAAGCTCCACCGACTCAGCACGTGATGCTGGTGGTTTAACATGGTGGACTGATTTAAAGTTTTTCTTCAACATGGTAAGCAACTCATTTTCAGTGCCTCCTTGGAAGGTCTTGGTCAGAAAGTGGCCGCCTGGCCTAAGCACTGAAATAGCAAAATCAGCTGCAACTTCACATAAATGAGTAGTCCGCAAATGATCGGTGCGGCGATGCCCAGTGGTTGGCGCTGCCATATCCGATATAACCAAGTCAGGCTTGCTGCCAAGCGCATCAAGCAGTTTTTGCGGTGCATCGTCATCAAGAAAATCCATTTCCAGCAAAATAACCCCGCTTAATGGATCAACATGCAAATAATCGATACCAACAACACTCGGCGCTTCTTCTGTAGAGCCAACAAGATCGGCTGCAACTTGACACCAACCACCCGGTGCGGCACCAAGATCAATAACTTTTTGGCCTTTTTTTAGCAATTTATAACGGTCATTAATCTCGATCAGCTTATATGCTGCACGCGAGCGATATCCGTCAATTTTGGATTGATGCACGTAAGGATCATTAAGATGGCGTTCAAGCCAACGGCGTGATGATTCCTTGATCGTACCGGCTTTCTTTTTAACGCGATTAAATAATTGCCGACTACCAGCACCACCTCTACCACCAGTTGTTGTTGGTTTGCTCTTTTTCATTTGTTATGTACCTTATCATAATGGTTTTGTCGGCGCGCAAATCGGCTTTTGCGCCATGCGCCGCTATGCGACATAAGTTCGGTTAAAATACCCTCGCGCAAACCGCGATCGGCAACGCGTAATCGACCACTTGGCCAAATATCACGAATGGCTTCAAGAATGGCGCAGCCTGCCAAAACAAGATCAGCGCGATCTGCGCCAATACAAGGATTGGCAACCCGTTCACTCATATTCCATGATAGAAGCTTTTCAGTCATTCTATCAACCTCATTGCTTTGCATCCACATACCGTCAATACGGCGGCGATCGTAACGCTCAAGTTTAAGATGTATGCCAGCAAGCGTGGTAACAGTGCCAGAGGTACCGAGCAAATGGAACCCTTGACTATTAACCAATGCACCAAGCTTTTCGCGCTCATTGAAATTGGCAAGCAAATCAGTAACATGCTTTTTCATGGCATTAAAATCATCTGGTGTTACCGTTTCACCGCCAAAAAGCTCGGCAAGGGTAACAACACCAACTGGTAGTGATGTCCAAGCAATAATATGATCGGCAAGACGTGGTGAGCGCCGATGTGAGACATCAATCAGCGCAATTTCAGACGAGCCGCCACCAATGTCAAAAAGCACTATGGCTTCTGTTTCAGGTTCCACCAAGGTGCCACAGCCGGAAACTGCAAGCCTCGCTTCAGTTTCACGGTTGACAATTTCAAGCGCAAGTCCTGTCTCGTTTTTAACACGCTGAATAAATTCTTCACCATTTTGTGCCGAGCGACAGGCTTCCGTTGCAATAAGACGTTGATGGCTAATATTGCATTGTGATAATTTACTGGCACAAACTTTTAAAGCCTCAATGGCACGTGTCATTGCCATTTCACTCAAATTATTATGGCGGCTTAAACCTTCACCAAGGCGTACAATGCGCGAAAATGCATCAATAACTCGAAAATAGCCAGGCCGCGTGGGCGAGGCAATCAGCAGACGGCAATTATTAGTTCCAAGATCAAGCGCCGCATAAAGTCCATTATGACGCGTTGGCTTGTCATAATGAGTGTGGCTGTGTAAATCATCTTTTAGATTATCAACACCAGCAAGCCCAACTTGTTTTTCAAAACCACGGCTGTTTTTTGTACTATGGCTCTGCTTGCCACCGTGACGCTTTAAATGAAATTTCCGGTAGCGGCGCTCAGAGGTTGGATCTTTTCCATTATTCTCAACAGTTTTAGCGCTAAGGGGTAAAACCGCACCTTCATTCTTATTCTTGGTCTTGGCGCAAACCTTGTCACTTTGCCCGAACTGACTATCGGCAGGCATGACTGGCGATTGTAGAGACTGATTGGGCCGAGCAATAGTCGAACGTCTACGCCGGCGCTTTTTATTGGGCGTAACGCTAAGCTGACCATCTTGCACCATTTTGGCCGCAAAGGGTTGATTAGCACCATCGGTCACAGAGCTATTGACATCTGTTACTTTACTGCTGACAGCCGTTGCACCATCACCTTGCAGGTTTTGGCCATTTAAGTTGGCATTACGCGACTTCTGTCGCCTTCTTGCCCGCTTTTTTGTCTTAAAAGGGCGTACACCATCATGAGATGACTGCTGCGTAGTTACACGCCCGCTATCATCATTTAAAGTATTGACGATAGCCTTTTTATCAGCTTTCATATCGCCACCAGCCCCCCGTACCGGCTTTTTTGAGCCTTTATGTAGCGGAGTCATCATCTATTCCTTGTGAGCGCTACACAATCTTTTAAGCATTTAAATTCAGCTAAAGTAAAGCCTTGAATAACAATTGCTTAATATGAGGCAAAATTTTAAATAAATAAAATTGAGCCTGAGAGGAGCACTTAATATTTTACGTTGTTACCAATGTAACAGTGCTTTGACGATTTACCAATAGGTAAATGACATAATCTTGATTTTTTTGACGCTAAACTGTGCGTTTTTCAATTTTGGCGCAATAATCGCCGCCCAAACAGCAAATTTCATCAAAATCACCAAAGAAAAATAAGATAATTATTAGATTACCGCTTGATTTAGTTTGATAGCGAAATTGTGAAGGGTGCGTGGCTTTTGTTTACGCGGTTTTATTATTATATATACAATATAAATAGAATTGTGGGAGCAATATTTGTTTTTAGCTAAGAAGAATATTCAATAGCTTATTTGACGAAAAAAGAAATTTTAAAATACTTGTAATGATTATTTATCATTACATTCTAAAGAGAAGGAAAATTCCATGTCTTCATTTAATTCAAGAAATAGCATGCCTCCCCTTCCTAATATTGGTATTAAATGGGGTTGGTTCTTAGCGCTTGGTATTGCGCTTTTAGTAATTGGTTTTATTGCTGGCATTTATACGTTGGCGGCGTCTGTTGTTGCAGCCTTTTATATTGGTGCTTTAATGATATTTGGCGGCGTTGCCCAAATTTTCCAATCATTTAGTGTTAAAGGCTGGGGTCAATTTTTATTATGGATGATCGCTGGTATCATCTATGTTCTAGCCGGATTCGTTTGTTTTTATAATCCACTCGAAGCTGTGGTTATTCTAACCTTTGTACTTGGTTTCTTCCTTATTTTGTCAGGCGCCTTGCGTATTGC
Organism: Bartonella sp. HY328; assembly: GCF_025449335.1. Classification (NCBI taxonomy): domain Bacteria; kingdom Pseudomonadati; phylum Pseudomonadota; class Alphaproteobacteria; order Hyphomicrobiales; family Bartonellaceae; genus Bartonella; species Bartonella sp. HY328. The sequence goes on from NZ_CP104883.1 coordinate 2,798,300, forward strand.
AATTGGCTTCCAAAATAATGGCATCACTGGATCTGGTTGGATTATTGCTGCTGGGATACTTTCTGCACTCTTAGGACTTTTGATTCTTATTGGCTGGCCTGCAAATTCATTTTATATTATTGGTATTTTCATTGCCATTGATCTTATTTTCCAAGGTTGGGGCTGTATTGCATTTGCGCTTGGTTTAAAAGCTATTCAGCAATAAAAGCTTTTTTAAAAGATAGGTTTAAAGCAGAGCTTGAAGCAGGATTTTAAATCCATTCAGCTCTGCTTTTTTATTTTAATCATCTTCACATTATAGCCAAACTGCATTACCTTAGAACTACAATAAATATAGGTAAATGCAATAAATATGGGGAAGGCTTTTATGAAAATTACGATTGAACTTGATGATGTGAGTGTAAATGGCTTAAGAACATTTAATGATAAGGAATATAAGGGTTGCTCAATCGAAATGGCAGCAAGCCAACTCCTAACGAAAACTTTAAAAGAACTGGGCTATGTTACTGATATTGCTCAAACAGGAACATTGCCGGAGAATTTGAATTCATCGAATGACGATTGATCATAAAAACCTAAAAAGCACTGAACAGCAAAATTTGGAAAATGCTGGCCAAAGCCATAAAGATATCGGGCAACTGCCAATCAAGCAGGTAAAAAGACGCTTTTTTTTACTGCTTACATTGGCATTGGTTCTTATCGCCGTTTTGGTGTGGTTAACGCTTGCTGTGTTAGAGGCTAATAATATTGAACCATTCGGTGAATTAGCAATATTGCTAAATTCACCATTAGTTGCTTGATACTTAATTTTATTTTTTATTTTGTAGGCGCAACTAAGTTTATTAAAATCTTCTGCCAGCTATCATAATGCTCGACTGGCAATCCTTTAAAAGGTGAACAGCGGTTTAAAGCGGCTTTCGCAGTTGTTGCCATAATTTTTTGTTGTTTTTCATCGCCGCCAATTGGCGTTATTTTCAGTTCGCCGATAATGGCACCATCGCGATCAAGCTCCATTTCTACTTGAACTTTTAAACGCTCAAGACCATCACTGCCAAAGCCTACTGGTAAGCTCCATACATTGGACATGCAGCCTTGAATAACTGATCCAACGGTTTGAGCAAGACTGGCTTTGTTATTGCTACTAATTTGCTCACCAAAGCCTTGTTTCTTCCCATCTGGCGTTGTGTTTGGGGGTTCTGGATAAATTGGACGCTTTGAAATATTGTCTTTTAAAGGCAAAGAGTCTGCAACTAGATATGACGGGGTTGATGCTAATTTTTCAGCATATACAGCAGGTTGAAAAATTATGAGCGTAAAAAGCACATAGGGAAAATGTTTCTTAAAAACCAAAATTTCAACCTCCAATCTTTATCATATTTTCTTCAAACATCACAAAACAAATGGTACTTGAATTTTTTTGTTTTAGAAAGCCATCAAATTTGTCGCTGTGGAAGCCCCAAATTCATTATTATAGATTTCCAATCTTGATAAGATTCAGGAGGCAGACCTTTAAAGGGCGAGCAACGCATTAAAGCTGACGTTGCTGTTGTTTCCATGGTGCGCTTCATTGCAGGATCACCACCCGTTACAACTAATATTGGCGTTCCAATAATATCCCCATTGGGACTTAGTTCAAATCGAGCTTCTACTTTTACCTGCGAACCATAGGCATCAAAACCTGTTGGAAGTGACCACTGTGCTTGAACACAGCCTTGGATGATAGAACCAAGTGTCTGTGCGAGCGCTTTTTGATCACCAATATTTTGCGAGCCACCAAAGCTAGCCTCATCCTCACTGCGTTTAGCACCGCCACCTTGGGTTCGCGTTCTGTCAATCATTGCAGTTTGTGGGTTATTATTGATAATATCTGCAACATCTTCACCAGCGGCGGAGCTCGCTGAAGGCTTTGGTGTCTCCGTTGGCGCACGTTCGGTGGTTTTGGCTGTTGCTTGCGGGCGTGCACCAGGGATCGGTGCATTTGTGGTTGGCAATTGCGGTACCGGTTCGACTTGCGTTGTTTCTTGTGGTTTTACAGCTTCTACTGGCTTTGAAACTGTTGGTTGTGGCTCAACAGGCTTTGGCTCCATAGGTTTTGGTTGAAGATCCTCTTGCGTTGCGGCTTGTGTTGGAATCTCTTGTGGCTCTGGTTTTGGCTGTTCTGGCTTTACAGGCTCTGGTTTTGGTTCAACCGGCTTAGGTTCTATAGGCTTTGGCTCTACTGGCTTTACGGGCTCTGGCTTGACGATATTTGGCTTGTTTTTGTTTTCAACTATTTGTGGTGTTGGTGGCTCAGCCTTTGGCGTTACCTGTGTTGCATCCATTGCACCACTATCTGGTTTAGCTTCAATTGGTTTATCCTGCGGTGATACAATATCAGGTTTAGCATCAGGCTTACCTGCGGTTGGCTGGTTTGCATTGACATCGCGCGGTTTTTCTTTGGGTTTTAACGGTGTAGCAACATCAACCTCGCCATCACCAGTGTTTTTTGCTTCTGGCTTAACTGGAGGCTTTTTTGTTGGTTTAGGGGCTGGGCTGTCTGCTAACGCCGAATTTTTGTCGCCTTCGCGTATTGAAGCTTTATCGCTAATTGGCACCAACGTAATCGGCAATGCTTCCGTCAATGTATTTTCAAGCGGCTTTGGTACCGCATTAAAACTAATAAATGCGATAGCAAGTGCGAGTGCGTGTAACCCAACCGATGATAAAAAACCTGACTTCATATTTTTCTACTTATGACTTTTGGCTACAATTAGTAATTCTTGGTTAAAACCAGCTTGGTCATTATCGACCACTATTTGAAGGTGAGCTAGCAAGGGCAATATTGCTAAAGCCAGCTTTTTGAATAAGATCAATGAGATCAAGTACGGTTTCATAATTGGCATTGCGTTCACCTTGTACAACAATTCGCTGTCCAAGTCCTTCAGAACTAACCCCACCAATAGCTTTAAGACGCTGAGTAATCTGATCACGCGGATAAAATTCTTTTTTTATCGCATAACGCCCATCGGCGGTAACTGACACCGTTATGGGTTCCTTTTGCGCCGAAATAGGTCCAGCTCCCGATTTTGGCAAATCCATAGGTACGCCATTAATTAAAAGCGGTGCAGAAACCATAAAAATAATTAGAAGAACCAGCATGACATCCACCATCGGCGTTACGTTAATCTCACTCATTAAAGCACGTTTACCGCCTCTACGCCGTCCGCGCCGTCCATGGCCGCTTCCTGATCCACCAACCGACATCGCCATGATTAAAACATGCCTCCGTCATTGTTACGTCGATCAAAGGAGCCGCGATCTTGGCTCGCACGATCAAAAGAATCACGGTTAGGCGATAGTGGATCGGCTGCAAGACGCTCACTATTGCTGCGTTCTTCTACGGGATTGGAACGCGGAGCTGCTGCTTGCTGTTGGGTAAATTGATTGCTTTGCTGTGCAGGACGTTGTGGGTTAGACCTTTCGTCAATCTGCCGTGAAAGAATGCCAGAAAACTCATCAGCAAAACCTTCAAGTTGTCCACCAATGCGCGCAGCATCAGCACTTAATTTATTGTAGGCGATAACGGCTGGAATAGCGGCAAGCAAACCAATAGCGGTTGCAAGCAGCGCTTCAGCAATACCGGGCGCCACAATAGCAAGGCTGGTATTTTGTGATTGAGCAATGGCCTGAAACGACGTCATAATACCAATAACAGTACCAAAAAGACCAATAAAGGGCGAAGCAGAACCAATGGTTGCCAAAAGCCCAAGACGAGATTCCAAACGGTCTGTTTCACGTGCAAGAGCCACATCCATTGCTTTATCGATACGCATTTGTAAACCAAAAGGTGATCGAGCGCCTTTTTCAAAAGATTTTTTCCATTCCCGCATGGCAGCCATAAAGACTGTTCCCATGCCGCTCACACGACGCTCATCAAGGTTGCGATAAAGATCTTCCAAAGATTGGCCAGACCAAAACACTTGTTCAAAGCGTTTTATGGCGCGGCGCGCATTGGCAAAAGCAATCATTTTATCAAAAATAACTGCCCAACTCCAAATTGAAGCGATAATTAAGCCGAGCATAACCAGCTTAACAATCCAATTGGCCTGCATGAAAAGGCCTAAAAGTGTAACATCCGCAACAGGAGCTATCGCGTCCATGATTATTTTTCCTTAAAATATACACCCTTATTTATAAGGGCTTCCTTCGTTTTTGCTCATACTTCTGATATGCTATCTTGCTTGTTAATATCGTCAAAACATAAACAAATGTCGTTCAACTTTTGCCGATTATCATCTGCATCACATAAGCTATAGGCGTATCAATTTTGCTAAATCATAGATTGATGTATAAGCTTGAAAGATTTACGCATATTTAATTGCAAGCAATCTTTTTTGATCTTTTGTTTTTCGCTTTAAATTTTGGTGAAACAAAGGCTAAAACCTGCCATCAATTAGGTATTTTAGCGATTTTATTAAGCCAGCTTTGCCATTTGATGAGGGATTTTCTAAATACCAATATTGTATTTACCTAACACCTTTATTGCGCGATAAATATTATAATTCTGAGCGCTTATGTTGCGAGGCAAGTTCACTTTCAACTGCGTGATGAATATTTTGTTGCCTTGTGCTACCTAAAATTTTGCTTAAAAACACGTTCTTTTTAAACATAAATTCTTGATGTTATAGTGATCTGTTCCATATAAATATTTAGTCAAAGTGTAAAACTCAATATAAATATTAGTATTTTGGTGGATAATGCTGCTTTGATTTGTATTTTAATTATTTTTAATTTAATGATCATTGATACATACATAGGGGTGTATATCTTGTAAACTATCCATATGAGTAACGCCCAAAAATAAAGAGCAAAAACTTAAATTTTAAGCAGATAGAAATCGACTAAAAATCGAGGAAAAATACAGATGATAAACCTCAGAAACGCCAAGCGTATCGCAATTATTGGCAGCACAATTGAAGCTTGGTTTGCAGCCCTTACCTTTCGGCGGATATCAAGCACAGAGGTAGAGGTTATTGTTTATGATGACGAACAAAAAATCAGTCAGGGCTTAGGCGCAGGTAGCCTTCCTGTTTTAAGTGCGGCTTTACAAGCAAATCAAATCAATATTGATGAATTTGCTTTTGCCAGTGATTTGACCATTAAACTTGGTTCATCGTTTGAAAATTGGCGCCATAGCGGTGACAATGATGTTTTTTTTCATCTGTTTCATGGATTTAATCAAGGCGTAGAAGAGCTTGATGTTATTGCTAATCGCACCTATCCATTTTTGGCAGGCCGCATTGCAAAAAATATCGATTTAGTGGGGTTTTATCCCGGCTTTTCCATGTTCACTCAAAATATTCCACAAGTCCAAGCCAATCTAATTTTAGGCGCGCGCAAAAGCGGTTTAATACCTTCCTATCATTTTGATGTGCAAAAATGCGTTAACTACTTAAAAAATATTGCTATTGGTCGCGGTGTTAAACATCAGATTATGAAAGTACATAAACTTGTCTTGGATGATGAGGGCAATACAACCGCTCTTAATACTGATCTTGGCGATATCAATGTCGATTTTGTTGTAGATGCAGCAGATACAAAGCGTTTAAGTCTTGGTGAAGCTTATAAAAGCAAATGGCATTCACTTAAAGAGCAGTTCCCTATTAATCGTGTTTTACAATTTAATGTCGAACCAGCCATGGTGAATCCACGACTTTACACTCGCGCCATTGCCATGAAATGTGGTTGGTTACAATTAGTACCATTAAAAAACCATATCAGTGCTAGCTACTTCCTTACTTCAAAATATACTAGTGATGAAGCGGCATTAAAAGAAGCAGCTGATTTACTTGAACAAAAAATTACTTTTGCAAATCCTGTCGATCTTGATCAGGGTTATTTTGAAAGCAATTGGCATAAAAATACCCTCGCCGTGGGACCAGCGGTTGGTTTCATTGAGCCTTTAGTATCAGCAAGCCTTGCGCAGTTTTTCTCGCTTATTTATAAGGTTGAGCAAGCGGTGATTGAAGGGCACGGCATTATAGGCGAAACGACCATTGCTGCCATTAACAAGGATCACGCAAAAACCTTTAACGAAATTGCCGACTTTACACGATTGCATTACGAAACGCAGCGCAAGGATAGTTCTTTCTGGCGTGACGTTAAAAAACTTCCGCGTTCCAAGACCTATCAGGAATTGCGCAAGGTATTTGCTGAGCGCTTTCCACGGGCAGCAGATTTGGAAAATTATAGTGGCTTTGGTTGGCCGCCGTTATTTGTGCCATTAGACTGGATCACTGTTGCAAGTGCTATGGGGATTGTTACACCTCAAACGGCGCTCAGTGAATTAGACGTTATGCCCGCGGAAATCTTTGAACAGGTCAATCGATATCTACAAGGTTAATGCCGTTTTTTCAATACAACGCAATTACATCGCGCATATGCGCACTGACTTAGTGTTAAGGGTCAATCATGATTAATCTTAGAAATGCCAAACGTATTGTTGTTATCGGCGGTGGAATCGCAGGTTGGTTTTCAGCGCTGACTTTTCGCCGCATCGCGGCTCCCGAAGTCGAAATACTATTATTAGAAGATGGTGCAGATGACGGTAAAAATGCTATTAAGGGCGGTTTTTCAAATCTGGTTTTAGGACTTCAGAAAAATAGCATTAATATTGAAGAATTTATAAATGCGACCAAGGCTACCGTAAAATTTGGTTCCTCCTTCGAGGGTTGGCGTAATGGTAGCGCTAATGATATCTATTTTCATTTATTCCATAATCTTAACGGTGGCAGTGAAGAATTAGAAGGAACAACCAATCGGACCTATCCACTGCTTGCTGGTCGTATGGCCGCTGGCCTTGATATGTTTAGCTATTTTGCTGGATTCCAGTTGATTAAGAATAATGCAACCCAAGCTCAAGCTCATATTGCGCTCGCTTCTAATAAAACGGGTTTAGGGCCATCTTTCCATTTTGATGGAAAGAAAGCGGCAGAATTTTTGAAAACCATTGCCAAGACAAGGAATATTACGCACAAACACTTGAAAGTTGAAAAACTTATTCTGGATAAGGATGGGAAAACAACTGCTCTGCAAACACCCGAAGGTAATTTGGATGTTGACTTTGTAATCGATGCTTCAGGTTTGCGCCGTATTGGTATTGGTGAAACCTATAAGCAAAAATGGCGATCCTTCAGCAAAGAGCTAATTTTGGATCGTATCCTGCCTTTTACCATTAAGCAGCCTAATGCTAATCCTACACTTTATACACGCTCCATTGCTATGCAAGCTGGTTGGATGTGGCAAATTCCACTCGCCGATAAAATCGGTTCGGGCTACGCCTTCTCTAGCAAACATAGTGATGAAAATTCCGCACTTAAAGAAGTGGAAGCCTATCTTGGCCATTCGATTGAACCGCAAACAGTGATACAATTTGATCCAGGTCATTTTGAAAATGTTTGGTGCAAAAACGTTTTAGCGGTTGGCTTGTCATCAGGATTTATTGAGCCCTTGGAAGCGACCTCTATCGGCCATATGCTGCGCGTACTTGATAGATTTGAGAATATTGTATTTGATGGCCATGGGATTATTGGTGAAAATACCATTGAAACCTTTAATCAAGACAATAAAATAGGCTGGAGCGAAATGAAAGATTTCCTTCGCTTACATTACGATACTAACCGCGAAGATACGTTATTTTGGCAGGATGCAAAAAATGCACAGCGTTCAACAGAATATCAAGATCTTTGTGAAGTCTTGAAAACACGCTTACCACGATTTGTAGATTTTGAAGGATATGGCGATTTTGCTTGGCAGCCAATGTTTAATACTACCAGCTGGATTATGGTTGGAGCTGCACTTGGGGTAATCCCGCAAAAAGCTGCCTATGATGAACTTGCAACCTTGCCAAAACCCATTTTTGATGAAGTTCAGCAATATCTCATGCGGCAGAAGCAATTGCTCTCACAATAAAACGATAAAACTCTATTTAATGATAAGGCTGTGATGGGGAATTTAACCCATCACAGCCTTAGTTTTTATCAATGCTGTTTTTGAGTTTTTCTTATTGGAAAGCATTATGATAGAAGAAATATTGGCTCGAATAGCTTGATTTTTTTAATTATAAATGCCTAAAATTTAATCCCACTGCATCAAACATTGGATATTAAAGCATTTTAATGGTGCCTCAGGCTTAAGAGCCAATAATTGTAAAAGCAATGTGATCTGATCGGTAATGGTAATCAAACTTTAAATGATATTTGCAGCAAAGGTCTTTAAGGTCTTGTTCTGCCAATGGATCATCACTCAAAATTGTTAGCCTATCACCCGATGCCATATCTTTTAACCGCCGTGCAGTTTTTAAGACAGGCAACGGGCATTTAAGACCACGCAGATCATAGATTATCGGCGTAAGAAACCCAGCCATTGTTTTTTCTTATTTTCTTGCATAGGCACTAAGGCAGCTGTTTGCTGATCTGGAGTGCTGAGCAAAGCACTACTTTGTTGCATTTGTTCAGTTGCTGGCTTTACAGCGGGCATACTTGCATTCGTTGAGGATGTCGTATTTTTTGACGCTGAATTTGTTGATGCTGGTGCAATATCTGGTGCACCACTACGCTCAGCAGATGCAGAACTCAAAGATGGCGGAGTACGACTTACCTTTTCACCCCTTGCGCGCCGTGCGCTCCACTCAGCAACAAGACGTGCTTCCTCAAGACCGGCAATAGAAGGTGAAATTGGCTTTTTTGACTTTTTATTCAATGCCTCTGAAAAAGCCGAATTATATTCAGCTTGATAGGCAGCATAGGCAACCGGCAAACTTTGTGTGGGGGCTGGACATGCACCAGCTGGCGACAAAGGCTGTCCGCTTGTATTTATACGATTAAAGACATAACGCTTTTCACACACATCAACCTGCGGTGGCTTTTTGGTTGCTTCAAAAATGTCATACCCTTCTTTCAACATGCGCCAGAAGGGATAATTAGCATCATTGCGATAACGCGCCATATTCGCGGCGGTCATGCGAAATGGAAATGCCTGAACCTGAAATTCACGCTGACCACCTTTAAACGAATCACGACCAAAAGCATAAATTTCGGCAATGCTTTCATCGGTCATTGAATAGCAACCAGATGAGGAACAAGCGCCATGCACCATCAAATGACGGCCTGTACGACCATTGACTGTGTCATAGGCATTAGGAAAACCAATATTAAAGGCAAGATAATAATTAGAGTTCGGGTTCATTTGCGTTGGGCGAACTGTGTAAAAGCCTTCAGGCGCTTGACGGTCACCTTCAATAAATTTAGGACCCAACTTACCTGACCATTGGCAAATTTCATAAGTTGCGACAAGGCCATATTGACCATTGGTTTTCTGTTTCCAAACTTCCAAAGCGCTTTCTTCTTTAAAAACGCGAATGATAATGGGTGATGTTTTAGGCATGCTCATAGCTGCCATTTTTTTCTGGATTTTGGCTGGCAATTCGCGCTCTGCACGACCTGACATAGCAAGACTACCGCCGCTGCTACCACCACCTTGTTGACAGCCGACAAGTGCCATGCTTGAAACCATAAGCGCCGCAAAAATAGCAGTTTTTATTTTCATGGATAACTCCTGCATCCGTCAAAGCGTATCATATACGCTGCAATTAGGTGAAAGCTTTATAACTCACCTTGGTTAAACAAAATCCAATATTCAATAGCTTTTTAAACTATCATTTTTTAAACGCCATTTTGATAAAGCCTTTGGTATTTTACCAAGAATAGCTATAAGCATATTATTGCGGTTTTGTTTATTTTAGCCAAATTACGCTTTATTTTCTAGCATAATAGTAAGTTAAGATAAATGCTTGGTTAATAATTAACCGCAATAGTTTTTAAAACAACTATAAATTCTTCACTTGTGCACAGACCGTTCTCGCTGCATTTTTATTTTCTGACGATGTTACAACATAATCCTTGCCACAGGTAACAGTCCGCGCTGGAATATACTCGTTTTGAAAAATGTCATAGGCTGGTTTTAATTGTTGCCAAAAGGACATTTCATCATGGCCATCAAATTGCGTTAAATTTTCATCATTCATTTTAAACGGAAAAATATGCATTGGTATGGATTTAGCTCCGCCGTTAAATGCTTCACGTACCAAAGCGTAAATTTCTTCAATCCTATCGTCACCCATTGCTAGGCAGCCAACCGATAAGCAGTTGCCATGCACCATAATAAGGCTACCAGTATATTTATTATTGCGATCGCGCAAATTTGGGTAACCAACATTAAAAGCTAGATGATAATTAGACTGTGGGTGGAGCTGTTCTTTGGTTAAATTATAAAAGCCTTCGGGTACTTGATAATCACCCTCTTGGCGTTTTTGGCCAAGTTTTCCCGATTGTTTACAAATCGTATAAAAAGCAAGAGGCTTATAGGTACCTTCAGCACTTTGCTTCCAAACTTCTAAGGTATTTTCCTGTTTGAAAACCCGAATATAGATTGGACTATCAATTTTCAAGCCAAGGCTCGCCATGCGCGCGGACAAATAGTCAGGTAAAGGCTTACTTTCCTTGGCTATTGGACTTGCATTTACTGCTTGATAAGCAAATACTATATTAAATGGGATTAAAAGAATGGCAACAGCAATTATTGATGCCAAATTATGGCACAAATGAATTGCGGCAAGTTTATAGCGCCAATCAATCATTGCATTTTCCTTTCTTTTAATGGCTTTATGATGATCAAGTTACAAGATGTGTTATATTGCTTTGATTAAAGACCAATTTGAGATGAAACGGCGTTTTTATAATGGCAAGTTACAATTTTTTGGATTGGTGGTAAATAATTGGTTAATTTTTGCCAGGCCAATTGATAGTAAAATTGCAGTTTTTTTGGGGGATCTTATGAGCAAGCAAAATCAAAGCGTGTTGAGACTGGTATTTCCTCAGTGGCAGGGTGGTAATTATTCAGCCTATCAGATGGGAAGTGCTTTGCTAAATTTTTTAGCGCCGCAGCCAAGTTTTGCGGTGGAGCAAGTTAATGTCATTAGTGATAATGAACAATCGCCATTGCTGGTTGAAAATGGAATTATCGGGCGCGAAGTTTTATTAAAACAAGCCGATGAAGCGCGCCAAAAAATAGACAAGCATCAACCGAAAAAAATAGTCATTCTTGGTGGAGATTGTTTGGTTGATCTGGTTCCTTTTGCTTATTTAAACGAAATTTATAATGGTGATCTTGCGGTACTTTGGCTTGATGCCCACCCTGATGTTATGACGCCAGAGGTTTTTCACAATGCCCATGCTATGGTTCTTGGCAATCTTTTGGGTAAGGGTGATGAAGATTTTGTCAAACGTGTCAAGCAACCATTAAAGCCAGAAAATGTCATGTTTGCAGGTCTTGGTAAAACCTTGCCATTTGAAACGGATTTTATCCATCTGCATAATTTAAAAATTGCTAGCGCCAGTGCTTTAAAAGCATCAAGTGACAGCGTGATTGATTGGCTAGGCTCAATTAACGCTAAATATTTGGCCGTGCATTTTAATCTTGATGTTTTGGATGTCAAAAAGTTCCATTCAATTTATTTTGGCAATCCAGATGCTGCGAGCGGTGATTTTGATGACATTACGCAAGGTGAAATGTATTTGCCAGATATAGTACGATTGTTGCGTGATGTTTCTGCACATGTAGATATTGTTGGACTTGGTATTACTGAATATTTGCCATGGGATGCTATCGCCCTTAAAGATGTTTTGGCAAAACTACCAATTTTGCGTGATGGCGGCTAGCGGGGTAATCTTTCAAAAAAAACGATATTAAAAATAATTTTGAACGATGTTCACTTTTTTCTTGCTTAACAAAATAACCCAAGCTATAGTGAGCTAAGTTCATTTTAAGACGGGAGTTTAACATGACGAGCGTAAGCGACAAAGAAGGCTTAGGTGCCGCAGGTGGCGAACAGGGTAGCTCGCAAAAGGGCACGGCTGAAACAACACTACAAGTAGAAAGTGTTGAGGCGGTCATGGTGCAGGGCCAAGCGGAAGGCAATCAAAATGGCGATACCCACAAGGTTGCTCGTCAATCCTTTAGTCAAATAGAAGGTGAATTTTCCGATAATCCACCAATTGCCAATTTGTTAACATCCCGCCGGTTTGGGCCTTTATTTGGGGCGCAATTCTTCTCAGCCTTTAATGATAATTTTTTAAAAGTTAGCCTAGGCTTGTTCATTACTGTAACGCTTGCCAGTGAATCAAGTGAGTCGCTCAACACGTTAGGGACAGCTATCTTCATGCTGCCTTTTTTATTATTTTCAGCAACGGGCGGCGAATTAGCTGATCGCTTTGATAAAGCACGTCTTGCACGGTTTTATAAATTAATCGAAATATTTGTTGCCGCTGGCGCAGCATTGGGACTCATCTTAGGCTCAGTACCCATTTTAATGGTTGCTTTATTTATGTTTGGTGTTGGGTCTGCTTTATTTGGTCCGATTAAATATGCAGTTTTACCAGAGCAAATTGCCCGTACCGATTTACCCAAAGCAAATGGTTGGGTGGAAGCTGCAACCTTTATTGCAATCCTTGCAGGCTCCGTACTTGCCGATTTTAGTTCTTCTGGTGGTCACGGTTCATCCTATCTCACTGCAACTTTGATGATTGTTTTCGCGCTATTAGGTTGGATATGCTGCTGTTTTATGCCTTACCATGGCGCTGCTAAAGCAGATCTAAAAATAGATAAGAACTTTGTGCGCACTACAGGTCGCCTGCTGCGCGAACTTAGCCGTGAACGTAAATTATTCACCGTATCTTTGATGATTTCTTGGTTCTGGTTGATTGGTGCTGTTTTAGTACCCATGACCCTAGTTTTTGGTAAGCAGCTTGGTCAATTTGCCCATAGCAGCTCCTTCTTTCTTGCGGTTTTTGCCATATCCATTGCTATTGGCTCAGCTATGGCTGTTTGGGCGTCAGCTGGTCGTATTGTTCTTTTGCAATCGGTGTTTGGCAGTATTGTCTGTGCCTTTGCTCTTCTTGATGCTAGTTTTACCGTTAACGGCATGGGAACCGATCAAAAAATCCTCACTTATAGTGAATTTTTTATGGTTCCTGGTACAATCCGTTTGGCCTTTGATCTTGCTTTTACCGCTATCGGTGGCGCATTCCTTGTCGTGCCGGGTTTTGCGGCTCTTCAAGCATGGAGCGCACCACAAAGTCGTGCCCGTGTTATTGCGGCTAACAATGTGCTGAACTCTGGCATCATGGTTATTGGTGCGCTGATCATTGCTTTTGTGCAAAGCGGCAAGGTATTTTCAGTGCAATTATTTACCGGTGCATCCGAGCATAGCGTATTGATAGGCTTATCAATTGCCTCATTCATCGCGTCATTTTTTATGTTGCGTTTTTTGCCAACAAATCCATTTCGCGACTTTATCACTATTTTATTCCGTGCTTTTTTCCGTCTTGAAGTTAAAGGACTTGAAAACCTCAAAAATGCTGGTGAGACACCTATTCTTGCCCTTAATCACGTATCATTTTTAGATGGCTTATTGGCGCTTGCTATTACCGATAATACTATGCGTGCGCCAGCTTTCGCTATTAATTCAGTTATCGCACGCCGTTGGTGGATCCGCCCATTCTTAAAATATATGAACGCATTTCCAATGGATCCAACTCGCCCCTTGGCAGCCCGTAGCCTCATTCGTGCAGTTAAAAATGGCTCCCCACTGGTTATTTTCCCTGAAGGCCGGATTACTGTTACTGGTAGTTTGATGAAGGTTTATGATGGCGCGGCAATGGTTGCAGACCGCACCAATGCTAAGGTTGTACCGATTAAAATTGATGGATTGGAACGCACTTTCTTCTCACGCCTTTCTGGCATTGCTGTACGCCGCCAATTTTTCCCTAAAGTGCGCGTAACAATTACAGCACCGGTTGAATTGGAACTTGATCCTAAGCTAAAATCTCGCGCTCGCCGTCATGCTGCCGGCAATGAATTATACCGCATCATGTCCGATCTTGTTTTTGCAACCTCAGGCCATGATGGCACCGTGTTGGATGCTTTGGTAAAAGCTGGTAAAGATTATGGTATGGGCCATGATGCGATTGAAGATCCAATGCGTGGTTTGATGAGTTATGGCCGCATGCTTACCGCTATCCGCGCCCTTGCCAAGCCCCTTGCCAAGCATTTGGCAAAAGACAGCAATGTTGGTTTAATGATGCCAAACTCCAATGCTGCGGCAATTGCTTTCTTTGCCTTGCAATCTGCCGGTAAAGTGCCTGCTATGATGAATTTTTCAGCCGGTCTTTCAACTTTAACCTATGCAACAACAGCCGCTGAAATTAAAACAATCATCACATCGCGGGTATTCCTTCGCCAAGCACGCTTAGAGGAACTTGCTGAAAGCTTAAAAGCCGTCAATATCCGCTTTGTGTTTTTGGAAGATATGGCGAAAGAAATCAATTATTTGGCAAAAATAACCGCTATGGTGATGAAAACACGTCCTTTGGTTAAAAACCGCCAGCATCATGACCCTGCAGCTATCCTTTATACATCGGGTTCAGAGGGTACACCAAAAGGTGTGGTATTATCTCATGGCAATATGTTATCGAATGTTGCACAAGCCGCAGCACGGGTCGATTTTAACAGTGCTGATCGTCTTTTCAATGTTTTGCCAATGTTCCATTCTTTTGGTTTGACTGCGGGTACTGTTTTGCCATTAACATCGGGGGTTCCTGTTTACTTTTACCCATCACCCTTGCATTATCGCATCATTCCAGAAGCGATTTATTCATCAAATGCAACAATTATCTTTGGTACCGATACATTCTTGAATGGTTATGGTCGCAATGCCCATCCTTATGATTTTCGCTCAATCCGTTATTGTTTTGCAGGTGCAGAGCCAGTAAAATCGACAACCCGCGAAATGATGATGAATAAATTTGGCATTCGCGTGCTTGAAGGTTATGGCGTAACTGAAACGTCACCTGTTTTAGCACTTAACACCCCTATGTATAATAAGCCAGGAACGGTTGGTAAATTATTGCCTGCAATCACTCCGCGCCTTGAAGCGGTTGAAGGTGTTGATAATGGCGGCCGCTTATTTGTTTACGGCCCAAATGTCATGGCTGGCTATTTACGGGTTGAAAAGCCCGGCATTATTGAGCCACCTGTTGATGGTTGGCATGATACAGGCGATATCGTCAATATTGATGATGAAGGTTTTGTTACCATTCTTGGCCGCGCGAAACGCTTTGCAAAGGTAGGCGGTGAAATGGTTTCCCTATCGGCGGTTGAAGCAATGGCTTCGCGTGCTTTCCCTGGCGTTATGTTGGGTGTTGTGACCTTAAGCGATCCTAAAAAAGGCGAGCGTATCGTGCTCGTTAGTGAAGAAGAACAAGTCACGCGCCCTGATTTATTAAAGCTTGCACGTGCGGAAGGCATCCCTGAACTCTTTGTGCCATCGCGGATCATCTATGCAAAGTTACCCTTGCTTGGCACTGGTAAAATCGACTATCCAGCCTTGAAAAAAATGGTCGAACAAGCGTAAACTAAACCGTTTTATTCATTAAATTTAAAAATAAAATGGCCGGAACCTTAAAGGTACCGGCCATTTTTAATTACCTTAAATCTATTAGTTTAAAAAACTAATAAAATTTACTTCGCCATGTCGATTATTTCTTTGGCGGTCTTGCCATTTAGCTTTTCTTTCAAAGCTTCAAGAGTTTTTTCTTGATCGCCAGCATTTGCCATAGCAAGATTTATGCTAATTGCAACAACAGCATTTTTCAATTTTGTAGCATCTTCTGGAGAAAGTTTCTTTGACATTTCATCAAGTGACTGTTCCATTTTTTCATTTGTACTCATATCTGCTTTTGGCTCACCGCTACCGCAAGCAGCAAGAGAAACAGTTAAAAGCAACATACATAATAGTTTTTTCATTTTTTACCCTAACAATTTAATGGACCTATATTACCATCAATACATAAAAAACATTTTTAAATTTAAAGCAAGTTTATTGAACAATAATAACAAATTTTATCACTATTTTTTAATTGGATCACAGCCAGCATCACTTTTAAAAGCATAATACTATAATAGATCTAAAATTACTTATAATATTATTAATTACTAATATTAAATAGGAAACCAAACGACCTCATTTTTAAGACAAACAAGTTTGAATGAAATTAAGTAATGCTTCCTGTAGTTTAATCTAAAAAATCATCATGTGCGGCATATTTTATCGCTATCACTAAATAAATTTAGATAATTGCTTTTTGCAAAAGCAATTATGGAATCATCAAGTTATTAAAATACAGAAAATAAACACATGCTTATAAAAAAATCCGTTAGCCTTTTTAAGGTAACGGATTTAATTAAATCAAGAACTACAGAAATTCTTATTACTACTCACAATATAAAAAACATACGAATAGCTAAACATTAAAGTATTTAAATATTTGATAGCTGATTTAGCGGCGTGTCCAAAAAAATGCTCCAGCCAAAAAGCCTATAGCGGCAACAACGACCAAAGTTGTTTTTGGATTTTCTTTCACCTTGTCGCGCATTACTAGGGCTTGATCTGCAACTTCATGAGCTGCTCTACGGCCATGTTGGCGCAAACGCTCGCCAAATTCATGGGCATTATCAAGAAGATGCATGTCTTTGCTTTTTTGGGTAAGCACATTTAGCTCTTCGCGCAAACTGGAAATGTGTTTTTTTAATTTTTCAACTTCGGATTGTTCACGTTCAAAGATACTCATTGCAATCTCCTAAATAAATAATGGTATCTTAACAATGTGGGGTGGAACAAGGCAGTTGGCAAGGGCGAGTAAGTCGTCCTTTAATAACAAATTGTTTACAAACTGGTCGACTCATATAAAGTTACCCAAAGGACATATTTTTCGTAATTTTCTCTCAAAATGAGACATAATTTTAACTGTTTTGCAAAAAACGCCACCAAACTTCACATATTTTTGTTTTTTTTAACATGAAAATGGTGCAAACTCATTGATTGAAACTACGTATCTGTTATGAACAGCCCCCAATATATGCACGCAAACAGTAAATTAAATTTACTTTAACGCTTAAATGATGCGCCTTTAATAAGCGCTGAAAATAGATTTCATCATTTAAGCAATTAGGAAAATGATATTATGGATTATGATCTCTTCTTTCAGGTTTTAATAAACGGCCTTGCCCTCGGTGCCATTTATGGCTTGATTGCTATTGGTTATACCATGGTTTACGGCATTTTAGGCATGATCAATTTTTCCCATGGCGATGTCTTTATGGTAAGTGCCTTTATCGCGCTTATCGCTTTTATGCTTTTTGCATTATTGCCAACCGCAGTTCCCATCTTGCTGGCGCTTATTCTTATTATGATTATCGGGGTTATCTTTACCTCGGCTTGGAGTTGGACGATTGAGCGGGTTGCTTACCGGCCGTTGCGCGGCTCATTTCGCCTTGCGCCACTTATTACTGCAATTGGTATGTCGATTGTTTTAAAGAATTTCGTACCAGTCTTTCAAGGTCAGCGTCCAAAATCACTCCAAGATGTCATTTCAGGCGGAATACTTATCCCCGGTACTAACGTAACTTTGCAGTTTAAACAAATAATGGTATTTGCTACCACCATCATTTTATTGGCTGTTTTTACTTATATCGTCACCAAAACATCGATTGGTCGCGCACAGCGCGCTTGTGCACAAGATGCAAAAATGGCCTCGCTTTTAGGTATTAATGTTGACCGTACCATTTCTATGACCTTTATTATGGGCGGAGCATTGGCGGCAGTAGCTGGCGCTATCTTCTTATCCTATTATAATTATGTTTCCGCTGCTGATGGCTTTATTCCCGGCATTAAAGCCTTTACAGCTGCTGTTCTAGGCGGCATTGGCTCGCTCAATGGTGCGGTTTTAGGCGGCATTCTTATTGCCCTTGTTGAAGTATTTTGGGCCGCCTATGTCAATCCTGCCTATAAGGATGTTGCAGCTTTTAGCGTGCTTATTATTGTTTTAATTTTCATGCCAACTGGTTTACTTGGCCGCGCAGATGTGGAGAAAGTATAGCATGTCCACAACAACGCTTTCCAATAGTAATCAAGGTCTTGTCACATCAAATGATACTCCAAGCCGTTTACCAACTGCTATCAAACAAGGCTTTGTTACAGGTGCAATAACTCTTGCTCTTTTCTTGTTTATTATTGGCTTTAGGGCAGATTATAATCTTTCCAACGAAATGATATTAACACCACAATTGGGCTATTTGTTCAATTATGTTTTAATTGCCGCATTTGGTCGCTTTGCCTTTGTTCTTTTTGGCGGCGGTTTACGTGGCTTTACTGCCGCCATTATTCCAACCGTTGCTCTTTTTGTTGGCTATCGCTCATGGCTTTGGTATATGGAAGCCAGCGAAAAAGGCACCTATGTCTTAAGCGATCAAGCAAGCCATTTACTCACCACTGCCATAGTAACACTTATTATTGTTGCGCTATTAACCCTCTTTGACTATTTTTCAAAATCTCGCAATTTGGCAGTAAGTATTGGTAATGCAATTCCCAAAAGCTTTATTCGTGCCCTACCGATTGTCTTCTTTGCTTTTTTAATTGTCTATCCCGTCATTGTTATTTTGGGCGTTGATAACCTTAAAATGTCACAAAAGTGGCTTGATAATTATGGTTATTATATTTTGATCTATATCATTCTCGCATGGGGCCTTAACATTGTTGTCGGTTTTGCTGGCCTCCTTGATCTCGGCTATGTCGCGTTTTACGCAGTAGGTGCCTATACGGTAGCCCTTCTTGGCAATCATTTTGGTTTTTCTTTTTGGCTTTGTCTACCACTTGCTGGTATTTTGGCGGCTTTATGGGGCATGATGCTTGGTTTTCCAGTCTTGCGGCTAAAAGGCGATTACCTTGCCATCGTCACCCTTGCTTTTGGTGAAATTATCCGCATTGTCCTACAAAATTGGGAGACCGTCACCGGCGGCGCACAAGGCCTTAACGTATCGGCTCAAATAACATTTTTCGGTATATCCTTTAAAAGTGGCAAAGGCAATTTTGCTGATATATTCGGCCTTGCCCATAGCCCAGCTTACTTAAAAATTTTCCTATATTATATTGTGCTTGCAGTTGTTATTGCTATGGCAGTTTTTATAACGCGCTTGCGCAAAATGCCAATAGGACGCGCATGGGAAGCGTTGCGCGAGGATGAAATCGCGTGCCGCTCACTAGGTATCAATCTTGTCACCACAAAATTATCCGCCTTTGCATCCGGTGCGTTTTTTGGTGGACTTGCTGGTGTATTTTTTGCGCAACGCCAAGGCTCTGTAGATTACACAAGTTTCACCTTTGATGAATCAGCTATGATTTTGGCAGTTGTCGTTCTTGGTGGCATGGGGTCACTACGCGGTATCGCCATTGCTGCTATCATCATGATTGGCGGCGCGGAAGCTTTACGCGAAATCCCCTCCTTGCAAATGATTTTTGGCCCCGGTTTTGAGCCTGTTCATTATCGCATGTTGTGGTTTGGCCTTGCCATGGTCTTTATTATGATTTGGCGGCCGCGCGGCTTTGTTAGCGGACGCGAACCAAGTGCCTATTTAAAAGAAAAGAAAAATATTTCTGGCAACTTTACCAGCGAGGGAAATGGTTGATGAAAAATCTAGCAAAATCCCCACAGCAGGCACTGCACAAACAAGATGACATCATCCTTGATGTCAAGCATTTACGCATGGTTTTTGGCGGTATTGTAGCTATTAACGATTTGAGCTTTAGTGCAAAACGCGGCCAAATCACTGCGGTGATTGGACCAAATGGCGCGGGTAAAACCACGGTTTTTAACTGTATTACGGGTTTTTATCGTCCAACTGGCGGCATGGTATCAATGAGCCGCAAAAACGGAAAAACTTTGAAGCTAGAACGCCTTGCAGATTTTGAAATTACCAAAAAGGCAAAAGTTGCCCGAACATTTCAAAATATCCGGCTTTTTTCCGGCCTGACCGTTCTTGAAAACTTGCTTGTTGCCCAACATAATAGTTTGATGCGTGCATCTGGCTTTACAATTGCAGGACTATTAGGCTTTAAATCCTATAAAAAAGCTGCCCAAGAAGCTATTGATAAAGCCGCCATTTGGCTTGAAAAAATCGATCTTCTTGACCGTGCTGATGATCCAGCAGGAGACTTGCCCTATGGCGACCAAAGGCGATTAGAAATTGCTCGCGCCATGTGCACCGAACCTGAGCTTTTATGCCTTGATGAACCCGCAGCTGGCTTAAACCCACGTGAGTCGCTTGAGCTTAATAAGCTGCTGCTTTCCATCAAAGCCGACTATAATACCAGTATTTTGCTTATTGAACATGACATGTCAGTGGTTATGGAAATTTCTGACCATGTTATTGTGCTGGAATATGGCTCAAAAATCTCTGATGGCCTACCAATAGATGTGCAAAATGATCCAAAAGTCATTGCTGCGTATCTTGGTGTTGATGATGAAGAAATTGACGATCTTTTGGTTGATGGTGAAAATGACGACACAGATGCGCTTGTCCACAAATTGATTGAAGAAAGTGATGAGACCACGAAAGATGCAGCAAGATGAGCGATAATCCAGTAACAAGTGATAAAAAAGTGCTGCTCAAAGTTAATAATATCCAAACTTTTTACGGCTCTATCCAAGCCTTAAAAAATGTCGATATTGAAGTACGACAAGGTGAAATTGTTACCCTTATTGGTGCCAATGGTGCTGGTAAATCCACCTTGATGATGACTATTTTTGGTGCGCCACAAGCGCGTAGCGGTAGTATTATTTTTGATGGCCAAGATATTACCAAATTACCATCCCATGAAATAGCCCGCCTACGTATTGCTCAATCACCAGAGGGGCGACGAATTTTTCCACGCATGAGCGTGTTGGAAAACCTACAAATGGGTGCAAGCCTTGATAATATGGCTTATTTTGATGAAGACGTTGAAAAAATGTTTTTACTTTTTCCACGTCTTAAAGAGCGTTTGCACCAACGCGGCGGCACACTTTCAGGTGGCGAGCAGCAAATGCTGGCAATTGCCCGTGCACTGATGGCAAGGCCGCGCTTGCTTCTGCTTGACGAACCTTCGCTTGGTCTTGCCCCGCTCATTGCTAAACAAATTTTTGCGGCAATTAAAGATTTAAACAAAACGACAGGGCTTACAGTATTTTTGGTTGAGCAAAATGCCTTTAGTGCGCTGCGCCTTGCTGATCGAGCTTATGTTATGGTCAATGGTGCCATTACCATGAGCGGCAGCGGACGCGAATTATTGGAAAATCCACAAGTTCGGGCAGCCTATTTAGAAGGCGGCCGTCATTAAGTTTTTCAGTTTTACAATTAAAATAAATATATAATAAGCATTTGCATAAAGGAGAAAACAAATGAGAGGCATTTTATTCGAGCAATCCTCGATAGTTTATTTTCTCATCATCACAGTTATATTGGGTGGCGGTGCGGCTTGGATGACGGGTCGTGCCTGCGCCCAAACTTGGCGTAATTTTAAAATAGCACTTGGCTATATGGTGTTATTGGCAGTTGCCATTCGTTTCTTGCATTATGTTATTCCTTATTATCAAGCAGATACCGGCAATATGGCGTATCATGCAACATTTTTATCGCTGCATTATTATTTGGTTGATCTTGCCGTTTTGCTTATTTTCTGCGCACTTGGCTATCGTAATACACGGGTAAACCAAATGGTGCGTCAATATGGTTGGCTTTATAAAAAGACATCGCCCCTTACTTATAGCGCAAAGCCTGAAATCAATAATTAAACAGTTTTATGAGCAATGGGCTGAGTCTTAATTGATGGGGATTTTTAGCATTAATTAGCGTAAAAGTGTTTTTTTGCCTTACATTAGAAAAAAACTATCGATAATTAAGGTAAATTGTAAAATCTTATTGCAAAATAGCAGATTTTTCGTTTTTTCTTTCTTGGATTTTTGCTATAGCCGCACAATTATGCAGATAAATCCGGCAATGATGTCCGGCCATTACAAAGGAGCATTTCCATGGCATTCTTTACTGCACTTAAACGCCGTACACTTTTAGCAATCATGTTATCTTTTGGTATGGTTGGTACAACCATGTCCGGACTTCATGCTGAGGATAAAACAACCATTAAGCTTGGAGTGATGGATGGCCAAGAAGCTGATGTTTGGAAAGCAGCCGCAGAAGTTGCCAAAAAAGATGGGCTCAATATCGAACTCGTTTTATTTAACGAATATGCTATACCAAATGAAGCGCTTAATGCAGGTGACCTTGATGCGAATGCGTTTCAGCATACACCTTACCTTGAATCACAAATTGCGCAACGTGGTTATAAGCTAAGCATAGCTGGTGACACTGCATTATTCCCAATGGGCGTCTATTCTCGCAAGATTAAGAGCCTTGATGAATTAAAAGAAGGCGATAGTGTTGGCATTCCTGATGATCCATCAAATGAAGGCCGTGCATTGTTGGTTCTTGCCCAATATGGCATCATCACACTTAAAGACCCTAAAAATATTTTGGCAACACCAATTGACATCAAAGACAATCCAAAAAAATTGAAATTCGTTGAAATGAATGCCGGCATGCTTGGGCGCGTAATATCAGATGTCGACATTGCCGTCGTTAATACCAATTGGGCACTTGTCACTGGTCTTGATAGCGAAAAGGATGGTATTGCAAAAGAAAAGCCAGAAAATAATCCCTACACCAATATTATTGTTGTACGTACCGAAGACAAAGATAAGCCTTGGGTTAAAAAGCTTGTTTCTGCCTATCATAGTGAACCAGCCAGAGCAGAGCTTAAACGTATCTTTGGCAATAATTACGCAACGACGTGGTAATGACATTAAAAACAAACCCAGTTTTAGAACTGAAGCACATCCGTCGCCATTTTGCACAAACGGCGGCGGTTGATGATATTTCATTAACCGTTAATAAGGGCGAAATCCTTGGTATAATTGGCCGCAGCGGCGCGGGGAAATCTACCCTTATCCGTTGTTTTAACGGCCTTGAAACCATTGATGAAGGACAGATTTATTTTGAAGGCCAGGATATTTCAAAACTCAAGGACGATCAATGGCGTAAAATACGCCACAAAATTGGTATGATTTTCCAGCATTTCAATCTCTTATCTTCTAAAACAGTCATTGAAAATATTGCACTTCCCCTTAAACTTGTAGGTGTTGAGCGACAAAAAAGGCTTGAGCGCGCGCTTGAATTATTAGATCTTGTTGGACTTGCAGATAAAGCTGATATGTATCCAGTGCAATTATCAGGCGGCCAAAAGCAGCGAGTTGGCATTGCCAGAGCTCTTGCTGGCAATCCAAGCATTTTACTATCAGATGAAGCAACCTCGGCGCTTGACCCTGAAACAACCCAATCAATCCTTGAGCTTTTGCGAGAAATTAATCGCAAAATGCAACTCACCATTATTCTCATTACCCATGAGATGGAAGTTGTCCGCTCGATTGCTGATCGCTTAATCGTTCTTGACCAAGGAAAAATTGTTGAACAAGGCTTGGTTAAAGAGATTTTTGCCCGCCCACAAAATGCCACCACGAAATCGCTTTTACAGGTTATCACACCGCAATTGCCCAGTATGATCGCCGATAAAATGCATGAGTCTTATGGAAAAGATGCAATTATTGAATTGCATATTTCGGGTGAAGAAGCGCGTAAGCCATTTTTTTATAATCTTGCCGATGAAACCGGCATGGTCACTCGTATTTTACAAGGCGGTATTGATACAATACAAGATGAGCCTATCGGCTTATTTTTTATTGCAGCAGATGCAACAGATAAGAAACAACTTGAGCACGCCATTAAATGGTTAAAACAACGGGCAAACCACTGCGAGGTCTTGGGTTATGTTTGATGCCGCTAGTCTTAATGCCATTCAAGAAAAAGTGCCTCAGGCTATTATAGATACATTTGTTATGACCGGTGTTTCCGGACTTTTTGTACTTTTTTTAGGATTTCCGCTTGGCTTACTTCTTTATGTTACCGAAAAAGGTGGCCTTTTTGAAAACGCTTGGCTTAATCGGCCGATCAGTGCCATTGTTGACGCCGTAAGAGCAATTCCATGGATTATCTTAATTATTACCCTTCAAATACCGATGAGAGCTCTTTGGGGGCGTGGAATTGGCAATGAAGCCGTTATTTTTGTTTTGATTGTCTCGGCCGTTCCTTTTTATGCACGAATGTCGGAATTGTCATTTCGCAATGTCGATAAAAATTTGATTGATGCTGTACGATCAATGGGTGCCAGTCGTTGGCAGCTTATTCGCGAAGTTATTATTCCAGAAGCTTTTTCAAGTATCATCCTTGGCTTTACTGTAACAATTATTTCAATTATCGGTGCCAGTGCTATGGCTGGCTTCATTGGTGGCGGCGGCCTTGGTCAAATTGCAATTAGCTACGGTTTTAATCGCGGCATGACTGATGTGATGATTATTGTCGTTGCAATCCTTATTGCACTTAATGTTGCAGTTCAATGGTTTGGTAACTATCTTTCACACTCGTTTGACCATACCAAACGCTAAAAACCCAATAAAAGTGTGGAGGGATTTCACACTTTTATTAAAACTTGATTAGCGTAAGAAACGAATAATCCACTTAATAGCATTCTATAGGTGATCTATTCAGTAAATTGATCATCTCTTACCAAAACAAACCAATCAACATCATCCAGCTTGAAGCGGCCAGCCTCGGTAAAGCCAATTTTTTCGTGCGCCTTGAGCGATATGATATTATCACTATTAATAAAAGCAATGGCTTTACCGCTATTTAACGAGCAAATTTTATCGCATAATTTAGCAAGTAAGCCCTGCCCGCGAAAATCCTCACCAATACAGACGGGGCCATAAAACCAGTCATCACGGGTTAAGTTAGGATAAAGTTCGACAATCTTCTTGGCAACTGGAGGCAGGCCATCAGAATCAACCGAAAAGCTAAAAACAACTCCGGCAATCTGTTCGCCAACTTGCGCAATCACTGTTGTGAGGCTTGTTCTAAACATGCCTTCAACTTTTTTTAGCGGATATTCGCCAAAAAGACCACCATGATTAGATTGAGAATTCTTTTGCAATAACGGCGCTACATGCTGACAATCAGCAAGGATCATTTTACGTGTCGTAACATTCATTATTCTACCCCCATTCATTCTCGTTATGTTAAGAAAAATATATGAGTCGTACAAAACACAATTACATTACTAGATTTATCAATACCAATATTGCCTGCATATTACTGGTAAAGCGACATCCCCAGTTCATCGACCGCCATCAAAATTTTATAAGTTTTCTCATAAATTACCCTATCACACAATAATTAACGATCCAAAGCTCTATAAGTTCAACAGTCAATTTGGCAACAGTAACTGGCGTTATAATAAATAGATCACTCAAAAATGCCGCTTTTGTGTTATAAATAGCAATTATAGACCGTTGTCATTAAGATAGTCTCAAGTTTTTTTTGTTAAAAGCTGACGAAAATTGTTGGTCAAAAAACCAGCTTTTGGCTAAGCATGAGATCATAAAATTCACCGGTTTGATGGTGCTATTGATAATCGAGAATGGAGTTATAAATATAGAATAGAAGATTCAAGCCGATGAATCGCTATTTGAATTATTCTAAATTAATAGTTTCTTATTAAAGAGATTATAGGGATTATATAAGAATATATAAATTTATATGTAAGAGGACCGCGTGAACGATCGCCAGAATAACAGCAACAGTATTTTCGCAGTAGATGCTAAAAAAGACAGTGTTTTTTTGGCGGCGATGAAGCATTCTGGCCGAGTGAAATTTATCAAAATTTTATTGCCGATCATTGCTGTGGTCATTGCTGGAATTTTTGCATGGTTTACATTTTTTTCTGCCCCTTCAACAGCAGATATTGTTGCGCTTAATACTGAGGGCAATGACAAACTTGTCATGACTAGCCCAAAAATAGAGGGTTATTCAAAAAGCCAAAAGCCTTATTCATTTAATGCTAGTCGCGCAGTGCAAGATCCGCTAAGGCCGGGTCTGATTGAGCTTGAAGACATTACCGCTAAAATGCCACTTGGTGAAAGAGCTATGGCCGACGTTAATGCCATAAGCGGAATTTATGACAATATTAACGGACGTATGGTGCTTGAAAAACCATTTAGCGTTACCACCAGCGATGGGGTTAAGGCAAGTTTTCAATCTGCTGATATTAATATTGAAACAAGCCGTTTAACGACAAAAGAACCAGTAGAAATTATTCGAGACAGAGAACATTTGACGGCTGATAGTTTAAGTATTAAAGAAAATGGACAGGTCTTTGTCTTCAAAGGAAAAGTACAACTTATTATTGCGCCGCAAGATGCAGGTAACAAAGCACAATAATGAAAAATATGGGTAGTTCGAGCCCAGTGAAGGAGCGCCAAACAATGCTAAATATTTGCACTCGTCATCACATGGGCCGCTTGGCTTTAATTGTGGGATGCTTATTTACACTTGCGCCTGCTGCGATAGCGCAGCAGGCCAATTTTGGTCTCAATCTTTCTGGCGGTAAAGAGCCTATAAAGATTGATGCTGACAACCTTGAAATGCGCGATAAGGAAGGCGTTGCCGTATTTTCTGGCAATGTTACGGTTATCCAAGGTGACCGTTTGCTTAAAGCTGGTAAAATGATTGTCTATTATGCAAAGCCCGATGGTACAAAACCACAAGCAGCCGCAAGCGGTGGCCTTGGCTCAAGCGGCATTGAAAAAATGGAAGTTTCAAACAATGTCTATATAAAGCAAGGAACCCAGATTGCGACCGGTGAGCAAGGGGCGTTTAATGGCAAAACCAATGTTATGATTTTAACGGGTAGCAATGTTGTTTTAACCGATGGTGACAGTGTTGCGACTGGTTGTAAACTCACCGCCCATATGGATAGTGGCAAAGCTTTTCTTGAAAGTTGCTCAAACCCTCAAAAAAAGGGCCGCGTTTCTGTTATCATGAACAAATCAGAATAAAGATAGAGTAATGCAACAAATTGTTGAAGAAACAATCGAAATTGAGCGCGATAACCAACCAAATGGCCAAGCCGACGAAAATGCCGTTAATCGCTACAAAGGTACTCTTATTGCTCGGAATTTGAGCAAGGCCTATCGCGGACGCGACGTGGTCAGCGATGTTTCTTTTGGGGTGCGTGCTGGTGAAGCTGTTGGCATTTTAGGACCCAATGGTGCTGGTAAAACGACCTGTTTTTATATGGTAACCGGTCTTGTTCCAGCTGATGGTGGTTCAATAGAGATTGATGGCTTTGATGTCACCACCATGCCCATGTATCGTCGCGCTCGCCTAGGTATTGGATATTTGCCACAAGAAGCCTCCATTTTTCGCGGTTTAAGTGTTGAAAACAACATTAAAGCCGTTTTGGAAGTTGTCGAAAAAGACAAAAAAAAGCGGGCGCTGCAATTAGACGAATTACTTGAAGAATTTAAAATTTCGCATTTGCGTAAATCCCAAGCAATTTCTCTATCTGGTGGTGAAAGACGACGTCTTGAGATTGCGCGCGCTTTGGCCTCAAAGCCAAATTTTATGTTACTTGATGAACCGTTTGCTGGTATTGATCCGATTGCTATTGCTGATATCCAACAATTGGTTCGACACTTAACTCGTCGTGGAATTGGCGTTTTGATCACAGACCACAATGTGAGAGAAACATTGGGGCTAGTCGATCGCGCTTATATTATCCATTCAGGTCAGGTATTAACTCATGGCTCACCTGATGAAATTGTTGCCAATGCTGATGTGCGCCGCCTTTATCTTGGCAATACATTTTCTTTATAAAAGCAACGCAAAATTTTGTTCAACCAAAATGGTTTAAGCAACTGGCGCCATCTATGCCAGTTGTTTGATTTTCATAAAAATTAAATTGTTGTAAGTGCGGTATCCAAAAGAATAATGCATAAAATGTCTATTTTTCAATAAAAACCATGAAAAATTCCTAATTTTTAATAAAAAAGTTGACGGATAAAGACCTTGGCTTCATAAGTCACTTTAAAACTTATTCTGGTTTTGCATACCAGAATGACAAATAAATTTATGTAATTGGATCGTCTAAAACTAATTCACCATTATTACAGCCTAAATTGCTGTAAAGCTGTTACTTTTTATAGATTTTTGTTCAGGTACTTCACAGTGCTTGCAAATTGTTTTAAAAGAAGTAGGTAGAGCTATAATTGCCAAATTGCTGATTCACGTTAACGTGATAATTGTTGAGTTAATATTTGGTCATGATAGTACTGGATTTTAAATTAGACAGTTGCAATGGCATTTTACCAAAGCATTTTATGCTAATATATAAAATAAATTTTATAATTCGCTGAAACGGAGATCAATTGTGATAAAATCGGAACTCGTGCAAATCATTGCCAGCCGTAACCCGCATCTTTTCCAGCGCGATGTTGAAAACATTGTCAGTACAGTTTTTAACGAAATTTCCGATGCATTGGCTGAAGGAAACCGCGTTGAACTAAGAGGTTTTGGTGCTTTTTCCGTTAAGAACCGCCCGTCTCGCGTCGGCCGCAATCCACGCACTGGCGATGCCGTAGAAGTTGAAGAGAAATGGGTACCATTTTTTAAAACTGGTAAAGAATTACGTGACCGTTTGAATAGCGAAGACGAATGACTTTAAAACGTATCATAGCAGCAATCATCTTAATTCCATTGGCCATTATTGTTGTGGCCTTTATGGTTGCTAATCGCGCTGCGGCCACATTGGCACTTAATCCATTTGATAGCACCACGTGGCATTTTACTTTGCCGTTTTTTATCTGGCTATTTTTGTTTTTAATTATAGGTATGGTTATTGGTGGGGTTGCAGTGTGGTTTGAGCAACATAAATACCGCAAAGCCTTGCATGATTGCCAAAGTGAATTAGCAGCAGAAAAAGCAAAAAATCGCAACCATGATCTTGATATTGCTGCCAAATCATAAAATATGGCTATAAATAAACAGCATGATAAATTTTTTGCTATTATTAGCATTTAAAATCACTGTTTTTAATATCGTCATAATCTTGCTCTTATCCAAGATAAACTATTATGCGGGCCTATGCCCGCATCATTCATTTTAAACAAGTTTTTTAACCATCTAATTACAGGCAATATTCTGGTGAAATCTAAAAAAGCCCGTCCATCAATGGCAAAGCAAAAAGTGGCAAAAGATAAGCCAAAAGACAAATCTTGGGACAAGCAACGCTCTTCGCAGGCCAATTCATCTGCGAAAGCAAGGTCTTTTCAAGATGGCCAACAAAAGCCGCGCGATAGACGCGATCAAGCCAGTTTTAGCGCAGATAATAAAAACCAATCACATAGCGCCAAGTTGAGACGCACAGAAAATCCAGTAGAGAGTAGCGATAATGGAGCTACTTCTGCGCTGCCTTTTGATAAGGCAACAATATTTAATGCCTTATCGAGCATAGAGATCGCCAAGGTGGAAGGCGAGCGTCCATTGGGAAGTGCACCGCTTATTCTTGAAACCCTTGCCGACAATGATTATGCATTGCTAGATAGTGGCAATGGTTTAAAGCTTGAGCGTTATGGTCCTTATAAGATTATCCGTCCCGAAGGCCAAGCCCTTTGGCAGCCAAGCCTTGATATCAAAGAATGGGAACAAGCTGACGCTATTTTTACTGGCAATACCGATGAAGAAGGTTTGGGGCGGTGGAATTTTCCCAAAACCCCACTTGGTGAAACATGGCCAATGGCTTGGAATGGCATGCCATTTTTAGGCCGCTTCACGTCATTTCGCCATGTTGGTGTTTTTCCTGAACAAGATGCTCATTGGCGCTTTATGGAACAGCAGATTATTGATGCTAAACGTCCAGTAAAAGTGCTTAATCTTTTTGGCTATACGGGTGTCGCCTCATTAATTGCGGCACGCGCCGGTGCCGAGGTCACCCATGTTGATGCGTCGAAAAAAGCCATTGGTTGGGCACGCGAAAATCAAGAAATTGCCGGTCTTAATGACAAGCCAATCCGTTGGATTTGTGAAGATGCGATGAAATTCGTCGAGCGTGAAGCAAGGCGCGGCAAGACCTATGATATTATATTGCTCGATCCACCAGCCTATGGACGTGGCCCGCATGGCGAGGTTTGGCAATTATTCGACCATTTACCGCAAATGGTTGCTGGTTGTCGCGATATTTTATCGGATAAGCCTTTGGCTGTCGTACTTACTGCCTATTCCATCCGCGCTTCGTTTTATGCGATTCATGAATTAATGCGTGACCGCTTTCGCGGCCTAAAAGGCGAAGTTCAATCAGGCGAGCTTATTTTACGCGAAGAACAAGCAAAACGCGCCCTATCAACCTCATTATTTAGCCGTTGGATTGCATGATGAATAATTCAAGACCAAGAACCGGACAAGTAAAAGAAATCACCAGCCTTGCAAATCCAATTATCAAGGATTTAAAAGCACTTTCTTTGAAAAAATTCCGCGACCGCGAAGGTATTTTCATAGCGGAAGGCTTGAAACTGGTTATTGATGCACTTGAACAAGGCTGGCAAATCCGCACATTGGTATTTGCAAAATCGGGCCTTGGTAATGCAGCAATAGAAAAAGTGGCGGCACGTACCGTTGCAAGCGGCGGTCTTGTTATTGAAGCAAATGACAAGGTTATAACATCAATTACGCGACGCGAAAATCCGCAAACGGTTATTGGTGTTTTTGAACAAAAATGGCAGCCATTAGATCAGTTGAAAGCTGGTCGTGATGATCTTTATATCGCTCTTGACCGTGTCCGCGATCCTGGCAATCTTGGTACTATTATTCGTACTGCCGATGCGGTGGGCGCACGCGGTATTGTCTTAATTGGTGATACAACCGATGCTTATTCTTTGGAAACCGTACGTGCAACTATGGGATCAATTTTCTCCGTACCGCTTTATCGCGCCAAAGAAGCAGAATTTCTTAATTGGCGCAAAAGCTTTAATGGCGACATTATCGGCACCCATTTAAAAGGCTCGGTGGATTATCGCACTATTTCCTATAAAAAGGGGCCAATCATGTTAATGATGGGCAATGAACAACAGGGATTGCCCGACAGCCTCGCCCAAAGCTGCGATAAGCTTGCACGTATCCCACAAGCAGGGAGAGCAGATTCGTTAAATCTTGCGGTGGCAACAGCGGTGATGCTTTATGAAATGCGCCGTAATGTTTTGGTATTGGATGAGCGTGTAGCATGAAAAAATCAGCATTATGGGGTGGGATAATTTTTGTCGCCATTTTAGTCGCGCTTGATCAAGTGATAAAACATCTTGTCATCACCCATATGGAGCTTTATCAAGCTATTGATGTTTTGCCGTTTTTAAAGCTTTTTTACACGCAAAATACCGGTATTGCATTTTCAATGCTGGCATCTTTCCATGATTGGGGGCTTATTGCCTTAACGATCGTGGTTATTATTTTCGTTATGATGCTATGGCTCAAGGGCGATAAGAATAAACAGCTTGCCAATATTGGTTATTTAATGGTCCTCGGCGGTGCCTTTGGCAATCTAATCGACCGTGTGCGTTTTCATTATGTGGTAGATTATATTCTTGTTTATGCCTATGGCTGGTCTTTTGCAGTTTTTAACGCTGCAGATGCTTTTATCACCATTGGTGCTGTGCTGATTATTATCAATGAATTATTTGGTTCAAAACTGGCTAAAAAGGCTTAATTTTTTAAAGTAAAGTTTATACAGCTTGTTATTTTGCCCCTAATTGCTATTTTGAAAAGGATTGGCTTTTAGGGGGGTATTTATGCGTAGAATTTCAACTGCGATAATTCTTTCAATTTCCTTTTTTACTTTTAGTTCTATTGCACCCTTTGCAAAAAGCCGTGAATGCAGTGACAAAGAGCGCTTAGCGTTTTATGACGATGTCATGCTGAGCCGTTGGCTTTTAAAAGGGCAGATTATTGCTGAAAATAGTGAATCTACAAATACGGACATCTATCTGGAAGAAAATGAAAAACAGCGCCTAAAATTTAGCTATGCTGGGTGTGCATCACATTATTGCATAAATGTAACAGGCGTGAAGGGTGACAAAACATCTATCATTGTCTTTGTAAACTATTTTATCCCTCTAGGTATTATTGACGAAAAATCAAAGGAATATACTTATGAGGGCAGCAGCACTATTTTTATCACAGACAATGATTTTTGTACCTTTCAAAATACTATTGATGAGGAAAATGGCCAATCAGTTCATTTGATGAACTTGAATAAAATAGTTCAAATGGCAAGAGAAGGTGTTGAAGACGATTATAAAAAATACAAAAGCGGCGATTATAAAAAATTTGAAGATTTTACTGAGTGAAGTTTACGAAGAAAAAGTCAATCATAAATAAAACTGCCATCATAATCGCGGCGCCAATTTTTTGAAAGTGCGAGATAAAAACTTATGCCCCAAAGCCAAAAAAATATAATGAAAGTTAATAATAAATAATGAAAAGAAAGTTTTTCATCAATCACCACTAACATTGCTTCAAACGCCGCAACATTACTCCCTGAAACATCAAGACCATTATTGCTCATAAAATCGACTAATCCTGTTAGTTCGAATTGCATCTGATACGTATCCAACGGTGATGATGCTGAATAACTTTGCTGATAAACACTTAAAAATTGATCAAAAGACAATGGTTTGCCAATTTTATCAGCAATTGGCTGCGCCACCAGTTGATTGTCAATTTTATGATAAGTGGGTAAAAATAAGAAAATATAAAAGCCAATATAAAGAACAATGCATGGCAAACTTACAACAAGCATTATGTCGCGGATGAACTCTCTTGTTATGCGTGGTTTAAGTTTTAAACACCGCGCTTCCAAATAAATCAGCAAGGCAAAGCATGCCATTAAAGCGCAAAAGATTAAAATAAAGAGGCGAGACCACGGCTGATCGGGAAAGGGATTTAAAACATACGGCAGTAATAGGCCAAGTGTCAAAATTGCAAAGACTAACCAGCCGATAATCAATACAAACCGTTTATAAAAAGGCACAGGCAATTGGTTGGTGCGTTTAAAGCCGATGAATAGCCAGAACACTAATATCAGTATTAGATAAGCCAATATTTCCGCCTCCGACCTAGCTGTCCTTTCAAAGATCATACGAAGAAACACTGTTTGTCCACATTATTTGTGGCAAATAAGTGGCAAAACAATAGGTAAAATTTGATTTCAATCAATAAGTTGCTATGCGACTTTTGATCAAATTGCTTTTTTCTTGAATTTGATTGATAAAAATGTCAATTGAGGAAAATTTTGCATTTCAGTTGGATGAGGAGATTTATATGGCAATTGAAATTGAACATCTAGTTTCAACAAAAGGACGCCAAAAATTTTATAAACATCAGTATGTTCAAGTCTTGGTCGCTATAGCAGCTGGCATCGCTCTTGGCCTTATTTGGCCAAAAGTTGGTTTGAAACTCGAACCACTTGGCACAACATTTATCGCTTTGATTAAAATGATTATTGCACCGGTTATATTTTTGACTATCGTGGTTGGCATAGCTGGTATGAGTAATATTTCCAGCGTTGGTCGCGTCGCCGGCAAGGCATTTATCTATTTTTTTACATTTTCAACCCTTGCTTTAATCATTGGCTTGATTGTTGCCAATGTTTTTCAACCAGGCCATGGTTTTCCAACTGTTGTTGATGCTGCAGATAAAATAAAGGCGTTAGAAGCAGCCGCAAAAGTTAAAGATATTTCATTTGTAAAATTTTTAACGGACATGGTTCCCACAACTCTTGTATCCGCCTTTACCCAAGGTAATCTTTTGCAAGTATTATTGGTGGCTATTCTTTTCGGCATTTCTTTGACTGCAATTGGTGAAAAAGGCAAACCGATTTTACACTTTTGCCAAAATCTCATTCCACCAGTATTCAAACTTGTTTCAATTATTATGTATGCGGCACCGATAGGTGCTTTTGGCGCGATTGGATTTGCAGCAGCAAAATATGGTGTTGAAGCAGTCATCCGCTTAGGCGGATTGGTACTCCTATTTTATGGTACATCTTTGATATTCATCATCGTTATTCTAGGTGCTGTTTGCAAATATAATGGTTTTTCAATTTTTAAATTAATCCGATATATTAAAGATGAGCTTCTGCTCATTCTTGGTACGTCTTCATCAGAATCTGCACTTCCATCTTTAATGGATAAGATGGAAAAGGCCGGCGCTAAAAAATCGGTGGTTGGACTAGTTGTTCCTACAGGCTATTCATTTAACCTTGACGGCACCAATATCTATATGACGCTGTCTGCGTTATTCATCATCCAAGCTTACGGTGTACCTGTTGATATTTGGCATCAACTAGCCCTTTTGGGGGTTGCTATGGTGTCATCAAAAGGTGCGGCTGGTGTATCTGGCGCAGGATTTGTAACCCTTGCAGCAACCCTTGCAATGTTTCCCGAGATACCGCTTGAAGGCTTGGGTTTGATATTAGGCGTTGACCGCTTCATGTCAGAATGCCGTGCACTTACCAATTTCACTGGCAATGCCGTTGCTTGTGTTGTTGTTGCCAAATGGGAAAACGCTTTGGATGAAGAACAGCTTCACGCAACTCTTGATGGCAAAACGGTCCCTGATGCAGTTGCATCATAAGCAATTTAATTTTTAAATGAAAATAACTAACAAAAACCGGCAGCCTTAAACCAAGGCTGCCGTTTTTTTAGGTAAAATCAAATATCAACTGCCACGATAACGAATATGGTCGATAAAAAGATTAAAAGCCTGCATATGCTGACGCTTACTAGGATAATAAAGATAATAGCCCTCAAATGGCTCACACCAATCATCTAATACCCGAATAAGCCGCTTTTGCTGAATAAATTCTAATACCAGATCTTCTGGAATATAAACAAGGCCTACACCATCAAGCGCAGCATTTACCCGCAATTGCAATTGACTTAAAGTGAGTTGCCCATCAATATGAACATTTAAAGCACGGCCATTTTTTTCAAATTCCCATTGGAAAAAACCACCCGTAGTTGCTGAGCGCATATTAATGCAATTATGGTGGACAAGCTCGCGTGGGGTAGCGGGCTTGCCATAGGTTTCAAAATATTGCTTTGTTGCAACAATCGCCATGCGTTGTTTTGGGCCAATTTTAACCGCAACCATATCTTGATCAATCGCTTCACCAAAACGCACACCAGCATCAAAGCGATCTCGAACGATATCAATAAAGCTATTGTCGACAACCAACTCCATTTTAACATCAGAATATTTCTTTAAAAATGCTGTTATAGCCGGCTGCAAGATTGTCATTGCTGGATGCTCACCAGCTGAAATTCGAATTGTACCACTTGGCTTATCACGCATTTGCTTTAAATTATTAAGCTCTTGTTCAATATCATCAAAGCGCGGCACTAAAGTTGCCAATAATTTTTGTCCTGCTTCACTTGGCGATACGCTGCGCGTGGTGCGCATAAGCAGCCTAATGCCTAATCGCTCTTCAAGATTGCGGATTGTTTGGCTAAGCGCAGATTGCGATACACCTAACTTTGCAGCGGCCTTAGTGAAGCTATTTTCATTCGCAACAGCAATAAAGGCCACAAGGTCATTTAAGTTTTCCATATTAATAAGTCTGCCTTATAGGCCCTATCCGATTATACCATATTATAAATAAACATATCATTTATTATATCTTAGTCCATAGCGCAGTTTAAAATAAAACTGCATCAGATTGATTGGAGAAAATCATGCAAAAACGCTATTTAGGAAAAAATCGCTTAGAAGTTTCCACCCTTGGCCTTGGTTGCATGGGGTTAAGCTTTGGCTATGGCCCAGCAATTGATAGAACTGAAGCGGTCCAACTCATCCGCGCAGCTTATGACAAAGGCGTCCGCTTTTTTGACACTGCTGAAATTTATGGCCCATTTTTAAATGAAGATGTTGTTGGTGAAGCTTTACAACCCTTTCGTGAAGATGTGGTAATTGCCACAAAATTTGGCTTTGACACTGAAAATGCTAATGCTTTGCAAAATATGGATAGCCGGCCAGAACATATAAAACGCGTGATTGAACAATCATTAAAGCGTTTAAGAACCGATTATATTGATCTTTATTACCAACATCGCGTTGACCCTAATGTGCCAATTGAAGATGTTGCTGGCGCAGTAAAAGACTTGATTAAAGAAGGCAAGGTACGCCACTTTGGTCTTTCCGAAGCGGGATGTGAAACAATACGGCGCGCCCACAAGGTGCAAGAAGTAACCGCATTACAAAGCGAATATTCGATGTGGTGGCGTGAACCTGAAAATGAGATTATTCCACTATTGGAAGAGCTAGAAATTGGCTTTGTACCTTTTAGCCCATTAGGTAAAGGCTTTTTAACCGGCAAGCTCAATTCACCAAATGATCTTAAAGAAAATGATTTCCGCCTATCGGTACCGCGTTTTGCCAAGGAAGCTATGGCAGCCAATCAAGGATTACTCAATGCTATTCAAAAAATTGCACAAGATCATAATGCAACACCCGCGCAAATTGCGCTTGCATGGTTACTAGCCCAAAAGCCTTGGATTGTGCCTATCCCCGGTACAACCAAAATATCGCGGCTTGAAGAAAATATAAAGGCGGTTAATGTTGTACTATCCCCTGAGGCCTTAAGCGATATTAAAACCGCCCTTGATGCGATTGAGGTTGTTGGCGCTCGCTATCCTGCTCATCTACAAGCACGTGTTGGTAAATAAGATTTTTGACGGTTTAATAAACAAAAAAGCCTTTGGGGTTCCCCAAAGGCTCTATCAACAAATAAATCTCATCAATATTCAACCATATCAATGTAATATTTTAATAAAATTATAAATTTTTTCAGCGTGGATTTTTGCTTTGCCTTCAATATCCATTTTGGTATTGCCGGTTAATGTTGCAATATCATATAAAGGAAATGTCCCAACATAATCCATTTGACAATATTGTGCCAATTTTTCAAAAATAGAAGATAATGATTGCGTTGCCGTCTTAACATCATTTTCCCTTTGGCCAATTGTTATACTATCTAAAAGTTTTTTGCCTTTTAATTTATTCCCCTCAGATCCATAAGCGAACTGATAGGTTAGTACTTGATCTATCCATGATTTTAAAATTGCTGGCAGGTTAAACCAATACATGGGATGTTGAAAAATCACTATATCATGCCTAATAAGTGCAGCTTGTTCTTCAATAATATTTATCCGATGGTCAGCATATAATTTTCCAATATCTCTGATTTCCATCTCTAAACCCATTGCGGCCAATGTTTGGATGACTGTATGATTGGCAATTGATATATTTGATGACGGATGCCCTAATATAACTAACACCATATATTTTACCTCTTAAAAATGTTAAACTATAATTTTGATAGTTTAACAATTAAACATCATAGAGCAATAACTATCAAAAATGATAGTAAGGATAATTTATGAAAATTATTAAGAGTGAATGTTCTGTTGTTTTCAATAATAAGAAATATCCATGTCCAATTAGCATGGGAATGGACGTAATTGGAGGCCGCTGGAAAGGTGTTATATTATATTATTTAATGGAAAAAGATAAAAGATATAGCGAACTTAAAAGAGATATGCCATCAATAACCGAAATGACACTGAGCCTACAATTAAAAAAGCTTGAAAAAGATGGCCTAATCACAAGACATGTTGAGGGGGTAAAACCTCCTTTAAATGTTACATATTCCCTCACATCACTTGGAAAATCGCTGGAGACTATTTTCCAATCAATTGCGGACTGGTCTAAAAAAATTGCAGAGAACAACACGCAATAAACGACTAATCTAATCTATATATATACTCCGCTAATTCAACATTTCGCGGAGTATATATAATGGGTTAAATTTTATTCACCCTTGGTGATTAATTTCAAAGGCACAGGGATATGAGTTTCAATGGTTTCACCTTTAATCAGCTTACTTGCTGCTTCTACACCTAATTTACCAATTTCATCTGGTTGTTGAGCAATTGTTGCAAAAAGCACGCCTTTTCTCACTGCGGCGATACCTTCATCAGTACCATCAAAACCAATAATTTTAATGTCGCGGCCAGATGCTTGCACAGCGCGTGCCGCACCTAGTGCCATTTCGTCATTTTGCGCAAAAATAGCATTAGCATTTTTATTGGCCTGCAAAAGATTTTCTGCAACATTAAGCCCTTGGGTCCGGTCAAAATTAGCTGGCTGTTTTGCCACAATTTTAAGGCCTAGTTCTGGAGCAGCATCATCAAAACCCTTTCCACGTTCACGCGCGGCCGATGTACCTGCAACGCCTTCAAGCTCAATCACTTCGCCCTTGCCATCAAGTTCTTTAGCAAGAGTTTCAGCTGCTAACTTACCGCCTGCAACATTGTCAGAAGCAATATGGGAGGCAACATCGCCACCATTTGCAGAGCGATCTAGCGTAATGACCGGAATTTTCGCCTTATTGGCAGCCTTAACAGAGCTTGCAACAGCATCGGAATCGGTTGGATTGATCAATAATACTTTGATATTGCGGCCAAGAATATCTTCACTATTCGCCAATTCACGGGCAGGATTATTCTGGCTATCAAGAACAACCAATTCAAGACCAAGCTCTTTAGCTTTGCTTTCTGCGCCTTCCTTCATGGTGACGAAGAATGGATTATTAAGTGTTGAAACAACAAGCCCAATACGATCTGCTGCATTTGCAGCTAAAACTGAACCGGATAAAAGCAAACTAGCTGCAAAAGCAGTGAATAAGCGACGAGATAATTTCATGGCAAAGACCTCCTTGGTTAACTTTAAACGTGAAGCATATAAAATGCACCGCTTTAAGCAAAATAACAATTTTTAAACTATCGATATATTACGCTTTACTTCTACGATCAGCGAGAACCGCCAGCAAGATAACTCCGCCTTTAGCAATTTGCTGATAGTAAGATGACACTTCAAGAGTATTAAGAGCATTATTCAATACGCCAATGATTAAAGCACCAATTAAGGTACCAAAAAGTGTACCACGACCACCAGAAAGGCTGGTGCCGCCAACAACAACAGCTGCAATGGCATCAAGCTCGTAGCTAGTTCCCGCTGTTGGTTGCGCACTACCAAGGCGCGATGTTTCAATAATAGCGGCAAGTGCAGCGGTAAAACCGCATAGGGCATAAACCGCAATTTTAACCCGATTGACATTTACACCAGCAAGACGGGCTACGGTTTCATTACCACCAAT
The DNA here is from genome assembly GCF_025449335.1 of Bartonella sp. HY328. Taxonomy (NCBI): domain Bacteria; kingdom Pseudomonadati; phylum Pseudomonadota; class Alphaproteobacteria; order Hyphomicrobiales; family Bartonellaceae; genus Bartonella; species Bartonella sp. HY328. The sequence goes on from NZ_CP104883.1 coordinate 2,837,475, forward strand.
AGCGTAAACATAACGGCCGAAACGAGTGCAGGTTAAAATAATTCCACCGATGATAAAAAAGGCAAGCGTCAATATAACTGGAAAAGGTACAACGCCGATATATCCTGTGCCGATAAAGGAAAAAATATCGGCATTATCACCAAAACCAAGATTAATCGGCTGACCATTGGTATAAACAAGGGTGGCACCACGTAAAATAGACATGGTCACCAAAGTGGCTACAAAGGGCTGCACACGACCATAAGTGATAATAGCCCCGCTTACACTGCCTAAAACAACCCCAACCATTAAGGCTGCCCCCATAGCAAGAAATGCATCATAGCCTAAACCAATTAAGGAAGCTGCAATTGCACCACTTATGGCAAGGACAGAACCTACTGACAAATCAATACCACCGGTTAAAATAACACAGGTCATTCCCAGTGCAATTAAAGCATTGGGGGATGCTTGTCGCAAAAGATTAAGGATATTACGTTGTTCCAAAAATTCAGGCTGCCTAATTGCAACCGCTACAACAAGGATAATCAATCCCCATAAGGCAGGGTTGGTTAATATTTTTAAAAACCCTTCTGAAACTGGCGAAGCCGCTTGACGTGTCATTTTATTCCTTTCCTGCCAAAGCCAATGCCATGACAGCTTCTTGAGTGGCCAAATCTTTTGACAATTCACCGGTAATACGGCCATTTGCCATAACCATTACCCGATCAGACATGCCTAAAAGCTCTGGCATATCCGATGATAAAAGTATGATCGCCATACCTTTTTCTTTAAGGGAATTCATCATCATGTAAATTTCACGCCGCGCACCAACGTCAACGCCGCGGGTTGGCTCATCAAATATGATTAATTGTGGCTCGCTCATTAATGATTTGGCAATGGAAACCTTTTGCTGATTACCACCACTCATGGTTGATACAGATGCGCCTAACGATGCCGCTTTGATTGAAAAAGCTTCGACATAATTTTGTGTTGCCGCACGCTCTTTTGAAAAATTTAAGAATTGACCAAGATGTAAAAAACTATGTAACGCACTTAGCGTCATATTACGACCAATACCTTGGGATTGGATTAGCCCTTCCGCCTTACGGTCTTCTGAAACATAGGAAATACCAGCCTTTACCGCATCTTTTGGGGAATGAATGGTGATCTCTTTATTATCAAGCAATATGGTGCCTTTGACCATTTTGTTTGCACCATATATTGCTTTGGCAAGCTCTGTGCGCCCTGCCCCCATTAAACCGCCAAACCCTAAGATTTCACCAGCAGCAACACCAAACGAAACATCATCTACACCAAGTGCAGATAAATTCTTGACCTCAAATTTAATCGCCGATGGCTTTGCTTTATCATATGGATATTGATCTTTAATTTCACGCCCGACCATATGGGCAATCAGCAAATCTTCATTCAGTTTTTTTACTTCGCCAGTAAACACCATTTCGCCATCGCGCAAGACAGAAACATCGTCACATAATTCAAAAATTTCGCCAAGACGATGGGATATATAGACAATAGCTTTGCCCTTGCTGGCAAGATCGCGAATAACGGCAAAAAGTACTTCGGTTTCTGCTTCGGCAAGCGAATCCGTTGGCTCGTCCATGATAATGACATCGGCATCAAATAAAACAGCTCGGGCAATCTCTACCATTTGCTGTTTGCCAATGCTTAAATTGCCAACTTCGGTTGACGGCGAAAAATCTTGGCGCAAGCGCTTAAGAGCCTGCGCTACAAGCTTACGCTGTTCCCCGCTCTTAATTAGCCCTATTTTATTGACCTTCTCGCGGCCTAAAAATAAATTTTCTGTAACCGTTAAATCTGGTAAAAGATTTAACTCTTGATGGATAATAGCAACACCGGCCTCAATTGCCGATTTCGGTGATTGGGGCTGATAGGGCTTACCATTTAAAAGCATTTCGCTGCCATTATCAGGCTCATAAATGCCACTAATAATCCGCATCAAAGTCGATTTACCAGCACCATTTTCACCAACCAATGCATGGATCCGACCAGGTTTAAGGGTAAGATTAACCGACTTTAATACCGAAACGCCGTTAAAACTTTTTGATATATTTTTTAAGCTTAAAATACTCGTCACAAATTTTACCTATGATCCTCATCAGATCGTTTGACTGTTAAATGATACCAACAAAATTTAAAACGCGACCCCAGCATGCATAACCATATTGGCATAGGGTGAAAACTCACCAGTGCGAATAATCAGCCGCGCTTTTTGGCTCAAAACCTTAAAATCCTCATGCGACAGGCTCGATACTTTAATTTCCTTTGATTGGCTTTTGCTCCAATTTAAGATATCATCGTTCAACTGTGAGAGTAGCTCGCTATTCATACTGGCCATTTCATTGGCAATAGTAATTGCTTCAACTGGCATTTCTGCAGCAATTAAATTAGATACCTCTAAAAAAGACGGCAAATTAGCACGAATAGCAAGGTCAATTTTAGGCACACCCGCCGGTATTGGTAACCCTGCATCAGCAATAACGATCATATCAGTATGACCAAGTGACGCCAGCGCACCAATTAATTCAGCATGTAGTAAACCTGAAAAACGCATTTCAACCTCTTAAATTTTACAAAAACAGCCCAATGCTGCCCTCGTGCACTTTTAATAAAAGATGAAATACCTTTTACATGAAAGGTGCGACAAATAGAAATATAGAGTGATTTACGCACAATTAATCACTCTTAAAGTTTGTGGTCTTTAAGCAAAACAGCAATACATAAGCAAATGCTTTTAGACAAATTTGCAAATTAAATCGATTAAATTTGAACTTGTTAGCTAAATGCTTGATTATTTCATCTATATTAACAGCTCTAAAACAGCAAAATACAATCACGATTCGCTATTACTTTAAAAAGGGTCTTGCCTAGTGGAGTGATAATTAATTATCGTAAAGCTATGATAAGACATGAAAAATAAGTATTATATCCGCAGTAAAATTTCTGAACAGAAAATTCGTGACATTGCTTGCTGTTTTGTGGATGATTTAACTGCGCTTCAAACCTCACAATTAACTGGGCTAAACCGTAATACCTATTTATTAGGGGCTGCGTGAACGCATCTATTTAGCTTGCACAGCTTAAGCGCCCTATGTTTAGTATTGTTGAAGTTGATGAAAGTCTATTCGATCCTCGTTGGTAATGGGCAAAGGTGGGCGCGGTGCATTTGGCAAGACAACAGTTTTCGGTATATTTGAACGAGAGGGGCAAGTTTAGAATGAAATTGTGACAAACTGCTCAAAAGCGACGTTCCATTTACACCTAAAGACAAGTGAATGGTGATTTAAAAACCAGTCTTCCAATAATGTAAAAATCTTGCTAAAATATCTAAGATTAAACCCGCTTAATTAGGCAAAACCCATTTATTATATAGTTTGAGTGGTGGTAGTAAGGATTCTGTTGCATTGCAAATCCATAATTTAGACTTTGTTGGCCGCACCATTGGTGGAAATCCTGCAACCATGCGTCAAGTGCCACCTAACTCGAACCCGCTAAAAGAATGGGCTTTTATGTTTGTTCTAGGGGGCGCGAAATATTCCGTTCATAGCTGTTATGGTTTACAACAAAATGGTTGTTACGAAGATTATGGGCGGCCAATAACCACTAACATCAAGGCAAATAACAAATAAGGGGTAATCATAATACGTAAATATATTATACTTATATGTATTGCATTGGGGCTAATTGGTTGTTCACGAGCCTATTTCCAACCGCCTCCATCAGATGCTGAATATTATAAAAAACCGGGTTACGATGTAGCACAAACGCGTGCTGAATTGGAAAAATGCGGCCAGAATAGGAAGCTATTAGCTCATCCTACACCACTTGCCATAATAGCTAACGAATCGACTAGAGTACGGTTTTGTATGGAAGACAAAGGTTTTGTTGGCGAAGATGGCTTTACTGCAGCCAAGGCTTGTTGGCGTTATTATCAGGAAACATTAAAAATAAAATTGCCCGTTTGTATTGCTCGTGGTGTCTTTAAATAGATTTGAGTGATTAAAGCTGTAAGGATACAATGCCTCTAAACAGTTAGGTAAATATGCTGTTTGGGGGCATTATATGCCAATATTAGAAAATGAATTCTGATAATTGGTTTATTTTAACTTATTTAAATATCCCCACATGCAATCTAAACCAGGTAAGTTCCACTATATACTGAGCATCCAAAATATCGCATGGTTTATACGTCAAAGGGCGTCCAACAGTACAGTTTTTTGAAGAAACGGTTCGATAATTGACCATTCATCATCTAAACTATCGCTTGCATAACGCCTAAAATTGCGTTCACAGTCGTTTGCAATTAATTTTGGTCAACGTCATTTAAGCCGCTGTTTTGTGGTAACAACAGAAAATCAACTACAACTGAAATCACGAAAACTTAATTTTTGGTCAAGTTCTTAAATCTATACATCAAAATGGCACTGTTGATATGGGCTTGCTATTTATAGCCACATATCTCCAGTGCCAATTATTTACAAATAATAAAAGTTAAACTTAACTATTATTCTTAACCAGCATATTGGTTAAGTGCGCGCTGCAGTGAATTTACCTCTTGTTCAAGACGTAAAAGATCTGCAGCTGGTGTTGCGCGATTATTTCGCGCTGCACGAAGACGAGCTTGCGCCTGATTATATTGCTGGCGCAATTGGCTTGCCTTGGCTTGGCGGTTTACAGCAGTTTGCCGTAATTGTGCAGTTTGCTGGCTATAGGTTCCATTTGAAATATTGGAACGGGCACAATAATAGCCGTCAAAACGTGCGTCACCTGTGCAAGAACTTTGGCAGCCGCTAAGAGCCGTTACAGAGCCCAACATGCCAATGACAACCAATTGAAAAAACTTTTTGGTTAAACCAGTCATATCTTAACTAATCCTTTAATAAAAAGCTGCCGATATGGGTGACATTATCACCAAATCAGCAGCGGCTATATCATTAGCTATCAGCGCGGCTAACGGCTGTTTGCATACGTGCCAACTGGCTCTTAAGCTGGTTGCGCTGTGTGGTTAGCTGGGCAACACGTTGCTTAGCAGCTGCGCTGTTGCTGTTAGCGGTAGCGCGCTTCAAATCATTAAGATCCTGATCGGCCTGCTCAACATATTGGCTAACAACCTTAACATTACCACGTGCGCTTTCCACCTGTTTGCGATATGCATCTTTTGACATCGCACCACTTGCAAGGTTCTTCTTACTATTTGCAAGACGTGTGGTTTCTTCGCTGATTAGACGATTGGTCAAACCATTGATTTTACTATAATGGGCAATGCTCTTATCGGCACTTGCGATAATCTGACGTAAACTATCCTGTTCAGCTGCAATACCGCGAGTTTGTTGGTTGACGCGGTTTGCATCTGCGCCACCAATAACACCGCCGCCAACGCCGCCGATAATTGCACCACGTGTGATTGAGCGGCTATCGCCACCAGCAATTGCGCCAATTGCTGCACCTGCAAGCGCACCAATGACAGCACCAGTTGCAACACCTTGTACAATACGGGTACGTTCTGTTTGCTGTTGACGTAAGGCAATTTCCGTTGGGGTCATCGTTGAGGGGTCAATCGCAGTCGTTGTATTGGTGCAACCACTTGCCAAAACTGAAACAGCTAAAAGACCTGCAACAATCCGCTTGGAAATAAAGGACATTATTTTCTCCTGTAATGACGATCTATGTTATAACTTACCTTGCTTCATACCATTGCAGGAGCTGCATATATTGTTGCTAAACTCAAAAATTATAGCTTAAGCCCATGAAAGCTTAGATCATTCCCTCTTGGGAAATAATGATTAAACCATAACACTTAGGCATATTACAAATTACATGAAATAATCTGTTGCCCAAATTTCCAAATTTAGCCTATCCCTCTCACCACATTTGGCTTTTCAATTGCAATTAAAAAACTGCTGTCAAATCCCCTGCCAGCCAATTTATGCAAAATTTGCCACATTTCTAATCAAGGCATCTTATCAACAACAAAATCCCAATAAAAGACAAGCCTTATTTTTACCAATTATTAACTTTACACAGTAAAACATCAAAACCCAATTTAATCATTACGGTAGAAGGCTTTTTCTTAACCATAATGCTAAGCAATTCACTATTAAGATTTCAAAATATATTAAAATAAGAAATTTTAAGGCTTGCTAAGTATAAGAAAATACTAATTTAAAAAGAAATCTTTACATTTTTTAACATACAGCAATGCTAATGTATCCTATATTAGCATATTTAATTTTTGCTTATTATTGCATCGACTTATATTCATTAAAAAAAGGGGCGTAAAAGCTCCTTTTTCAATGATGAATGTTTAAGGTTCTGTCCCAGATCGATTAATTAAACCATGGATGGGCGCCGATAAGCCTATCGACAATGGCACGGGTTTGAGTAACATTGCCAGCATGATAATCGGCTATTTGTTGCATGGCCTCATCGACATAGCGCACCAATGCTTGACGCTTTTGCTCGGTCAATTCACGCTTAACGATATCACCTTGCACTGCAACCTTATTGCCCTGATCTGTTGCAATTTGTACGATAGAATCGGTATATATCGTCACAAACATATCAAAATTTTCACGCTCGCGTTTAAAGCGCGTTCTTGTGCTTTCTTTCAAATCGGCTGGAAAATCAGGATCATTTAAATTCGCATAAAAATTATCAAGGGCGCGTGAAGCCAAATGTAATTCACGTGCCGACATGCCGGCATTAAAAATCGCACGGCGTAAACTGCGATTTTCAACGTCATTTCGGCGTGTAAACTCTGTTTCCAACCGAGTACGCAAGCCAGCAATTTCTGTTTTCAAAGGCCCTTCAATCCGCGCTTCAATTTCTTGCAATTGCATACTAGGTTGATTGGCAGCATCTCCCTCAACTTGCTTACTTAATTCCTTAAACGCCGCTTCCAAACGCTCAACAGAAGCAAGGTCACCAATGGATGGGGTGCTGATGACTAATCTAAAACCAGCAGTACGGCGCCGCATTTCACCTTTTGAATCTTGCGAGAAAAATGGATATTCATCACGACGCGACGAAGTTAAAGTTTCTGGATTATCTAAGAACGAACCACCGCGCACAACAAAACCACCAACTGCGCCATGCAAGCGATCAAGTCTGGTTAAGCGAAACGGATCGAGCATAATTTCTTCGGCATTGCCATAAAGATCATAAAGACCAAGGGGATTAGGATTTTTTTGACCAATTGGTTTTGCTTTGCCGCTTGCTGATTGTGCGCCATTATACCAAGCATAATCATCAATAGAGCCATTGGTGAAAAAGCGGCTGTTGCTGCGTTCGGCTGCGCTAACCGATAGACCACCACGGGTGGCAAATTCCCACTCAACTTCAGTTGGGAGGCGAACATAACCATTTTGCGCGCCAATTGCAGTGAGCTGGGCTAGATCATCCTTGTAAAGCCAAGCATTTAAACGGCGGGTAAATTCCACCGCATCATACCAGCTAATACCCGTTTCAGGTAATGCATCTGGTGGCCCCATACGGGTGGGACATTTTTCGGGACTATCTGCCATCACCGCTTGATATTGCGCATGGCTAATTTCATATTTTCCCATTAAAAAGAAATTGCCGCGCTCATTGGTTAATGCACCACTAATATGCTCTTCACGGCGATATTCCATATAAGCACGCTCACCCTCAGTCGCGCCAAGGCTTACTGGGCTATCGCTTAAGGGTGCGCTTGTTGAATTTTCGTCCATAACCACAGTTTGCACGGCACGAAAAACGATTTTGCCATCACAGGGTAAATCAATAACCACATCACCATCTGCAGGCTTTGGGTTCCAAACCCGCATTGTCCACTCAGCAGAAAGTGCGCTACCACTAAATGTGACCCATGATAAAGCAGCAATACTGATGGCAGAAGCACATTTACGCCACGGTTTAAATGATGATAAAATTGGATTAAATTTATTCAGCACGAAGAGCCCCTCCCGGTGCAACAGTCACAAAACGCCATGCCGATAGCGCGGTGACAATAAGAATAAGGAACATAGTTGCCAAACCTGCAGCGACAAGCTGCATTGGCTCCAAATAGCAATTGGCCGCACCACTGGCAAGACCAAGGGAAAATCGACTATTGATAAAATCTGCAAGGCCTAAATAAAGTCCAATTGCGGTTAAAAGCCCAATGAGGCCCGTCGTTAAACCAAAACCAGCAACAAACCAAAAGATAGTCGCTTTTGATCCGCCCATAAGGCGTAAAAGTGCAATATCACGGCGATGCTTGTCAAACACACCTAAAATACTGGCGCTTGCTGCACCAAAATATGAAATGATCAATAAGCTTGCCACCACTGCAATAATGCCATTTAAAGCCTTTTCAATAGAAACCAGCTTTTCAACATCTGCCGCCCGCGAACTTACCGGATAGCCAAGATCCTCAATCGATTGTGCTAATTTGGGCACAAATTCAATTTGCTTGGCATAAAGACGCAGATTAGCGTGGCGTAAGTGCCGCTCAGATATGGGACGCCCAGCAAGCTCTAAGCGATCAATCGCAAAACCATCAAGAAAAGACTCAACTTCTTCAACCAATGTTGCATTGACAATCGCCTGACTGCCTGATGCCTGAGCTGCATCAATGAGGGCAGTTATTTTTAATGGTTGCGCTAATGTTAGCCTATCGCTTTCACGTTGCGTTCGTAAAATGACTTCATCGCCAATTACCACTTTTAAACTATCGGCAACACGTTTTGAAATAACCGTCTCACCAACATTAGGTGGAGCAATATTTTGCGGTAAAAGGGGATCACCATCGCCGCCCGGCAAAAGCGAAACAGCCTCACGCCCACCATGATTTTTTGGAGATAGCCAAGCGCGCGCTGCTAAACCACGGGTTGTTGGTTGAAAAAATCCAACACCTTCAAGCCCTTTAATCTTAGCAAGTTCAGCAACGCCCAAAGGATGATCGCCGATGAGACGTATTTCAAGATTACGTGGGTCATTACGCAATTCATTAACCAGAGCAGTTAATGTACCGCTTTTCAAACCCCAAAGCACTAAAATGGGGGCAAGCATGGCGGCAAGCACTAAAAGCGATAAAAAAGCTCCGCGTGGGTGTCCAAGAATTGTACGAAGCCCAAGATAAAAGCCAAGCCTCATACCGAAACCTCGCTTATTGTATCATATAAAATAGCCTGCGAAAAACCAGGTTTGATGTTTTCCCGCTCCACCTTTACCAAGCTAAAACCATGACGTGTTGCCAAGCCAACATCATGGGTAATCATAACAATTGCAGTACCTGTATACTCTGCAACACTGGTGATCATCTCCATGCAAATATTTGCAGTTTCATCATCCAATGCACCCGTTGGCTCATCACACATCAAAAAAGCTGGACGATGAGCAAGCGCACGGGCAATAGCGGTTCTTTGTCGCTGCCCAATTGATAGATCTTTTGGATGGGCATCACCATCATTGCCAAGGCCAACTGCCTGCAAAAGTGCCATGATATAATCATCATCGCGTCGCCCTGCCAATTTTTGCTGTACGGCAACATTTTCCTTAACTGTCAAAAATGAAAAAAGCGGGCTTGTTTGTACCACATAGCCAAAAAGATGAGCGCGCAATTGGGCAAGGCGTCCATTTTCGCGACGAATAGCTTTGGCACTAACATCAATTGTGCCAAACTCATCGCCAATAAGCTCGAAATAATCAGATGTTTGTGGGCGACTGGCAAGCGCTAATAAATCCATCGCTGTTGTTTTGCCTGAACCCGTTGCCCCAACAATTGCTTTTTTATCCCCCTCTTGCAACGAAAATGAAGGAATATTTAAGCAAAAGGAACGCTCACGGTCGGTGAGCGTTTTTGTCATGTTTTCAACAAAAATACGAGCCAAAATAATGTCCCTAATTTGTTATCCCTAAAGGCAAAAGATCACGGTAAGCGATCAAGTGAAATAGTCGTTACAAACTCACCTGCCGCTGCATCAGATTGCAGTTGCAACCAAGCATTTGGGTCATTATGCACCCGCTCATAAAAGGCAAGTTTCGATTTTAGATCCAAAATGCGGTCACGTTGCTGCGAGGCTGGCATTTGTACCCAATCCTCGGGTGTTAGGTTAAGAATTTGACTGGTATAGGGTAACCCTTCCAAATATTCGCCAAAAGCATCACCTAGCGGTGCATCTGCAGCTAATTGCCGTGGGTCATTTGAAGCACGCGCTGCCAAATCACGAATATCACGGAAAAACTCCATAGGATCTCCGCTCATTACCTCACTACGATTAACAATGGTGCGCAAAGTTTCCGACAAGGTAGAAAGCTGGTTTTTGGTGAGCATAATACGAATATCAAGAGCGGGCTTAATGGCTGGCTGATCAAAGTCACGATCTATCGTCCATGCTTCATAAAAAGCTGGCGCGGCAGTATTTTCTCGCCGCCCTAAATATTCAAGCTGCATAGCGCGGCTAGCACGGGCAATTTGCGCCGGTGCTGAATTGTCGTCTTCAGCTGGAGCTTCAGTTAAACGACCAGCGGCAATATTATTTAAATCAGTTACAATTTGGGTTGCGGCTGGGCGAATTTGATCAATAAAACCCGAAACATCGGTAGTCGTAATTGGTGTATAAAGTGTTCCGCCAGCAATACGCGACAAGCGGCGATAGGCGTCTTCTGCATATTGATGGTCACGTGCACCTTCAGGGGTACGCACATGCAAGGTGGTGATGCGGATACCCTTTTTACGGGCTAGCTCGTTGATTTCGTCAACAAACAAGGAACCTGCAAAATTGTCGCCATGTTCTGGCTTTCTTGGGCCCGCATCGGTAATCAAAATCATATATTTTAAATCAAACGCATCCCAATCACCGGCCTCAAGACCCGCAAAAACACCACCTAGCGCATCTTCATTTATGCCTTGGGTTGAGCGAGTTGCCGTTTTCATCTTGCTAATTTCAGTTACAAAATCATCGGCGGTGGCAGTTGGCGTCAACCGTTGGAACACTTTGACATGATAGCCAATGCCGCGATTGGTTGTCTCATTTTGACGAAAGCCGATAAGACCAAAATTAATTGGTTTTCCAGAATCTTCAATATCGCCCTTCAATGTTAAAACAGCATCACGCGTTGCATCAATATAGGGCTGCATCGAAATGGTGGTATCAATGACAAACATCACACCAGTTTTGGGTTCATTATGAGCAGCTTGTTGACCATTAGCATCATTAGCCGGTTGGTTAGGCGAATTAGGATTTTGCCCCGCTTGATTTTGTGCTGTGGCTGGTGTTTGTGGATTTTGACCAGCTTGCTCATTTTGCGTGATTGATCCTACCCCTAAAAAGGTACCTTCGGCATCATCATGCAACCAGCCTTTTTCAAAGTCTAAAATTGGCAGGAGATAGAAATTCTCGTCAATTGACGGGATATTTTCTGGCTCTAAAGCAATAACTGGACTGCCTGCTTGTCCTGGGGTTTGACGAAGGGCAGCAATTTTTTCCTTAACGTCACTTGCGCCAATAACATTAACAAGCTTGTTTTTATCAGCAAAGAAAAGTTGGCGTTCGCGGCCGACTTCAACGCGATTGTTAAAAGCTGCAACAATGGAATGTTTCCAATCAACCGCAAATTCTTGCTTTATCCAGCCCTGCGTCGCACCACGGCTATTACCTGCCACTTCCAACACACCATTTTGACGAGCAAACACATAATAAATTTCAAAGGCAGGTAAAGGCTTACCTGCGCTATCGGGTGAATTGCTTTGCGGTAACAAAATTGCGCCGGGTTTAGTGACAATACGCTGATAAAGGGTTTGCCGTCCTTCTTGCTTTAAAGCTTCACGATCTGCATTTTGCGCATGAACTTGCGTTAATGACAGTAATGCAATGAGCAGGCTTACAAGCGCAAGACCTATGACGCGGCCAAAATAGTGAACGTAATTTGGCGCTAAAGAGCGAAAAGTATGGTTCATTGGCAGTAATCCTGAAAGGTTGTGCGTTCATCCGCTGTACCAGAATAGCGTTTTTCACGTAAATTATTGCAAAGGCGGGTTATATTTTCACGCATGGAAGCATCTTGCTCGGCCAATTTGGTCCAGCTTTCAAAAGCACGACGAATATTGGGAGGCGTTATACGATCATTGCCAGTGGCGTTTGATGTTGGATCATTAGCCTTGGCATACCATTCAAGCGCTGCGCGATTGCCTCTTTCACCAGCACGGTAAATTGCTTCAAAACCAATATCGGTATTGCCACCCTCATCATTGCGCAAACTCCGACCAAGATCAAAAAGCCGCTGCGGATCAGTATCGGGTGCTGTTATAAGACCACTCCAACCATCTGGACCAAGAGCAAAATCACGCTGTAGCTGCGTTTGTTCAACAACTGGCTCTGGTGGCGTTGGTTCAACTGGATTAGGTTCAGCTGGTGTAGGTTCAGATGGTGTGGGCTGCTGTGGCTCATTTGATGCTCCCGGCGTTGCCGGTTCACCGCCTGCAACCTGTTCTGTAGGTTGATTAAAAAATGAACTATAAATAAAATAGCCGCCCACAAGAATGGCAACCCAAGCAATGAGCCCAATGATCACAAAAGGCATAACCATAGATTTTTTCTTTGGCACATTGCTACCAAAATTATTTTGTCCAGCAAGCGCTGCATTTACTGCATTTTTTATATTTTCATTATGCGAAAATTCAGCTGTGCGCGGCGGTTCAACAGCTGGCGCTGTATCTTGAACTGCCTTAATCTCAGGAGCAGGTTCTAGCTTTGGCTCTGGCTCCACAGGCTCGGCCGCAAAAACTGGTTCAATCTTTTCTTTTGCTTTTCCGCCATCAATCACACTATTGCGGCTCTTTTTAGGAGCTGGCGTTACAGGTGGCCAAAAAGCAAAAAAAGCAACTTTACCAGCATTCACTGTTACAGCTTCACCATCAAGCACATAATCAACCACATCAGGTCCCAGCAAAACGCGTGCGCCACTTGCCATAGTATCAATTTGTATTGGATCAATGCCAAAGGATTGTGCCTGCCAACCATTGGGCCCTAGATTACCTGCGCTATCAGAGTCACGCGTGATATGAATGACTGCATCATCAGCAATAGGTTCATCAAAAATCAACCAAACATGACCGGGGCCAAATTCCAGAGCGGCAATGATCTCAGCCATTTTTTCCTCTTCCACATCAATCTTAAAGATAACAAATCTTAAAATAAGTTTGCCTATTACAAATACAAGTTAGCCAAACTGTAAAGACCTTTCCATTTGAAAATGAAAAATAGTTTTTTACGCACAGTAATTTAACTTATATCCAGATCATTTCAAAATTTAATTTTGAACAATATCAATATTTTCTAATTATTCATCTTTTGTATTTGTTTTTAAGCAAATCAAATACAAGCACCATATTTAAAACCTAAGCAACACTCGCTAGTCGGCTGGATGTAATGCATCAATAATTCTCCCCAAAGCGGCATTTTGTTCAATATCTATGGTTAAACCCTCTTCGCTTTTTGCATTATCGCTAGCAAGTGCCATAAAGGCAATCGCCCAATCTTCTAGCGTTGTGAGATAGGCTGTTGCTGGCTCAAGGCCGATACCCTTTGCATTAAACGGTGATGGTCCATGATCAAAGACAATGCGTGGCGGCTCGGCATAGTCATTTTTGGGTCGCTCATTCTTTTCCATAAGTGAAACACCAAGATCGGCGATAAAGCGATTAAGGAAACGCTCGCTCACTAACGCTGCTTTAGAAATTTGCTCATCACGGCGATCAACAAAGGCAACTCGCTTAATGGTTTCCGCCATGGCATCAGGCATTTTTAGACGTTTGGCAGCAAAAACAATATCATCAACCATTTCGCGTAAGTGGCTAGGATCCATTTTAGTTTCCGTCAAGAAATGCGGATTATCGACTTGGCGATAAAGGTGACTTATCCAAGTTGCCATGGCAGCACTTACAAATTTTCCCTCGCGACGATTATTGATACTAGACGCGGCTTGCACCGTGTCACCATTATCATCGCTTGTATTTTCCTTTTTTTCCCAAGGACGCAAGCGACGCGGTGCGCTTGGCGTTGCCACTGCATCTTGGCTAATAGGATGGCGATCCATTTCGATCAATGCTTCGTAAAGTTGATCGGTAATACTAGCATTATCAAGCATTAAACCGCTTAGCAATGTACCAAAACGGTGATAGTTTTCCTCTGCAGTGTAAAGAGCGTCCACCACATTGCGTGCGATTTCTTCACGCTCTGCCAAGCGTTTGCCAAGATCTGTTGTGGTATAAAACGGCTTTAATATTGCTAATAAATCTGTATTTAGCTTGTTAAGACGAAAGGCAATTTGTTGATATTTTATTTCAGGACGACAAACTGGGGCAAGGCTTTTAGCAATATAGCTTGCACCGCCATCATTAACCCGCATCATTTCATCAAATGCCGTTTGTGGGTCGTTAAAATGCTCTTGCACATAATCGGTTTCTAAAAAGCCATCACGCAACTCTTTGACCCAATCCTTACGGTCTTCGCGTATATCCACCTCACGCCCACTATCAAAGGTAAACATATCGGCATTCATAACATTGGGGTTGCGCATTAAAAACATATTGCGAAATGGCTGTTGCGGTGTCCACTGTTTGACCCATGAATCAGGGCTTGAACCAAATGGCTTAATCAATGATGCCATCATCCGCCCTTCAAACCGCGTTTTTAACCCCATGGACGAGTCATTAGCCTTTTTTTCAAAATGCATATCAAAACGGGTTAATACAAAGTATAATAGTGGCGGTTTACCAATACGTTCATTTGGTCGCCCACCATGGGTTGTGGCAATCCAATTGGCTGCAACATCGGCAAGCTGATTAACGTCTAAATTGCTTTCTTTAACGCAAAACAGCATGGCAGTAATATCTTGCTCATTGCAGTAACGTTGGAAAAGATATTCAACTTTACCACGCAAAATAAGCGAAGCCATGGTTTCGCGCGGCGCCTCGGTTAAGAAACGTGCTAAACCTTTTGCGCCGCTCTCCTCTTCTTCACCGCTGCCTTGCGGCAAACCACGGGTGCGATAGCCAGGAAAATCGAGCAAATCCGTATGCTCGAAAAAAGGCCAAGGATTATCAGCAAGATTAATCAATAGTTCCGCTGTAAGTGCAGTAATGATCGGCTTATTAAGCGCAACAATTTTGCCATTTGGCGTTGCTACATCAAGCTTAACCGCGTCTTCTTCAATAATATCGCTTAAGGTTTCAACATCAAGGATAGATTGCTGATCCTCGGCTGAAATATCAATAGCACTAAACGGCACAAATACTTCTTCAGCAAAATTTAAGCTTTGCAAGCTTTTGGCAAGATTAAGATAAACATCGCTGATTACCTGATGGCGCCCCCATAAAAGCGATAAAAATTCTGCGAGTTTTGGCAAACTAAGACGCGGTGCAATATCGGCTGCCACTACCCAAAACGAGCCAAGACGTTTGGTTAATTCAAACTCGGCAAGGGTTTTATTAAAATATTCTTCCAAGCCCCAAATATCTTCAATGGTAAGACCATTAGGCTCGCCACTATCGCCACCACTTTGCGCCGCGCCATTGCGAAAAGGCGCAAGAAATGCCTTAATCTCATCTTCTGTTGGCCAAGTCTCATATCGCCCTGGTTGACCATCAAAAAAATAGGCATTGGCAAAAATTTTGATAAGATCGGCATGGCTTAATAGCCGCAAATGAACGGGAAAACCATCAGGGGCAGCTTTTGGGTCACGAATGGTAAAGCGGGTTACAAGGCCGGTTGCTTCTTTACCGCGATCTGGATTAATCGTTGTGATATAATTAACTGGCTTTTCCATGCCTTGGAAACGCGCCATTAAAGCGTCGCCCTTACGGGCTAGCACTGAAATCAAGTGAGACTTTCCTACTTGGCTTGCACCAAATACCGCAACCGCCATTGGTCGGCGCGCAGCTTTTGATAGCTGACCAGCATTAACAATACCAAGGCGCAAGGCGCGCTCAATACGGGCTGCTTGATCGCCAACCAATGCGCGATTATTAGCCTTTTGCAACCAATCAAGCGCCGCACGTGCAGTCTCTTTGGTGGTATCGGCTGCCAAGCCCAAATTTTCATTCGCCTTCATGCTACTTACCTATTGCAAGTGGTTTTAACCAAAGCCGATTAAAACCACGATAAAACAAATATAATCTTTTATGACGAAATATTGCTCTTATTTAAACAGCAATATTTCGATATTTATAGAACCGTTAATGTGCCAGAATCCAGCCAATATTCACTCGATTTATCATCAAGCTGCAAAGTACAAAATGTCAAATTAATGGAACGGCGCACATCAGCACCATTCGCATCCCATGCTTCTCTAATGGTAAGCTCTTCTTTGGATGCCTCTTGTTCTAAAACCGATGCACTATCGCCGCTTTCGTCCTCTTGCACCTCGCGAGCAATGGTGATTTCAATCGGACGGGGAACATTGCCAGCCCCTTCATCAATGGATAATTGATAAAGCGGATTGGTAATCCACCGTTGTAATGGCAATTGTCGAAATCCTAACCGCGCACGTGTGTAAATTTTTAGCTTATGCTCGGCTTCAACCGCACCATTTTGCTGCAATTCTTCAGCCGTAAACAACACCCGTGATTGTTCAAGAACGCCATCACTGCCAAGCTCGCCAATATAGGCAGCAGTGGAACGCATTTGCAATTTATGGGTTTGCAGGCTGAAATTAACTATCGAACCTTCGGCTAAAGCACAAAGCATTGCACCAACAACAGCGGTGGTTTTGGGATCACCAATCGTCACATCACTGCGCGAGCGGAATGGATACCAAATATCAACCCGATAACGATGTAATGGTTGTATCTTATCAGGAGTAACGGCAAGGCTATTTTCCAAATATTCGTGAATAGCAGGCAAGCGCGATGGCCTACCTGAAAGCAATACTTTATCGCAATCAAAATGGCTAATGGCTTCACTTAAACAATCTAGCGCGATTTGCAACGTTTCATTGATCGCTGAGCGTAAACGCTGGAAATCAAGATCAATTGGTGTATCGCCAATATTAAAATCAACCGCGCCGCCGGCACGTGCTGCTTCATGAACATAAGTAAGGTCAAGATAATTATCTTTAAGTAAAGCTGGCACTAATTCATCAAGTCGCTTGGTATGAATTATTTCATAGCGATCCTGCCCGGATTCCTCATAGGCTGACATAAGCCCGAGTGCTGCTGGCATTAGAACTTTAATCACCGTTTCGCGGCGCTGATCCTTGACCTGTTCAGCCATGTTAGAGCGGTCACCACCAAAAAGCTCGTTTAAAATGGCGCGTGGATTACCTGCCCCACATGCGCTTAATTGACGTGAAATTGCCGGTAAAATTAACCGCTCAATCACCGATTTTGTAATATCATCACCAGCAATGCCAATGCCTTCACGGAAGGTTTGCACAGGAACCAAAGCGCGATCATCATTTTGATAATAGGTGGTAATCATCAAATCCGAAGTACCGCCGCCAATATCAATACTAGCAATACGTAATGATGGTTCTAGCGGCGTATCTGGTTTTGGCTCTTGCCCCGCTTCAAAACGCTGGCGCGGCTTACCAAACAGATCAAAATATTCAACAATACGCCCACCAAAACGACGACTTATTTCGCTATAGAGCCAAACAAATTGAACACAGGTTGCTTCATCCCATGATACTTGTACTGTTGGGCGAGCAAGACTTGGGCTGGACGACTGATGCCAATCCATCAACTCCCATAAAAGATTAACTGCCCCTTCAACCCGTGAGCGCATGAGCCGTTGTTCAAGTGTTGGCAAGGCTGACGGCAAGGTCATAATCACGCGGCGCAAGCGGCGCGGTGCGTTGCTTTGCTTACGCTCGGCACGCACTTGCGGATTATTAATCATAGCAATGGCTTGAAAGAGAATTTCAGCAATCATTAATGAATAAAGCGATGAGCGCGAATAGGATAAAGCCGGACTTGGCTGCATTAATTCGCTATCACTTCTTTTGCCATAAAGGCGCTTATATAAAGCGCGATCTTTGCGTATTTGCGAAATCACATCACCATTACGGTTTAAAAACCGCCGCACGATACGGCTAATTGGCGGCGCAGCACCATCAGCTAAATATTGCGAAGCTGGAAAACGCCAAGACTGGTTAACTTCTTGCACATCCCATAAATAGCGTTTGGGGCTAGATATACCACCAACAGCGGCAGTACCGCCCTTGATTGCACGTAGGCGCGAAGCTTCTGGCCCAACCCGCACTACACCTGGCCATAAAAACGCCCTTTGTCGCCCCGATAGACGCGACAATGTATCATCACCAAAGGTGGCTTGTGAAAACTCAATATTACTATCAAAAGGTTCACTATATTGTAATTCTGGACGTTCTAAATCACGCAAAGACAAAATCATCGAGTTATTAAGATCGACATTATCCTCATTTGGATAATTCTCAATCAGCAAGCCGCAAGTACGACTATTACCAATATCAAGAACAAGATCAACATCAACGGGGCGTACATGGGATTGCCCAGAAATCGTGTCCATAAAGCGCACTTTTGGAATCGTGCAGCCAATGCCCAATAATTCAATAAAAGCAAACCAACGCGCCGCATGCTCAAGCGCAAAACGCCGATCACTTTCACGTAGTTTACGGCCTAATTCTGTTTCTCGATGGGCAACAAAAAGATTTTCAATCCAGCTTAAAGCCCAGCTTTGAAAATCCATTTCCTCACCACTAATTGGGTGCTTACGTGGATCGCCCAAAAACCAACCATTGCGGCTAATCATGCTTACAAGCGAAAATTCTTGCGGATTAAGAATATCATTGGCAATGGGCGCCGTATAAGGCCATGGTCGTGATTGCGGATCGCCGCTACCACTGCCATGCTGTTCCACCGCTGTATCAAAGGCAAAAACAGCCATATGCGATGGTGCGTCTGCATCATCGCTATGCGGCGCTTTAATAACCCGTACCCGCGACCAATTGGTTGGGCCAGTGTCATAATTTTCTAAACCATTAGCATCACGTCCTGGCAATGCCCGTAAAAACGGCAATGGTACCCATTGATTTAAAAATGGCTCCAAGGCTTTATTTTTATTGACCGAATATTCCTCATCACCCTCTTCGCTAAAATAAGGCGCATCCGCCTGCGGATCAACCTCATTCCAACCCGGAAAAAGCCGAAAAACCGGTTTTCCGTCACTGCGCACTTCCATGCGCTTTTCAATAAAAGGCCGATCAAAACGGCTAATTTTATCAAAAGCAAAAGGCAGCGTTACAAATTGAATACCGCTGTTTGGAACAAGAACAATATCTTTTGGCTCGATCATTAGGTGTGCTTCATTCTGTTTTAATTGTTAAATCCGAATGGTGATACGGAATAAAATAATATTCTTATACTTTGTTCTTTTCAAAACCTAAAAATCTGCAAAGTATATATCCTTTTTATCATTGTTCGCTTTTTCCACTTGATTTTCAACCTTAACCAAAAGCGCTTTTGATAAAAATTATACTCCGTTCATTTAAACGAAATTCACGGAGTATAAATGTTCAATTATGGATTGGTGATGACATAAATCTGCCTTGGGCTGCGACGACGCGAGCCATTGGCAACACCATCAATGATCTTATCCTCAATTTTAGACTCGCCGGTTTGCGGATCCACAATCGTTTTACGAATACGCAAACGGAACGGCGTATTAGGACGCGGATCACCATGATTGTCATAATAATCTACATAAACCGGAATCTTTGGTGGAATCCTTGATGGATCACTCCAATAGATATTTTCAACCGGTTCACGCGATAGCATATCAGGGCGTTGGTTGGCATCACGATCAAGCGTTGCACCACAGCTTGAACGGCGTTTAAAATAAACGCGCGTGCCATTTGGACAGCGGATCGATAAGTCAAGATCAGATTTGCCTTTCCAGATAAGGGTAATTTGCAACGCACCCGTTCTTACCCCTGCCCGATTAATCACATCGTCAAGTTCACGCTGACGCTCAGTTTGCTGTGGTTGTTCGGGTGACTGCTCAGGCTCTGCGGGCTGTTCAGGTTCAGCAGGTTGTTCTGGCGGCGTTGGCTGAGGAAGTGTTGGTTGTCTAGGTGTTTCTGGTACTGGCACAGGAACGATTTCTACACGCTGCTCCGGCGCATTACCACCATTTTGTGGCATAATAATTGTAATATTGGGTTGCCCATTATTGGGCCCCGAACCATTATTGCCACCATCATTACCGCCATTACCGCGATCCGCACGTTGTTCTGGCTGGTCATTTTCAAATGGATTTCTACCATCATCTGACCTTGGATTGCGATTGCCCCTATTATTTGAAGGTGGCTCATTGGCAGCTTGTTGCTCAATGCAGTCTTGCTGTTTTTTGCGTGCTTGATCTTCAAGGCTGGTGATTTCCTTGTTTAAATCAGCAATTTTTTGCAAGCTAGGATCATTTTCGCCACCAATTTCAACTTTTGGCCCATTAACCACTGTACTCCATCGGTTAAGTGCCGACGAGCTCAATAAAAGCCAGATGAAAATAAGGGCAAGCACAGCACAAAGCAGCCAGAAAATAAAGGCAAGCCAATTAAAAGGGCGTTTTGCAACAACGCTATTATGATGATAGGTGGTTGTATGCACCACATGCTCAACATTGTGGGTGTTGTGCGTTTGGCTGGTTTGTTGTGATTGGGTTGATTGCTGCGCATTTTTTGGCGTTGATTGCCCTATATTTGCCTGTTCACCCGTTGGTTGTTGTGGCGCTGGTTGTTGGATTACGGATTGCGCAGCGCTTGATTGTTCGGCGGTTTGACTATTACGCGCATGAGTGGCAGTACTTGTTGCACCAATAGCTGTTGGCCCCATGCCTCTTTGTTCATTTTGCGCTGAGACATAACCCCAACCAACTAATACGGGCTTGCCATCAACATCATAAAGCCAACCGCTATCAGGGGTAATCATAGCATTACGCAAGGCCTTGGCTATTTCCTTATCACCGCGTGATCCCTGCTCAAGACGGTTCGCCAAGGTAATAACCGACATTTTACGGCTTTCAGCTGCACTTAGCAATGCCGATTTACTTTGTGGGTCAAGCTCTTCCATTGGTTGTGGGCGACTATTGGCATTAATATACCAATCAACTTGCGCACCGTTGCCCGAAGGAATAGGTTCAGCCAAAAAATTAGCGTAATCATTACCAAGTTCGCTCACCAAGCGGTCTGTCAATAAAGCGTGATCGCGTTCACTAACTGGGCCAACAGGGCGCAAATTATTAAGCAGAGTTATTGCAAGACGAATATTGTTCATTGTGCATTCCCCTGTTGGCTAGAAGATTGATTGCCCGAATTTGTTGATGGCCGAGTTGACTGATCGCTTGATGGCTGGCTTGATGGCTGGCTTGAAGATTGGCTACCATTGGCTGCTCCACTGCTTGTAGGCGGCGTTGCAGTGCTGTTACCACTGGTTGATGGCGTAGAAGGCGCGGTTCTCGTTGAAGGAGTTTGCGTCGCACCATTGGCACCACCGCCAGTTGAAGGCGTTGGACTTGCAGGCGAATTAGCCGCACCATTATTGCTCCCACCGGTTACAGGAGAAGCATTACCATTAGTGCTTGGCGCTGTTGAGGGTTGAGATGCTTCTGGTGTTGCATTATTTGGCTGCGTATTAGGAGCCGCTGGGCTGCTTGGCGCTGCCTCGCCATTGGTTGCTGGTGCGCCATTGGTTGCCCCCTCACCATTGGTTGCCCCCTCACCAGTAGTTGCCCCCTCACCAGTAGTTGTAGGTGCGCCTTGCGCTACAGCTGGTTGCTGCGCTTGCGGATTGCACTGGGTATCATCAAATTTAAAAGCCACATTGGAGCGCTTTAAAAAGCTGGTCAAGGTACTGGTGCGCTGTGCAAAACTTAATGGTGAATTTTCTGAACCACCAGAGCGTAAAAATGTATTCACCCCAACAGCACGGCCACAATAATCAATAAGTGGCCCACCACTATTGCCACCGGAAATTGCTGCAGTGTGCAGCATTAATTCCAAACCTTCAATACCTTGCTGAAAAGTGGTTACCATACCTTGCGTTACCGCCATTTCAGGAGCGGCGGTTGCATCACCACGCAACAAGCGATGAAATACTGTGTCGGTTTCCATAATAATACCAGGGAAACCAGCTGCAATAACACTTTCGCCCTTAGCGGTTTTGCCAGCAATAGCAAGTACGGCTGGGGCACGGGCGCCGCTTACTCTTAAAACCGCAAAATCAGGAGCGCCGATTTGCGCCTCCCCACGAGAACGAGCAACAACTTTGGCGTCAAATGTCTTACCAAGCTCTTTATTAATAATTTTAACATTTTGGGCTTCACCGACTACATGGAGATTGGTCAAAATATCGGTTTCATTGATAAAAAAGCCCGACCCCATACTGCCGCCTTCATCGCTATCATCTTCCACCATGATAAGAACGGTTGCTTTTTCCGCATGAGCAATCGGTCCGCTGGTTGGAACAACCAGCGCGCCAGAAATATCAGGTAATGGCAAATTAGGATCAATCGCACTTATTACGCCATCACCACTATTGCCTGATCCACCACCTTGGGTACGTCCTGCCGATTGCGGGCCAGCTTCAGCTATTGGGCAGCTAAAATTGCTCAAACCATTTTTCAATTCATCACGGCGTGTTTCCAGCAAAGCAATAGCTTCATCTTTTTCAGTTGACGAAACCTTAATTCCAAGATTGCCCGCTGGTAGAAAATAAACCAGCATCAATAGCGCAATGAGAAAAAGAAAAACCCCTGAAAAAATAAGCGGCAATAAAAAACCACCTCTTGATGGCGGTACTGTCACATATTGATGCGTCTCATGCACTCTTGTTGCATCTGGATTCTGGTTATGGGCATTTTGGCTTAATTGCGAGCCTTGATGCTGATTGCCATCATTTGCAGCCACAGTCTGGCCTCCTATCAAAGGGGTGGAAAGATCGCTATCAGTATCATAAAAAGGCAAAGCAGCCTTAACACCAATTACATGACCCAATCCATTATTAAAATGATTTATGCGTGTCGTCTCATCTTTGCTGATTACTTTTGGTAAAAGCCCCCAATTAGTCAATATCGGGCGATTTGCTACCAATAATAAATCTTGACTAATATCAGCAATGTTAAACCAGCGCTCTACAATTGGCAAAAGAGAACTTGCAGCAAAGATTGTCAAAATATTTTGCCATTCTTTTTGCAGTTCTTGAGCCACCCTTGCCTTGGTGCCCACGTCAAGATCCTGCCAAGCAATGGCGCTGCCATGCTCGTTGCAATACCAAGAAACAACATCCCCACTATTATCGCGCGTTTCACTGATAAAGGGCTTGGCAAAAATAAAATGGCTATTCACACCGCTATGGCGAGAAAAATAGGCCTCCACCTCATCAAAGGAATGAACAACGGCTTTACCTTCAAAACAAGCATAGTCAAACTCTTGCAAATTATTACTTTTTAAAAAGCAGTTGAAATTATCCATTTCATCCCCTTTTTAATTGCTAACGGCAATAAAAATAATAAATGCTGCAAAAATAATAAATTCTGTTGTTTTGTTTGCAAATGCCCCGCCCCAATCCCACCATTGATAAATACCAATAGGTTTTATAAAATAGTCAAGAAAAAGTGAAAGCAGATTAGCTGAAAAAAATCAAGAAACAAGTTCAACTATCCATAATTGTTTATATTAGAAAAACTATAATATGTTATTCCTTTTACAAAAATATCTTAAAAATTAGAAATTGTTAATATAAAACACAGTTTATTACTTCATTCTATTTTTGTAAAAATCCAGCATATATTCATGCCCATTGCATATGATGATAGCCTTGCCAAATAGCGGGGCGAAACAACAACTATAAAGACTTACATATTTCCTTGCGCATTTTTAAAGCAAGGTCAGGCTGATCGGTTGTGACATATTTAACCGGTTGCTTGAGCCAATGGGCAAGCCTTGCAGGGCCATTAATAGTCCACACACCCAATTGAAAACCTTCGTCAATGGCAGCTTTCGCAAATTCAACCGAAGTTGCACTGCCATTAAAGCTTAAGTCACGATAGCCCTTATTACGACAAGCGGCAAAATAGGCAGAAAAATCTTCTGGCATGCGCTCAACACAAGGGCCTGATGGAATACCTGCCTCAATAAATGGCTTTAAACAATCACCATCAAAACTAATTGCCGATGAGCGATTGGCCATTTTATGGGCTTCAATCAAAGCCAATGATTTTTGCGCTAAAACTAGTTCTTCCGCCTTATTGCCACGGGTCTTTATTTCAATATGCAAACCAAGATTGCTTGGAGCGAAAGCCTCAAGCACATCTTCAAGCAAAGGCGGCGCTTCATGACCGCCGCTTACGCGCAAAGCTTTGCGTTCATCATTGTTGAGCTCGGATATATCACCACTTCTGCCTGCTAGTTGCTCAAGATGAAAATCATGAAAAACCACAACCTCACCGCTTTTTAGCAAATGGACATCACATTCCACTTCATCCGCACCAAGTACGACGGCATTCATAAAAGCCGAAAGGCTGTTTTCTGGCGCAAGTGCCGCGCCGCCACGATGCGCTGTAATTTTAGGCTTATGCATAGCAACCTCTCATTATACAAAAATAGTTAACCGCTTAAAACACTGATAAAAAAATTTGCCCCTAACCCTCTATCCGTAAACCACTTTGCTTATTAAAGGGGTGAAGATCTTTTAGCGGCACTGAAAACTGTAAATTTCCTTCATCATTTTGGTGTAAACGATCCGGCAATTCGATGGTTAATTGTTGCCCTTGCCACTCAACCAAAATTTGGCAACCTGCACCGATTAATTCCACCAACAAAATTTTAGCATTAAAGTTGAGGCAATCCTGACGCGGCTCACCCAACAACACAGCACCAGGTCTAAAGCCAATATAATCAGCCTCTTTACCAAACACCATGCCATCGCCACCAATTGCACTTAACACTGACCGATCTACAAAATTCATCTGCGGCGAGCCGATAAAACTTGCAACGAATAAAGTATTCGGTTTATCATAAATATCAACTGGCAAGCCTATTTGCTCAATTTTACCCTTATTCATCACCACCAATTTATCCGCCAAAGTCATAGCTTCCAACTGGTCATGGGTTACATAAAGGCTGGTGGTTTTTAAACGCCTTTGTAATGTTTTAATTTCTACCCGCATTTGACCGCGCAATTTAGCATCAAGGTTGGATAATGGCTCATCGAAAAGAAATAATTTAGGTTTACGCACGATAGCGCGTCCCATCGCCACTCTTTGGCGCTGCCCGCCCGATAATTGCCGTGGCTTACGATCTAAAAACGGTTCGATTTCAAGCATCTTGGCCGCCTCCATGATGCGTTTATCACGCTCATCTTTTGGAGTTTTGCGATTTTTTAAACCATATTCAAGATTACCGCGCACACTCATGTGAGGATAAAGTGCGTAATTTTGAAAAACCATTGCAATATCACGCTCGGCTGGCTCGATATTATTGACCAGTTTGTCACCAATATATAATTCACCGCCAGATATTTGCTCAAGACCTGCCACCATGCGTAATAAGGTGGATTTACCGCAGCCAGACGGCCCAACCAAAACCACCAACTCGCCATCATTAACCGATAGATTAAGTCCTTCAATCACGGTTATGCCATTATCATATTGTTTTTTAATATTAGAAAGCTTTATCGAAGCCATCTCATTTCTCCGTTTCAATAAGGCCTTTAACAAATAAGCGTTGCATCGACACAATCACAATAACGGGCGGCAACATGGCAAGGACTGCAACTGCCATTAAAATATTCCATTTTGGGTCAGCTTGTAAAGATTCCACAAAAAGCTGGCGCATCACGACCAAAATTGTTTGATATTTAGCATCCGTAGTGACAATAAGTGGCCATAAATATTGTACCCAACCATAGACAAATTGAATAATGAATAAAGCGGCCAAATTAATCTTGCTTAGCGGTAATAAAATATCTTTAAAGAATTTAAATGGCCCTGCCCCATCAATTCGTGCCGCCTCCAACAATTCATCTGGCACAGTTAAAAAGAATTGCCGAAACAAAAATGTAGCCGTTGCAGATGCGATCAGCGGAATAATCATACCAGCATAGGAGTTCAACAAACCTAGATCGACAACCACTTGAAAGGTAGGCATAATGCGTACCTCTACCGGTAGCATCAGCGTCACAAAAATTAATGCAAAAGCAGTTTTACGAAATGGAAAACGCATATAGACGATAGCATAGGCAGAGATAATCGAAATCGCAATTTTACCAATTGAAATTCCCATTGCCATGATAAATGAATTGGTTAATAGCGGCCACATCGCTGGCAATCCGCTTTCTGTCTTACTAATGCCAAGCACCGAGCTATAGTTTTCGATGGCATGACCACCGGGTAGAAGTGGTAAAGAGCCCGTGGAAAATGCATCCGAACCATGAGTTGATGCGATGATGGCAATATAAACGGGAAAACAGGTAAGAACGATACCTAAAACAAGAGTGAAATAAGTAAGGAACACCAAAAAGGGTCTATTTTCTACCATGATCAAGCTCCTTAATACTGTACGCGCCGCTCGACAAAGCGGAACTGGAAAACAGTAAGCGCGATAACTAAAATCATTAAAATGGTTGATTGTGCTGCAGAAATGCCAATCATATGATTTCTAAACCCGTCATCAAAAACCTTATAGACAAGAGTATTGGTTGCCTGTGCAGGTCCACCTTCAGTTGTTCCGGCAATAATCGCAAAAGTATCAAACATCACATAATTTATATTGATAATTAAAAGGAAAAAAGTCGTTGGCGATAATTGCGGAAAGACAATGGTCCAAAAACGCTTTATTGGCCCGGCCCCATCAATTGCTGCAGCTTCAATTTGCGATTTGGGTACGGATTGCAGCCCAGCAAGAAAAAACAAAAAATTATAAGAAATCTGTTTCCAACTTGCAGCAATAGTGATGAGTATCATTGCCTGTGTACCATTAACAAGATGATTCCACTTAATATTCATCAGACTTAGTAAATGCGGTATTGTACCGATAGTGGGATTAAAAAGAAAAAGCCATAAAACACCAGCAATTAAAGGCGCAACCGCATAAGGCCATAGGAGCATTGTCGTATAAAATGATTTTGCCTTGATAACTCGATCAGCGCAGACGGCAAGTAATAGTGAAACGCCCATTGAAAGCACTGTGACCGATACGGCAAAAATGACGGTCACATATATAGAATGAAAATAAGCCGGACTTGAAAAAATACGAATATAATTATCAAAACCAACAAAAACAGTTTTAAAGCCAAACGGATCTTCTCGTTGAAAAGATGAAATAATACCCTGTGCAGCAGGCCATAAAAAAAAGAAAAACGTAACCGCTAATTGCGGTGCTAAAAGCCAATAAGGCAAAATATGGTTTTTAAAATAGACCCGCTTTTCTTGCATAGTGCTCTTTTCCAAATTTCAATTTATGGCCTAACAACCCAAAATACTAAAAAGGAAATGGCCAAAACTAGCCATTTCCTCAATTTATAATGTATTTTCAACTTACTGATTGGCAGTTTCAAACTCTCGCAATATTTGATTGCCCCGTGCAGCAGCTTCATCAAGTGCTGCCTTTGGTTGTTTTGAACCGTTAAGAACAGCTTCCAATTCCTGATCAAGGATAGTACGAATTTGCGGCATATTACCAAAACGCACACCTTTTGAGTTTTCTGTCGGAGGATTTAAATTAATTTGCTTGATAGCTATTTCTGTGCCGGGATTTTTTTCATAAAAACCTTGGCTTTTGCTCAGTTCATAAGCTGCTTTGGTAATTGGCAAATAACCGGTATTTTGGTGCCAACGAGCCTGATTTTCTGGCAAGGACAAGAAGTTCAAAAACTTGGCTGCGCCCTTATATTGCTCGTCCTTATGGCCTTGCAATACCCAAAGCGATGCACCACCAATGATAGAATTTTGCGGCGCGCCTTTTACATCAGCGTAATAAGGCAACATACCAAAGCCCACATCAAACTTAGCTTGCTTTACAATGCCGCCACGCGAACCCGACGACTGCATGAACATGGCACAATTTTGTGAAACAAACATAGGGGTGGCATTAAGTCCACCAGCGGCGCCGCCATAACGGAAAACACCATTATCCGACCATTTCTTTAGGTCTTTCCACAGGCGCTCTTGCAAATCACCATTAAAAGTTAAAGTAGCATCAAGTCCACCAAAGCCGTTTTCCTTGGTACCATAGGGAACATTATGCAAAGCAGAAAAATTCTCAAGGCCAATCCAATGGGCAGCATAGGTCATGGTAAAGCCACAACTTGCAGCCTTAGAATCAAGAATTTTTTTCGAAAAAGATTCAATATCTTCCCAAGTTTTTGGTGCTTTTTCCGGATCAAGACCTGCCTTTTTAAAAACATCCTTATTGTAATAAAGAATAGGTGTTGAAGAATTAAATGGCATGGATAGCATTTTACCATCCGTATCAGTATAATAGCCACTAACCACTGGTAGATAAGCAGATGGATCAAAAGTTTCTTTGGTTTCTTCCATCAATTTATATACGGGATATACGGCGCCCTTTGCTGCCATCATCGTGCCAGTGCCTACTTCATAAACCTGCACAAGGACTGGCTGCTGCTTAGCGCGAAATGCAGCAATCGTTGCAATCATGCTTTCTTCATATTCGCCGCGAAAAGATGGCACAACCTTATATTCTGTTTGGCTTTTATTAAAATCATTGGCAAGACTTTCAACTTCTTGCCCAAGCTGACCACTCATTGAATGCCAAAAAGTAATTTCTGTTTGCGCAAAAGCAGTGCTCATTGAAAGCACGGATACAATTGCGGCAATACCAAATTTAACCGAAAAACCCATAACCTACTCCAAAGTTAGATCCAAATTCCTTATAAAACATATGACCAGTCATATGTTTTGGCTCATTCAATCTCTTGGAGTTACCGTTTGCCTATTGCAAATTTATTACATTTTGTTGAATTTAAAAAATGGTTCCTCCAAGCTGCAAGACTTCCACACACTACAGCTTTTATTCAACGCCTATTTTGTAACAATATTTTTATAGAAGTACAATTCTTCAACAATGAAAATATCAAAAAGGGTTAACGCAGCGGCAACGGCCTTAAAGACCAATAATATCACTGCCAACAACCAAAGATAAAATAGAAACACGACAAAAAGGCTTATTGCACTTTAAATCATATATTTTATAATTATATTAATGTCTGCACTGCTGGTACTTTAGGCGGATATTGGCTTTTATTTTATAATGTGATTGTAAAATCTGAGCTAAGTTGAGATATGGTGAGATTAAAAGCGTTTTTGCTAATGATTAAAAGGCATTATGAATGAAGCTGCGTTTATTTGGATTTGTATTTTTTGCAGCTTTTTTTATTGAAGTTGCAAGCATAATAGTTGTTGGAAGACAGGTAGGCGTTTTATGGACCTTGTTGCTATTATTCTTAGGAATGGTAATTGGTGGATCATTGATCGCAAAATCTGGCCGCGATATGATAACGCAAGTTCAAGTTGAGCTTGCAGCTGGAAGAAATCCCGACCAACAGATGGTTAAAGGCTTAATCACCTTTTTTGCAGGTGTTTTACTTTTCATTCCCGGTTTTGTCACCGATACTTTGGCGATTATTTTACTCATTCCCTTTGTGCAAACGCAATTGTTAAAATTTATGAAAAACTACACGAAACTTAGCACCAAATATTATGCAGATTACCGAACCACTAATCCTAACAATTATTCATCATCAAAGGATGACGAAATTATAATTGATCTTGATAGCGATGAATACCACAGTGAAAATGAGAAAAAGCGTGACATGAAATACATAAGTAACACTAAAAACGATGATAACTTGCGATAATCCTAAAAAAAACGCAAAACTATTTCCAGCTTTTCTTGCCATAATTGTACTTACGTGATAGCGAATAATATATTCCAACGCTGGCGGGCCGTTGTTCGCCTTTAAAAGAAGGTAGTGTTTATGTCTGAGACAGATGCAAACAATAATGGTGCAGCTGCACCTAGTCTTAATATTTTAACGCAATATATCCGCGATTTTTCTTTTGAAAGTCCAAATGCGCCTAATTCATTGCGCTTGCGTGATAATGCTCCGCCAATCAATATCGCTGTAAATGTTAACGCCAATGAAATGGGCGATGACATGTATGACGTTGTTCTTTCATTAAATGCACGTGCAGGCGATGAAAAAGACGTAATGTTCAATATTGAACTCGTTTATGGCGGCGTGTTCCGCGTGCAAAACTTCCCGCAAGAACATGTAATGCCGGTTGTTTTCATTGAATGCCCACGCTTGCTTTTCCCATTTGCTCGCGAAATCATTGCCGGTATTACACGCAGTGGCGGCTTCCCACCATTGATGATTGACCCAATTGACTTTGCAGCAATTTTCCAACAGCGCATGGCTGAAGAAAACGCACGTCAACAAGTGCAATCAAACTAATCTTTAAAAATGCAAAATGCCTCAAATGAAAATTTGAGGCATTTTTTTTAAATACTTTAAATTTGACTAGCGCCCTAGAGCGTTTTCCGAAAAGTGTGAAGCGGTTTTCGGACAAAAAACGCGGTGCAAACAATGGATTAGAGCGCCGATCTGATCCAATCAGATCGAAATGCGCCCTAATGATGTCCAGTTGAGCCAAAACCTTTTTCGCCTCGCTCGGTTTGCGAAATTTCTTGGCGTTCTTCACACTGTAACTGCACAACAGGAGCAATTACTGCTTGCGCAATGCGCATAGCGCGGGTGATTCTAAATTCTTCTTCACCCAAATTAATCAAAAGAACCTGAATTTCACCACGATAATCACTATCAATAGTACCAGGCGTATTAAGGCAGGTTATGCCATGCTTTAAGGCAAGACCCGAACGTGGCCTGATTTGCACCTCATAACCCAATGGAATTTCAAAAATTAAACCGGTTGGCACTAAAATACGCCGACCTGGATTTAAAATAATTTGGCGATCTTTGGGGAGCGCTGCACGCAGATCCATACCAGCCGCACCTGCAGTCTCATAGGCTGGTAGATCCAAACCAATACCATGTTCAAGGCGGATAATACCAAGTTTAGGGAGGTGAGCAGACATCATCAATCCTTCAAGAAAATAATCAATATTTGAGTAAATTTCACAAGCTCATAAATGAAAAATATTGCCCTTTGGTAAATAAAAGGCAATAGCTTCCTTTATACTTAGCCCATAAAAAGCGAGCAATTTCATGCAATAATTTGAGCAACTTTTTTAAAATTAAAAAAAATCAAACACTTAATCAGTCTTCATCACATGGCGTCCTATCCAAACCTTCATCGTTTTTAACAACTGGCGGCGGAAATTCTTGCGCTGATTGGAGTACTTTTTCTGTTATTGGTGCAGCAATTGATATCGCTAATATGCTAGCCAAAAAACCAACGGCAAATATGATTGAAAGTATTTTTTCATCATTATCCCTTTGGTAATTTTAACATCTTGAAAAAGAATAAATGTTAATTATCTCTCATAAAAAAATTTAAGCCCCAAATCAATAGTCTCTATATTTTATGACCGTTTATTTTAATTAAAAATGCAATAAAAGCGAAATCAAAACCTATAAAAAAGGCGACAAGATTAAATTGAATAATCTTATCGCCGTTAAATATTTGCTTTAAGAAGCCTTAAGACTAGTCAGCATCAAGCGATTTAACAATTGCTTCAACCATCTTCTTGGCATCACCAAACAACATCATTGTGTTGTCACGGAAGAAAAGTTCATTTTCAACGCCAGCATAGCCAGAACCCATACCACGTTTCAAGAATAGCACTGTTCCTGCCTTATCAACATCAAGAATAGGCATACCGTAAATTGGTGAGGTTGGATCAGTTTTGGCTGCCGGATTGGTAACATCATTTGCACCAATAACAAAGGCCACATCAGCGGTTGGAAATTCTGAATTAATATCCTCAAGCTCGAAGACTTCATCATATGGCACATTGGCTTCAGCTAAAAGCACATTCATATGGCCGGGCATTCGGCCAGCAACAGGGTGAATGGCATATTTAACTTCAACGCCTTCTGCCTTTAACTTATCCGCCATTTCACGCAAGGCATGCTGTGCTTGCGCAACAGCCATACCATAGCCTGGAACGATAATAACTTTAGCAGCATTCTTCATCACAAAGGCAGCATCATCAGCAGAACCCTGTTTAACCGGGCGTTGTTCAGTAGAACCACCACTAGCAGCAGCGGCTGTTTCACCACCAAAGCCACCCAAAATTACTGAAATAAACGAGCGATTCATGCCTTTACACATGATATAGCTCAAAATTGCGCCAGATGAACCAACCAGCGCACCCGTAATAATAAGCGCCATATTTTGCAAGGTAAAACCAATACCAGCCGCAGCCCAACCGGAATAGGAATTAAGCATTGACACAACCACAGGCATATCAGCCCCACCAATTGGCACAATCATGGTAACACCGATAACCAATGCCAACACAACAATAAGCCAGAAAACAAAATGACTTTCGCTCGCCACCAAAACAATGATGAGAACAAGAATAGCAACGCCAAGGGCAATATTGATAAGATGACGGGCTGGCAATAAAATTGGCTTACCAGACATGCGGCCATCAAGCTTCAAGAATGCAATTATAGAACCAGTAAATGTTACTGCACCAATAGCAACACCAATCGCCATTTCAACCAACGCGCGGCCGTGAATTGAGCCAACATCGCCAATATTAAATGAACTTGGCGAATAAAGTGCGGCAGCAGCCACCATAACCGCTGCAAGACCGACCAAGGAGTGGAAAGCCGCGACCAATTGTGGCATTGAGGTCATGGCAATGCGATCTGCAATTCTAGCACCGATCACGCCGCCAATACCAAGACCTGCAATAATAAGAGTTATGCCTAAAAATCCGGGAGTGGTTAATAATAGGGTTGTTACAATGGCAATGCCCATACCAACCATGCCGTAAATATTACCTTTACGGCTAGTTGTTGGATGCGATAGACCGCGCAAGGCCATGATGAATAGAATGCCTGACACCAAATAAAGGAAGGCAGCAAATTGAACACTCATAATTTAAGCCTCACTTTTCTTTTTTCTTATACATGGCAAGCATGCGCTGTGTTACTAAAAATCCGCCAACAATATTGATGCTGGCAAGGATGAGAGCAATAAAACCAAAGGCAGTCGCCATGCCAGAAGCAGACCAACCCACCGCTAAAAGGGCCCCAACCACAATAACGGACGAAATAGCATTGGTAACCGCCATAAGCGGCGTATGAAGTGCCGGTGTAACCGACCAGACAACATAATAACCAACAAAAATAGCCAAAAAGAAAACAGCCAATTGATAGACAAAATCCATCGAGCCACCCGTTG
Organism: Bartonella sp. HY328; assembly: GCF_025449335.1. Taxonomy (NCBI): domain Bacteria; kingdom Pseudomonadati; phylum Pseudomonadota; class Alphaproteobacteria; order Hyphomicrobiales; family Bartonellaceae; genus Bartonella; species Bartonella sp. HY328. The sequence goes on from NZ_CP104883.1 coordinate 2,870,888, forward strand.
TTGTTTGGGTGATAGTGATAATGGTTTCGCTCTGATTTGCAGCAATCTGCTCTAAACTGTTTTTAGCTTGATCAAGGCTTTGAATTATATTTTCAATAGCAGTGGTCTCCATCATTCAGCCCCTTTCTTGGCGGCCTTTTTGGCAGCTGGTTTTTCTTCAATTTCTACATGGGCGAAAGCTTGATGAAGTATTGCCCCATCATGGGTAAGCAAAGTTGCCTTTACCAATTCATCATCTAAATTGATCTTCAATTCTTTGGCTTCCTTATTTGTCATGCTTTCAAGGAAAGCAAAAAGATTGCGCGCATAAAGCTGAGACGCTGTTGCAGCAATACGGCCTGGCATATTGGTGTAACCCACCACTTTAACACCTTCAACCTCCACAACTTGATTGGCAACTGCGCCTTCAACATTGCCGCCGCGTTCAACCGCAAGATCAACAACAACCGAGCCAGGACGCATGGTTTTAAGCATGTCTTTGGTAATTAATCGCGGTGCAGGACGCCCTGGAATAAGTGCGGTAGTAATAACGATATCTTGTTTGGCAATGTGATCTTGGGTAAGAGCTGCTTGTTTTGCCTGATATTCGCTCGACATTTCCTTGGCATAGCCACCTGATGTTTCGGCAGCGCGAAACTCATCATCTTCAACAGCGATAAACTTTGCGCCAAGTGATGCCACTTGCTCTTTGGCGGCGGGGCGCACATCATTAGCGGTTACCACTGCACCAAGACGGCGTGCGGTAGCGATAGCTTGCAAGCCGGCAACGCCTGCGCCCATGACAAATAATTTAGCAGCTGGCACAGTACCCGCGGCGGTCATCATCATTGGCATGGCACGATCATAGGTGCTAGCTGCATCAATCACCGCTTGATAGCCGGCAAGATTAGCCTGCGAAGAAAGTACGTCCATCACCTGAGCACGGGTAATGCGCGGCATAAATTCCATTGTAAACGCACTAATACCAGCTTTGGCAAGAGCGGCAACATCACCTTCATGACCATAAGGATCAAGCATGGCAATAAGCACTGCTCCTTTTTTATAGGTTGACAATTCTTTTTCACTAGGCCGGCGAACCTTTAAAATAATATCAGCATTTTTTGCCTGACTTGCGGTTCCAAGGGTTGCACCTGCTGATTCATATTCGCTATCTGGAATGCGTGACAAATCGCCAGCCGATTTTTCGACAATTACGCTGTAACCAAGACCAATATATTTTTTTACTGTTTCAGGAGACGCAGCAACACGCGGCTCCCCCTCTGCCGTTTCTTTGGCAACGAAGATTATCTCGCCCAAGTCATCTCTCCTTTTAACTAGAACCAACCAAAGCATTAAAAATGCTTCACCTAAGTAAGGTGATATAATGTATTTTTTTTACACATTTTTGCTGCCATATAACAGCACCATTATCGACGCGAATGCAATGTTATTTTAAGGTTTTGCGGCAAAAAAAATTAATTACAGAATATAATTATTTTTTATGTTTGGAAATTTCTGTCTAATCTCCAATTTTTTCAATCTTTAAAATTTTTGCAAACTATATTGAAATCTGCACAAAATATTAGAACTAATAAAAATTTAGCCCAAAAGGTCGTAAAATATTTTATAAATCTTGTTGATTTTTTAATTAACTATTTACTCTTTGCAAAATTGCTCTAACTCTTATATTGAAATAGAAGGTCACCTAAGCTCAGCAATTTACACGGCTTGTGTTGTAATATTTTAATGGGCAAAGAACTGATTAATTGGTTTCGACAGAATGTCATAATATAAGATTTCAAAATTTAATTCTATTTGTATTAGAATTTTTATTTAAGAAAATTAGAAATTATGAGAAAACAAGCTTTAGATTTAAATATAAAGCCACAATCTATGACTATGAAACAGGAAGAAATATGATGAAAAAACTGTTGATCGCAGCTGTATTGAGCATCGCTGGACTTGGGGTTGCTTCTGCACAAGATGCAGCTCCTGCCGCAAATTCAGTTAGTTTCTCCGGCGGTGCAAGCACCGTACAAGAAACATTCCAAGATTGGACTGTATCTTGCGGTGTGCAAAATTCTAAAAAAATCTGTAGTGTATCACAACAGCAAATGCAAAATAATGGTCAGCGCGTCATGGCTATTGAGGTTATTCCAAGTGCAACCGACAGCAAAATCAACCTTGTTTTGCCTTTTGGTCTTCGCTTAGCTGAAGGCATGACCTATCGCATTGATAATGGCACACCAGCAACCACAGCTTTCAATACTTGCTATCCAGGTGGTTGCGTTGCAAATCTTCCACTTACCAACCAATTGGTTTCTGGTCTAAAAAGTGGACAAAACCTCATTCTCGTTGGCAAGGCTTTTGATGGTGGCCAAGATGTAACGCTCACCGTTTCACTAAAAGGCTTTAGCGCAGGTCTTGACCGTGCCGTTGCCTTACAGCAATAAGCTTTAAATCTTTTTAAATTTTAAAGCACCTGTGTGAAAACACAGGTGCTTTTTACTATTTATGAAACTTCCATATAAAGATCACCATTTTGCTTATATTTTTGTGCCATTGTCGCCATACCTTCTTTTTTTTGCTTTTCCTTTTCCATTTCGTCTTTAATTTCGTGCGAAATTTTCATAGAGCAAAATTTGGGGCCACACATTGAACAAAAATGTGCAAGCTTATGAGCTTCTTTTGGCAAGGTCTGATCATGAAAAGAACGGGCAGTTTCAGGATCCAATGACAAATTAAACTGGTCCTCCCAGCGAAATTCAAACCGTGCGCGCGACAACGCATCATCACGTAATTGAGCAGCTGGTAATCCTTTGGCAAGATCGGCGGCATGAGCTGCAATTTTATAAGTGATAACTCCGGTTTTAACATCTTGTCGATCTGGCAAGCCAAGATGCTCTTTTGGTGTGACATAACACAGCATAGCAGTGCCATACCAAGCAATTTGCGCCGCACCTATTGCCGATGTTATATGGTCATAGCCAGGAGCAATATCGGTAGTAAGCGGCCCCAAAGTATAAAAAGGTGCTTCACCACAATAGGCTAATTGCTTATCCATATTATCTTTAATCTTATGCATGGGCACATGACCTGGTCCTTCAATCATCACTTGACAATCTTTTGCCCAAGCAATTTTTGTAAGCTCTCCCAAGGTTTCAAGTTCGGCAAATTGCGCCGCATCATTGGCATCAGCAATCGAACCTGGACGCAAACCATCCCCCAATGAAAAGGCAATGTCATAAGCACGGGCTATATCGCATATTTCATCAAAATGCTCGTAAAGGAAACTTTCCCTATGATGATATAAGCACCATTTCGCCATGATGGAGCCACCGCGCGAGACAATGCCGGTAACACGATCAACGGTTAAGGGAATATAGGAAAGACGTACGCCAGCATGAATGGTAAAATAGTCAACCCCCTGCTCAGCTTGCTCAATCAAAGTGTCACGAAAAATCTCCCAGTTTAGATCTTCGGCAATGCCATTAACTTTTTCTAAGGCTTGATAAATTGGCACGGTGCCGATAGGCACAGGAGAATTTCGAATAATCCATTCGCGAATATTATGAATATTACGACCAGTTGAAAGATCCATCACTGTATCCGCTCCCCAGCGAATGGCCCATACCATTTTTTCGACTTCTTCCTCCATTGAAGACGTCACGGCTGAATTACCAATATTTGCGTTAATTTTCACACTGAAATTACGACCAATAATCATTGGTTCACTTTCAGGGTGATTAATATTATTGGGAATAATCGCTCGACCGCGGGCAATTTCATCGCGGACAAATTCGGGCGTTACAAATGGTGGAATAGCTCCACCAAAGCTTTCACCAGTGGTGCGTATTTTATGCTCTAAGTTTTCACGCCCCAAATTTTCTCGTATTGCAACAAATTCCATTTCTGGCGTAATAATACCAGCGCGTGCATAAGCCATTTGCGTGACGGCTGCATTATTTTTGGCGCGAAGTGGTTGGCGGCATTGCAAAAATTCTGGAGTTTTTTTTGCCTTTGATACAAAGCCATTATCTGCAGCCTTAACGGTTCGCCCTTCATAGGTCTCGACATCACAGCGCGCCAATATCCAAGATTCACGAATAGGCGCAAGCCCCTTATCAATCGTAATATCCGTATTTTCATCGCTATAAGCGCCAGACGAATCATAGACTGGCAAATCTGGTTCATTACTAGAGGGGTGCAATTTTATATAGCGAATAGGCACCTTTATTTGCGGATAAATAGTGCCTGATTTATAGTTTTTTTTAGAAGAAGGAAGTGCGCCAGTTGTTACTTTAAAACAATTTTCTGACATGGTGAATTCTCCTTGCTTTATTTAAAGGAAAATCCCTCTCGCCAAAGGTAAAGGAGAAAAATGCCTATTTGCGATAAGTCTAACTATAAAGACATGATGCAGCAGACATAAGACCATCCCTCCACCAGTATGAGCTGGATCAGGTTCAACGGGTCATTGCGCTGCTTAAAAGCCAGCAATATCTCAGCCTCTTGTCGAGACACCCCAGGTACAAGCCGATCATTAGCTAAATATAATGAATTGTCAATGAGGAATAAAATCATTCTAAAATAAGCAAAAGGCCATTAAATGAATAATGACCTTTTTTTCAAAACTTAAATTTCCGAAGTGAAGCATTTATGGATAAAGCCGCACGGTTTGCCAGTCTTCATCATCAACATTATCTCGCTTAAAGACCAAACGGTCATGAAGGCGAAATGGCCTATCGTGCCAAAATTCAATATAAGTTGGACGAATGCGAAAGCCAGACCAATAAGGCGGGCGCGGAATGGAACCAACAGCATAGCGCAAGCCATATTCAGCGACTGCCTTTTCAAGCGCAAAGCGGCTTTCAAGCGGCCGTGATTGTTTAGATGCCCAAGCACCAATACGGCTGCCTCGTGCGCGGCTATTATAATAGGCGTCAGCTTCTTCATCACTAACGATTTCCACAATACCACGAACACGCACTTGTCGACGTAACGATTTCCAATGGAAACATAGTGCCGCTTTCATACTATTTAAGATTTCCACACCTTTTTGACTTTCAAAATTGGTGTAAAAAACAAAACCATCATCGTCAAAACCTTTAAGCAAAACCATACGCACATCGGGTAGGCCTTGGCTATCCACTGTGGCTAAAGCCATAGCATTGGGGTCATTTATTTCGCTAGCGCCTGCGTCATCTAACCATTTTGTAAAAAGATCAAAAGGAGATTCCTCCTTGGTAAAGTCATCTTCTGTTAATGTATCATTTGTCATAATATATCCTAGCGCTTGTGAAATTCTCAGATAGAAGTTAAGCTCAAGTCGTCCGGCTTAATATGAGCCTATTAGTATTGCGTAAAGAGTTCAAGCATTGGTTACATCAAAACCTTTGTTTATAAAGTACCGGAAAGCTTTTGATGATTAAATTTAAAAACGCATTTTCTTGTTATTTTCGCCCATTAGTGCTTTGTTCTAGCCTATTGGTATCAGGGCTGTGCCTACAAGCTTGCGTTGTTGTGCAGCCTAAGACACCGCAAATCATGCCTGATAACAGCATTATTACTGGATCAATCGGTGGGAATAGCGCAAATTTACCCAAGATTGACTTAGGCGGCGATGAAAAAGTCATGCGTGAAAAAATAGCAGCGCAGCCTGATTCCTCAATTGTTAACTGGAAAAATGACGCAACAGGTAGCCGAGGAACCATGTCTATCCTTAACAGTTTTGTTGAAAATGGTAGCCAATGTCGCTCATTTAAAACCACGCGCGAATCCTTTAACGGCATTATGATTTACCAAGGCAAAGCCTGCCAGCAAAATGATACTTCGTGGAATGTATCGCAAATAAAAGCGCTTTAATTCCATTAAAAATAAATTCAGCTCAAAATTTTACATAAGTTTTGAGCGAAAGTCTGCATTGGGGAAATGGCGTATTATCATGTGTAATACTGCGTTGTAAGCGTTGCAATTTTTGATCATTGACGCAATATGCAGTTTATCAAAGTGCCATTGCTTATGGTGACATGATGATAATTACCAATTTTAAAATCACCGCTTAAAAACGACTGGAACACAAGCCTTGCAACCAAGCGCCACTGACAATAAGCCCGTAACGCCTGTAGTTGATCGCCCAACGCCAATGATGGAACAATATATCGAAATCAAGGCGGCCCATAGCGATTATATGTTGTTTTATCGTATGGGTGATTTTTACGAATTGTTTTTTGACGATGCGGTTGATGCTTCGCGTGCGCTTGGCATAACGCTCACAAAACGCGGCAAGCATCTTGGTGAAGACATTCCAATGTGCGGTGTGCCTGTTCACACTGCAGATGATTATTTGCAACGCCTGATTACCGCAGGCTACCGCGTAGCTGTATGCGAGCAGATTGAAAATCCAGCAGAAGCTAAAAAACGCGGCGCAAAATCAGTGGTCAAGCGCGACGTTGTTCGCCTTGTAACACCTGGAACACTCACCGAAGAAAAACTGCTTGATCCATCATCAGCCAATTATCTTATGGCTTTAGGGCGGGTTAAAGGGCAAGGCGAGCATGGCTTTGCTTTGGCATGGATTGATATTTCAACCGGTGTTTTCAAAGTCATTGAAAGCAGTCTTGAGCGACTTTTGGGCGATATTATGCGCATTGACCCTAAGGAAATTTTGGTCAGTGATGAGCTATTCCACGACCAATCCTTACGGCCCGTTTTTGATATTTTAGGGCGCAGTGTTACAACACAACCACAAAGCCTATTTGATAGTGCAACTGCCGAAGCTCGAATTTGCAATTATTTTAAAGTGGCAACCTTAAGTGGTTTTGCCAATTTTACTAAGCCCGAATTAATTGCTATTTGCGGTGCAATTGCTTATATTGAAAAAACCCAAATTAGCGAGCGTCCACCCTTGATGCGGCCGGAGCGTGAGTTTGAAGGCTGCAGCCTTTTTATTGACCCAGCAACGCGTCTAAACCTTGAATTAAACCGTACTTTATCGGGCGATCGCAATGGCAGCTTATTAAAAGCCATTGACCGCACGGTAACCAATGGCGGAGCAAGGTTGTTAGCTGAACGTTTAATGACCCCTCTTACCAATCCCAATGTCATTAATCAAAGATTAGATGCAGTGGCTTTTTTCCTTGGTAATGCGCAAATTTGTGATGGCATAAGAGCAATTTTAAAAGGCATAGCTGATATGCCGCGCGCCGTGTCGCGCCTTGGGGTTGAGCGCGGGGGCCCTCGCGACTTTGCCGCCATTTTAAATGCAATGTCTGCCGCCTTTTCGCTAACGGAAATGCTAGGAAATACTTTATTACCTATTGAATTGGCGCAAGCTTTAGAAGCCTTAAAAACCTTACCCCTTCCACTTTATGCGCATTTAGAACGCGCCTTAGCAGATGAATTGCCCTTGTTAAAACGCGATGGCGGTTTTGTACGCACCAGCTATCATCAAGAGCTTGATGAAATGCGCGCCTTGCGTGATGAGTCGCGCCGAGTTATTGCCGCCTTACAAGCGCGCTATATGGATGAAACAGGCATTAAGACCTTAAAAATCAAGCACAATAATATTTTGGGTTATTTTATCGAGGTAACCGTCAACCAGTCCGGCGCAATGACCGAAGGTGCTGAAGCTAAAGCACGCTTTATCCACCGCCAAACCATGGCCAATGCCATGCGCTTTACCACAACCGAACTTGCAGACCTTGAAAGCCGCATTGCCAATGCGGCCGATAAAGCTTTGACAATAGAACTTAATATTTTTAATCAGCTCGAAAGCGAAGTTATTGCCGTTGCCGACCTTTTACGCAATGGTGCCAATGCCCTAAGCTTATTTGATGTTACCAGCAGCCTTGCTATTTTGGCTGATGAACAAGGTTATTGCCGCCCACAAATTGATGACAGTCTTGCTTTTAATATTATTGCTGGCCGCCATCCCGTTGTTGAGCAAGCTTTGCGTAAACAAGTAGGTGATCCCTTTGTTGCCAATGATTGCAATCTATCTCCAAATAAAAATGCGCAATTTGGTGAAATCTGGTTGCTCACTGGCCCCAATATGGGTGGTAAGTCTACCTTTTTGCGGCAAAATGCTCTTATTGCGATTATGGCGCAAATGGGTTCTTTTGTGCCCGCAGGTTCCGCCCATATTGGCACGGTTGACCGCTTGTTTAGCCGTGTTGGTGCGTCTGATGATCTTGCCCGTGGCCGCTCAACCTTTATGGTGGAAATGGTAGAAACAGCTGCTATTTTAAATCAGGCTGGTGAACGCGCTTTAGTCATCCTTGATGAAATTGGCCGAGGCACTTCAACCTTTGATGGCCTTTCTATTGCTTGGGCAAGTGTTGAATATTTGCATGAAGTTAATCATTGCCGCGCGCTTTTTGCCACCCATTTTCATGAAATGACCGCTTTAACTGAAAAACTGCCACGTTTGCGCAACCACACGATGAAAGTGCGCGAATGGAAAGGCGATGTTATTTTCTTGCATGAAGTAGGCGAAGGTGCGGCCGACCGCTCTTACGGGGTACAAGTTGCCAAGCTTGCTGGCCTACCTAAACAAGTAGTAAACCGCGCGCGTGACGTTTTGAAGCAATTGGAAGACGGTGAAATTTCCGGCAAAGCCAATAAGCTTATTGATGATTTGCCGCTGTTTTCTGTTGCTTTAAAGCATGAAGAAAAATCAAGCATTCCTTCTGCTTTTGACGAAGCGTTAAAAGACCTCAATCCTGATAATTTATCGCCGCGTGAAGCTTTAGAGGAGTTATATCAATTAAAAGCCCTATGGAAACAACAACAAGCAGATCATCATTAAGTCTTAAAGCGGCAAGGATTACCTGTTCTTACCGCTTTTTAAAAACCAATACTTATGCTCACCGTTTTCTTAATCCTTACGTAAGATGAAGCGCCCAGCAAAGCCAGTGAAAATTGCTATAAAGACTGCCAACAAACCATAAAGCCAAGCATGAGCATGAGCCAAATGATAAATAGAATAGGCAAAATGCGCTTTCATAATATCCAAACGGGTTTCAGCATGGCTAACATAGGCGCCATCACGAAATAAATACGCTTTGATCTGATAATTACCAACTGGCAAATTGGCTGGTAATTCAAAACGCGCTTTAAACAAGGAAGATGGATCCAGCATGACTGTTCCCGGATTTTCCGTATAAAGATGTTGTTTTTTCTTTAAAGCAATGAGCTGTTCACGAAATTGATGAACTTTTTCCTGATCCAAACTATCCGACTGCAAGGGCATATAATCAATAGACAAACCAAGATCACGATAGGTTTGCGGCGCGGTAATATCACGCAGCTCACTTGTTGCACCAACATTATAATAAAGCGGTACAGACTTGAAAGTAAGTGAGTCAGCATTCACCCAAACACCTAAACGGCGTTTTTTTTGGCGCATAGTCATTTCCCGTGAAGGACCTTCAAGGGTCACAATAATATTATAACGATTTTGGCGCGCAACCAATGGGTCGGCATGCTGCACAACGCCAGCAATATAAAGATCGGTACCGGTAAAGTTTGTGCCAATAGTGATTGTATCAGTAGTGACAATAATTTGCACCTGCTCAGGTATTTGCGCAGGATCTGGGGTAATGGATGCGGCATCTTGCGCTTGGGCACTGGCAGCCATTGCCATTATTAGCAAAGCCAAATTAGCCATTTTATTTAAAAGATAGGCAAACAGATTTTTCATCACCTACCCCGTCACAATAGTTAAGCTAAAGAGCTCACTTGGGCGAATAAATAGCTGGAATGCCAACCAAAGCGCCATAATCAATACTAATAAAGCTAATAAAAGACGCAACTGCTCGGCTTTTAACTTGCGGCCAGCCTTGGTGCCATATTGCGCACCAACAACACCGCCAAGCATTAGCAAAAAGGCCAAAATTACATCAACCGATTGGTTGGTGATTGACTGTAAAACCGTGGTAAAGGCGGTGACAAAAGTAATTTGAAAAAGTGATGTTCCAACAACGACATTGGTTGGCACCCGTAAAAGATAAATCAAAGCTGGCACCATGATAAAACCACCGCCGACACCCATCACGGATGACAAAATACCAATAACAAAGCCAATACCCAAAACAGGAATAACACTGACATAGATTTTTGACGCTTTAAAACGCATTTTAAAAGGCAAGCGGTGGATCCAGCCTTGATGTCCAGGCCGGCGAGCTGTCGGCGACATGCCACCACGCGCACGGCGCATGGAGCGCACGCTTTCAATGGTCATTAATATGCCGATGCCACCAAGCAAAATCACATAGAGCAATGAGATAATGAGATCAAGTTGCCCAATGCGCCGCAAGAGTGAAAACAGCTCAATACCAATTGCCGATCCAACTAAACCACCAATAACCAAAAATGTACCCATCTTTATATCAAGGGTACGGCGTTTAAAGTGCGATAACGCGCCCGTGACTGATGAAGCAATTACCTGATTGGCTCCTGTCCCAACGGCAATTGCTGGGGGGATATTATAAAAAATTAACAGCGGTGTTATCAAAAAGCCACCACCCACACCAAAAAGGCCTGACAAAAAACCGACAACGGCCCCCATGCCAATTAAAACCAGCATATTTAAAGACATTTCAGCAATGGGCAGGTAAATACTCATCTCTTAAATCCGAAACAGGCTTTTTAACATTTATCGGTCGTCGATTTTAATCCAGCTACAGGGCGATTTAGTTAACCATATTAATGAAGCTAATTTATCTTACACTCATGTCCCACACATATAATATAGGATGTAAAGAACAGCACCATCTATAGGTTTTACAAAATTTAGTCCCATAATAGAACAATGATTTAGGCGCTTTTATGCGGCAATGATAAAAATCGTATAAAACACCCCATTCAATCCATATATTTTGTTAAATTTAAAGATTAAAGCCACAAAATAAATGAAATCATATCATGCAAGTTTTATTTGAAGTTTATAATAAATTAAAAGCACCCATTATCAATACAATCAATAAAATTAGAAATGGTTAATTTTTTAAGTGATTGATTGGAAAATGCCGCATTTAATCCCCAATTAAACAATAATATAGGCCTGAATAGAACCACAACTAGGGTCATTTAAAATTAGTTTTAAATTATAGGACGACAGGATTGGACAAAAAACAACTGGATAACATTTTAGCGGCAGGCAGTGAAAACCAGCAGCAATCTCGTGCAACACGTGTTAAAAAACTGTTTTGGGCTACGTTCAAAAAAGCGGCACAATATATTCCATTTACCCGCGAACTTGTTGCTGCATATTATTGTGCATTTGATCCTGCCACTCCAAAACATGTTAAGGCAACGCTATTTGCAGCTCTTGCTTATTTTGTTATGCCTATTGATATCATCCCCGACTTTTTAGCAATTGTTGGCTTTAGTGATGATATAACGGTACTAGCTGCGGCCCTTGCCACCATTAAACCTTATATCAATGAGCAGCATTTTGACCTAGCTGATGAGGCATTAGAAGCAAAAAACGTGAAAAAAAGTGCATATTAAGCAGAAAAATATACACTTATTCACTTTTTAGTAACCCTATTTAAGCCATTATTGATTTGTTTTATAAAACTTGCCATTAAATTGGTATTTGCTAATTTTGGCTTAAACAATTAAAAGACAAAAATTATTTGAGTAATAGTCGTTTTGGCACTTTATGATATGGCTTTTGATAAGCTAAAACCAAACGACTAAAGATAAACAAAAATGAAACAAAAAGTGAGCTGGTATAATGATGTTTGGAAAAACTTTTGTTGCAGCGTCAATCATGACCATTGGATTGACCCTTGGTTTGGCAACTGCCGCCATGGCACAGAGCCCAACACGGTTAAATCAGTTTGATTACTGGGGCGCTTATTCCTATAAGGCTGGAAATAGCACTGTTTGCTATATTTTGTCGGCACCAACGAAACAAGAGCCATCAAGCGTCAATCATGGTGATAATTTCTTCCTTATTTCCAAGCGTCCTGATGGATCAGCAAGTTTTGAACCGCAATTTATGGCTGGCTACAATTTGCGCAACAATGTAACAGTTACAATTGATGGCAAAGGTAGCTTCTCACTTTTCACTAAAGAAAAGTCAGCTTGGATTGAAACATCACAAAATGAATCAAAGTTGGTAGCAGCAATGCGTGGCGGCACAACAATGGTGGTTAAAGCTGTATCAGCACGCGGTACCAATACAACATACACATATTCGCTTAAGGGCATTACCGCTGCATTAAACTCCATGAAAAATTGCAAATAATTTGCTTTAATCCACAACTGGCAAAATTTGCAAAATATGGACAGGTATGGGCTAGCTGAGTTAAAGTTGTTATTTTAAATGCTTTAAATAAATTCAAAAACTTATTTAACTTAATAAACCCATGTGTTTTCACATGGGTTTTTCATTTTATAGCTTTAGTCATTTTACTAGCTTGATAGTCATCATCTTAGCTATAAGTATCCTATTGGGTGTTAATAAAAGCTCGCTGTTTATCACTATTTTAAAAAAACGTGACCTTTTAGAATTTTCATGATATAAGCCGACTTTAACAAAATATACATTTTCATCTATGGAATAGAGATATTTGCACCTATTTGCATTAACTTGACTGATGAAGCTTAAAATAAGCAATCGCAAGGGTAGCCTATTAGGGATGATAAGGATTAAACATTTCGATTTACAAATTGAAATTTCCTTGCGTCTTCGTGCAATGAATAAGTGCCATAATGAAACCAACCATAAAGCCTTTAGATAATCGAGCCTATTAATGAGCATTTCTTATGATTTAGCCCCTGTTGGTGCATGTCACAAAGCCCCCCCACTTGTTGGCATGAGTGAAGCTCTGCCTGCCCTTATTGGCATGAGCCGCGAAGAAATGGCGCAAGCGCTAGAAAAAATTGGCGTTCCGGCGCGCCAAACACGTATGCGTGTTGGGCAATTATGGCACTGGCTTTATGTACGGGGCGTTTCGTCTTTTGATGATATGTTTAATATTTCTAAAGAATTGCGACAAAAACTTGCACAAAGCTTTACTATAGCCCGCCCAGAAATTGTAACCGAGCAAATTTCAAGCGATGGTACACGCAAGTGGTTATTGCGTTTCCCACCGCGCGGTGCGGGGCGCCCAGTCGAGATTGAAACCGTTTATATACCTGAAGAAGGGCGCGGTACGCTTTGTATTTCAAGTCAAGTTGGCTGCACCCTTACTTGCTCATTTTGCCATACTGGCACACAGCGCATGGTACGCAATTTAACCTCGGAAGAAATTTTGGCGCAATTATTGGTTGCCCGTGACAAACTTGGTGATTTTCCAGATAAGGATACGCCTGATGGCGCGATTGTACCTGAAGAAGGGCGCAAAATTTCCAACATCGTTATGATGGGTATGGGTGAACCGCTTTATAATTTTGAAAGCGTTAAAAAGGCCCTATTAATTGCCTCTGATGGCGAAGGTATTTCACTATCTAAGCGCCGCATAACTCTATCAACCTCGGGTGTTGTACCAGAAATCTACCGCACGGGCGATGAAATAGGCGTTATGCTTGCCATATCGCTCCATGCGGTGCGTGATGATTTGCGCGACTTGCTTGTGCCAATCAATAAAAAATACCCGTTAGAGCAATTAATGGAAGCCTGTCGCAATTATCCCGGCCTTTCCAATGCACGGCGTATTACCTTTGAATATGTGATGCTCAAAGATGTTAATGACGGCGTTGAAGATGCAAAGCGTTTGGTTAAGTTATTACAAGGCATTCCGGCAAAGATTAATCTCATTCCATTTAATCCATGGCCGGGCACCAATTATCAATGTTCAGATTGGGAGCAGATTGAACTTTTCGCCGATATTATCAATCGTGCGGGCTATGCATCGCCCATCCGCACGCCTCGTGGCCGTGATATTCTTGCTGCCTGCGGTCAATTGAAATCTGCCTCAGAACGCATGCGCAAAGCTGACCGCGAAAAGCTTGCTGCAGCTAATGCATAAAGAAAAATTCTAACAACTTATTAAAACGAAAGCCCTGAACATTTTTCGGGGCTTTTTTATTTTCATTCGCTACAAAACACCTTGTTAAAGGCCAAAAAATAGACAACAAATCAAGAAAAGAATAAAAAGTGCTTTATGAAAACGTATTTTTAGGTTTTAAAAGACTAAGATTATTAAAACTCTGATAAATTATTGCAGCAAAGGGAGGGTGTAAATGGCTTTATCAGCAGAATTACATTTGCGGCACTCTCAACAGCTGGTAATGACATCGCAATTGGTGCAGTCAATTAAATTATTGGCTATGACCGGTATTGAGCTTGAGCGCTTCATTAATGAAGAGGTAGAGCGCAACCCATTGCTTGATCTTGCAAGTAAAAATGATAGTGATATTAAAGATACTCGCCCCAGCAATGATGAAACACCAAGCCTCACCATTGAAGAGTTGCAAAAATCAGCCTTTAGTCAAAATGAAAACATCGCCGCCGATAGTGCGATGATTAACGATAATATCTATGATAGCGCTCCAAGAATCGATGATGCTAAACAGCCCGATATAAGGGCGGATTTTCGTCTAAAAGCGACTACAAATAGCGACATTGACGATATTGCACAATTTATCAGTGCACCGATTAGCCTTCGTGCTCATATTGACGAACAAATTCTTTATAGTTTTCATGGATCGGTTGATCGTTTTATAGCTCGTGACCTTGCGGATCAAATTGACGAATCAGGTTATTTTGTCGGCGACACAGAAGAAACTGCTTTGCGGCTTAATCAACCAATTGCAAAAGTAGAAAACATTTTAAAACGCCTGCAAGGATTTGATCCTATAGGTATTTTTGCCAAGGATTTGGCTGGCTGTCTTGCCCTGCAACTTAAAGAAAAAAATCGCTACGATCCAGCGATGGCAAAGCTGCTTACCCATTTAGAAGATCTTGCAAAACGAGATTTTGTTAAATTAAAGCGGATTTGCGGAGTTGATGAAGAAGACTTAATCGACATGCTTGGCGAAATTCGCGCGCTTGATCCAAAACCAGGGCTTGCCTTTAGCTCAAGCCCAACCGATATTATCGCGCCTGATGTCTTTATTACGCATAGCGGCAATGATTTTAGAGTTGAACTTAATCCACATTTATTGCCCAAAATCTTAATTAATGAAAATTACAGCAATATTGTTTGCAAAGACAAAACTGATCAAGAATTTTTAAGCAATGCATTACAAAATGCCAATTGGTTATTAAAAGCATTAGACCAGCGTGCAAATACGCTCTTGCTGGTGGTAAGTGAGATAGTGCGCCAACAACAGGGCTTCTTGCGCCACGGCATTAGTCATTTAAAACCATTAAGCATGACTGCATTAGCTGACAAAATTGGACTTCATGAATCAACCATCAGCCGAGTTACAACCAATAAATATGTCGCAACGCCACGTGGTACGCTTGATCTGCGCTTTTTTTTCACCACCGCCATTGCGGCAGCCGATGGCAGCGAAGCGCATTCATCAGAATCTGTGCGTCATCGTATCAAGCAATTGATCCATGATGAACCAGCCAATGCCATATTATCCGATGATAATTTGGTTGATTTGCTAAAAAAAGAGGGCATGGATATTGCTCGGCGAACCGTTGCCAAATACCGCGAAGCGATGAATATTCCATCCTCTGTTGCACGGCGGCGTGAGAAAAAAGCGCGAATTTTGTCCACAAAAGCCTAATTTCCATGATTGACATTTGCTTAATTTACGAATAGAACCCCGCAAAACTGGTGCTCAAATCAACTTGTTTGTGGAAGATGCGGATAGTATTTGCGCTATTCATCGGTTAGGGCTACATTGGTCTTGTAACAAATAATAAACGAGGTTCACAATGTCGCTACGCATCTCAGGACAGCATATGGATATCGGTGATGCTTTCCGCACCCGAATTGAAGAGCGCATCAATGATGCAATCTCTAAATATTTTGCTGATGGCACTACAGGGCATATAACTGTAACAAAGTCAGGGGCAAAATATTCTGCCGATTGCGTATTACATTTAAGCACTGGTGCGGTATTGCAAACCACCGGTGAAGCAATGGATCCGCAAGGCGCATTTGACGCCGCTGCTGAACGCATTGAAAAACGCCTACGCCGTTATAAGCGCCGCATCAAGTCTCATAAGAACGAGTCTACCAGTCAAGCTTTTGCTGATGTTGCTTATCGGGTTATGGAACCTGTCCCTGATGAAGAGGACGATTTTCCAGAAGATTATGCACCAACAATTGTTGCAGAAACATCCATGGCGCTGCGCCTATTATCGGTTGCAGATGCCGTCATTGAACTTGATTTGATGGATAATCCTGTCCTTGTTTTCCGCAATGCGGGAAGTGAAAAAGTTAATATTGTTTATCGCCGTGCCGATGGCAATATTGGTTGGATTGATCCATCAAATGTAAAACATACTGGAAGTAACTAAGTTTAGCCCTATATGGTGCAAATTAAACTTTACCAGTAACTATGCTGACTGAAGGGAAGCAAATATGATGGGTTTAAGTGATCTGATCGCGCCGGAAGCTATTATTCCGGCGTTAAAAGCGAGTTCGAAAAAACAGCTTTTACAGATTATGGCCGAAAGAGCTGCAGAATTGACCGGATTACCGGAGCGCGATATATTCGACACAATTTTGCAACGTGAAAAACTTGGTTCAACAGCTGTGGGCAATGGCATTGCTATTCCACATGGTAAATTGCCAGACATTGATAAAATTGTTGGTGTTTTTGCACGATTGCAAAATCCTGTCGATTTTGAAGCGCTTGACGATCAACCCGTTGATCTTGTTTTTCTTCTTCTTGCTCCAGAAGGTTCTGGCGCAGATCACTTGAAAGCATTGTCACGAATTGCACGCTTATTACGCGATAGTGATATGGTCAATAAATTACGCAATAGCCACGATTCGCAGGCCCTTTATTCACTGTTAACTGATCACGCTGTGACAGCCGCATAGTGTTTTTTAAAAAAATAGCAAAGCCCGCTTCATGCGGGCTTTTTTATTAAAATTATCTTATTCTTAAATACCGATAATAAATCTCGGGCCAAAACCCAAACTTAATTATAATTGTCAAAATGTAAAATTGCCCATATGGAAGCACAAAACCGGTAATTTTTGTTGAACGCTATTATAATGGATGGGACATTGAAAAAATGTTTTGGCAAATAAAAGCAGACGAGCTTAACCAAATTTACCCAGTAGCAAAGTTGCCAGATTTAGCTTTTGCGCTTGAAAAGCAAATAATCACCAGCGATGAAGCGCAAAATTTTATTATTGCAAGCCTTAATGATCAATCGGAGCCGCATTTTTTTGATCTTGCTATTGAAACTGACCAATTTACATTTATCAATAATATTATCAGCTATTTAGATGAAGAGAATGAAAATTATCAAAAAAAGCTATGGGTTTATATTTTCCTAAGTTGGCTTAAACTTTACGCGGATTATCATCAAAATCGGTTTAAATTGCTTGATCATATTTACATTGTGCTTGAAAGGCCAATTTTTTTAACACCGCTTGAAGAATATTATCAGTTTTTAGATGATGAAATTGTTATTGCCAATTACCGTGATCAACAGCGACAGATCATATTAAAAAAATTAGCGGTGGAGTTAGAATTGCCTTTTAGCAAAAAACCACAGTAAAAGTTAATATTTGCCAATTAAAATTCATCTACAAATACTTTATCATGAACTTTTTAATAATTTAGCAAAGTTAACCTTAGCGGCAAAAGCTATGGAACTATGTTTTTTAACTTGTATCAACACTTATAAATCATTTAATGATGAGCTCTTTTCCCATTAAGCAACACCAATTGATAGGACAGGCCTTGGCCGAAGCTCTTCAAATTAACAAAAGTTTAAAATAGCGATTCAAGTTCCTTGGCCTTGGTATTTACAAACCAGCCATAATAATTTTCTTCAGGATATTTAATTGGTTTATTCTCTGATTTAAGCTGCTTATTCAAGCTTGCCAAGGCTCGCGCACGCTCATCAGCTCCGCCAGTATTATAAAGGGTTGATGTGAGGCCTGGATTTTTAGAAATATCCATGTCTGCAATCTGACGATAGGAGTCTATCGACTGGCGAATTGTGGCGGCGATATAAGGCAAGGTCAAATCAGGATCCATAATAGCGCGATACACTGCATCACCATTATTAGCATCAAGTTTTGGTAGGCCGGATATTTGATGCACGCGATCAGAAACTTTTAAGGCGGTAAGTGGGTTGACCTGCCCTAGGCCAAATGTTTGACCTGCGTAAAAGGGTTGAAAAAACACCGCACTAAAGCGATTATTTGGAAAAGACTTGCCATCAACGGTTTTACCACGGAATTTTTCGTTCCAAACCTTTTCACGACATGACCACAAGCGATAACTATCGGTAAATTGGTTGCATGTTTCAAATTGTGGCCTTGCAATAAAAGCACCAATCTTCTCGCCTTGATAAGAAAAACTTACCCCTTGTTTAGCCCAAGACATGCCCTTAACATAATAGGTTTGGATACGATCATAAACATCAACATTATAGGTATGTTCACCAATAATTGCACCAGCAATATGAACGGGCGAAATGCCATAGGCTTTGGCGGTTGCCTCAATACGTTTACGCAGACGCGCATCATTTTTAATGAAGTTAAAAACCTTATTGAATTTTGCATCATAGGTTGTTGCAAGCTCCTGGGTGCGGCGCGCTGATGCGCCAGGAATAGCAGGCTGCACCTCATTGCGATTGCCCGCAGGCACTAATGTTGCCGCACTCAAATTCTGCATGGTGACCATCATCACAAGGCTAGTCGTAAAAACCATTTTTCCTAAATTTTTGAAAAAGCGGCTTTTTGATTGGATTGCATTAAGCATGGGCAACTCGTCAAACGAAATGGGGCAAAGGCAAGAACATAAATATAAGTTTAATCTTACCACAGGAAGTTATGTAATAATTAACCATAAGTCATAAGTCGAGCGCAATTTTTAATTTAGATGATGATCACAGGATATTGTTGCAAATCTGCACTTAAAGACGCAAGTTTAGCGCAAATGCGAAGATTTGGCTTAAAAGGCAAGAAAAAAACCGCTTTGTAAAACAAAGCGGTTTTTTTAAAAACTAATAATAGTTTTATTTTGGTAAATCCTTGTCAGGATTTGGTGGGAAAGCAGGGTTTTTATCTTCACCGCGCAATAATTTTAATGCTTCGCCAAGCTGTACGTCATCTTTTGGCTCTTTTGGAACATAGGCCGCCGAGCCTGAACCTTTTTCATCCTCATTATTGCCTTTAATGTGGTTTTGAAGTTCAGATTCCGAAATGCTTACATTTTTACCCTTGAGCTCATCAGGCAATGGCTGCTCTACCTTGATATCTGGGGTGATACCTGTGCCCTGAATTGAACGACCAGCTGGTGTATAATAAAGCGCAGTTGTTAAGCGCAATGCACCATTTTCACCTAGCGGAATAATGGTTTGTACAGAACCCTTACCAAAGGATTGCGTGCCAAGAATTGTTGCACGGTGATGATCTTGCAAAGCACCAGCTACAATTTCAGACGCACTTGCCGAGCCGCCATTAATTAAAACAATAATTGGCTTACCCTTAACCAAATCACCGGGGCGTGCATCAAAACGCATCATATTTTGCTCGTTGCGGCCACGGGTTGAAACAATCTCACCCTTATCAAGGAAAGCATCAGAAACGCTTACCGCCTGATCCAATAGACCACCTGGATTAAGACGCAAGTCGAGCACATAGCCTTTAAGCTTATCTGCCGGAATTTTGCTTTCAATATCGTCAATGGCTTTTTTGAGATCAGTGCTGGTTTGCTCGGTAAATTGAATAATGCGGATGTAACCGACATCATTTTCAACACGATAGCGTACAGCCTTAACCTTAATGATGGCGCGTTTAATCGTTATATCAATCGGCTTATCAGCGCCTTGGCGCACAATTGTAAGGACAATATCCGTACCAACTTCACCGCGCATCGTATCAACTGCGTCATTTAAAGATTTGCCGCGCACTTCATTGCCATCGATTTTAACAATCAAGTCGCCAGCAAGAACGCCCGCGCGTGATGCAGGCGTTTCATCAATTGGTGCAATGACCTTAACCGCATCGTTTTCCATGGTGACTTCTATACCAAGGCCACCAAATTCGCCCTTGGTTGAAACGCGCATATCATTAGCAGCTTCAGGATCAAGGTAAGACGAATGCGGATCAAGCGATGAAAGCATGCCATTAATCGCGCTTTCAACCAATTTCTTGTCATCGGGCGGCGTTACATATTGCGTGCGCACCCTTTCAAAAATATCACCAAAGACAGCAAGCTGACGATAAACATCGGTATTTGCTTTATCAGCATTTGGCGCTGCAATAGACTGCACCATAATCATGGAGGTTGCGCCCAAAAGTGCCCCTGCCAGTGCGATAGTTATTTTACGAATCATCCTTGTCCCTTTCCGGCTTGACCTCGTACCCACCAAGATTCGGGGTCAACGGGCTTTCCTTCTCTTCTAATCTCAATGTAAAGCATTGGCGCGCTTTTGCCTATATCCAATTCAGATGCGCTCGCAATAAGTTGTCTAGCCATTGAACCTACAGGTTCTCCTTGTAGAACAACTTGTCCGGGCGCCACATCCAATTTTTCTAGTCCGGCAATTATAATATGATAATTTTGCCCAACATCAATAATTAACATTTGTCCATAAGAGCGAAAACTGCCCGCATAACGCACAATTCCTTCAGCTGGACTTAAAACAACTGCTCCCGCATCACTTTCATAAGTCTCACCTTGCGAGCTTTTGCTAAACGATGAAACCTTTTTTCCTAAAACAGGTAAAGCCAAACGACCTTTCAACTTGGAAAAATCACTTCGTACCTCCAACATCGGCGTTTGCCCATATTGTTCATTGGTTCCTGCACCCAATTGAAACTTGCTTTGACGCTCCAACTCAGCGACCAAATCTTGCACGGATTGAGCCTTTTGTGCAAGCTCTGTCATATGCAAATGTTCACTGGTTAAATCATCTTCTGATTTTCTTTGTAGTTTTGCCTTTTCTGCCAATAAAAGCTCCAAGCGCTTTTTTTCCTGACTTTGGGCATACACCGATTTTTCAAGCTCTAGCGTTTCTTGCTTTACTGAATTTTCAACCACTTCCAGCTGACGCAAGGTAACATTTAAAGCTTTCATACGCTCACGCATATCAGGAACAACAGCGCCAAGAAGTGCCGCGCTACGCACGGCCTTCAATGCATCATCTGGATGAACGAGAATTGCCGGAGGTGGCTTAAGACCGAGGCGTTCTATGGCAGCTAAAACTTCAGAAAATTCTGCGCGTCTCTTAGCAAGATTTTTTTCAACCAACTGTTTTTCATCGAGCAAACCAGCAAGGCGCGTTTCACTTTTTTGAATAGCTTCTGCCAAACTGCGCTCTACAGTTGCACTTTCTACTAAGGCTTGGGTTAAAGTATTTTGATCTTTTTTCAGCCCATCGACCTCTTTGGAGAGTTCTTCTGCACGCTCCTTAGAAAGCGTCATATTACGCTCTATGTCTTCTAAAGCCTTATTGGCTAAGGCACGCCCATCATTTGGATTATCAGCTTGCGCAAAACTAATTGATAATGACAATAAAATAAAAATAAAGCCTATAACCGCGCGCAAGCCTGCCGCCAATAAAGGCAGCCGGTATAAATGCAAATCTATATCAAGGCGCAGTAGAAATTTGATCATGGCACTTTTTATAAGGTGATATTGGCAAAAATCAGATTAACAAATATTTTTATACTTTTCCTATCCAATTATAGTCTATTATTGCAAATAATTAATATAAGACTAAACCAATATGCTATTTTACCACATTACATATTTTAAAATCATTAAACTAATCAAGGATTATCAACCACCTGCTCAGATGAAAAGCCGGTAAATATGCCATTTTATAGAGAAAAAAGAAAAAGGCTGCGCGGGAGGAGATGCGCAGCCTTTCAATCTCGAATATGGCTTGGGAGGAGGAAGATGCCATATTCAGCACGGGCTCTTGGGAGGAGGAGTAGAGCCCAGTAGCTATATGTATAATTAAAACGATTTAATTTAACAACAAACAATAATGCATAGCTGGCATGCATTATTAGCAAATAAGAATTTAAATCGCTTCGCCCTTCAATAAGCGCGGTGAATCATTGCTAAGGCCTGAGGCCTCTTTAATAAAATAATTTTTTAAGGCTGGTAAGCGATCAACCACCCCAAGACCAAAGTCACGCAACACCCGCAATGGTGTAAAATCATTGGAAAACATACGGTTTAACACATCTGTGGTAATGCCCATTCGCACGGTTTCATAACGGCGCCAACGCTCATAACGCTCCAATGCTGACATCGCCCCAATATCAAGTCCAAGACGGGTGGTTTCAACAATAACTTCAGCAAGTGCTGCAACATCACGAAAGCCTAAGTTAAGCCCTTGCCCAGAAATCGGGTGAATGCCATGGGCGGCATCGCCAGCCAATGCAAAACGCGGACGAACAAAATCACGCGCTAAAGTGAGACCAAAAGGAAAGCCGCGCTTTTCGCCTTCAAGGCGAATAGCCCCCAAATGGTGACCAAAACGCATTTCAAGCTCAGATTCAAAAACTATATCATCACTTGCCAGTAATTTCTTAGCATTTTCTTCCGATTCATTCCAAACTAATGACGACCTATTGCCTTTAAGTGGCAAGATAGCAAAAGGCCCTGCTGGCAAGAAGTGCTCCTCAGCGCGGCCATTATGGGGGCGTTCATGTGATACAGTACAAACAATACCAACCTGTCCATAAGGCCAGTAAAGGGTTTTAATGCCAGCCTTATCACGCATTTTAGAGCGCACGCCGTCAGCACCAACCAAAAGTTTCGATTGATAAACCTCGCCATTATCAAGATAGATACGCACATGATTGTCAAAGGTTTCAAAATTTTCAACTTTGACACCTTCATGAACAATCACGCCAAGCTCACTTGCTTTGCTGTGTAAAGATGCATTTAAATGGCGGTTTTCTACCATGTAAGCAAAAGGTTCACCAGGATTAACATCACCTTCAAAGGTTAGAAAAACCGGGCGCACTGGATCCGACAAACGCGAATCTGTTATAACCATGTCAGTGATAGGCTGTGAAAGTGGCAATACTTCTTGCCAGCAATTTAAATGGTCAAGCATACGCACTGCAGCAGCGGCAATTGCTGAAGCACGCGGATCATGTTTCCATGCCCCCGGTTTGCCTGCATCAATAATAACCACATTAAGCTGCGGCGCAGCTGTTTTTACCGCTACAGCAAGAGAAAGGCCAACATAGGCGCCACCTGCAATAACAAGATCGACATTTTTGCCATCAATAGATTGAGCCTTAGTCATGGTGGTTTTACTCCCGATCGGATCGTTTTGTCTGTTTATTTGATTTTTTCAAAAAATCAAATGCCGCACCATATTACTGTTCTTGACCAAGAATACAAGAAGAAGTGTATATCCAATGATTGACTTCAACTTTAATAGCAGCTTAAAAATATTATAAATTCAACTGATATAATTATGGCTGATAAGCAGAATAAATCTAGCCAATTTTCAAAGACAAAAATGGGAGTGTAGTATCATGATCAAACAGGTTGACGCGCTTTTAAATATTCTCGATCTTGAAATGATTGATGTTGATCTTTTTCGCGGTCAAAGCGGTACATCGCTTTGGCAACGAGTTTTTGGCGGCCATGTAATTTCGCAGTCCTTAGTTGCCGCACAAAACACGGTAGAAAGCACACGTTTTATCCATTCCCTACATGCTTATTTTATGCGACCTGGTGACCCCAAACACCCGATT
Organism: Bartonella sp. HY328; assembly: GCF_025449335.1. NCBI lineage: Bacteria > Pseudomonadati > Pseudomonadota > Alphaproteobacteria > Hyphomicrobiales > Bartonellaceae > Bartonella > Bartonella sp. HY328. The sequence continues at coordinate 2,894,710 of NZ_CP104883.1, forward strand.
ATTTATCATGTAAACCGCTTGCGTGATGGCCGCAGTTTTTCAACGCGCCATGTTATTGCCAGCCAAAATGGCAAACCCATCTTTACCATGACTGCATCTTTCCAAGTGGAAGAACAAGGCCTTGAACATTATATGGCAATGCCCGACAATGTACCAATGCCAGAAGATATCAAGGACGACCCAAGTGCCAATCAAAAACTTCTGGAAAAAATGCCTGAGGATATGCAACGTTATTGGCGTTGGGATCGGCCATTTGCTTTGCGCCCCGTATCACTGGAGCATTATATTAGCGATGAAAAATTGCCGCCACGTCATGGCGTTTGGGTAAAGCTATTTGATAAAATTCCGCAAAACCCACAATTAAACGCTGCGTTGTTGGCTTATGTATCTGATACCACCATTCTTGATACTGCCCTTTTTGCCCACGGTCTTTCAATTACTGATCCTTCGATCCAAGCCGCTAGCCTTGACCATGCGATGTGGTTTCACCGTTCATTTTCTTTTGATGACTGGTTGTTCTATTATCAAGATAGCCCAAGTTCAAGTGGTGCGCGTGGGTTTAGCCGTGGTCTTATTTATAACCGCCAAGGTGTTTTGGTGGCATCTGTGGCACAAGAAGGACTTATTCGCAAAATCTAATTATTATGTGCTCTAAACTTTAGAAAGTGCAATTATGGATAATGTTGTTTTTGCGACATATTACCCATAAAAACCCAAAAAACCCAAAAAACCCGAAAAACCCAAAAAACCCGAAAAACCCGAAAAATAATGCGCGTTAAATTGATTTAAAATTAACATTAAAAGCCATTAATTCAATTTTTCATCGGAAAAACTAAGATTCTTTGAAAAACCCTAAAGTATTTAATGATGTGAATCTTTTTAAATTTACACCGCCATTTTAATTTAAAAATTTCCTGATTGTTTTTTTGCATCACAAAAGACAGATAAAGCCTAAACCACTACTTCTATTTGTTTTAAATCAATGTCTTTTTTAGCGGTCGGTATAGAATTAATATGATACCAACTTCAAAGGATGCATCACTATGGTTAGGCTAAACAATATAAACCGACGCAATCTTTTAACTGGAGCAGCTGCCATTGGAGTCGTTGCGCCAATTATTATCGATAGTGCCTTTGGACAAAATAATGCCAATAAAGCAGATGTCAAAAAAGAAGAAGACATTGCACATTTACCACGAAAAAAAATTGAACTGGTTGCGCCTCCATTTGTCCATGCTCATGAACAAGCGACAAATGACGGCCCTTCTATCATTGAAGTTACCATGACCTGTGAGGAAAAACTGATAACCTTAGATGATCAAGGCACGAAGACTTGGGCAATGACATTTAATGGCTCCGTTCCAGGTCCCTTGCTTGTTGTTCATGAGGGCGATTATGTTGAACTTACCCTTATAAATCCAGCAACCAACCTTTTAACCCATAATATTGATTTTCATGCTTCTACCGGTGCTATGGGCGGCGGGTCACTCACCCAAATTGCACCAGGAGAAAAGACAATTCTTCGTTTTAAGACTGATCGTGCAGGCACATTTGTTTATCATTGTGCAGCACCGGGCATGGCTCCTTGGCATGTCACAAGCGGTATGAATGGTGCGATTATGGTACTACCTCGCCAAGGCTTGAATGACGGCAATGGTAATAAGCTTCACTACGATAAAGTTTATTATATCGGCGAACAAGATTTTTATATCCCCAAAGATAAAAATGGTAAGTATAAAGAATATGATAATATTACCGACAGTTATGAAGACACATTAGAGGTCATGAGGGGACTTATTCCTTCTCATTTGGTTTTTAATGGTTCCGTTGGTGCATTAACCGGCAAAAATGCATTAACAGCAAATGTGGGGGAAACTGTTTTATTTGTACATTCTCAAGCCAATAGAGATACACGTCCACATTTAATTGGTGGACATGGTGACTTTGTTTGGAATACCGGTAAATTTGCCAATACACCCGAACGAAACATGGAGACATGGTTTATTCCAGGTGGTGCCGCCGGGGCAGCTCTCTATACATTTAAACAACCCGGCACCTATGTCTACCTTAACCACAACCTTATTGAGGCGTTTGAACTTGGAGCTTTAGCACAAGTAAAGGTTACAGGTGAATGGAATGATGAGTTAATGAAGCAAGTACTGCCAGCGACCGCCATTTAACCAATTTTAGTATTTTTCATTTTAATGCAATATAATCAGATTGGCGCGATTTGAATTAAAGTCGCGCCAATCTGATTTTTTGTTTTTAAAACTGCATTATAAGTGGCAATTTTTCGTTATTGATATTGGTAAATTTTGCAAACATCTGCTGGATAAAGTGAAATAAAACTCGTAAAATACCAATATTTAATACTATAAGTTTTCTAATATCAGTATGGCTATAATGGTAAAAACTAGCATAATTTTTAATTTTGCCTTTTTAACATCCATTAACCCTTTTAAAGCTTATTTAATTGCAAATTTTAAAAGCCTCTTGCAAATAAAAATACTTTAATTAATGATTGCATAAAAATTTTTAATAAAACATCTATTAATATAATTTTAGAGGAAATGAAGTTTTATGAACTTCCCTGATCGCCCCAAAAAATCATGCTGCCGCCCAACCAAAAAGCGTTTCTGGCGCATTACTGGAAGCGTGGTTTTAGTGGTATTTGTTCTTTATAGCATTGCTTGGTATTTTTTATCAGCTCATGTACAGGAAATAATTGAAGAACGCCTCGACGCTTCTACTGATCGCGGCATGATTATTTATTGTGAAAATCTACATAAAACCGGTTTCCCCCTGCGTATTGGCAGCGCGTGTGACAGTATAAACTATCAATGGCCAACGGCAGGTATTGCTATTTCAACCAGTGGCTTTGTTGCAAGTGCCCCTATTTTTGCGCCGCGTTGGCGCTTATTACAAGCAAGCTCACCTGCCAATTTTGAAATACCCGGCCTAAAGCCGATTGGCGCAAATTGGCAGACCTTGCAAATTGATTCAGAGTTAGAACACGGCCATGTCAGCGAGTTAAACTTACGCATTGATCAACTTGCAATGCATAATTTTGATGACAATCGACAAGAGTTAAGTCTTTTAAAAGCAGATTTTATCCGCCTCTTATCAAAGATGGATAGCGAAGTTATGCATATTGATCTCACTTATGATCAATTAGTCTTGCCACTCTTTATTGATGGCAACATTATAGCTTCGCCAGCTGTCAAAGGTAACGTAATAATAAATCTTAACGAGCCACAACAATTGCTTCAGCCATCAATCGGCCCATGGAGTAATCGCCTACACTCAATGCAAGGCAATATTGAAAATGCGAGCTTAGAATTTGAAGGTGGCGGCGCATTTAGCCTTTCAGGCACTTTCAATTTTTCTCAAGATGGCTATCTTAATGGCAATTTTCAGATTGTTTTTATAAACACAATCGACCTTAGCCAAAAAATGCGTGCTATAATCCCTTCACAATCATCGAATATTAGCAGCTTTTTCTTTGCTCTAAATTCGCTTCCCAAAGATAAAAACGGCAATCCAATTGTTAATTTGCGTGTAAAGAATGGCGAAGTTAGCGCATTGTTTTTAAAATTGGGGCACATTCCACCCGTATAACCGCATATAACATGCTAGGGAAAAAATATAGGGCATTTAACTCTTAAGAGTTAAATGCCCTAAACGCTTGTAAACAACTTTTTATTTAGGCTAGATGATTGAGTGCTCACAAAGATGCTTGCGCGCGTTTTTGTTGTTTTTTGCGACGCCATGGCGCATCAATCAAACAATCTCCTGCCATGATAGAGCCATAAGGAATAACTTCATCCACAATATCGGCAAGGCCGTAATCCTTTATCTGCTGCTTTACCGCAGCCGCATTTTTATAGGCAGATGGCAATTCTGACACATCAGGATGACCTGAGAAAAAGCGTACATCAAGCCCTTTTGTTTCGCGAGCGATAATCTCTTTGAAGTGCTGCTCGCCAAGACTATCTTTATCGACATTAAACTCAGCACAAAGATTACGCACATGACCAGAGCGCGAAAAATTGCGCCCAGCCCCATGAGGTGAAAATCCTAAACCATGATCGGCATTGCTTCCACGCACGATCAAGATTGGTTCTGCCATATTAAGCGGAATAATGGTCAAATCTGTAGCATCATGCGACCACCCCGAAAAAGCAGGTGTTGCGCCTTTGGCGTGATAAAATAAACCATCACTCTTGCGGAAAACAAAATTATGCTCATTCCAAAAACGATCATTGACCTTAACACCGAGTATATCAGCTGCAAGATCGTGAATTGCAAAATGATTTTCTTTGGTCCATTGCCGTATAATCTGCAAGGCAGACCAATATGTATCCCCCTCAACACTATTGGCAGGAATCCACGCATTGACGCTTTGGGTTTGCGGTGAGAGTTCTTTGCGAAAACGATCAGCCACCTTCATACCGGTTTTGTAAAGGCGAGCACCAGGCGCGCGCGAACCATGATGGGTTACTAAAACGGTCTCTCCTGTGGACTTTAACTGACCAACATAGGCAAAATGATTACCATCGCCCTGCGTTGCAAAATGTTCAATCGCAACACTTTGCTGCTTTTCAAGATAAATATTATTAGCAAAATCTTGCATGACCTTATTGCTTGGGCGAATTTGATTGCCCCGCTCACGTCCACCTGGCCCAAAATGGGTTACCTTATGCACTGCATTTAACAAATCTGCTGGTGCAACTCCTTTAAACACCGAAATTGCAAGCGAACAACAAATATCAGCAGAATGCATACCGGGGTGGATCGCTTCAGACGCAACAATGCCACCAACGGGAATTTCACCAGCTGATCCGGTGGGACAAGCATCTGGCATGATAGCTGCTGCTTTCACCACGGGTGTCTCGATCAAGGATTGCATAGAGGCAATAACCTTGTCGATATTTTCTTGTTCAAATTCATTTTCAGCCCGAATATTAATATGAAGCGACACATCACTTACATCTTGCAAGCCAATAGTTGGAGGAGGCGCAAAAGCAAGAGCAGCAGCCAAGGCTTGTTCACGTGTGGCGCCTTGTTGTAAAATGGCGTTTCCTGCTTCAAGAGCTTTTGCAAACCATTTCCCGCTTTGCTGCCCAGCTGCAATTAAATCTTTTCCATCCAAAATATCAGTCATTTTAAAATCCTTCCAATGGCTTCACACGAGAATTATATTTTCGTAAAGATGAGAGACAAAAACATAACTCTATGCCGGTTAATAATTGTATATTTACAAGAACCGTGCCAAGTTGCATAAAACGAATAAAAAATTACAAATATATTTTTTAAATATTTGATTTTTAATAATATTTTTACATAAAGTTGAGAAATAAAAATTATAACGCATTATACAAATTTGCCAATAAAATATCTGAAATTCTAAGAATATAGAAATTTTTATAAATATTAATTAAGACTAAAAGTCTTTACCGATAAAAAATAAGGACTGTATTTATTTAGCGCAAAATGCCGCAAGCAAGTGAATTTTGATTTAAAAACTTGCCATTCAGCTTTGAGCATTTTATGAACTAATATATCAAGATTTTATAAGGTCTCTAAGATATAAGGATCTGCCATGTCCCATTATGAAAAAGACAATGACCCACGTTTTCACAAAGGCAGCCCCGTTGCACCCTTTATTTTTATGGTCCTATTCATCCTATTTATTTATTCACCCTTGCTTATAGGGCTGCTTTTAGTTGCTCGCTGGATTATTGATGCCAACAATCTCACTTTCTTTCTTAATCTTGGCACCTTAGGTGATCTATTAATGCTATTCATCGTTATGGCAAGTTGGATTTTGATTGTTCTTAGCCTTTCGATCATACCTTATTTGGTCTTACGATCAAAAGGGCGGTTTATTTTAGCTGAAAAAGTTGCGGTGGTTATTAGACTATTGCTGTTCCATATCTTTGCATTTCCCTTTATTTGTTGGCGGATGGTGCGCAATAACTCACCAAAATTGCGAAGCCGCTATCGGCAAAAATTAAAAGCCATGGTCAAAGGAAAAAAAATGCAAGAGCGTAAAATAGAACGCCTTGCACGCATGCAAGACAAATTACGCTCGGTCTAACGCCTAGCACCATCTCCACAATTAAATTAAATTTTGAACATGATAAGGATAATCGAGGTAGATTATGGCAAGTTCAGCAGAGCAGATCCGCAAATGGCAGGGCCCGGCGATATTAAGCTATGGTTATCGACCGTTTTTCCTATTTTCAGCTATTTTGGCTCTTTTCGCCCTTATTGCATGGATTTTTATTTATGCTGGCGTGATGCAGCTCCCTATAGCCTTAGATCCTATATCATGGCACGCGCATAGTTTCATATTTGGTTATTTATGGGCAGTGGTTGCTGGTTTTTTATTAACTGCAGTACCCAATTGGACAGGCCGGCTACCAATTGTCGGTTGGCGACTTATGGGACTATTTTCACTCTGGCTTATTGGCCGCATCGCTATTTTCACCTCACTTTATCTTCCCTATTGGGCAACAATCGTCCTTGACCTCGTCTTTCCTCTTGCACTTGCCTATGCAATTGGTCGCGAGATTATTGCTGGCAAAAACTGGCGCAATTTAAAAATACTTATTCTTGTTGGCCTTTTAATTATTGCCAATTTGATTTTTGATTATCAAGCCCTTTATGAAGGCTATGGTGCTGGCGGTATTGGCGCACGTCTTGGTGTTGGCGTTGCTATCATGATGATTGCTGTCATTGGTGGCCGCGTTGTACCAAGTTTCACACGCAATTGGTTAATGAAACAGGGACAAACCAACCTGCCTGCACCTCATGATAAAATTGACACAATTATCATTGTATTAACTGCATTAACTCTTATCACTTGGATCATTGTACCTAGTAGTATCTTCACTGCAATCTTTTGTATCATTGCGGCTGTTGCCAATTTTTATCGGCTGTATCGGTGGCGTGGCTGGCTAACTTTGGGAGAATCTTTGGTTTGGGTGCTACACCTAGCCTTCTTTTTTATTCCTTGCGGTTTTTTGGCCATTGGTCTTGAAATATTTGGTTTTTTGCCTGGCGGCATTGCTCCTGTCCAGCATTTATGGATGGCAGGCGCTATAGGCCTTATGACACTTGCCATCATGTCAAGGGCAAGTCTTGGTCATTCTGGCCGCACACTTCATGCAACTAAATTTGTCACCAGCCTTTATATCGCGCTGTTCATTTCTGTTTTTCTACGGATGCTATCTGGTTTAATGGAAAATAATGTTTCCCTATTACACCTTTCGGCAACTTTATGGATTTTTGCTTTTGGTGGCTTTATCATCGCCTATTGGAACATTTTAACCAAGCCAAGATTGCAATAAATTTAAATTTTTACCGCTTAACACAGGTAACACGACCAACAGAGGCTTTTCTTTTAAGCCTCTTTTTTATTTTTTGAATAAGTGAATCACAGCTAAACGCTGCAAACATTGATAATAGACAATAGGGCAAACAAAAAACACAAGCTAAAAAAAATGCATATTCTGCATGATACTTAAAATGAGCACCCCCCAACACAAGAAGAAAACAACCGACAAGCATGATTAAAAAGCGCGTCACTTCATTTAATTTACCGGTATTCATGGAATAAAATTTCAAGCAAACAGCTAAAAATGCAACCGGTCCACCAATTATATAGCCAACACATAATGCACTAATCATTGTGATAAAAAACAGCGCAATCCCCTCAAGACTGAAACTTAAAAGTGGCACCACTGAAAAAAATACAATAAATGGTAATGTTCCAATCAATGGCCCAATCACTATATAAATAAAAAACACCAAAAGATATTCTTTAAAAACTTTCATGCTTTCCTCAAGAAGAAATGATCTATTAATTTATCATAAGCAATAATCTAGAGCGTTTTCCGAAAAGTGTGAAGCGGTTTTCGGACAAAAAACGCGGTGTAAACAATGGATTAGAGCGCCGATCTGATCCGATCAGATCGAAATACGCTCTAGTTCATAAATATTGATTAGCAAAGCGAATAGTATTCTAACTGCGCGCATTATCCTATATAGTTTTTTTCAACTATTTGAATGATAAACAATCCTAAACTTAAAGGGACAGTTCATGAAGCAATTGAGTGATATTGAAATAGCACGCAGTGCTAATAAAAAAGCAATTGGTGACATTGCTGCTAAAATTGGACTGACCGCACAAGATATATTGCCCTTTGGTCACGATAAGGCAAAACTTACAAAAAAAACGATCGAGAATTTGCCACAGCGTGATAATTCTCATCTTATTTTAGTGACCGCTATCAATCCCACCCCCGCTGGTGAAGGTAAAACCACCACTTCGATCGGCATTGCCGATGGCCTTAATGCCATAGGCAAAAAAACAATGCTAGCCTTGCGTGAACCTTCCCTTGGCCCTTGCTTTGGCACGAAAGGCGGCGCCGCTGGCGGTGGCCATGCGCAACTTATTCCAATGGAAGATATTAATCTCCATTTCACTGGCGATTTTCATGCAATTACATCGGCGCATAATCTTCTTGCCGCATTAATCGATAATCATATCTATTGGGGCAATAATTTACAAATTGACAGCCGCCGCATCATGTGGCGCCGCGTTATGGATATAAATGAGCGGGCTTTACGTGATATTGTTGTTGGCCTTGGCGGTGTAAGCAACGGCTTTAGCCATCAAAGTGGTTTTGATATTACGGTAGCTTCAGAAATCATGGCAATATTTTGCCTTGCTGAAAGCCTCGATGATCTGATGATTAGGCTTGGCAATATTGTGGTAGCTTACAATTTTAAAAAGGAACCTATTTACGCCCGCGATCTTGATGCCCAAGGTGCAATGGGGGTTTTGCTTAAAGATGCATTTTTGCCAAATCTTGTGCAAACGCTCGAAAATAACCCTGCGCTTGTCCATGGTGGGCCTTTTGCCAATATCGCCCATGGCTGCAACTCAGTTATTGCTACTAAAACTGCATTGAAACTTGCCGATTATGTGGTGACAGAAGCTGGTTTTGGCGCGGATCTAGGTGCGGAGAAATTTCTCGATATTAAATGTCGTTTAGCCAAATTGCAGCCATCAGCCATTGTAATTGTAGCAACGATCCGCGCCCTTAAAATGAATGGTGGCATTGCCAAAGCTGATCTTAACCTTAAAAATATTGAAGCTGTCCGCCTTGGCGCAGGAAATCTTATTCGCCATATCAACAATATGCAAAGCTATGGAGTTCCGGTTATTGTTGCCATTAACCATTTTTATCAAGATAGCGATGAAGAAATTGACACTTTGCGCGGCATTGTTGAAAAATTGGGTGTCGAAGCTATACCATGCCGCCATTTTGAACTTGGATCGAAGGGCACTGTTGAAATTGCAGAAAAGCTAGTAGCATTAATTGATACTCAACCTTCAAACTTCCACGTTCTTTATGAAGATAACATACCGCTTATTGATAAGATTAACAAAATTGTCACCGATATTTATGGTGGTGAAAAAGCAATTATCAGCGATAAAATTAAACAACAACTTTTAGAATATGAACAAGCAGGCTATGGTCATTTTCCTGTTTGCATGGCTAAAACCCAATATTCTTTTTCCTCCGATCCCAATTTGCGTGGTGCGCCTAGCGGATTTGATATCCCTGTGCGCGAAATACGCTTAGCAGCTGGGGCGGGCTTTATTGTTGTTATATGCGGTGAGATTATGACTATGCCGGGGCTTCCATCAAAGCCAGCAGCGGAGCATATTTATCTAGATAATCAAGGTGAGATTTGCGGTCTTTCTTAAGCTCCGCATTTTTCCATTTTAAGTTTTAGAAAACAAGTTTTAACAAATAGATTGCTAAGACCTTACAAAATATAGATATGGAGTAACACTATATTATTTGTCTAGAAGGCGTGCCTCTGATGCCAGCATGATTGGCACGCCATCACGAATAATATAAGCAAGGCGAGCTTTTTGGGAAATAAGCTCTTGCCTTGTTTCATCATATTCTAGCGTTGCACCCGTTAATGGGCAAACAAGAAGCTCTAACATTTTCCTGTCGGTATGAGAGGTCATGAAAAGCTCCTTTACTGCAACACGCTATGCCTATTTGTATGATTATTGGAATTATGTCCCAAAATTGAACGTTCAGCAATGGCGATTAATGTTTCCGAACGTGTCTTCAAATCTGGCGCTTCCAACAAAGCTTGCTTTTCCTCCCCACGAAAAGGGGCAAGGGTCGACATGGCATTGATCAATGTTTCATTGCTGGCTTCAAGAATAGTATCCCAATCAGCATCAATCTGGTTAAATTCCAAATAATCTTGAAATACCGATAAAAATGCTTCGCGATTAATGTCACCTTCTTGTTGACCAGCTATAAGATCATCAAAAAATGGTGCTACCTTGCAGCGAAGATAAGGTGAGTCTGTAACAACCCGATTAACAACGCGAAAGCGACAAACACCATGCAATGAAATAAGAATATTACCATCACCAACTTCACTATAGCTTGTGATACGTGCGATACAACCAACATCGCAAAGCCGTGTTCCATTATCAAGAACGGAAATTTGCGATACATTATCCATTGCAGGTTGTACAAGACCAACAAGACGATTTGTCCTCATAGCTTCATCTGCAAGACGAATATTTTGTGCCTCATCAATCTGGACGGCTATAAAACCACCAGGAAGCAAAACAACCGATGCCAATGACAATATTGGCATATTAGTCGGAATATCTTGTGCTGTACGATAGAATGCGTTACCAGCCTGCATAATTTGCCCTTTCATTCCTTTTAATAATTAAGCAAGGCCCCCAAAGAGACCTTAATATTGAAAAAGATCAAATTACAATCACTTTATGTAATAATATGCTTCGTAAATTCAACCATTTAGCTGGTTGATCTTCTTCATTCTAACAACGCATGGAGCTGGATATAAGTTCCAGAAAATATCCTTAATATTTTTGCTGTTATATAACAATATGATATTATTTATTATAATATATGTAATTAATAATATTATTAATGTAATAAAATAATCTAATAACTAATCACACCATAAAAAAAATAATAAAAATATCACCTCATAGTCGTAAAGATTCCCAATTTGAAGCAAATATCATTAAAAAAATCTCGATTTTAAATCGATTAATAAAGCGAATCACATTTTCGAGATCTTGCCTGTTTTCAAAACCATTCATATTATCAATAGCTTATATAGTATTGGTTAATTTAATAAATATTTTTGCCGGGTCTATTCCAATGGTGATACCTTTATCGGCGGCTGGTTACACTTTCAAAAATAAAATGCCATGCTGTGACTTTTTGGCTTGGTCAAGTTTTAAAGTTTAGTCTTCTTTTTAAAATGACTAGCTTGACCGCTTTGCAACTTGAAAATCTAATAAATTGTTATAATCTCCAAAATTAACCCTTTTAGTAAACGCTGCTTGCAAGTTTGCATCAAGCGATGTGAAAGACCAACAACTAAACTCTTTTTGGGTCAAAAATAAAATGACACTATTAGGGTGATGACCGATTAGAGCGTTTTTCGAAAAGTGTGAAGCGGTTTTCGGACAAAAAACGCTGTGTAAACAATGAATTAGAGCGTGGATCTGATCCAATCAGATCGAAATGGGCTCTAATGAGCCAACAAATATTGAGGTGAAAATTGCGCCTATCTCATATAAGTGCGGGCTTCATTGCTGCAATTGTCGGTTTTGGTGGCACTTTGGCCATTTTAATCCATGCTGCAACAATCGTCGGCGCAACACCAAGCCAAATCGTTAGCTGGGTTAGTGCGCTCTGTCTTGCGATTGCTTTGTCATCGTTTTTTTTATCTTGGCGTTACCGCATGCCAATCATCACCGCTTGGTCAACTCCAGGCCTTGCTTTAATTGGCGCAACATCAGGTTATGATATGGCGCAGGCGACTGGTGCCTTTATATGTTGCGCCCTTGCTATAACGCTCACAGCCTTCATAAAACCCTTATCGCTTGCTCTTAATCATATTCCTGCTGGTATTTCTTCAGGCATGCTTGCAGGCGTTTTGCTTAGCTTTATTATAAAAGCCATGGCCTTAATGGGTAGTGATACCGCTTTTGTATTACCGCTTATTATTCTCTTTTTTACGGTTCGACGCTTTCAGCCATCTTTTGCGGTGCTCATTGTTTTAATTGCAGGCCTTATCTATGCCAGCATCAGCGGTAACATTAATACCATACCACCATTGCAACTATCTTCACTTGATTTTAGCATACCGAGCTTCCAATGGAATGCGCTTATCGGCCTTGCGCTCCCGCTTTATCTCGTCACCATGGCATCGCAAAATCTTCCAGGCTTTGCTGTGTTACGTGCTAGTGGATTTGAGCCGCCTATCAAATCTTGTCTTAGTGTAACCGGTATTTTTTCGCTGATTTCGGCATTTTTATGTGCCTCATCCACCAATCTTGCCGCTATTTCAGCAGCAATTTGCACAGGTTGGGATGCAGGAAAAGATCCTAAAACAAGATGGTACTCCGGCATTGCCTATGCTGGCTTTTATTTGATTTTTGCCATTTTTAGTGCATCACTCGTTGCGGTTTTTGCGTCCCTGCCTGCAGCCCTCATTGTCCTTATATCTGGCCTTGCCCTTTTGGGTGCCTTTAGCGGTGCGTTAACCCAAGCACTCATTATTGATCGCCAACGCATTGCTGCTATTATAACCTTTGCAATAACCGCATCCAATATCTCGATATTTAGCATTGGTGCGCCGTTTTGGGCCTTAATGGCTGGTCTTATCATCTATATTATTGGCGAGCCAAAGCATTAATTGCTCACCTATCGCTCACTTAATCAAAAAGCGTAGCAATCTGGCGTTTTGCTTCTTCCTTATAGGGTATGACGCGCTCGAAGATTTTTTTTGCACTCATAAAATCAAGGACATAAATACCAGCAACTGGCGGCACAAGAACAAGATCGGGTTTTACGGCTAAAAACCGCGTATTCATTAACGAGCGCTGTGAAATCATATTAGCCGCAAACAAGGTTTCAAGGGTTGATGGCTTTTTATCCATATGAAGGTTTTCTTCAAAACCTATAATATCAATGGCAATTATCTTATCAACATCATCGCCAATACAATCGACTGGAACAGGATTGCAAACCGCGCCATCAACCAGCAAATAACCATCACGGCGCACCGGTGCAAATATACCCGGCAATGCAGCTGACGCTGAAATAGCGGAGCGTAAATCACCATCATTCATCACCACCATTTCGCCTGATAAAATATCGGCTGCGACAACCGATAAAGGGATTTGTAATTGCGCAAAATCAAAAGGCACACAATCGGGCAAAAAGCCCCGCAATATCTCCTCAAGACTAAATTGGGATAATCTTAAACCACGCCGCCGTAATTCCTGAAAACTCATTGGGCGAATTGACCATAAAGTTGCAGCAACATCGCCAATTTTACAAAAGGTTTTCAAAAAATAATCTTGTAAATCACCGCCGCTCATACCACTAGCAAGCGCTGCCCCAACCAAGCCACCAATAGATGTTCCAGCAATGCGCGAAGGCGTTAAACCAAGTTCTTCCATCGCCATGATGATAGGAATATGACCCATCCCTCTTGCACCACCACCGCCTAGTGCTAGCCCAATTCTTTCACTGCCCGACATATAAACCCCGTTAAATAGTAAATATAAGTAATAAAAAACCCGCTTTTAAAAGCGGGTTCATCATTAATTTTTCATTGGTCCAACAACAAGTAAGGCTGGTTCATCTTTAAAAATCTTTTTTGCAACCTCGTGAACATCATCCAAAGTTACCCCATTGATCAAGTCTGCACGTTTTTCAATGTAGTCAATTGGCAAGTTTTCTTGCTGAAGACCGACCAACACCGATGCAATAGACGATGAAGAAGAGAGATTATTCACCGCATAAGACCCAACCACAAAACTCTTGGCATTTTTTAGTTCATCTGCGGTAATATTATTTTCCACCAGATTTTTAATCTCGTTGCGGATCGTTTTTAACGATTCTTCTGCCTTTTCTGCCCGTGTTGCGGTTGAAATCGTCAGCGCGGCCGCATGATCGTAATTGACAAGATTACTTGATACACCATAGGCAAGGCCGCGCTTATCACGTACCTCGGCAAATAGCCGCGACGTTAAACCAGAGCCACCAAGAATATCATTCATAAGATATGCTGCAAAAAAATCCTTATCTGAACGCTTGATGCCTGGATAAACCAAAGCCAGTGTTGTTTGCGGCAAGTCATAATTAACATTGGTCATACCACCAAGCTGCAATTGTGCATCAGGAATTTCAATCAAAGTAGCCTTTTCTGGTAAATCCCCGAATAATTTATCTACCAATTCACCAGCTTGTTGCTCATTAATCGGGCCAACAAGCCCAATTTTTAGATTATCGCGTGCCAAAATATTTTTATGAGCCGCGATAATATCATCACGATTAATCTTGGCTAAACTATCAATCGTTCCTTCACCTCGGCGGCTATAGGGATGTTTGCCATAGAGCATTGCATTAAATTTATTTTGGCCGATGGTCATTGGATCGCGCTCAGAGCCTTTAATAGACGTAACAATTTGCTCACGAATACGATCAATTGCATCTTGGTCAAAACGTGGTTTATCGAGCGCTAACTTCAAAAAATTAATCGCTTCATCGCGATTTTGCTCCAAAACCCGTAAAGAGCCACTTATTTTATCTCTATTTGCATCAAAAGCGATATCTGCGCCAATATCATCAAGTTTTGCCTGATATTCAAGTGATTTAAGATCTCCTGCTCCCTCTTCAAACAGACCACTCATCAAATTGACCAGTCCTTCTTTGCCCTCAGGATCTTGTGTTGTACCACCAACCCAAGAAAATTGTAAGGCAACAAGCGGCACGCTTTGATCTTCCACCAGCCATAATTTGATACCTTTTGGCGAGGTAACTTCCTTAATTTCAATAGCATGGGCAGCAAACGCTGAAAATACAACCAAGCAACAGCCAATTATGACAGATAGATAATTCAAAAAACTATTTTTTAATTTATTTTTCATCGGAATATCCCTTATTGCCAAAAGCTATTGCTGTTCGCTCTCATCAGTACCCATCGCAGGAGCAGCTGGTGTTGCATCTTCACTCGGTTTTTCACCTTTTGGTGGCAATAAGTAACTGACAACACCCTTATCTTCATCAAGATAGGCTTTGGCTGCTTCTTTAATTGCCTCGGGAGTTACTTTTTTAAGTCGCTCTGGCCATTCATGGATTGTTTCCAATGTTTGCCCTGTTGATAAGGCTGCTCCATAAATTTTCGCTAACCCTGATGGACTATCTTGCGAATAGATAATGGCTCGGATAAACCGCTCACGAGCTTGATTAAGCTCAGCCTCGCTTACGCCGTTCTTGGCAATATCAGCAATGACATCATTAATCTCGCGCTGTAACTCTTCAAGAGTGGTATTGTTGCGCGGCATAGCATAAACATAGAATATGCCATCATCAACACTTACACCACTATAGCCACTACCAACTGATGCTGCCTTGCCTTCTTGCACCACAAATTTAGTATAAAGGCGCGAGCGTTGTGATCCACCCAAAATCTCACCAAGAAGATCCAAGGCTTCAGCCTGTCCAGCTTCGGCATTATTATAGGACGGCACAACCCATAAATGTTGGAAACTTTCATTGCTAACGCGCGGATCGCGCATCGTCACAACACGCTGGGTACGGCTAACTGGTTCTTGTGGGCGAATACGCTTTTGGGGTGGGCTTGAGCGTTTTTCTAACTTGCCAAAAGTTGCAAGGCTCAATTCACGCGCTTTTTCGGGCGTGATATCGCCCGCTAAAATAAGCGTTGCATTATTAGGGGTATAAAATTTATGATAGAAGTTAATCGCATCTTCGCGACTTAAAGTCTCCATTTCCTGCTTCCAGCCAATAACTGGGTTATGATAGGGACTATTTAAAAATAATGTCGCATTGCTTTCTTCTGATAACATAGCAGCAGGACTACTATCGGTACGCATGCGCCGTTCCTCAATGATAACCTGACGCTCCGATTTAATATCATCTTCACTTAGAACAAGGTTCAACATGCGATCAGCTTCACGCTTCATCATTTCTTCAATATATTGCGATGCAACACTTTGAAAATAGGCAGTATAATCATAAGAGGTAAAAGCATTTTGCTGGCCACCAAGACGCGAAACAGTCTGGTTAAACTCATCGCCTGGATAGGTCTTCGTGCCCTTAAACATTAAGTGTTCAAGGAAATGGGCAATGCCTGTCGTACCCGGATTTTCATCGGCTGATCCAGCGCGATACCAAACCATTTGGGTGATGACGGGTGCGCGATGATTAGGTAAAACAATAACCTGCAAACCATTTTCTAGGGTAAAACGATAAGCATCACCGATTTTTTCAATATCTGGTAAAACCTGTTGAGATTGATCAGATTGACTTGGTTTAGTTTGTTGATTGGTTTCAACTGCATTTGGCGCGTTCTCAACCAAAGGTGCGGTGCTAGATGGTGCACCCGTTGCCGGTTCGTTTACCTGACTTATTCTATCACTTTGCTGCCCCAAAATAGGATTATTAACGGCATTTGCAGCAATGGTTAATGGTGCATTAATATTGCTTGCTAGAGCTGTTGAGGCACCAAGAGATAGTGCCATAAACGCAGTTAGAGCAAGTTTGGTAAATTTTCCCGACACGCTTTACCTCTTTTTAAAACTAACTAATTTGCATAAATTCATAAAGTCGAATGACTGTATTGCCATAGCCACGTTCATCAACCAACCTAAAATTGGCTGGCAAACTTACAATTGCTTCCTTTGTTTCTTCAAGCACAATAATGGCATCATTATGAAGCCAGCCACCTTCCATTGCACTAACAAAGGCCTTTTCTCCTAAACCTTTGCCATAAGGTGGATCGGCAAAAACCAGATGAAAAGGCTGCATCGTACCAATTTCGCCAAGCTGTGTTGCATCTCGGCGCAAAATACGTGCTGAACCTGTCAAAGCAAATTCTTCTATATTTTTTTGGATAAGGCCGCGCCCTTCCACCGATTGCTCGACAAAAACACCCGCTTTTGCTCCGCGTGACAGCGCTTCAAAACCCAAAGCGCCTGTGCCTGCAAATAAATCAAGCACGCGCTTTCCTTCAAAAGTGAAGGAAAGCCCATGATTTAAAATATTAAAAAGACTTTCGCGTGTACGATCAGTAGTTGGGCGAATATCATGCCCCTTAGGAGTGGCAAGAGACCTGCCACTCAAACGACCTGCGACGATACGCATTATTTATTATCTCCACCACGCGGCCTTGAACGAGGTCCATCACTTTTATAGGGACGACCACCGCTTGGGCGCGATGATTTATCAAAAGACTTATTACCGCCAAATGGTTTACCACCATTTGATGAACGGCGATCTCCGCCACTATGGTTTTCGCCGCTGCGATTACCACCATCACGGTTATAGCTTGGGCGACGATCTCCGCCACCACGGTTTTCGCCGCTGCGATTACCACCATCACGGTTATAGCTTGGGCGACGATCTCCGCCACCACGGTTTTCGCTGCTGCGATTACCACCATCGCGGTTATAGCTTGGGCGACGATCTCTGCCACTACGGTTTTCGCCGCTGCGATTATCGCCATCGCGGTTATAGCTTGGGCGACGATCTCCGCTACCACGGTTTTCGCCGCTGCGATTACCACCATCACGGTTATAGCTTGGGCGACGATCTCCGCCACTACGGTTTTCGCCGCTGCGATTATCACCATCACGGTTATAGCTTGGACGACGATCTCCGCCACCACGGTTTTCGCTGCTGCGATTATCACCATCTCGATTAAAACGTGGACGACGATCTCCGCCACCACGGTTTTCGCCGCTGCGATTACCACCATCACGGTTATAGCTTGGGCGACGATCTCCGCTACCACGGTTTTCGCCGCTGCGATTATCACCATCACGGTTAAAGCTCGGGCGACGATCTCCGCCACCACGGTTTTCGCCGCTGCGATTATCACCATCACGGTTATAGCTTGGGCGACGATCATCACCACTGCGACCGTCTCTTGCACGATTTTCGCCATCACGCGGATAGGTTTTTTCAATACGTGTCTTTGTAGGGCGGGCACCTGGCGCCATCCAAACATTAACGGAGCGATTTTTACGTTTTTCGTTTACGTCAGGCTTTTCACCTTCTGCACCCTTTGCGCCAAATCCTTTATCTTTAAAATCTTTGCCTTTAAAGCCTTTATCCTTGAAGCCCTTATCACCAAAAGAACGCTTTTCGCGTGGCTCTGAAAATTTGCTATCGCCACGATCACGGGAAAAACCACGATCCCCTCGCTCGCCCCTGTCACCACGGTCATCTTTGCCAAAACGGCCTTTAAAACCACCTCTGCGAGGCGCTGGTGCATCGGATGAAGCAATCCAACCATCATCATCACTATTTGCAGATGAATTACTTGCGCCGGACACAGGCTTGTTAGAAAACGGATTTAAAACAGGGCCATCAAAGTCGGCATTGGCTTCTTCAATCAAACGATCGCCTAATTGATCGCGCAATGTGCGCCCTTTCACTTCAAGAACCATTCCAGTGTCTAATTCACCAAGCTGGAATGGGCCAAAAGAAATGCGGATAAGACGCGTAACACTCAAACCGAGTGAGCCAAGAATATTCTTAACTTCACGGTTTTTACCTTCACGCAGCGACACAGCAAGCCAAAGATTACTTCCCTGCTCGCGCTCAATCGTTGCTTCAACTGCGCCGTAGAATACGCCATCAACGGCCACACCGTTTTTAAGTCCATCAAGCTGTGCTTGGGTTACACTACCGTGAACGCGCACGCGATAGCGGCGCACCCATCCGGTTGCTGGCAATTCAAGAACGCGCGCAAGACCACCATCATTGGTGAGCAAAAGCAAACCTTCAGTATTAATGTCCAAACGGCCAACGGATAATACACGCGGCATTTCTTCAGGTAAATTATCAAATACTGTTGAACGACCCTCTGGATCACGGTTGGTTGTCACCAAACCAGCAGGCTTATGATAAAGCCAAAGGCGAGTGCGTTCTGCCTGTTGCAAAGGACGGCCATCAACCTTGATAACATCGGTTTTTGTAACATTAACTGCCGGACTATCAAGCACCTTGCCGTTAACCGATACGCGACCCGCAGCAATCATGCTTTCAGCTTCACGACGAGAAGCAATGCCAGCGCGCGCTAGTCTTTTAGCTATGCGTGAACCGCCATCATCTTCTTCGGCTACATGCACAGCGCTCTTCTTGTCAAAATCACGCTTGCCAAAACCACCAGCATCGCGGCTCCGCCCTGCACCAAAGCTGCCCGAACGCTCATTATCTTTTCCAAAACGACTTCCACCTGGCTTTTTAAAACCACGGTCCTCAGACTTATTAAAAGAAGGCTTGCCTTCATCACGACCTTTTCCACGTGAAAAAGGTGGCTTACGCCCCTCATGACCATTGTCATTCATATATATAATACCTCAAATACAGCACGTAATCACTACGTCAAGTTAGTTCTATTCTTGTCTTCGAACGGGGATGGAACAAACGAATTTGCAAGTTTTACAAATCCAGTCAGTCAATTGGAATTGTACGCAGCCCAAATTATTACAAATTACCAACTAAACCTATTTTCTGACAAAGATTAGCTTTTTAAGCGTTTTCTTAAAAAAACTATCCTCAATAGCAGATATAGGTAGCTCCAATTAGTTTTTATTAGATCTGCTTTCACTCTAAAGCCAGCATCCTATGGAACAAAATGCCATAACCCTTTGCTCTTACCAGCGAAAGTAACACAATTTAAAAAAATCGCCAATAGCACGAGTTATAATCAATTAAGTTTTCTTGAAAATTTATGTGATTTTATCAATCTATGATAATCCAACTTCAATAATATCTTCCACCAATCACCAAATGCAAATAAAATCGCTTAATCGCCACATTCGAATTGGTCGATTCCAGTCAATCTATTTGCTTAGATCTATTTCAACCTTACTCCATCGCATTATTATCGACCTGCTCTATTTTAGTAATTATAGGCACAGCAATAGAAATATAAAGATCTTTACCTTGAAACCCTAGGCAAACATATCAATGTAAATATAATAATAAAAAAATTATTTTATTATAAATATTCCCTTGAAAAATAAAAATTCATAAAGTAAAAAAATTACGCGGGAAATAATTTTTATTAAACTTACTATCTATACATAAACCAATTAGAATAAACTAATAATATATTTTAAAAATCAAAAATATTTAAAAAAATTTTTCTCCCTCATGAAACCAATACTGCGTGGCTTATCATATGAGGAATGGATAATGAAACATTGGTTAATTGCTTTATGTGCTTTCATTGTGATAGCTTTAGGCTCATCAACAGCCTTTTTTATAATGCACTCCAACCAACCACAAGCCCTAACTTTGTACGGCAATGTTGATATTCGTGAGGTTGCACTTGCTTTGCGCATATCGGGCCAACTTTCAATTGTACATTCCGAGGAGGGAGACCGTGTTGAAAAAGGTGAAGAAATTGCCGTTCTTGATGACACCCCCTACCGCGAAAAGCTTGCATCAGCAACGGCAGAAGTAGATAGCTACACCGCTAGCCTTGAAAAACTGGTCGCCGGCGCAAGACAATCAGAAATTGATCAAGCGATTGCTATTACCAAAGCACGCCAAGCTGATTTACTTAACGCTGACCAAGTCCTTGCACGCACATTAACATTACATGAAGAAAAAACGGCATCTCGTGCAATTCTTGAACAAGCAATTGCCCAACGCGATATGGCAAAGGCCAACCTTGAAGCCGCAGAAGCTGCCCTTCGTATATTGACGGAAGGGTCACGCCCAGAAGACATTAATGCAGCCAAAGCACAACTTGCAGCAGCCAAAGCCAATCAACAATCAGCACTCACTGCGGTTAAGGATGCAAAACTGATTGCACCAGCAAGTGGCATTATTCGCTCGCGCGTCAAAGAACCTGGTGCAATAATTGCAACTGGCGAGCCGATTTATATCCTATCGCTTACTACTCCTTTACGAGTACGTGGCTATATTGGTGAACCAGATCTTGGTAAAATCCAACTTGGTCAAACTGTTTATATTCAAAATGACAGTTTCCCCGACAAACAATATAAGGGTACCATTGGTTTTATTTCTTCAACCGCAGAATTTACGCCTAAAACTGTTGAAACACCACAATTGCGAAGCAACTTAGTTTATCGTTTTTGGGTAACCGTTGCAGCAGATGAAACGGGGCTGCAACAAGGTATGCCCGTTACGATTACATCACCTATTGCAGGGCAAAACCTTGCTGATATGCAATAGGCAGATTATGGCAAAACCTATTATTGTTATTGATGGAATTTCCAAAAAGTTTGTCAATAATCTCGCGCTGGATGGTATAAGTGCTGCGATAAAACCAGGATTTATTACCGGCATTCTTGGGCCTGACGGCTCTGGAAAAACCACCTTATTGCGCCATGTAGCTGGATTAATGAGCCCTAATGCGGGCAAAATTTTTATTTTTGGGCAAAATATTGATAAAAACAGCCACTTATTAGGTGATAAAATTGGTTACATGCCGCAACAATTTGGTCTTTACGAAGACTTATCCGTGCTTGAAAACTTGAAATTATATGCCAATTTAAAAGGCCTTCCTGCAGCGCAGCAACCCGCTATATTTGCACATCTATTACAACTAACCATGCTTAACCAATTTCAAGATCGATTGGTTGGGCATTTATCGGGTGGCATGAAGCAAAAATTAGCACTTGCTTGCGCTTTAATTACACGACCGCCAATTCTATTACTTGACGAACCCGGCGTTGGTGTTGATCCAATTGCACGGCGCGACCTGTGGGCACTTGCCCAACAGCTTGCTCAAGCTGGAACAACTATATTATGGGCAACAGCCTATCTGGATGAAGCAGCCCAATGCGATGAAATACTTATATTAGACAAGGGAAGGTTAATCTATTCAGGCGCTCCTCAAAGCCTTATTCACCGCGTAAAAAATCGTGTTTTCCAGATTTCAGGCACTATGCCAAAACGGCAATTATTGCAAAAATTATCAAGTTTTGATGCCATTGAAGATATAAATATCCAAGGCCATCTCATTCGGATTTTATTAAAAAATGCGAACGCGCTACAAGGTATTATTCATGCTTTTTTTGGCACGATTATAGCTACAGTGACATCCGCTCATTTTGGTGATGCCTATATTGATTTGCTTGGTGGCATTAAAAACCGTATTTCTCCCATTGCAGGTGCTCTTAATGAAGCTGCCGCCTATGATGGCCCTATTATTGAAGCTGAGCAATTATCCAAAAATTTTGGTTCATTTAAAGCTGCACAAAATATTTCTTTTACAATTAAGCGGGGCGAAATTTTTGGACTTCTTGGCCCTAATGGCGCAGGAAAATCTACCACATTCAAAATGCTATGTGGCCTATTAAAACCAAGTGCTGGAAAAGGCTTTGTCGTTGGCTATGATTTGCGCAAACATGGCTCAAAAGCTCGAAATCACATTGGCTATATGGCACAAAAATTTTCCCTGTATAAAGATCTTGATGTTGAACAAAATTTAAATTTTTATGCTGGAATTTATGGGCTTGATAAAAAGGCGGCGCGTAAGCAACGAGAATTAATGCTTGATGTATTTTCTCTTAGCGACTATCGCAAACAAATTGCAGGCAGCTTACCTCCCGGTTTAAGGCAGCGGCTATCACTTGCTGCTTGTCTTATGCATCAACCGCAAGCGCTTTTTCTTGATGAGCCAACCTCTGGTGTTGATCCGCTAACGCGGCGCGAATTTTGGAACCATATAAACGGCATTGCCGAAAAAGGTATTAGCGTACTAGTTACCACCCACTTCATGGAAGAAGCGGAGTATTGCGACCGTATCGCGTTAATTTATGAAGGACGCACCATTGCACTTGGCGCACCTCACGAATTAAAACGCCAAATCGCGACGAAAACCCTACCCAATCCTAGTATGGAAGATACATTTATTGCGCTTATTCTTGCTTCTAGCGATCAAAAAGGTTTGCGCAATGATTAAATTACGACGATTTCTATCATTAATTTACAAGGAAATCTTACAGATCATACGTGATCCAAGTAGCATCATGATTGCATTCATTTTTCCAATTCTATTGCTATTAATCTTTGGCTACGGCTTTTCCCTTGACCCCAATCGTATGAAAATTGGTATTGTTGATGAAAACCCATCTGCATTAACCAAAGGTTTGGTTGCCAGTTTTAACGCATCGCAATTTTTTGACATTGCAACCGGTTTTGACCGGCGCCAATTGGATGATCTCTTAACTATTGGTCATATTAAAGGCATCATCATTATACCAGCGAGCTTTCAAAATGCCTTGGCGCAGGGAAGACTTAGTGACATTCAGATTATTATTGATGGTTCTGATCCCAATACAGCAAATTTTCTTAAAAATTATTCTGAAGGGCTAATTGCCACTTGGAGCGCCCAACAAGGCGGACTTAACCCATCAATCATTATCGAGCCAAGATTTCGTTTCAACCCTGATGTGACCAGTCGATTTTTTCTAATTCCAGGCTCTATTGCAATCATTATGGCGCTTGTTGGTACTTTACTCACCTCGCTTGTAGTATCACGCGAATGGGAACGCGGCACGATGGAGGCAATTATGGCAACCCCTGTTAGCATGGCCGAATTTTTGGCCGGAAAGCTTATTCCTTATTTTTTCCTCGGTCTTTTATCGGTTAGTCTTTGCCTCTTGTTTGCAACTCAGCTTTTCCATGTGCCCTTTCGCGGCTCTTTAACTGCTTTTTATCTTATTTCATCAGCCTTTCTTATTCCTGCCCTTGGTCAAGGCTTACTGATTTCAGCAATTTCAAAAAATCAGTTTGTTGCTTCACAAATTGCCATTTTAACCGGATTTTTACCCGCCATGCTTTTATCAGGTTTTATTTTTGATATTGGCTCTATGCCAGATTGGGTTCAATGGATCACGGCAATTGTACCAGCGCGTTATCTCATTCCATCGCTACAGACCATATTTTTAGCTGGCAATATTTGGCACATTTTTATTATGGATATCTTAAGTCTGCTGCTATTGGGGGCAGTTTTCTTTTTTCTTGCCAATAAGACCACAAGAAAGCAAATAGGATGAGAGCATGGTTAAGAATAAAAGCCCTCATCATTAAAGAGCTTTTAGCAATTTTACATGACCGAAAAAGCCGATTTGTACTTTTAGGGCCACCACTTTTTCAATTATTTATTTTTTCAACTGCTGCAACGTTAGATGTCCGCAACGTTGATCTTGCAGTATTGAATTACGATAGTGGGTATCATTCAGCGGAAGTAATAGAGCGGATACGCGCGGCTAAGCCTACAATTCGCCAAATTCAACCGGTCAATAGTTTTGCGGAAATTGATCGATTAATTGATGAGCAGAAAATAGCTGGTGCAGTTATTTTTAACAATGATTTTTCAAGACGTATAGACCAACGGTTACCTGGACAGGTACAACTTATTCTTGATGGAAGAAAATCCAATACAACTCAGATAGTCTATGGCTATTTAAATGAAATAATCAATGGTATTAACCAAGAAATTGCAATTGAACGGCGAATACTACAAAAACTTCCAGAAACCAAACCACTTTACTGGTTTAATCAAAACCTAGTCTTTCAATGGTTTCTCGTACCCAATCTCGTTGCTAGTATTGCGCTCTTGATTGGTGTTAGTGTCACCGCCTTATCTATTGCCCGCGAGCGCGAAAATGGCACTTTTGACCAATTGCTAGTCTCGCCCCTCAAAGCGCATGAAATACTCATTGGTAAAACCATTCCACCGATGATTATTGGTTTTTTTCAACTTTGCCTATTTGTTGCGGTTGCCTTAATTGTCTTCCACGTGCCCATGCGCGGTTCACTTATAGCCTTACTTATAACTGGTATTATATTTTTGTTAGCCGTTGCGGGGATCGGCTTGTTCATATCAGCCATGGCACGTACCCAACAACAAGCAATTTTAGGGGCTTTTATGTTTTTGGTGCCAGCAATGCTATTATCGGGCTTTGCAACGCCGCTCGAAAATATGCCCGAATGGCTACAAAATATTACCTATATTAATCCGCTACGTTATTATCTTATCATTGTTCGCGGAATATTTTTAAAAGATATACCAATTATCGAAATAATTTGGCAAACTTGGCCGATGCTGGTTATTGCGGCAATTACCCTTAGTTCAGCTTCCATTCTTTTCCGCAGGCGGTTAGAATAACAAACGTAAAAATAGACAATAAAAAAACCCGCTTGATCTCTCAAGCGGGTTTTTTATAAAATAATATAAATTATTCAGCTGTTGCAGCAGCTTCTGCGGCAGCAGCAGCTTTTGCTGCTGCGTCTTCTTCAGCTTGTTTCGCCATTGCAATACGCTCAACAGCTTTTTTACCTGGCTCACCTTTTTTAGGATTGCTACGGGCATCACGCTTTGCAAGACCAGCATCGTTCAAGAAACGAAGAACGCGATCTGTTGGCTGTGCGCCTTGTGAAATCCAATGTTGAATGCGCTCTGTTACCAATTGAACGCGCTCGCCATCCTTAGGAAGCATAGGATTCCATGCACCAACTTTTTCAATGAAACGGCCATCGCGTGGGCTACGAACATCAGCTACTACGATATGGTAGTAAGGACGCTTTTTTGAACCTGCACGGGCCAAACGAATTTTTAAAGACATTATATTCTCCTGTTATAGATCGCCGGTTGGCCGGCAGCTCGTAATATTTTTCGACATAATCGAAAGTGTTGTTTAGCCGCCAATACGGGCAGCGGTATCTTCATGATGACGAATTACTTCACGCACGATGAAATTTAAAAACTTTTCCGCAAAATCAGGATCAAGGTGTGATTCTTCAGCTAATTTACGCAAACGTTCAATCTGTCTTTTTTCGCGGTTCGGGTCAGCGGCAGGTAAATTGCGCTCTGCCTTTAAAACCCCAACTGCTTTAGTGCACCGAAAACGCTCGGCAAGAATATGAATAAGCGCGGCATCAAAATTATCAATTGATGCTCTAAGACTTGCGAGTTCTGCAGGAATTTCATTCTCACTCATGGTCTTTGCCTTTCATTTTCTTGTATTAAAACTTCGCGTTAAAGTGGCTTATTTCTTTTTAGGCAAACCACCGCCAAGCCCTGGAAGACCACCTGGCTTTGGCAAACCGCCAAGGCCGGGCAAACCACCGGCTTTACCACCCAAATTAGGTAAACCGCTATTTTTACCAAGACCTGCAGCTTCTGCCTGCTTTTGCAATGCTTCCAACTGCTTAGGGTCAAGAGAACCAAGATCGGGCATACCACCGCCAAGGCCAAGCTTGCTACCAAGCCCACCCATAAGGCGTTTCATCATGCCACCACCACCTTTGCCGCCCATGGCTTTCATCATATCAGCCATACCACGATGCATTTTTAACAACTTGTTGATATCAGCAGCAGATGTTCCTGAACCCTTGGCGATACGCTGTTTACGGCTATGCTTCAAAATATCAGGATTAGCGCGTTCTTGCTTGGTCATTGAAGAAATGATCGCCAATTGCCGATTAAAAATATTTTCATCAAAACCAGCGGCAGCCATTTGGTCCTTCATTTTGCCCATCCCAGGCATCATACCCATAATGCCGCCCATGCCGCCCATTTTTTTCATTTGGCCAATTTGCTCGGCAAGATCATTAAGATCAAACTTGCCAGCCTGCATTTTTTTGGCCATGGCAGCCGCACGCTCAGCATCAATATGCTCGGCAGCTTTTTCAACCAGCGATACAATATCGCCCATGCCCAAAATGCGGTCAGCAATACGCTTTGGATGAAACTCTTCCAAAGCATCCATTTTTTCGCCAGTGGCAATGGCTTTAATTGGTTTACCAGTCACAGCACGCATCGAAAGCGCCGCACCACCGCGACCATCACCATCCATACGGGTAAGGACGATACCAGTAATACCAACACGCTCATCAAATGAGCGCGCAAGATTAACTGCATCTTGACCAGTTAAACTATCGGCAACCAGCAAAATTTCATGGGGCGCAGACTTGGCCTTGATCTCGGCCATTTCCACCATTAATGGCTCATCAATATGGGTACGACCAGCAGTATCAAGAATCACCACATCATGTCCGCCAAGACGGGCTGCTTGGACTGCACGCGATGCAATATCAACTGGTGATTGACCGTTAATAATAGGCAAGGTCGCAACGCCTGTTTGCTCGCCCAATTGACGCAATTGTTCTTGCGCGGCTGGACGACGTGTATCAAGCGAAGCCATCAACACTTTTTTGCCCTGCTTATCGGTAAGGCGTTTTGCAATTTTTGCTGATGTGGTGGTTTTACCAGAACCTTGCAAACCAACCATCATAATAACAACTGGTGAAGGCGCATTTAAATCAATACCAACGCCTTCAGAACCAAGCATATCCACGAGCTCGTCATGAACAATCTTGACCACCATCTGGCCAGGCTTGATTGATTTTAAAACCTCTGCGCCAACGGCTTTATTGCGAACACGATCGGTAAAGGAGCGCACAACATCAAGGGCAACGTCAGCTTCAATCAAGGCACGGCGCACTTCGCGCAATGCGCTTGTCACATCTTGTTCTGAAAGAGCGCCACGCCCTGTCAGATTATCAAAAATGGAACTTAAACGCTCCTGCAATGATTCAAACATTAAATACCCTTTCTGGTTGGCCGCTTTATGCTTTATCTGCTTAGCATGATAAAAGCTCTTTTTATAAAACTGGCTCCAGCGCTTCTTAACTATCCACAACCAGATGTTATATTTGAGAAACACCCAATCCAAACCCACATGCCAATATTGTTAAACAACATTTCAAAGCAAATGGCACCCGAGGGCGCATCGCGCTGTCGGGTGTGGACCTCTGGCATCAATTTTTATAAATTGCACCAGTCGGTGGCTCCAAGTCATAACTTGTTGCAGATTTTGTTTGTTTGAATACGATATTTAGTCATTTGTCAAGGTTTTGCTGTCATTTTATTAGATTATGAACGGATTGACATGAGATTTTATGGATTTTTAGCAAAAGTAAGCAATATAAGCCAAAAGAATCGGCATTACTTACACAATCCATAAGCTTTGTTTGATAGCTTTTAAAGTAAGGATTTATGAAGGAATGAGAAAATTGTTGCGCAACCGCTTTAGTCTGGCCAGCATTGCTGCCCTTGGTTTAACCCTTATGATCGGCACCACCGCTGCAATGGCGTCACCAAAATGCGGCAATACATCCGCTGGCTTTGCCAATTGGCTAAGTGAAACAACTAAAGACGTCAAAGCCAAAGGTTACGGCAGCAAGGCACTTAATGCTCTTGCCAATGTACGCTATGCACAAGCCACCATTAATGCTGACCGCAACCAACATTCTTTTAAATTAAGCCTTGAGCAATTTATGCAAAAACGCGGATCTAGCACCATTGTTGCCCGCGGAAAAACTTTAAAGAAGCAAAATGCGGCATTGTTTGATCGAATTGAAAAGAAATATGGCGTGCCAGCAGGTCCATTATTAGCAATTTGGGGTATGGAAACGAGTTTTGGCAATTACATGGGCAAACAGCACACGCTTTCTGCGGTTTCAACCCTTGCTTATGATTGCCGCCGCTCGGATTTCTTTACTGATCAGCTTTACGCAGCCTTAACCCTTGTCGATCGTGGTGATTTTGATCCAAAATCCGTCGGCGCTATGCATGGCGAAATTGGCCAAACACAGTTTCTACCAGTTAATGTCTTGAAATATGGCGTGGATGGTGATGGCAATGGCCATATTGATATGATCCGATCACGTGCAGATGCCTTGGCATCAACCGCCAATTTCCTTAAAGGCCATGGTTGGAAAGCTGGCCTTGGCTACCAACAGGGCGAGCCAAATTTTAAGGCCATTGAAGGCTGGAATAAAGCATCGGTTTACCAGCGCGCTATCGCCATTATGGGCAAACAAATTGACGGCCAATAATTAATACAATATTTTACCAAATAGAGGCTTGCATAGTGATGTGCGAGCCTTTTATTTTTGCATTTAAATCCTATCGCATAAAAAAGTATCTTTTTTCTTGAATAATTGGCAATAATCAGTATTAAATAGCTTCATCCGTTGGACCTGTTTTTCAGGTGGCTATTCCGGGCGCCTATCCCCCGGCAACATTTTGTTAGAGCATTTGTAAATTATTTTAAAACAATAAGATGCTCTCATTTTGGGTTTAAAGCATAATTTATCAAAGCGCATTTTGCCGCTTTATGTAGCGCGTTTTATATGTGCAATTAAGCCAATAGAAAGATTCATAACTTGAAAACTCGTGGTTTTGCTACCATTCGTCATGAATGGCTGGGCAATATTCGCGGCGATGTGCTTTCCGGCACGGTTGTCGCTCTTGCCCTTATTCCTGAAGCGATTGGTTTTGCCCTTATTGCTGGCGTTGACCCAAAGGTCGGTCTTTATGCCGCTTTTTCAATTTGTTTTTTAACCTCTATTTTTGGTGGCCGCCCCGGCATGATTTCCGGCGCGACTGCGGCTGTCGCGGTGCTTTTTGTCGTTCTCGTCAAGGATCACGGCGTCCAATATCTTTTTGCCGCAACAATTCTTGCGGGCCTTTTGCAAATGCTATTTGGGCTCCTAAAAATTAGCGCATTAATGCGCTTTATTTCCCAACCAGTGATGAATGGATTTGTCAATGCCTTGGCAATTTTGATTTTCATGGCGCAATTGCCAGAATTACTGGGGCAAAATGCCAAGCCCCTAACTTTCATCATGGTTGGCGTTGGCTTGCTTATTCTCTACCTCTTTCCGCGCCTCACTAAGGCAATCCCTGCCCCATTGGTTTGCATTATCGTGTTGACTGCCGCCGCCTATTATCTCAATCTTGACGTAAGGACGGTTGGGCAAATGGGAGATATTCCTGAAAGCTTGCCCGTTTTTGCCATTCCAAGTGTTCCCTTTACCTTTGAAACACTCATTATTATTTTTCCCTATGCTTTGGCGGCTGCTCTTGTTGGCTTGCTTGAATCCTTGATGACCACCAATATTGTTGATGAATTAACCGATACTTATGGTAATAAAACCCGTGAATGTATTGGCCAAGGCATTGCTAATTCGGTGACTGGTTTTTTTGGCGGCATGGCAGGCTGCGCCATGATTGGTCAATCAATGATCAACGTGAAAAGTGGTGGACGCGGTCGCCTTTCATCATGCTTTGCCGGCCTATTCTTATTATTTCTCATATTAATTTTGAATGATCTGGTGGCGATAATCCCAACAACTGCCCTTGTCGCCGTGATGGTCATGGTATCTATCGGTACATTTTCATGGTCTTCGGTTAAAAACATTCCTCGCAATCCTGTAACGTCTTCATTGGTTATGCTTGTGGTGGTTGCAGCTGTCGTTTACACCCATAACCTTGCCATTGGGGTTATTGCTGGCGTTATTTTGTCAGCACTATTTTTTGCTTGGAAAATTGCCCGCTTGATGACCATTACTTCAAACCTTAGCAATGATGGCCGTAGCCGTACCTATCATATTGACGGGCAATTATTCTTTGTATCCGTATCAGGATTTGCCCGAGCGTTTGATTTTGGAGAAGTATTGGATAAGGTGATCATTGATGTGTCACGCGCTCATATCTGGGATCTTTCCGCTGTCACGGCCATTGACCAAGTTGTGCTAAAATTTAGACGCGAAGGGGCAGAAGTGGAGCTGATTGGTATGAATACGGCAAGCGAACTTATCATCAAAAAACATGCCGTTCATGATAAGGAAAATGGTAAACTACCGGCTGGACACTAGGGAATTCACCCATTAAACTAGCTACATTGAATAAAGCATTTTTACTTCTATATTAAGTATAAATGCTTTATGTTTTGAATTTATTAGCGCGTCGCAATGAAATTTTTAAAAAGGGCACATCATGACCCATATTCTTTCACTCATTGACAGCTCCATCTACGGTCCCAG
The DNA here is from genome assembly GCF_025449335.1 of Bartonella sp. HY328. Taxonomy (NCBI): domain Bacteria; kingdom Pseudomonadati; phylum Pseudomonadota; class Alphaproteobacteria; order Hyphomicrobiales; family Bartonellaceae; genus Bartonella; species Bartonella sp. HY328. Next base: position 2,925,729 of record NZ_CP104883.1, read on the forward strand.
CGTTTGTGACTTGTCCAGTTGGATAGCTACGCGCCTTGATGCAACCGTCGAGCTTGTTCATGTTATCGATAAAAGCGAAACGCACGAACAATTAACTGATTTAAGTGGCTCCATCGGTCTTGGCGCACGCAGTGCCTTGCTCAACAAACTATCTGACCTTGACGCGGAACGCGCACAGCTTGCTAATAAGCATGGCCGTGTCCTTCTTGATGAAGCAAAAGAGCGACTTGAAAAAAGTGGCGTTCAAAATATAACCACGAATTTGCGTCATGGCACTTTACTTGATGTCATGGAGGATTTAGGCAAAAAAGCCGATTACATTATTCTTGGCAAGCGCGGTGAAGGCGCTGATTTTATCAAGCTGCGGCTTGGCTCTAATGTTGAAGATGTGGTACGTAGTAACCAGAACCCTACTCTGCTGGCGGCGCGACAATTTAAACCAATCAGCAGTTTTTTAGTGTCTTATGATGCAAGTGCTGCGATTGAACGCGCCATTGACTATCTATGTCAAACGCCGCTGCTTAAATCTCTTAGTTGCCACCTTATTATGGCAGGAAGTGAAAACGATAAGGATTTTGACAAGTTAAATGCAGCAGCGGTCAAACTGGTTTCAGCTGGCTTTGATGTTAAAGCCGACATTATTAATGGTGCTGCAGGTCCAGTTATTAAAAACCGCGTTGAAAAAGATAATATTGATCTTCTCATTATGGGCGCTTATAGCCACTCGCGTTTAAAGCAATTTTTTGTTGGCTCAACCACCACGGAACTTATTCGTGGTTGCCTTATCCCGGTTATGCTTTTTAGCTAAAAAAGCCTCCAGAAAAAAATTCCGAAGGCTTTTTAAGTCTATATTAAGCAATGATTGTCTTGAAATGGTTAAGGATTGCATCCCCCATTTCGCTGGTGGAAACTTTACGCATACCATCAGAATAAATATCGCTGGTGCGAAGACCATCATCCAATGTACGTGAAATTGCTTTTTCAAGCTTAGCAGCTTCTGCATTAAGCGAGAAAGAATAACGAAGACACATAGCAAGAGATGCAATCATCGCAATTGGATTGGCAATACCTTTACCAGCAATATCAGGGGCTGAACCATGCACTGGTTCATACATAGCCTTGCGAGCACCAGTATTTTCATCCGGCGCACCAAGCGAAGCTGATGGCAGCATGCCAAGAGAACCGGTGAGCATAGCTGCAACATCAGATAAAAGATCACCAAAAAGATTATCGGTTACAATCACATCAAATTGCTTAGGTGCACGCACAAGCTGCATGCCGCCAGCATCAGCCAACATATGTTCAAGCACCACATCGCTAAAACGATCTTTATGAGTAGCATTGACCACTTGATGCCATAAAACGCCTGACTTCATGACATTGCGTTTTTCCATTGAAGTAACGCGGTTGCCGCGTGTGCGGGCAAGGTCAAATGCTACTGCTGCAATTCGCTCAATTTCATATGTATCATAAACTTGTGTATCAATCGCGCGTTGTTCGCCATTGCCAAGGTCAATAATTTCCTTTGGCTCACCAAAATAAACACCACCAGTTAATTCGCGCACGATTAAAATATCAAGGCCTTCTACCAATTCGGGCTTTAATGAAGATGCATTAGCAAGGGCTGGATAACAAATAGCAGGACGCAAATTGGCAAAAAGGCCAAGATCTTTGCGAAGACGTAGGAGACCAGCTTCAGGGCGTTTGTCGTAAGGAACGTTATCCCATTTTGGGCCACCGACTGCACCAAATAAAACCGCATCAGCATTTAATGCGCGCACCATATCATCATCAGAAATTGCAACACCATGGGCGTCATAGGCTGATCCGCCAACAAGCCCCTCTTCGCAAACGAAATCCAGATCAAGCTCATTGGTCATGTAGGTGATAATTTTACGCACCTCGGCCATAGTTTCAATACCAATACCGTCACCTGGTAAGAGAAATAATTTTCTTGCAGCCATTCTGACACCCTCAATTGCTAATGTTAAACAAAATACTGATCATCTGCTTTATTTTAAGCAAATACATATGGCGCAACAATAGAACTGCATTTCACCAATTACAATATGCCTCTTAAAATTTTGATCACGCACGTATCGATTTAACCCTGCACCAATTATTAAGATATAAAATACAATTAGATCCGTACAAATAATAATTTTATGAAAAAGCTAAATTAGAAATTTAGCTATATACTTTGAAATAATTCTAATTTTTCATTTAAAAAAATTATAAATTATTGCAATTATTAACTAGGATTGCTTAAAATTATCTGATATTCATTTTAGCCTATGTCATTCTAAACGGGTTTTTTAATTTTAAATTTTTATATTAAAATATATAAATTTAATATTTTGAATAATAATATTTTTACATATCAAAATCGATATTGATAATATTTCCAATGAATTAGACTTTAAATTTATTCAAAATACACAGAGAGCTGAAATGGAAATTGATAATATATTATCTAAGCTATATGCAGATCATAATGGAAAAATATCCGACAAATGGTCTATATATATAAAGACTTATCACAACCAACTCAGTTCCTATCAAGACAAAGATATCAATATGCTTGAAGTGGGGATTCAAAATGGTGGTTCCCTAGAAATATGGGCCAAATATTTTAAAAATGCCGGCGTTATTCTTGGCTGTGATATTGATCCCAAATGTGCAAATTTGAAGTTTGATGATACTAGAATCAATGTGCTGGTTGGTGACATAAGTAAACCTTCAACGAAAGAACGTATTTCCGCAACTTGCACAGAATTCGATATTATCATTGATGATGGCTCTCACAAATCGTCTGACATAATTGCTACATTTTGTAGTTATTTTCCCGATCTTAAAGATGGTGGTCTATTTATTATTGAAGATCTGCATTGCAGTTATTGGAAAAATTATGAAGGAGGTCTATTAGATCGCCACTCGGCAATTGAGTTCTTAAAACTATTAATAGATGTGGTAAACTTTGAACATTGGGGCCTTCCATTAAATAGAACTGCTCCCATAGCACATTTTTTAAAAGATTTAAATTTAAGTATCAGCGAAGAAACCTTATCACATATTCATTCTATACAGTTTATTAACTCCCTATGTATTATCAAAAAAGCAATTCCCACGGATAATGAACTTGGAAAACGCGTTGTTGCAGGACTAGAAGCATTGGTGGATTCAGAAGTGTTAGAGCATAATAACACGAAGTTAAAAGCACCTAATGAAGAGGTGGGCGTTTCACGGCTCAAATTTTTCAAAAAAAATAGACCAATATTGCCTTTTTGATAAGTGAAAGACAAAAATTAAAACCAATGATTAAATGAGCTTAAAGAAAGCGCTCTAAAATATATAATTCAATGATTATTCCATATGGAACATTTGAACAAGTGGCTGCTCGACTGGTGAGCCGTCGGCATTTGTTGCCATAATATCAGCCATATAGGCCCACCAACGCTTCATAATCGGATGGTTTGATAGATTATCTACTTTATTTGGATCTTGTCGCTCCATAATTGCAAAAAGGCAATAGGTTTGCGGATCCAAATAAATGGAATAATCGGCAATACCAGCCTCATGAAGCAAATCTACCAAATCTGGCCATATTAGGTCATGACGACGCTTATATTCTTCCATCATACCTTGATGTAATTGCATACGAAAAACATATTTCATAAAGGCTTCCGTTTGCGGATAAGATTAAGAAGTGTTGGCAATCCTATCGTCAGAATAAGTAGAAAGCCGATAAAGATCGACATGACTATACCTGGTACGTTAAGAAGACCCAAACCAAAAGTCACCAGCCCCATGACGAAAGCCGCAATGGTTACTCCAATTATAGTTCCAGAACCGCCCAGAATAGAAACACCGCCCAGAACCACAATAGTAATAACCTCGAGCTCCCATCCTTGGGCAATTGATGGCCGTGTCGATCCAAGCCGTGAAGTTAAACAAATTGCAGCAATAGCACTCATAAGGCCGGTAAGAAGAAACAAAGAAAATTTTATATGCCCGACACGAACACCCGAAAATCTTGCCACCATTTCACTATTACCAATAGTATAAATACGGCGCCCATAGCTCGTCGCATGCAAAATCAAAGCAAAGGCTATAACGCAAATCATAAATAGACAAAATTCAAAAGAAATAACCCAAAAAACATATCCCTGTCCAAAATAAGAAAATGATTGAGGATAGCCGCCAAATGCTTTGTCACCTAAAACAATATAAGAAATTCCACGAAACAAGCTCATAGTACCAATTGTTACAACAATTGAAGGTAACTTTAACCCCGCAACAAGAAAGCCGTTAACAGCACCACACAAAATTCCAGTCGCAAGACCAACTATAATTAGAACAGGTGTATCGGCACCCAATTGCAAGGCAAGACCCATCATTGTTGAAACAAGTGCAATAATGGCGGCAACGGAAAGGTCGATTTCACCGGAGATAATCAATAAGGTCATAGCAAAGGCTATCATGGCCTTTTCGGTAAAATTAAAAGTTGCATCCGATAAATTCCACGCATCAAGAAAGTAAGGAGACGCGAATGAATTGGCAATAAAGATTAAAATCGCCACAATAAATAATAGCATTTCCCAGCTATTAAAAACGCGCCAAAAGCGATTATCAAGCCGGTCTGGAATAGTTTTACGCGCTAAAGCGCTGGGGTTTGACGTTGTTTCCTGCTTCATCCTATTCTCTCCTCATAGGTCTTGGCCGCTTGGTCTCGCAAAATAATGCGTCCACGACGTTTTTCTTGCCGCGCATTAAAAATGACAGCAAGAATAATAACAAAGCCCGATATTGCCATTTGCCAAAAAGGAGAGATATTTATAACTGGTAAGGCGTTTTTGATAATACCCAAAAACAACGCTCCCAACACTGTACCAATGACGGTGCCAACACCACCAAGAATAGACAGGCCACCAATGACACAAGCAGCAACCGTGTCCAATTCAAAGCCAGCAGCAATATCCACATAGGCAACAGCATAACGTGATACCCACAAATAGCCGCATAGCCCGGAAAGAGAACCTGAAAGCATGAAGGCAAAAAATTGCGTTTTACCAATATTGATACCTGCATAAACGGCTGCAACGGGATTGCCACCTGTTGCATAAAGTGCACGCCCAAAAAAAGTTCGGGTCATGACAATGTACATGATCATAATTGCAATGATTGCAAGCCAGCCAAGCAAGGGTAGCCCCCAAAAGACATGGCGTGGTGCGCGAAGAAAGGCTTCTGTCATTTGATGGGCATTAACCCACTCTCCGCGAGAAAGTACAAAAGCCATGCCACGATAAATTGTCAAAGTACCAAGAGTTGCAACAATTGCCGGTATTTTAAAAAGCCACACCAACAAGCCATTTATGGCGCCAAGACATGCCCCCATAAAACACGCAAAAAAGACAAGTAAAAAAAGCGGTAATTCTGGATAATGGGCATTTAGCATGGCTACTGCCATACCCGTAAAAGCAAGATTAGCGGCTACCGACAAATCGATTGACCGGGTTAAAATAACTGCCATCTGCCCCATTGCCATGATGATAAGAATAGAGGTATCATTAAAAATATGAGCAAGGTTAGTCGGTTGCGCAAAGCCCTTAGAGCGCATTGAGAATATTGCTATCAAAGCACTTATAATCAGGAAAAGAATAAATTCACGGCTTTTAAAAAAACGTTTCATTTTTTATCCATTTCCTGTTGCAGCTAAAACCAACGTTTCCGCGCTAAGCTGTTCGCGGTCGAAAATACCAATTTGCAATCCTTCACGCATGACAAGCACGCGATCAGACATACCCATAATTTCCGGCAACTCAGATGAAATCATAATAATGCTTAATCCTTGCAAAGCGAGCTCACTTATAAATTCATGGACTGCTGCTTTTGCACCAATATCAATACCTTTTGTTGGCTCATCAAGGATAAGAACACGGGGCAAAATAGCCAACCATTTAGCAATAACGACCTTTTGCTGATTACCTCCTGAAAGCGTTCCAACGGGAACGGATAGGGCAGCGGCGCGTAAATCAAGGCGTTCATAATATTCACGGGCAAGGGCAAATTCCTTGGCGATGCGTAAAAAGCCATTTTTTGAAGTTTTAGCAAGGGATGGCAAGGAAATATTTTGAAAAATCGGCATTTTTAATGCAACACCCTGACGCCCCCTATCTTCAGGAACATAGCCAATACCGTAGCTAATAGCCTTGGAAATATTATCAATGGCGCATTCCTTACCATTAATCGTCAATCGCCCAGCCGATGGATTTGTAGCCCCAAACAATGCTTGAGCAAATTCTGAACGCCCTGCTCCGACAAGACCATAGATACCCAAAATTTCTCCTTGTCTAAGCTCAAAACTAATCCCCCTAAATTCGGTTGGGTGGCAATAATTATCGACTTTAACAACAACATTATCGCGCACAATATTATTTTTAGGAAAAGTCCGCTCAACAGAGCGGCCCACCATCATCCGGATAATTTCGCCCTGTGATGTCTTTGACAACTCTCCAGAACCAACAGAATGGCCATCGCGAAAAACTGTATAATTTTGCGCAATTTCATAAACCTCATCAAATTTATGGCTAATAAATAAAATAGCCTTGCCGCTTTGACGCAAACGCTCAATTATCGCAAATAGATCATCCACTTCCTTGCGTGATAAAGCAGCTGACGGCTCATCTAGAATAACAATCCGTGAATTGATGGATAAAGCCCGAGCAATAGCAACCAAATGACGCTGAGCAATAGAAAGGGATTTTAAAGGCTGGCGCACATCCACCGTGGTTTCTAGCGAATATAAAAGAGCCGTTGCCCGTGCATAGATGGCTTGCCAATCAACAAAGCCAAAGCGAGTTTTAGGTGTGTGGCCAAGATAAATATTTTCAGCAACGGATAAATCATCAAAAAGGACTGTTTCCTGATGAATAGCGGTAATGCCATAATCTCCGGCAATATGGGGCGTGCCTAGCTCCACCTTTTTGCCATCTATCAATATCTCGCCCTCATCAGGTTGATAGATACCAGTTAAAATTTTCACCAGACTGGATTTACCGGCACCATTTTCTCCAATAAGTGCTGTAACAACGCCTGGATAAAGTACAATATTCACATCATCTAATGCCTTAACACCTGGAAATGACTTGCTAATATGGCGCATTTCAAGGATTGGCAAATCACTGGAGCTAAGGTCTTCTTGCTCGATAAAAATTGATTGATTATTTTTCATGCACTTATCCATTTATTGGCTTTTCATGCTTCTCAAAAAAAATTTGGATTTAAGGCCCTGACCATAGTCAGTGAAGGTGAGTTTTATAGATAAGCTATCCAATTGCTTTTTTACCGTCCCACTTCAGCGATATTTTTAGTGAAATCAAATAAACAAAAGTAATTTGAAAACACATGCAGTGGCATTGCAAACTGCCTTGATTTTAGAGCTCATCTCTTTATTGCTGAAGTGGTAAAGTGCTTTAATTTGTCTTTTGCCCCATGGTAGGCACGCAAAAGCTCATTCAAATTTTGTTAAAAATGCTTTATATTTAAATAGCAAAGCGTTTTTAAACTATAATGAGCTTTTAAAGAGCACGCCCCTTTTTATAAAAATAGCAACGTGCCGCCAATTTTAAGTTTGATATATTATAAATGCAAAACACCATATAAATGCAAAAACCTAGAGAATTTGGCCTCAAATGCTAATGCCAATTAATGGCACCAAATTTAATAAAAACACTCTTAGTTTCAAAAACAGCATTAAAAGACTTTAGAAAACTCATCAATATTTGACTTATCATAAATGAACGGTGGCGCCATAATGACTTCCCCCTCATCACCGACAGTCAGCTCTCCCATGCGCCCCGCATCAATTTTACTTCCCTTATCGCTATTGGCATCGCCATCAACCAAACGCTTGGCAATATAAGTAACTGAATAGCCAAGATCGACTGGATTCCATATGGCAAACTCGTTTGTTACACCAGCCTTAACCGCACCAGCCATCTCAGATGGAAGACCAAAACCGGTGACAAAAACATCGCCGACTTTCTTGGCATCCGTGACCGCCTGCGCCGATGACAAAATACCGACAGTGCTTGGTGACATGATCACTTTAACATTTGGGTAGGATGACAAGATGCCTTGCGCTTCACGATAACTCTTATCGGCAAGGTCATCACCATAAACTACGGTTACAAGATTGAGCTCAGGATATTCAGACATGTGTTTCTTCATTTCTGCTATCCAAATATTCTGATTGGTTGATGTGGTTGTAGCAGAAACAATTGCAAAATCACCTTTACCATCAGGTAAATGATCTTTAATGAGCTTCAAGCCGGTTTCACCAATCAGCTCGGTCGATGATGGGTTAAGATGAATCATCCGCCCCTGCGGTGCAACGCCGGAATCCCACGATATTACCTTTATACCGCGTTGCATTGCCCGTTTCAAAATAGGCACAACCGCATCGGGATCATTTGCCGAAATAGCAATCACATCAACCCCTTGTGCTATCAACGAGTTAATAACCTCGATTTGCCCTTCCGCCGTGGTGGTGGTTGGGCCCGTATAAATGATATTTACATCACCAATTTCTTTTGCGGCTTCTTGTGCGCCACGATTTGCTGCCTCAAAAAAGCCATTGCCTAAAACTTTAGCCACAAGCCCAATTTTTAAAGTCTCGGCCTTAGCCACGCTCACAGGCGCAATGAACGCCAAACATAATGCAAATAGAACCTTGCTAATCCGCATGGTGATTACCTCCCTAAATATTTTATGCCTTCCCACGGCATAAAATCCTCTTCCTTCAACCATTCTATATAAAATATGATCATATTCAATCAAAAAATTAATATATTTGCAAATTAATGATTGATTTTGGTTGACAATGATTGAAATAGATCCTTTCTATTAACTATCCAGATGGATGTCATAGAGTAATATGAATCCATATTTGTCGATATTTGAAAGGGAGATCAAATGAAACGGCAACCGATCCCACAAGAATTTATAGATGCGCATAACGAGAATTATCTTGCTGACCATAAGCGAGATTATGCCATTTTAGGCGAGAAATTGGCACGGCGGCATATTAATATTGAAAACATAACAAGCAAAGTAGGCCAATTTTTTGTTGCGATACCATCATGGGGGACAGCGACTGGCGGCACGCGATTTGGTCGGTTTCCTGGCCCTGGTGAACCGCGCGATATTTTTGATAAATTAGATGATTGCGCCGTTATCGAGGCGCTTTCGCAAGCAACGCCAAATGTATCCCTTCACATTCCTTGGGATCAAGTAGACACAAAGCAGCTAAAAACTTATGCCGAAGCTTTAGGGCTTGGCTTTGATGCGATAAACTCTAATACGTTTTCTGATAGTGCTGGCCAAATCTATTCTTATAAATATGGTTCATTAAGCCACACTGATGCTAAGGTAAGACGCCAAGCGATTGAGCATAATATTGAATGCATAAGGATTGGCAATGAACTTGGTTCAAAGGCATTAACAGTGTGGATTGGGGATGGAAGTAACTTTCCCGGGCAATCGCATTTCATCCGCTCTTTTGAACGCTATTTGGATTCCATGGCAGAAATTTATAAAGCACTGCCCGATGATTGGCGGTTATTTAGCGAGCATAAAATATATGAGCCTGCCTTCTATTCAACTGTTGTGCAAGATTGGGGCACAAATTTCTTAATCGCGCAAACTCTTGGAGAAAAAGCTTATAGTCTTGTTGATCTTGGTCATCATGCCCCCAATGTCAATATCGAAATGATTGTTGCCCGCCTCATGCAATTTGGCAAACTTGGCGGCTTTCATTTTAATGATAGCAAATATGGCGATGATGATCTTGATGCCGGAACTATCGAGCCTTATCGGCTGTTTTTAGTCTTTAATGAATTGGTTGATGCGCAATATAACCAATTACCCAATCTCGAGCCGTCTTATATGATTGATCAATCGCATAATGTCACAGACCCGATTGAAAGTCTTATTTCATCAGCCAATGAAATTCGCCGCGCCTACGCCCAAGCCTTACTTGTTGACCGTCTTTCATTGGCTGGCTACCAAGATGAAAATGATGCGTTAATGGCATCGGAAACCTTAAAAGCCGCTTTTCGCAGCGATGTCAGCCCGATTCTAGCCGAAGCAAGACTTCGCAGTGGCGGGGCAATTGCGCCCTTAGCAGCTTACCGCGCCAGCAATTATCGCAAAAAAGTTGCGAATGAGCGCCCCGCCTTAACAGGCAATAGTGGCGCTTTTAATTAGCGTTTACACCTTTAATAATTGCAATATGCAAAAACATTTGCTGCGGTAAAAACCACCTATCGCAGCAAAGGGCATGCGATACGCATTACTTTAATTAAAATTTTGTGGTTTTAGCCTATTTTATAGTCTTATTGATGAGATCACGATTAAGGTTGACGGCCAATGAGGCAAGTGCTGGCTATCAATCCTTTAAACAGTCAAAAGAACAAACATTCGCAACAGCTTAAGGCTTCAAAAATAGTAAATATATTTAAAATTATGATAGGATCAATTACTTAAAGCTTTAATTTCAGCCCATGGAATTTCGCCACCAAATATTCTTTTAGTAAATTGATCATCTTGATATTTTGGATAGCGTTTTAATATTCTCATCGCAGAAATACGTTTATCATTACTTTCTTTATCGCCGCGCTGAGTATATCCAGAAAGGAATTGAATAGTCTTGATGATATCACTCATTTCCGCATGGTCTAGAAGTCCATAATCAATAAGGTTATTTAATTCTTGGTTACCACTTGATGATAGTGCTAATGATTGAACTAAATTAAGACCGGTTTCTCTTGGTAACCAAATATCTGCGCCAGCTTTTACAAGAATATCAACGCCTTTATAATTTTGTGCAATAGCAACATCTAAAACCAGTGGGGTATTATTACTGTTTATTTGTATATAATTGGGATCGCCACCAGTTTTAAGATAAATTTTTATAAGTTTATTGATGAATATTAAATCCTCAGCCTCATCATTGCCACCACCCGGCATTCCTAAATAATTCATAAAATTCATGGGAAGACGCTTTGATGGTCTATCGACCATAGTCACATCAGCGCCATTACTAATCAACGTATCAATTGCTTGCACGTTGCGTTGCGACAAGGCATGGAAAAGCAAGGTTATTTCTTGGCCATAGCGTTGATTTATCGCTCCCTGCGGAAGTTTTGCAAAATCGTTTTCATTTAAATCTTGATGTCTTTCAATTTTTTGCGCCAAATGATAGGCATTGCGATCAAAATCACTAAATAAAAGATCCGATTGTGGTGTCAGTAACGAGGTTATATCATTATAAGCTTGATATCCCATAATAAGCAATAAAATGATTGCAGCACTTGATAGGATTGTTTTTATTACCGCACGCTTATTTTTCATTTAACAAGACTCAACTTACAAATTTAAAAAAGCAGGCATTATCCATGCCTGCTCATATTATATTTTATCAGTAAGATTTTGATAGGGCAAATTAACCACCGCTTATGCAATAGGCTAAGACGCTCATAGGCCTTATAACCAATGCCAGCTTGCACTATACTACATATCAAAATTTGACGGCAATATTACGATATCGCGGATGGTTACATTGCGCGGACGGGTCAGCATGAACATCACGCTATCGGCAACCTCGACCGGCTCAATCAAACTACCACTTTCTTTCGCTTTACGCAGATTTTCCTCTGGCCAATCGGCTAAAAGAGCACTAATAACTGGCCCCGGTGAAACCGATCCAACACGAATACCATGTTCTTTTAACTGCCGCCTTGTTGTTTGCACAAAACAATGCATTGCCCATTTGGATGCAGAATAAACTGGTTCCCAAGGAACAGGGAATTGACCTGCAATTGAACTAGTAACAATAATATCGCCAGTCTTACGCTCAATCATATGGGGTGCGATGGCACGGACATTTTTAATAACCGCATTAATATTAAGATTGAGCATGCGGTCGATCTGGTCATAATCGGCATCTATAAGATCACCGCCAATGTAACTACCTGCATTGGCGTAAAAAATATCTATATGATCAACAACCGCAAGAATTTTTTCCAGTAATTGTTTGCATTGGGCAGGATCTAATAGATCAAATACGAGAGGAATAGCGCCATCCCCTAATTTATTGCAAATAGCCTCTAAAGCTTTAACATCGCGATCAATTAAAACAACTTTTGCGCCAGCTTCGATCATGGCTTCCACGCCCGCTAAACCAATACCTGATGCTGCACCAGTGATTGCGGCAATTTTACCGCTCAATTTTTTAGTCATGCTTTTACTACTCCCTTTTGCAAAACAAAACTGTATTATGAGATAAGTGACGTTGCGGCGCCCAAAGCTTACAGCGTAACTTAGGGTTAAATATCTTTAAGGGCATGATAAATTGCCCTAAATTTTTCGCGCCTTGGCAAAAAGCTATTATATTTTTCACCATTGCTTTTATGTTGGGCAATAAGTGGCGGCTGCGGACAAAACTGCTCCACGCTACCATTAGGATTTAGTGCAATTTGCGCTAAAATTGCCGCACCCAAGGCAGGCCCAACAGTGCCGCCTTGGTGATAATCCAAATCAATCCCTGAAATATCCGCCAATAATTGCCGCCAGAATGCACTACGCGCACCTCCACCAATAATTGTGGCCGATTGCGGCCTGATACCCGTTTCATGCAAAGCATCCATGGCATCCGCTAGGGCAAAACTTACTCCTTCAATAATTGCCCACGCCATATTCGCGTTTCTATGCCCAGCACTAAGACCATAAAATACACCACAAGCATATGGATCATTAAGTGGTGTGCGCTCGCCAGCAAGATAGGGCAGAAAAATAGGATTATGGACTTCAGTCTCTGCCTGTTGCGCTACATCAATGAAAGTTGCAACATCGGCAAGGCCAAGCATTTTTGCGCCCCAGTCAAGACAACCTGCAGCATTTAAGATCACCGACATAAGATGCCAACGGTCTGGCAATGCGTGGCAAAAACTATGAACTGCTTTTTGAGGGTTGCGCAAAAATCCATCACTTGCGACAAAATAAACCCCTGATGTTCCTAGCGACAACATTGCCTGATCAGGATGGATAATACCGCAACCAATAGCACCGGCAGCATTGTCACCAGCGCCTGCAACCAAAGGCACACATTCCATTCCCCATAATTGCGCCAGTTGCGGTGTTAGCGTTGCTGTTGGTTGACACCCTTCAAATAGATCGGGCATTTGACCTTCATTTAAATGGCAAGCGGCTAACATTTCCTTGCTCCAGCAACGCTTTGCAATATCAAGCCATAATGTACCAGATGCATCAGACATATCAGTTGCAAAAACACCGCTCATACGCCAACGCAAATAGTCTTTTGGCAGCAAAATTTTGTCAATTTTCGCGAAAATCTGCGGTTCATATTTTTCAACCCACAGTAATTTTCCTGCTGTAAAGCCAGGCATTGCCAGATTACCGGTAATCTTAACCGACAAATCATTTATCTGCTTGCACTCTTCAGCGCAACGACCATCATTCCACAAAATGGCTGGCCGCAAAACTTCACCCTTATCATCAAGCAAAACAGCCCCATGCATCTGTCCACTAAAACCAATGCCTTTAATGTTTTTGCCTAAATTATGTTGGACAAGTTCTGCAAAGCCTTTTTCAAGAGCTATCCACCAATCTTGTGGATTTTGCTCAGACCACAAGGGGTGAGGATGGCTAATGGTTAAAGGTTCATCATGGGTGAAGCACATGTTATGGTCATCATCAATCAGAACAAATTTTATGCTTGACGTGCCAAGATCAATACCAAGATACATTTAACCACCCTATAAATTGTTGTAATATTCTCGACAAGCCTATTAAAATCCCAAACATCAAAGGCGATTAAAGGCAAATTACCTACTTAGATTTCATCCATAACGATTTGCAGCTTTACATCTGTTGGATGCCCTTCTGCCGCGCGATCAAAAGCGGCAATACTGTCTTTAAAAGCGAATGTATCACTAATAAGCGGCGCCACATCGACTTTTCCTGAAGCAAGCAATTCAATCGCTCGATCATAAACATTGGCATAACGGAAAATTGTTTCTATTCTTATTTCCTTGGCTTGCGCCGCAACAAGATCAAAACTTATCGGCTCAATTGGCATTCCAACCGCCACCACCTTACCTGCTGGACAAAGAGGTTCAAAAATTGTTTTCCAAACCGCCGATGCACCACTACATTCAAACAAAATATTGGCGCCCCACCCTTGTGTTTCTTGCTTGATAAATTGGTTAAGATTGACCTTGCTAATATCAACCGGCACAATCCCCTTATAATCACCGGCTATTTTTAATTTTTCTGCAACAATATCCGAAACATAGACCTTTGCACAGCCGCCAGCCAAAGCGCAAAGCGCCGTTACAATGCCGATAGGCCCAGCACCAGTGACAATAGCAATATCCCCAGGGGTTATACCTGATTTGACAGCGGCCTGCATGCCCACAGCCAAAGGCTCAACCATTGCACCAGCGGCAAAAGATACCTCATCGGGTAGCTTATAGGTCAAGGATGCAGGATGCACAATTTGAGGCGTTAAACAACCATGGATGGGCGGAGTTGCCCAAAAGGTCAATGATGGATCAAGATTATAAATCCCAAGCAAGGTCGCCCGAGATTTAAAATTAGGTATTCCAGGTTCCATACAGACCCGATCACCAACTTTGAGCTGATCAACATTGGCTCCCGTTTCAATAATGATACCCGAAGCCTCATGCCCCAAGACCATTGGAGCATTAACAATAAAGTCACCTATGCGCCCATGAGTATAATAATGCACATCACTGCCGCAAATGCCAACCGTGTGAATCTTAATGCGAACGTCATCTGGACCGAGCTCTCGATCAAGATCTATATCTCGAAGCGAAAGCCGATGTTTTTCCTCCAAAACCAACGCTTTAACCATGTTACTCCCCCTCTTATATAAAAAGATTTAATCAAGCAGTGAAATGATACCAGCTTAAAAATCGTTAAAAATAAATCAGATTTTAAAAGATACTGGTTTGGCTAAATAAAACAAAAATGAAGCTATTTACTTGAAAGATTTTAAGGCTCATCTTCCCCCGAGCGAACCATCCGTCAGGTTTCCTCCATTAAGCCTGACGAATAGATTTTACATGAAATTAACGCGTAAAGGTAGCTGCATTTCCAGCATCAACATTAATAATATTGCCAGTTGATTTTGATGACACATCCATGCCAAAAAAGGCAATGGCCTCCGCCACATCTTCAGGAAGAACTGAGCGTTTTAACAAAGACCTTTGACGATAATAATCTTCCAATTCGCTATCTTCAAGATGATTTGCTTGGGCGCGTTGCTGGCGCCATTCACCATTCCATATGCGTGAACCACGAATAACCGCATCAGGATTAACTACATTGCATCTTATACCAAAAGGCGCCCCTTCAAGTGCAATGCATCGCGCAAGGTGAATTTCCGTTGCCTTGGCGGCGCAATAGGCTGATGCACCTGCCGATGCTGCCAGGCCATTTTTAGAGCCAACAAAGACAATTGAACCACCAGAATTTTGTTTTTTCAACATAGAAAAACCTTCTCTCGCGACAAGGAAATAGCCGGTTGCAAGAATGGACATATTGCGATTCCAAACAGCAAGACTTGTTTCATCAAATGGTGCTGCTGAAGAAATACCAGCATTGGAGATAACAATATCAACCCCACCAAAGGCAAGCACTGTAGTGATAAAAGATTGCTTCACCGATGCTTCATCAACAACATCAAGCCCCGCGCCAAAAATTCTATCTTCGCCGTAAACTGCTGACAATTCTGCTATCGCTTCATGACGCGCATTTGCGTCAATATCTGCAACAACAATACAAGCACCCTCACGGGCTAAATGATGGGCAGATGCCTTGCCAATACCGCCTGCCCCACCAGTAATATAAGCAATCCTCCCTTCAAGAGCCTTTGGTTTTGGCATGCGTTGTAATTTTGCTTCCTCTAAAAGCCAATACTCAATATTAAAGGCTTCCTGCTCTGGTAACCCACGATAGGTAGATAGGGTTTCAGCGCCGCGCATGACATTAATCGCATTAATATAAAATTCAGCAGCATGACGAGCCATGGTCTTATTAACGGCAAAAGATATAAGACCAACTCCTGGAACAAGATAAATGACGGGATTAGGATCACGCATCGTAGGACTATTTGAATGCTTGCAACGCTCATAATAATGGCGATAATGATCACGATAAGCTTTAAGTGATAACCCAAGATTGCTTACAACCTCGTCAATATTGTTTTTTTGAGGATCAAAATCGATCACAAGTGGGCATATCTTGGTTCTTAAAAAATGATCAGGACAAGAAGTGCCTAATGGTGCAAGCTTTGAAAGGTCTTTTGAATTAACAAATTCTAAAACAATATCGCGATTATCAAAATGACCAACTTTAAACCCGTCTTTATTGATATGCGAGCGAATAGCAAGCATAAGCTCGGCAGCGATATTTTGTGCTTGATCGAAGGGAAGCGATTGTTTGTCAGCACCACCAAAAACAGCATGCGCTTTTGCCTGTTTTTCAATATAAGATGTTGCGGTATTAATGGTTTCTATCGTACGTTCATAACATAATTTTGCATCATCAGCCCAAGTAAATAGGCCATGACTTTCTAAAATAACACCAATTGCCTCTGGATGATTGATGACAAAATCTTCGAGCCAAAGGCCAAGCTCAAAACCAGGACGGCGCCATGGCAGCCAGCCAATTTTATCGCCAAAGATAGCTAAGGTAATTTCTTGCGAATTTTGCGCTGCCGCAATAGCAATCACCGAATCGGGATGGACATGATCAACATGTTTATAGGGAACAAAAGCATGAAGTGGAGTATCAATGGACGCCGGACGTGGATTTAAATTAAATGTCGCATGGGGCAACAAACCTACCATTTCATCTTCATGGTCTGCCCCCTTATAAAGCCCTTTCATCGCCTTTAACTTATCAAGATATAAAGTTGCAAACCCATCAAGCTGGATACTACCAATATCGCCGCCTGAACCCTTGACCCAAAGCACATCCACCTGCTCACCAGTTAAAGGATCATTCATTGCAATCTTTACAGAAGTATTACCGCCGCCATAGTTCGTAACACGCTTGTCAGACCCCAAGAGATTAGAACGATAAAGCAATTTTTGCACTTCATCCATTTGTGATGCCTTGGCATCATCCCACTTATCAACAATTGCCGAAGATGTATTTGTCATAGCGATTCCCGATTATTTGTTTTTAATCTTTAATGCCCAAATGGCTTGATATTTTTATAAGCAAGACTTTAGATCGCAGTTCAAACCTAGTCAATCATTTTTATTCAAAATCGATCAAAATCAATCAAAAGACAAGAAATAACCAATTTTATTTTGAAAATAACTTTATTATGATTGATACTGATTGATATTGACACTAACTTTCATTAAAGTAACATAAAATTAAAATGTCAATTATTACTTTTAAAAATCATTTAATGCGGCAAAATGGTAATTTTGAAAAATAAGAACTAAAATGGCTTTTTTTATTGTAATTTATACTAAATGAAATTGTAGCAAGGCTAAAACCGGAGATAATCAATGCATGAACTTGAGCGGCACCGCCTTATATTAGCCCTCGTACAAGATAAACCAATTGTCACCGTACAAGAGCTTATGGATCTAACCGATGCATCCTCTGCGACAATTAGGCGAGACATTGCAACACTACATTTAAAAAAGCAGTTGCATCGCGTAAGAGGTGGTGCTGAAGCAATTGCCCGCATTAACTCCAATACCCTTGCTGGTCGTCATTATTATCAAGATGAATTTAAAAATATTCCAGCAAAAAAGGCTATTGGCAAAACCGCTGCTGAGTTTTGTCAAGATGGCGATAGTATTATCATTTGCCCTGGAACAACCACCTATCAGTTAGTCCCCCATCTTCTAAAGAAGAAAATGAATATTTTGACCAATTCCTTTCCAGTCGCAATGGAATTGTATAAAAATTCAAAGAATAACATCTCAATTGTCGGCGGCGCCCTTTATCGCGATCAAAACTTGCTAGTTAATCCGCATAGATGCACGTATAGTGAGCATTTTTATGCTAAAAGAATTTTCCTTGGTGCCCAAGGCATTAATAAGCATGGACTTTTAGAATGGGATAATCTGGTACTGCGCGGTGAGCAATTACTTATGCAGCAAGCTGACGAAGTCATTGTATTGGTGGATTCTTCCAAATTTAAAAATCGCCCCACCTATATTATCACGGCATTAAACAATATTAATACCCTCATTACCGATGATAAAATTTCTGATAATGACGCAAAAATGATTGAACAAGAAGGCGTTACACTGATGATTGCCAGCGGCCATCAGGAGTAAATGGGAGACACGATAATGACTGCCCAAATTCCAGCATTACCTACCCATCATTATGCTGCAGTCATTGACATCGGCAAAACAAATTGTAAGCTTGCCATTGTTGACATGCACGAGCTAAATGAAGTTGCCTTTTTAAAAATGGCAAATACTCCGATAGGATCAGGAGATTACCGCCATTTTGATCTTGATGGAATTTGGGATTTTTTGGTAAATAGCTTAGCTGATCTTTACAAGCAATTTCCTTTTGGTGCAATTAGCATTACGACCCATGCTGCTTCCATGGTATTGCTCGGCGACAATGACATTGCAATGCCAATGCTCGACTATGAAGATCATGGGCCAGATATTTTATCCAAACAATATGACTTAATAAGACCGGATTTTTCGGAAACTTTTTCAGCGCGTCTCCCCCAAGGGCTTAACCTTGGTGCCCAGATTTTTTGGCTAAAAAGCCAATTTCCTAAACAATTTGCCAAGACAAAAACAATAGTGACCTATCCGCAATATTGGGTATGGAAATTGACCGGAAAACGCGTCATTGAAATGACATCTCTTGGGTCTCATACAGATTTGTGGAACCCAATGGAAAGGAAATTATCCTCGCTTGTGGATAGCATGGACATAAGGCAGCTATTTCCACCCTTGCACTCTGCTTTCGATATGATTGCGCCGATATCCACTCCATTGGCCAATAAACTTGGCATTGATAAAAACATAAAAGTCTATTGTGGAATTCATGATTCAAATGCGTCCATATTGCCTCATCTCCTGCATCAAGAAAGCCCTTTTACCTTATTATCGACAGGTACTTGGGTGGTGGGCTTTGCCGTAGGTGCCTTGCTGGATAATCTTGACAGCGCACGCGATAGCTATGCTAATATTGATGCTTTTGGTAATCCCTTAGCAACCGCGCGCTATATGGGCGGGCGTGAATTTGATATAATTTGTGGGCCTGTTAATGAAACATTGCCGGACTTTAATATTATTTCAGATAATATCATGGCATGGCCCAGCTTCTCAGGACGCTTTGGCCCTTATCCGGATATGGCCGCCACAACAACATCTCCTTTAGAGCAACTCTCATCACGGCAACGCTATACATTAGCATCTCTTTATAGTGCTTTAATGAGCGCGCAATGCCTAACGATGGTAAAATCAAATGCTCCTATCATCATTGAAGGCCCTTTTGCTCATAATGATATATTTAGCCAAGCTCTTGCGCGTATTACACGCCAACCCGTCTATTGCTCGCAAGCGCAGACAGGTACAGCCATTGGTGCATCGCTCTTAACTGGCTATGATAAAGCAGTATTATCTAAACTTTTAAAGGGCTACAAAATAGTGGCACCTATGCAAGAGTTAAGCCAGAGCTATATTAAAAAATGGCAGTCCAATCTTAAAACTGCCACCTGATAAAATAACAACCATTTCACATAAAATAACATTATATGGGCGAAGCGATTTTGTAGCCAAGCCAATTTTTACAAAATTTCGGCAAGATGCTACACTGTTCAATTTAAGATATTAATAAATTTCGCTGCCTATATCCCATTTAGATTGCGCGCTATTGTTTGCAACTGCTTAAAGGCATCATAACGCTTATCATGAAGCTGCGTTATTTCTGACGAGTAAGGTTGATATTCGCCGCCAACTGATGACATTGCATGCATGGCATCTTCTACCGTTGCAGCAAGCCCACTAGCAACTGCCGCCAATATAGCAGAACCTAATAATACAGGTTCTTCTGCATTTGTCGCAATGACTTTTCGATTACATGCATCGGCTAAAATTTGCCTTACAAGTTCATGCTGTCCAGCGCCGCCACTAATCACGATATTTTCTACATCCACACCGGATTGCGCTTGCGCGTCAATAATTTGGCGCAAACCATAAGCAATTCCACATAGGCCAGCAACATAAAGCGCAATTAAACTATCAAGATCTGCTTCCATACCAAGCCCAGCAATAACCGCACGCGTGTGAGGATTAGCAAATGGCGCACGATTGCCAAGAAACTCTGGAACAATATGGTAGCCTTTAGCCAGTAAGACAGCTTTACTAGCTGATCCTGCCTTTTCAATAGCTTTATTGGCCAAAAATACTGGCAAAGATAAGTTCTGTTGCTTTGCCGTTAAACTTGCCTGTGGTGAGAAAGGATGCCACGATAATAGCTGATCTATTGCAGCGCCAGCCGCACTTTGCCCACCTTCATTCAACCACAAATTGGGAACCATTGCTGAAAAATATGGCCCCCAAACACCAGCGACAAAAACTGGCTCAATGGTGCTTGTCATGGTGCATGAAGAGGTGCCAAAAACATAAGCCATATTATGTGTGGCACCAGCTCCAACGCCAACGCTGCCAATACCACCTGCATGTGCATCTATCATGCCAATTGCGACAGCTGTGCCCTTTATTAGCCCCATATCTTTGGCCGCTAATTCTGTTAACCCATTACCGCTAGCTTGACCGGGATTAGCGACATCAGCTCCAATACGGGTAAAGCCCTCGTCAACCAATTCACCAAGGCCTATTTTATAAAAATAGTCACTATCCCAGCGCTTTTCATGGGCTAGATATGTCCATTTACACGTTAATGTACAGGTAGAGCGTGTCATATCACCCGTAGCTCGCCATGTTAAATAATCAGCAAGATCAAAGAAACTACTCGCTTGATCAAATATGTGACGCCGATTTTCCTTTAACCATAATAGTTTTGGCGTTTCCATTTCTGGTGATATTTGTCCGCCGACATAGCGCAGCACAAAA
Organism: Bartonella sp. HY328; assembly: GCF_025449335.1. Lineage (NCBI taxonomy): Bacteria > Pseudomonadati > Pseudomonadota > Alphaproteobacteria > Hyphomicrobiales > Bartonellaceae > Bartonella > Bartonella sp. HY328. The sequence goes on from NZ_CP104883.1 coordinate 2,946,911, forward strand.
TGATGCCCAGCATTAATACGCTCTGCCTGCTCCATAGCTCGGTGATCCATCCAAACGATAATATTTCGTTCAGGATCATTGGATGGCCCAACTGCAAGCGGTTGTCCATTTTCTCCCAATACAACAAGAGAACACGTTGCATCAAAACCAATGCCGACAATATTCTCGGGCTGAATACCAGATACCTCAACTGCTTCTCTTATGGAAGCGCAAACAGCAGACCAGATGTCATTACTTGACTGCTCAACAATATGCCCCTCTTCATAAAAAATTTGTATTGGTCGTTTTGCTGATGCAAGTAGACTGCCTTGACAATCAAAAATGCCAGCTCGGGCGCTTCCAGTACCAACATCTATGCCAATTACAAATTTTGTGTTTTCATGCATATTATCTGCCCTCTAAATCATTTTTAGTAAAAGCTGACTTTTCTTTTACAATAAAAATGCGACAAAATAAAAAATCGCACAGGATTGACCCAATTTAAACGCCCGCCATTAAAGGCAATTTTCGCTCATCGCATTTTAATAAAAAATATTTTCAATACCGATACAACAGCCACGTGCGGTATTTTTTCCAATTTAAAATTAGCATGGACCAAACGAAATAAAAATTCAACGCGTTAAAAAACCGCCATCAATAAATAAACTTGTGCCATTAATACCGCTTGCTCGATTACCCAACAAAAAGCAAATGGCTTCAGCAACTTCATTTGGCTCAATAAAGCGATTTATTGGTATGCGATTAAGTATCGGCGCCGCCTTTTTAGGATCACTCCAAGCTTTAACAGCCATCGGGGTAAGCGTCACAATGGGATTAACAGTATTTACCCTTATATCATGGCTGCCAAGCTCATTCCCCATGACTTTTGTCATCGCGTCCAATGCTCCTTTTGAGGCACAATAAGCCGTATGTTCGGCAAAACCAATCTTTGAGGATATAGAGGAAACATTAACAATAGCACCCGCTTTACCTTGACTGATGCGATCACGAGCATAGGCTTGCGACATAATAAGTGCCGAGCGCGTATTCACAGCCATGATATGGTCAAACGTATCAGCCGAAAGATCGATAAATTTATCAAGAGCAGTTGTACCGGCACAATTTACAAGATAATCAGCTGGCACAGCTTGTTGTGCTGCCCATTGGGTTTCTTGCAAATTGCCAAGATCAGCCGCAATGATCCGTGCACCGATTTCCTTTTCTAGTGATATTAAATCTTCCTGCGTTCGGCTTACTGCTATGATAGATGCGCCGCGTGAAGCAAGCATCAAAGCAACAGCGCGCCCAATACCTTTACCAGCCCCTGTTACAATGACAGTTTGATTTAAAAAATCGTTATTTTGTTCCATGTCAGCCTCCTTTCCATAAATAATAGCTAAATTAGATGCGCTCTTTACTAATATAAATTGCAAGAAGGATAATAACGCCCTTGATCACGTTTTGGACATAGGGATCAATTCCCATGAGATTAAGACCATTATTAAGAATTCCCAATAATACCGCGCCAATCAGTGTGCCAATAATAGACCCACGGCCACCGGCAATTGCCGTGCCTCCAAGAACAACCGCAGCAATTGCATCAAGTTCAAAACCCACCCCAGTATTGGGTTGCCCACTCATTAAACGACCGGTGAGAATGATTGCCGCTATAGAAGAAGTTAGCCCCGAAATGCCATAAACTGCAAGTTTCACACGGTTAACGCGAACCCCGGAAAGGCGGGTAGCCTGTTCATTACCACCAATGGCATAAACATGGCGGCCAAAGCCGGTACGCTCAAGAATGACCCAAGCAATGAAATATACAACAAACATGATAATGACAGGTACTGGCACTGGCCCAAGCCAAGCCGTACCAAACCATGACATCCAACTTGGCAGTCCGGAAATGGGGTATCCACCAGAATACATCAAGCCCAAGCCACGTGCGATACCCATAGTTGCCAAGGTAACAATAATCGCCGGCATTTTTCCCCAAGCAATAAGAACACCATTGATAAGGCCGAAAGCCAAACCAACCCCGACCCCACCCATTAAAGCTATTGGTGGGGCTATGCCACTTATCATCAAGCCAGCAGTTATAGTTCCAGCCAATGCCATAACCGCACCAACTGAAAGATCAATACCGCCGGTTAAAATAACAAAAGTCATGCCTACTGCCAGAATTGCAACCACCGCTACCTGACGTAAAACACTCATAATATTTGAAAATTGGAAAAAGCTGTCAGACGCAATCCCCATTAATATGCAAACAACAATGAGGCCTATAAGGGGAAAGATAATATTAGACCCACCCATTATACTCCAAAGCCTATAATGGAAAGACAGCTTTTCCTGTTTTTGATCAATGGATGACATGACTTCCCCCCGTTGTTGCATGTTTCATGACTTCTTGTGGTGTAATCGATGCACCTGCGAGCGTTTTTACAATTTGCCCTGATTGGAAAACGCATACGCGATCGCACATGCCAATAATCTCAGGCAGCTCGGAGGAAATCATGATGATTGAACAACCTTGTTCGGTTAGAGTTCTAATAAGGTGATAGATTTCAGCTTTTGCGCCAACGTCAATACCACGCGTCGGCTCATCAAATATCAAAATCTTCGTTTGATGGTTGATCCAGCGTGCAATCACAACCTTTTGTTGATTGCCACCAGAAAGATTGCCGACACGCATAGTTGGACCAGAAGCTTTCACCGATATTTTTTGCATTGCCGCCAAGGTTGCAATGGTTTCTTTGCGTAAATTTAAAAGCCCCATTGCCCCACGATATTTGCCATAATTATTAATTGAAATATTTTCTTTGATGCTGAAATCTAGAATGAGACCTTCTGTCTTGCGACTTTCAGGTAGTAAGCCGATACCATGATCAAGTGCATCAGCTGCACCGCGAAAAACCAAAGGCTTTCCGTGCATTTTAACCTGACAGCTTAGGGTCTTTTTTTCACCAATCATGCCAAGGACACTTTCAGTGCGACCCGACCCAACCAGCCCAGCAAAACCTAGTATTTCCCCCTCGTGCAATTGAAACGATATGGGAGACTTATTGCGATTAAAGCAAATTTCAGCTTCTAAAACGATGGGTGCGTTAAGATTTTTTGTAGGCTTTGGCGGAAAAGCAGTCTCGATTCGACGGCCAACCATCATTTGTACCAATAAATCAACATTAGTATCGCTGACCTTAGTTGTGGCAATGAATTTACCGTCACGTAAAACAGTGATCCGATCACAGATTTCAAATATCTCATCAAGATGATGCGAGATGAACACCATAGCGACGCCCTGCTGTTTTAATTGACGCATAACCACAAAAAGATGCTCAACTTCGGCCGGCGTTAAGGTGGCGGTAGGCTCATCAAGCACTAAAACACGCGCATCAAGAATAAGTGCCTTCGCTATCTCGATGAATTGCTGTTCAGCAACACTAAGCTGATCGATACGAATGTTTAAAGGTATGTCGATGCCTAATCGTTTAAATACCTCATCCGCCCTACGACGCATTTCCTTGCGCTTCATCAAGCCAAAGCGATTTTTTATCTCGCGTCCAAGAAATACATTTTCAACTGCATTTAAATATGGAACGAGACTAAATTCCTGAAAAACAATACCAATTCCAGCATTAACCGCATCGTCATAATCAGAAAAATGTTGCTCTTTACCTTCGAAGACAAGCCTTCCAGTGTCTGGACGATAAATTCCACCAAGAATTTTCATAAGCGTTGATTTTCCAGCGCCATTTTCACCTAAAAGCGCATGGACTTCACCTGGCTTTAACTCCAGCGCAACATCAAAAAGCACTTGTATATTGGCAAAGCTTTTATTGACGCCCTCTAATAATAAAACAGGCTGGATAGAATTTTCAATTGACATATTACCCTTTCAAAGATGAAACAGCTTTTCACCAAAAAATGTATAGAATTGAAAAATAGAAATAGTTTACTGCCTTAGCGCCAAACAAAGCTGCGCAACGGTTTCGCCCCGAAGGCGTATTCACTTAAACTTTGATGAAGTGGATCGCAGTTTTATTTTAAGCATTTTAACTCAAAGCTGCTGCATAATTGCGCAAAAGAGCTCTAGAGCAGTTTTGACTGCAAGTTGCCTTTTAAAATGCCTAGGGTCCTAACCCTAGATTTTTGCGCAGAGTTTGACGTGAAAGAAAATATCGCTCACGCCAAATGCTAGGATAGTATTACCAGCTAAATGTATCGGCGTTTTTGCTATCTACAACCATAACCTCAACAGGTATCTCGGCTGGTATAGCGTTTGAACCCCAATATTTGGCCATTGCAATACCCAAAGCAATGCGTATTTGGTCACGTGGGAATTGTGCGGTTGTTTCAATAAATGGGCCACCTTGCTTAATCGCCTCAATAGCTTCAGGGAAACCATCAACAGATGTTAATTTTATATCTTTACCACTACCTTGAATGGCCGAAAGAGCACCCATGGCCCCGCCATCATTAACCGAAAAAATACCAACAAGATTAGGGTTTGACTGAATCATATTTTCGGTAACACCCAATGCAACGGATCTATCCTGTTGTCCATTTTGTACAGTTGCAAGTTTTATATCAGGTTGCTTGGCAAGCGCTGCTTTACACCCTTCAACCCGTTGTAATATTGGCACAACTGGAATGCCATCAAGAATAGCAACCTCTCCCTTTCCACCAACTGCATTTGCTAAATACTCACATGATTTAAAGCCTGCGTCGTAATTTTTAGAGCCAACAAAAGCATCAATAGGACCAGCTGCTTGCGCATCCACCGCAACAACAATAACGCCAGCATCATGAGCGGCGCGCACAGCACTTTCAACACCAGCGGTATCGGTTGGATTTATAATTAAAATATCTATTTTCTGCTGAATCATATCTTCAATATCAGCAATTTGCTTAGCAACATTATGTGCAGCATCAGTGGTGATTACTTCCGAGCCCATAGTACCAGCTGCATCACGCAGTGCCTTGTTCATGACAACGAAAAACGGATTATTTAGCTCTTGAAATGAAATACCAATTTTAGGTGAAGGCTTAGCATTTTCTTGGGATAGTGCTGGCACTGCCAATATGGAACATGTCGCTAATGCCATTAATCCAATTTTAAAAATATTTTTCATAATACTTCCTCTCCCTTATTATGAACTTTTCGCGATATTTCAATGAATCTCCGCTGCAACTCTTGTTGGTTACAATATGATCACGCAATTACCTCCGCATTGCCCGCTAAATATTGAACCGAAGTTTTATGGATAGGGTAACTCATCATTGCGAAACATATTGCTAAGAATGATCGTTTTTTATTCATTGTCAATCAAAATTAATCAAAAATGATCAAGAATCAAGCATTTTTCTGTCATTTCAACTCAAAACCAAGGCATATCAAAATCGTGAACAAAAGATATCAAGTCACTAAATTGGTCGAAATTGAATAAAAATGATTGTTCATAGGACAGTATAGGCTGATCATGAAGTATCGATCATAGCTTTAAAAACAGGCTAATAGTCAGTTTTAAATAAAAACAAATTGAATTTTGATCAATACGCACCCATATTTTAAGGATAGTAGCCCCTTGGCCATTGATTTTAGGTAACCGATTCGCAATTGCAAAAGTGTAGTTTTGGCCATTGACTGCTCACTTATTGAATCAGCAACTATTATCTATTTGCTGGCATCCCTAGGACTTTGCTTATTTTACGCCGCTTATTACAAGTAGAAGATAAAATTTTTGGTTAGCTATATAAAAATAAAAAAATCCCCGACCATAGTTTACCTATGATCGGGGATAATGAACTTTAACAATATTGACTATATGATATCAATAATGATTAGACTGAAATAACATTAACGCCAGCCTGCACAAAAACATCTTCATTATAAGAATTATGATAGACGTTATAAGCAATACCAGTATCTTGATCGATTACATTAGCTTCTGACAAGCTCCAAAGATGATCAAAAGCAACGGTATCATTTGTGTCACCATTGATATGCAATGTTGTATTGTCATAGCCGTTAGATGCAAGTGAACTATGAATAGCAAGCGTATTGGCATTTTTCCCGGTTAGGCTGATAAAATCAATAGCGCTTTCATTAGCTGATGTGAAGATATCACTTAATCGACCTGCAGCACCCCAAGTATCAAGATTTATACCCATATGGATTTGATCGCTAGAATTATCAGAATTGTAGTCGCTGATAATTTTCGTCAACCAATCAATCTGGTTAAGACCATGAGCGCGATCAATACCAACATTAATCTGTTCAAGACCTGTCAAACCCAAACCGTTGTTTTGTGCAACGCCTGTCATCCAACTCTTATAACGAGCATTAAATTCGCAATAATTATTAGCATGCAAGTTTAAAACGTCATAACCAGCACCAGCATCAATAGTTAATGCATATTTGCCAACGCTTGCATCAATAGAAATAGTGTCATTGCCATCGCCAGTATGAAGATAGCTAGTGTTGCGTGCTCCAGATGATACATTGCCATTAATGAAGATTTGATCAGCACCATCACCAGTTGTAATACGATTATCACCACTTGCAGCTCTTAGCGCCTTATCAATAATGACGGTGTCGTTACCTGCACCGGTATCAATAATATTATCACCAGAAATAGCCTTTAAGCCACCTTTGATCCAAATCTTATCATCGCCTTCACCGGTCAAAATTTCATTGGTGCGGTAACTTACAACGTCATTGTTTACGGTAAGGTTAGTTGTGCCACTGGTTTTGATTGAATTGTAACCAGTGCCAGCAGCATAGATATTACCAATAGTAATATCGTGATTGCCGAAACCAAGATGGATGTTATTTGTGCCATCGCTATACATAGCATTTTTAATGTTAAGTACAGTGTCGCCACTAACTGTTGTAATATCACTTTGACCTAAATAATAAGCACCCAATTGTGTACCGATTGTAATGCTGTGCGAACCAACGCCAAGATTGATTGAGTTTGCACCACCGCCATAAGCGTTAACATCATAACGGAATGTAAGATTCTTTTCGCCATCACCGAGGTCTATCGAGTTGATACCACGGTTATGCGCTCTCATTGCATGCGTAAATGCAAGGCTATCAAGGCCTTCTTGTGTTACGATCTTATTTTGACCGCCATTAGCTGAAGTTACATAACCAAAAGTCAAATTGTGACGATCACCTGATTGACCACCAAGATCGATTAAATTTTCTGCACCGCAATTCGCATCTAAGCCTTCATTCACAGCAATGTTTTTATTGCCATTACCGCCAACAATAGTATTTTTACCATAACCGTTCATACGGCGGCCAATCCAAAGACTATCATTACCGTCATTCAATTGAATTTCAGTAGTTGAAAAACGTGCTGAATTCATATCATATTTTACATTGATATAATCATCATTATTGGTACCAAAAAGATAAGCTGAACCACCGTTACTTTTCAACCAATTGGTAACTAAACTGACACCCCGAGCCATTTAATAATCCTCTCTAATTTGCAAAATTGCATTTTTAAATTTTTATGCAACACTATAGCATTTATAAGTAGTAAATAAAAAAATCAATATTTAATTTTTAAATACAAAAGTATTTTTTATTGTGTTGCATAATTTTATAAGTCTAATTTTTTATATAAGAAATTAATACTTTACAAATATATTCTATTTATCATTAAAATATTATAATATTATATATTACTTATATTTAATATTTATTTTAATTAAAAAATGATAATTTAAAATAATAATACCACTCAAATATTATCTCTTATTGCGAATAATCTATTTTAAAGGCGATATTCGTTGCACCCCTAAAGCACCCGCGCTTTAGGCTTGCAGTTTATTTAAAACGAGTGAAATTTATCTACCGTTCCTAACCATCATCGGAGGTGCGGCCACCACACGAAGCCTAAGGACATAGGTTATAGCAAGGTGATCTCAGGAGCTTTGACAAAAATAGATTGCAAGATATTATAGTATTAAAAGTTTCGTAAAAACATATTGCAAATCGAAAAACAAAAAAAGCGCTGCTTAATTAAGCAACGCTTTTTTTAAATTTTTAATATTACTATTTTCTAGTAATCCTTTTCGTAAAACACACCGACGCTTGAATTAGCATCAGAGCCAACAGCACCTTTGGCTTTCAAGTTTTTAGTAATATCTAGATTAATTGTACCTTTGGTATCGCCGCCAGAACCTGCTTCTACACCAAGATAGATATTATCCTTAATATAACGCCCAGCCCGTACTCCAGTATTGCCCTTAGCATCAGTCACAACATCAAGGTCATCAAGACCGGTAGCAGAGCGTAAACTACCCATCAAAGAGTTGTTTGTAAGACCAGCAAGCTCGGCTGCTGCTGCTGCAAGCTGTGCAATCTGGAAAGGTGATAATTCACTAATAGAGCGATTGAAGATTAGTCGTGCCAAGACTTCATCTTGTGGTAACTCAGGCTGTGAGGTAAAGCTAATGTCAAGATCGCTAGGCGTACCCTTAACCGTAACTGTAACAGTCGTATCATCGCTTTGGGTATTAGCCACAAAGTTGATGTCGGGATTAAAATTACCACTCATCGTTACTTGCCCCTCTTCAAAGGTCAAACGCTGAGTTAGAATTTCCAAGCGGCCACGGATCATATTAAAACCACCAACTGGACGAATATCGCTCACCGGCCCTACAAGGCGCAAAGTACCACCTAGCTCTGTATCAAGACCACGACCGCGCACAAAAATTTGGTTGGGGGCGCGGATCAAAAGATTAAGCTTTGGCCCATTAACGCGAGTACTTGCAGCTTTTTCGGCTTTTGTTTGCGGTTTGGTTTCAATGCCAGCACGCTCTAAAGTGGTTTCAATCGCCTTTGTAGTATGCTTATGTTTGACATCAATTTGGGCAGCGCCACCAAAGCTATCAGGCACACGAATTTCAGCCTTTTCAATCAACACATCGCCGCCAATTTCCACATCACTCATCAATGGACCTTTGGCTGTTACATTACCATTAACCGTCACCACCACCATGTTATTATCATTATAGCGTAAATGGTTAAGATTAATTGTAATATTAGCTGGCATGCCTTGTGCAACATTGATAGAAATTGTACCTCCACCGCTCATACCGCCACCACTTGCTGAGCGAGCCGAAATATTAGATATGGTTACGGTCTCACCACTTAAATTACCAGAAAGTGCAATTTGTGTGAAACGAGCATTTGTTTCAGGATCTAAAAATTGACCATTTGCAACTTCAAAGCCGCCGCCAAGCACTGGCTTGGTAAAACTACCAGCAACGGTTGCATGAACATTTAACGCACCTGAAAGCTGAGCACCACGCTTGGCAAGAAATCTGTTGGCAAGTGCTAAGGGTGCATTACCATTGATTTTTAAATCAAGGCCATTACCCGATACAGGAACAGTGCCGTTTGCGTTAATTTTTAAATTTGAAGGGCCATTAACTTCTAAAGCACCGATGGTTGCAATATTATTGTCAAAACTGCCCTGCAACTTTACTGCAATGGGTGCAAGACCATTATCTTTTAAAACTGTGGTTGATATGCCTGTTGCTTGTGCGTTAAAGCTGGCTTGCGGGCTTTTAAATGTGCCACCAATATGGGCATTGCCCACCACCTGTCCTGCAAGATTTTGTCCTTTGACAATGCTATTTGCAAGGGCGATTGGTAATTGTGTGAGTGTTACATCAACATCAAGCCCCTGTTTAACAATATCAATATTACCTTTTGCACCAACATCCAAACCACCACCAATAATACGTGTTGCTATGCTAAGCACATCACCATTCGTATTGCCATCAGCGGTTAATGTTAAGGCTGGTAAGCCGTATTTAATTGCTGGCTCTGCCGTTAAACCATCACCTTTTAAACTAAAGACGACGTTGGGCTTGGTTTTTGGCCCACTAATTTGCGCTTTGCCATTAATAACACCGCGGGCGGCAAGCTCTGGCATAACCATATTGGCAACTGATAAAGGCAGCGCATTAATATCAACCGCCATATTAATGGTGTCGTGGACTGTGCCGCTAACTGCAATTTTACCACCAGCAACAGCCAATAATAATTGGTCAATTGTAATAGCGCCAGTTCCAGCCAATGAAATAGTGGCAGGTTGCAACAATTTAACGTCCATTGCATTTTGCTTTACTTGCGCTTGGCCAAGGGTCAATTGCCAACCATCATTATCAAGCGGCTTTAATGCGCCGCCCACATCAATATTGGTATTGTTTTCAAGTTTGGCTGTTGTTGAAAAATGCGATGCACCATTTTCAACCGTACTAACAAAATTAACCTCATTAATTTTGACAGAACCTGCAATAATCTTCGTGCCGTTCAAACTACCTTCCGCTTGTGGCACACCAAAAAGATCAATGATATTAACCTTGGCATCAAGATTACCAAGCTTATTGCCTGCAACGTCAATATTTTTTGCATTGGCAATTAACGAAGCATTTTGTTTGCCGTTTTCGCCATTAAGACTAATATCAGCTAAGGCCTGCCCTTTACCGTTCATTAGGCCAAGGGCCACCAATGGACCAATATCAGGGCTATCCAAATGGAACTTTCCATCAATGAGGCCATTAAGATTATGGATCAACGAACCGCTAAGACTTGTTTTACCAAGAGTTACATTTAAACTATCTAGTGCAAAACCTTGCGGCGCTTGTTGAAAAGCTGCGTCTAACGCAAGAGGTTGATTGTCAAAACGGCCATTAGCAAAGGAAAAACCTGAAAAATTGCTCTTTAACTGGCTTGTGCTATCTAAAATACCATTAAAAGCAAGATTGAAATTTTCAAGTTTTCGCCCTTGCAATACAGCATTTTTGATAGAAGTCGTAGCACCAATGGTTAAAAAAGAATTATGACCGCGTAAAGCTGCTCGGACATCAACCCCGCCTTTAATTTGCGGATTGATAAGTTGAAGATTACTCAAACTTACACCAAAATCCATCAATGCAGAAGAGCTTCCCAAATCACCATTTGCGGTAATAATAACATCCTTATTAGCAATTTTTAATTCACGAGCATGAAGACCAAAACTATCACGGCCAATGCCGCCAGATAGGATAACTTCACTTGCCAAAATGCGATCAGCAATTTCAACACCGGTTTTAATGCCGCTTGCTTTACCGTTTAAAATAATATTGGCAGCACCGGTTGCAAGTTCAATATTACCGCTCATGGTAAGATCGCTGGAACCTGCAAGGCTCCTGCCTGCTAAGCCTGAAAAAGGCGCAAGACTTTGTGCTTTTAAGCCAATGTCACCGCGGAAAACCAAACGATCAATTTCACCTTTTAAAAAGAGCAAAAAGCCATTTGCACTCACATCAAACTTATTAACAATAATTGGACTTTGCGCTTTAATATCAATGTTGACATCAAGAGCAATTTCATCACCCAAAGCATTGCTAGCCTCACTTGAAGCAAGATCTATATGATGAAGGCCACCTTGGGCTAAAACCGTAACATGACGGCTTGCTGGCGTATCAAGATTTTGCGCAAGTCCACCTAAATTAATGGTTACATCACCAGCATTAAAACCCGTTGTTGCCAATTTGTTGATAATGAGCTTACCGCTCCAATTATCATTATTTGGGCTACCGTAATCAATATTAAATGCCATATTTTGTATGGTTGTTTCGCCGCCAGAAACTGGTAAAACCAAAGCACCACCATTTTCGGCGGCTAATTGGGCATTAACATTGAGATAACGCAAAAAACCATCGCTTTCCGTTTGCGCCTTAGCTGAAACTTTAATCGCCTTGCCATCAATTGTCATTGAATGGAGAATAAATCCACCTGCATCAAGGGTTGATGCATCAACGGCTAAAGCTGTTTCGCTACCAAAAAATGGACGATATTGTTGCGGCATTAGAATCGCAATCGGGCCATTCAACTTGACACCAATATTACGGCCCTTTTCATCTTTTTTAAGGCTTACATCACCACCAACGACTGATTGCCCTGCTGCATCCATAGAAATTTTAACATCAAGATCATCAATGGTGCCATCACCCTTAATGCTCATAATTAATGCGGGACGGTTTTCAATCTTTAATAAATTAGCTGCGATACCATTTTGCGGCTCGTTTAAATCGAGATCTATTTTTACGCCGCCAGTTTTATTGGAATAATCCGCTATCAGTGTAAAGCCGCCTTGCCCATCAAGACGTTTAATCGCGAATTTAGAGGTTAATTCACCGCCAGCAAGATTAACACTACCGTCAAGAGAAACCGTTGCTTGCAAGCCAAAAAGATCTTCACCTAGCATTAATTCATTAGCAGTTAATGCGCCAACTTCGATTGATACTGGTAGTTCTGGCAGTGAAAAACCTTTGGCTTCGGGATCTGGTATGGCTGGCGTTGTATCGGGTAAGGGCTTGCGATAAACATCAATTTTTTGGGCTTTAAGACTATTAACAGAAATGCGTCCGCGCAAAAGCGCTAAGCGATTCCAGTCGAGTTCGGCTTGTGAAATTTTAAGCCAAACGCCCTGACGGTCAGCAATCGTAATTGAGCCAATCGACGCGGTTGAAGACAAAGCACCACTAATATCTGAAATAACAATTTTGCGGTTTGGAGTGGATAATTGCTGCTCAACAAAGGTCAAAAACCAAGATTTATCTTCTTCTGCCTTTTGACTATCTATTGTATTTTGACCATTTAGCGCGTTTTGGGCAAAGACGTTGCCTAAGCTCGACATGCTAATCACAAAAATACTCATGACAAAAATAGCAATCATTTTAGCTAATTTTAAATATGTATAATTTGCCTGTTTCATCACTTGAGCATATCCATTTATTTTAAAGCTTTACTCTCAAACAGTAAAAATAATGACCACCTTTACGTTTGAAAATGTTTTGCCTCGTTAAAAGCCTTATTAAACGCTTAAATTTGAGTGTCTTTGCAGTTTAAATGCCGCATGAACTTTGTGTTATTAAATTTAATAGCTATATTAACACACTTATATTAAGAAACTTTTATTAAAAAGCTTGTCCAATACCAATATAAAAACCAAGTTTAGGGTCACCGCTTTCGCGTTTTGTCGGCATAGCAACATCAAAACGCAAAGGACCAAGTCCCGTCTTATATCTTACGCCAACACCTGCACCAATTTTGGTATTTTCATCAAAATCTGGATAGGAATTTTCACCAACAACACCAGCATCAACAAAGCCAACAAGCCCAAGACTTTCGGTAATCATGCCGCGTGCTTCAAGCGAACCTTCCACCAATGAGCGACCGCCGACAATATCACCGGTTTCTTTTTTAACACCAATATTGCGATATCCATAACCACGCACCGAGCCGCCACCGCCAGCAAAAAACAACATATTAGAAGGAATTTGCGAAGCGTCAGGACCAATAATCGATCCAACCTTGACGCGCCCAGCCAAAACATAACGATTACGTTTATCAAGCGCATAATAAGTGCGCCCTTCGACCGTGCCTTTGCCTATGAAATTGCCATATTCAGCTTCATAAACTGGCTCTAATACCAGTTCGCTATAAAAACCACTGCTTGGATCGGTTTTGTCATTGCGGTTATCATAAAGCAAACCACCCAATAGACCCATTGTCGTGAAATTACGCGCACCATAATAATCATCTTTTGACCGAATGCGTGCAGCATTTGCGTAAATACGGCCAGATAATTCATCATTAAACATATGGGTGAAGCCCGTTTGTAGGTAAACACCAGTGGCCGTATAATTATCAACCACCTCACGTTCACCTTTAAGGCTGGTTATAAAATCTGTATCTGGGGTAAAGACACCCGGTTTTGTAAAGGTTGTGCCTAACAAATAGCTATAATTTTGTGGATTATAAGAATCGCTTTGGCTACCACCAATACCGCTAATCTTGGCATCAAAACGCAAGCGCTCAGCACGGCCGAACAAGTTACGATGCATCCAATAAGCCTCAAAACCAGCACCATCAAGGGTGGAATAATTGGCACCAACACCATAACGGCGTGGCGGACGCTCATCAAGCACTAGATTTAACGGCAAACTTCCATCGGCTTCAATTTCATCAGCTTCACGCACATTAGCAGCGCGGAAAACTTCTAAGCGTGCTAAACGCTTATTCGCTTTTTTAATATCATCGGGGTCATATTCTTGCCCCTCTTTTAAACCTGTCATCCAAGCCACAAAGGCCGAATCCATGCGCGCGCGTTTGGAAATATTACTAACCGTCAACGGCCCAAAATGCGCAAGTCGCCCTTGGTCAATATCAATGACAGCATCAATGGTATTATTAGCATGATCGGCAACAATTTCCTGATTGGTAACCTTTGCCTTAGCATAACCTTGCTGACGCCAGCCTTCTACCGCTAAAGCTTCCGCTTTAAAAACAGTACCTGATTTTGCAACATCACCAACGCCATAACCTTGATCTTTTGGCAACGGAACCTTGTCTTTTGGATCATTAGTGGGCGGCGCTAACTCGCGCACTGCAGCGCGTGAAAACTTGTATTCTGGCCCACTATCAACAGTAATAACAATTTTAGTATGGTCTGGAAATTCCGCATCGATTGGAAAATCCGATGCTTCTTTACCATCAATGGTAATTGAAATAACGCCGCCATAACGGCCTTCTGCATAAAGTGCTGCAAGAATTTTATTGTAATCACCCTTTGCTCTCGCCAAAAGACCAGCAGAGCCTGAAGCGGCCTTATCTTCTTCGGCAACCAAGGATGAGGCATCTTTGGCAGTTGATTCTCCCTCTTCAGGGGCGCCAGGAGCTGATTTTACTTCAACTTCATAATATTTTGGCGTACCAATCATATCAGGGTCAACTTTGACTTCTTTTTTACCCCATAAATGGATACCAAAAAGATCAAAGGCTTGCGCCTCAACTGGCACTATGCAAGCAAATGAAAGCCCCATCAGCAATGTTAGTGCTGAAGCGGTAATACGCAGTTTATGATGCGTTTTTAGTAATTGCATTGCTTGTTTTTTAACCTAATTTCTTAATAAAACACCAAAATATATATAACCATAGTTCAACTTTTTTCATAGCATGTTGCTGCCCAAGACAAAAGCTGACTTTCTATAATGTCCAACATCTTTGTCAAAGAATGGTTAAACATGGCACATGTGCAACATTTTTATACAAAAAAATTGCTACAACGGGTTAAATCGCGTTACAATTAGGCTGTTTAATGACTAGCGGCGGCAAAACCTTGCCTTAATCCTTGAATTATTCAACGCCATCCACATTTTTCTAAGACTAATTTAAGTAATTATCTTGAAATTAGCTATCAAAACTTATTTGTTCTCTTATTGTTCTTGATTTTTAAGACTTTATATGATTTGCTGGCTAAGGATTAGGTTTGTTGTAACTGTACAAGTTAAATGCCCTCCAAACGTAAACGGGGGGAATAATTCTATGCTGCCAATAACAGTTGCGCAGAATTAACGGTTGGGCCAATATTGGCAATATCATATCGCGTCCTTTGGTTTTTAATTATATGAGGTTTTTAAATGGCTGTTTACCAAATTAAGATTTTGGGTGGTGATTTTGAAAAAGGTAAATACGGTGACTTTTCATCCAATGAACTGCACTTAGCCCCTGCTGGCTCAAAAATAAGAAAAACAATTAAGCTAGAAGATATTGAAAGCATCGCTCCTATGACTGAAAATTCAACGGGGCTTGGAACTGCTGTCATGACTGGTTTTGTTGGTGTCGCCGTAAAAGGATTGACCGTAGGCTTAAAAGATACAACATTTACTTGTGTTATGAAAGACGGGCGCAAACTGGTTGCAACAATGCCAAGCAAAGGTTATTGGGAAATACACGCCGCGCTAATGTAAAACAAAGGGGCTATTGCGCCCCCTTATGCAATTCCGGCATTGCTGTTTCTTTTGCCTCTGCCATTGCTATTTAGACATATTATCGGGGGATAATTATGGTTGCACGGATTACCACCGTTGCCTTTCGCGGCATTGATGCTTTGCCCGTTGATGTACAGGTTATGATAGCCCCTGGTAAAATGGGTATGTCTATTGTTGGGCTTGCTGATAAGGCGGTAGCAGAAAGCCGCGAGCGTATCCAAGCGGCCCTTCATGCTAGCGGCCTTTCCATGCCTGTAAAGCGTGTAACGGTTAATCTTGCTCCTGCAGACTTGCCAAAAGAAGGCTCCCATTATGATTTACCAATCGCCATTGGCTTGATGATAAGCATGGGAGTTTTACCAAAAGATATTAGCGAACGCTATATTGCCCTTGGCGAACTATCCCTTGATGGTAGCATTGCACCTGTTAGTGGTGCTTTACCCGCAGCCATGTTTGCGGTAGCAATGGGCCGTGGGTTAATCTGCCCCCATGATTGCGGCGCAGAAGCGGCTTGGGCATCTGATGAGCTTGATATTTTAAGTCCTAAACATCTTTTACAACTCGCTAATCATTTTAAAGGCGCGCAAATATTGGTGCGCCCACAAATTCAAGCGATAACCCGACAAAATGCAATGCCCGACCTTGCCGATATTAAAGGACAAGAAGTTGCAAAACGCGCTTTGGAGGTTGCGGCAGCAGGACGGCATAATCTTTTATTCATTGGTCCTCCAGGATCGGGAAAATCAATGCTTGCAGCGCGTATGCCTTCAATTTTGCCAGCACTTGATGCAAGGGAATTTTTGGATGTATCGATGATAGCATCAATATCAGGAAGCACGCAAATACAAGGCGATAATACCGCCAATTCTTTATCCATGCAGCGCCCTTTTCGCGCGCCGCACCATTCAGCGTCCATGGCCGCCATGATCGGCGGCGGCCTAAAAGCAAAGCCTGGCGAGGTTTCACTTGCTCATAATGGGGTGCTATTCTTGGATGAATTTCCTGAATTTTCACCACAAGTACTTGATTCATTACGCCAACCTTTGGAGAGCGGTGAAAGTGTTATAGCGCGCGCTAATCATCATATTAGTTATCCAGCAAATTTTCAGTTAATTGCTGCAATGAACCCATGTCGTTGCGGCATGGCAGGAGAACCGGGGCATGTTTGCGCACGTGGCCCCCGTTGCGAAACCGATTATCAAGCCCGCATTTCTGGGCCACTTCTTGATCGCATCGATCTTCGTATTGAAGTTCCCGCACTCTCTGCTCGTGATTTAATGAAACCAGCGACACCTGAACCAAGCGAAAAGGTTGCCGCACGGGTGGCTCACGCTAGATTGCTACAGGTGAGACGTTTTCAAGCATTGGGATTACATGATATTCGTACAAATGGTGATTGTCCCGCGGCAATTATAGAAAAAATTGCTTTACTGGATAGTGGTGGCCAAGCCTTACTGCATGATATGGCGGAAAAAAAACGCCTTTCAGCACGGGCCTATCATCGCGTTTTAAAAGTTGCACGAACCATTGCTGATCTTGACAATAGTGAAAAATTAAGCCGTAAACATTTGGCCGAAGCCTTGTCTTACCGCATTGGTAATGAAAGGTTTTCTAAAGCTGCGTAAAATATGCATATAGTTTTAACGCAATTTTTGAATAAAAAATGACAAATTATTCCAACATTATGCCAGTATAGCTTATTTTTGTGACTGGAAGACATTGTAAGAATTTTTTGCAAAGACTGCACCAATCCCCCTACCCTGTCATTATTGTCAATAAAGTTTTACATAAAATCGCTTGAAAAATTTTAAGGCGACAGTGGTAGATTAAATACACCTGCCGCTTTGATATATATAAAAACTATTCTGCTGCGCTATCTGTTGGTTTTATAGCATTATGGCGACCAAAATCTGGTGCATCGATTTCTTGCCCTGCTTCAATAATACCGCGTCTTACAGCACGTGTACGAGTAAATAAATCAAAAAGAGCATCTCCATCACCCCAACGAATTGCCCGTTGCAATGACGCCAAATCTTCTGAAAAACGCCCCAACATTTCCAATATCGCATCACGATTATGCAAACAAACATCTCGCCACATAGTTGGATCAGAAGATGCAAGGCGTGTGAAATCGCGAAAACCAGAAGCCGAATAAGCTATAACTTCAGAGTTCGTAACTTTTTCCAAATCACTCGCCGTACCAACAATATTGTAAGCAATAATATGCGGCAAATGTGAAACGATGGCAAGAACCAAATCATGATGGGCTGGATCCATGCGGTCCACTTTAGAACCGCAAGCCTGCCAAAAATCACTTAGCTTTTTAATTGCGTCTTCATTGCTATGAGCAAGTGGGGTTAAAATACACCAACGATTAATAAATAGATCCGCAAAACCTGCATCAGGGCCAGAAAACTCAGTCCCAGCAATAGGATGACCAGGAATAAAATCAATATTATCAGGTAATTCTGGTTGCATTTGTGCGATAACAGATGCCTTGGTTGAGCCAACATCTGTGACTATCGCACCGGCTTTTAAATATGGCGCGATATCACGGGCAACGGCGCCCGATGCACCGACTGGCACACTGACAATGATGAGATCCGCATCTTTGACGACATCACTATTTTGCGTTGAATAGCTATCGCCAAGCTGCAATTCTTCAGCCCTTTTAAGCGTGTCGGGGCTACGTGTTGCAATCGCAATATGGTTTGCTAAACTGTTTTGCTTAATCACTCGCGCAAGCGACGAGCCGATCAAGCCGATACCGATCAGGGCAATTTTTTCAAATTTAATTTTAGGCATTGTACTACTTCAAAAATTCTTTAAGAGCGGCGACTACGCCACGATTTGCTTCCTCGGATCCAATGGAAAGGCGCAACGCGTTGGGAAATCCGTACCCCGTGACGCGGCGCAAAATATAACCATTGGCTTTAAGATAGTCATCAGCAAATGCCGCTGATTTTTCTCGGTCAGCAGGAAAATGGATCAAAAGAAAATTTGTGACGGACGGCGTTACTTTTAAACCAAGCGCCGTTAATTCATTGGTAAGCCATTCGCGCCATTGGCTGTTGAATGCAACTGATTTATGAATAAATTTACGGTCACGAATAGCCGCTGCACCTGCCTTTTGCGCAGGTGTATTAACATTAAAAGGTCCACGAACACGATCTATTGCATCAATAATATGAGCTGGCGCATACATCCAACCAATGCGCAGTGCAGCAAGTCCATAAATTTTGGAAAATGTTCTCGTCATGACAACATTATCATTATTAGCAACTAGTTCGATCCCTGCTTCATAATTTTCTTGTGTGACATATTCAGCATAAGCACCATCAAGCACTAAAAGAACATGTTTTGGAAGGCTTGCATGTAGTTCACGAATTTCAATCGCATTTAGATAAGTTCCGGTCGGATTACCAGGATTAGCGATAAACACAATTTTAGTCTTATCACTGACACAATTAATAATTGCATCAACATCAATCTTGCAATCTTTTTCAGCCGCAACAACAACCTTTGCACCTGCGGCGCGCATCTGGATATCATATACGCTAAAACCGTGTTCTGTCATGATACCTTCGTCGCCAGCACCAAGATAGGTTTGTGCTAAAAGCGTCAATAATTCATCAGAACCATTGCCAGTCATAATATTGCTGGGGTTTAAGCCATAAATTTCAGCAATGGCATCCCTTAAAATCAAGGCTTGTCCATCAGGATAAAGCTCAAGATGCCCTGCAGATTGGCGATATGCATCCAACGCACTTGGCGGCGCCCCCAAAGGTGTTTCATTGGAAGATAATTTATAAATTTTATCGGGCGCTTTAGCGCTATTTCCCTTTGAGCTACCAGGAACATAGGCAGCAATGTCCATAATACCTTTTCTAGGTTGTGGACGGTTGGCTATCGCATCAGATGTCATGGCTAAATACCCGCTCAAAGAATGATAAAATATAATCCAGCCTGTCTTTTATAACAGCTGGGAAAAAATAGCAAAGAAAATGGCATTGGAAATTATCAATAAAATTCAATATTGCGTTAGATTTTAATAATGCCAATATTGAACCGCTCAACGATTTATCAATCAATATAGGGATAGGCTAGTTTCAAGCCTTAACAAACAAGCATTAGACCCACCATCATTCTTTTAAACTTAATATATAAGCTTAAAATTGTGGTTTATAACGCAACAAAACTATACTGGTCACAAATGCGTTAGTTCATCATGATACTTGCCGATTTCCATTTATCTAATAGAATTTTTAGAATAAAGCTAATTTTTATATGTGGTTTAATCCATCCTGTTGAAATGAGGCCATAATTGTCAAACTTAGAAAATAAGTCTTTTGCTTTAAAAGCGCTTGATGGAGTAAACTTCTTTCTAGCCGATGTGCGGGACGGGCTAGGCCCTTATCTTTCAGTTTATCTCTTAACCGTAAAAGGCCCCTCGCAAGGATGGAATGAGGCTACAATTGGTCTTCTCATGACAATTGCTGGACTATGCGGGCTCTTAACATTATCACCGATCGGCTATATTATTGATAAAGTAAATGCGAAACGTACTTTACTTATCATAGCGGCTTTAATCGTCACAACTGGATGTTTGTTTCTGCCGTTCGTTTCCTCGTTTTTTATCATAACGCTTACACAATCATTCACAACAATGGCAGCAGGTGCTTTTGCTCCAGCAATTGCGGGTATATCGCTTGGCATTGTTGGGCCAAGATATTTTACCCGAAGAATAGGCCGAAACGAAGCTTTTAATCATGCCGGCAATTTCTTTTCTGCCGCATTGACTGCTATTGGCGCTCCTCTTCTTGGACCTGAGGTTGTTTTTTGGCTTATGGCTATTTTAACAATATTATCCATTATTTCAATTTTATTTCTTCCAGCCTCTTCAATTGACAAAAAGGCTCTACAAGGCATTGATGAAAGTGCGGGACCGCCACTAGAATTTAAAAAAATATTACTTGTACCATCCTTATTAATTTTTGCCTTTTTAATGGCGATATTTCATTTGGCGAATGCTGCAATGCTACCAACTTTGGGGCAATATTTAAGTAAACTTGTTGGCGCAGAACATGCAACCTCTTTGGTTGCATTATGCGCCATGGCCGCACAAATTGTCATGATACCAATCGCTTTGCTTGTCGCTGCCAAAGCAGATCTATGGGGAAGAAAAAAATTTATAATTATGGCTTTTTTCTTTTTAACCCTAAGAGGATTTTTGTATCCATTATGGGAAAATGTCTATTGGCTATTTTTTGTACAACTTTTAGATGGCGTAGGCGCTGGAATTTTGGGGGCGATACTTCCAGTGGTTATCGCCGATATTATGTGGGGTAAAGGCAATTATAATTCAGCTCAAGGTGTTGTTGCTTTTATACAAGGCGTTGGTGCAGCTTTAAGTACAAGTTTGGCTGGCGGTATTATTGTAAAATTTGGCTATGTAGAAGCTTTTTTAACGCTTGGCTCAATTGCCTTGATAGGTCTCATTATCGCATATGTTTTTATGCCAGAAACAAAGAAAAACAATGGAATAGAATGAGATCAACCATTGCTGCCATATTTTAAATGATTGTCACCTAAAAGTCTTGCTAGTAAACTCACTTGCTCATTTCCAACATGCAAGTTAATTCAAAAAATAAAGGCGCTTTACCTTATGATAAAGCGCCTTTAAATATTATGCTATGAAAAGAAGGTTAAAGGTCAAGAACCAAACGTTCTGGATCTTCTAGGCTTTCTTTAATGCGTACGAGGAATGTCACAGCTTCTGCACCATCAACAATACGGTGATCATAAGAAACAGCCAAATACATCATTGGACGAATAACCACTTGGCCATTAACCGCAATTGGACGCTCTTTAATAGCATGCATACCAAGAATTGCTGATTGTGGTGCATTGATGATTGGCGTTGACATGAGTGAGCCGTAAATACCACCATTGGTGATGGTAAATGTGCCACCGCGCATATCAGCAATACCTAGCTTGCTATCGCGTGCCAAACGGCCAAGACGACCAATTTCTTTTTCAATTTGTGCAATTGACATTTGGTCGGCATCGCGTACCACAGGCACAACAAGACCCTTATCAGTACCTACTGCAATACCGACATGGGCATAGTTTTTGTAGATAATATCTGTGCCATCAATTTCGGCATTGATTGCTGGAACTTCCTTAAGGGCGTGACAAACGGCCTTGGTGAAGAAGCCCATAAAGCCAAGCTTAACGCCATGTTTTTTCTCAAATACATCGCGGTAACGCTTACGCAATTCCATAACAGCGCTCATATCCACTTCGTTGAAAGTGGTAAGCATTGCCGCAGTATTTTGTACTTCCTTCAAACGCTTAGCAATTGTTTGGCGCAATTTGGTCATGCGTACACGTTCTTCACGTGATTCATCATCTGGCGCAGATGCTGCGCGTGGTGCGGCAACAACTGGTGCACTAGCAGCAGCGCTAGGCTTTGACAATGCATCTAGAACATCACCCTTAAGCACTTGACCGCGCTTGCCTGAACCATCAACTTGGCTTGCTGACAAGTTATTTTCAGCCATAAGCTTAGCTGCCGATGGTGCGGGTGGAGTAGATGAAGAAGCTGGCGTAACTGTTGGAGCAGCTGGGGCGGCTGGTGCAGGAGCTGCAGCTTCAACCTTAGGAGCAGCAGGTGCGCTACCTTCTGCGCCTTCAATCAAAGTACCAAGCAAAGCACCAACTTCAACAGTGTCGCCTTCTTTTGCCAAAATATCACCAAGCTTGCCGCTTGCAGGAGCTGGTACGTCAACGGTTACCTTATCAGTTTCAAGCTCAACAAGTGGCTCATCAGCGCTAACTGATTCACCAGGTTGCTTATACCATTTGCCGATTGTTGCTTCGGTAACAGATTCACCCAATGTGGGAACACGAATTTCAGTTGCCATAATTACATTCCATTAGACTTAAGTTTCGGGAAGTCTATCTTGGCAAAAGCTAAGATAGACTTGAAATTAATATTTAAACAAGCGCATCCTCAAGGAAGGCTGCAAGTTGTTCAAGGTGTTTCGACATTAAGCCCGTTGCTGGTGAAGCAGAGGCAGAACGGCCGGCATAACGAGCACGCGGATATTTTGCATCAATATGAGCAAGTACCCATTCAATATAAGGCTCAACAAATGACCAAGCCCCCATATTTTTAGGTTCTTCTTGGCACCAAACAATCTCAGCGTTGCGGAAGCGTGATAAGACATTTACCAAGGCTTTTGCAGGGAACGGATAGATCTGTTCGACGCGAAGCAAGTAAACATCGTTAAGGCCGCGCTTTTCGCGTTCTTCATAAAGGTCATAATAAACCTTACCTGAACAAATCACCACGCGGCGGATATTAGCATCCTTTTGCAATTCGATTGGTTGATCTTTCAAATATTGCGCATCATCAAGCAATAAGCGGTGGAAGCTAGTATCTGGACCAAGTTCGCTTAGGCTTGAAACAGCACGCTTATGGCGCAACAATGATTTAGGTGTCATAAGCACTAATGGCTTGCGGAAATCACGCTTCATTTGGCGGCGTAAAATGTGGAAGTAATTGGCAGGTGTTGTACAATTGGCAACCTGCATATTATCTTCAGCACAAAGTTGCAAATAACGCTCAAGACGGGCAGATGAATGCTCAGGGCCTTGGCCTTCATAGCCATGGGGGAGCAAGCAAACAAGACCAGACATTCTTAACCATTTACTCTCACCAGAAGAAATAAATTGGTCGAACACAACCTGCGCGCCATTAGCAAAATCGCCAAATTGACCTTCCCAAAGGGTTAAGCCACGTGGCTCAGCAAGCGAGTAGCCATATTCAAAGCCCAAAACTGCTTCTTCCGATAACATGGAGTTAATCGGCTCATAAATAGCTTGGCCTCTTTGCAAATGATTAAGCGGGATGTAGCGATTTTCAGTATTTTGGTCATATAAAACCGAATGACGCTGGGAGAATGTGCCACGTTCAACATCTTCACCCGAAAGACGGATTGGATTACCTTCGGTTACCAAAGTACCAAATGCCAAAGCTTCAGCAGTTGCCCAATCAATACCTTCGCCTGTTTCAATCATCTTAGTGCGATTATCAAGGAAGCGTTGAATGGTGCGGTGAACTTGAAAACCTTCTGGAATTTCAACAAGCTTGCTGCCGATTTCTTTCAAGGTTTTTACCGCAACGCCGGTTGCACCGCGACGCTGTTCATCAGCATTATCAGCAGCACGTAGTCCTGTCCAAGCACCATCAAGCCAATCGGCTTTATTAGGCTTATAGGTAGAACCTGCTTCAAATTCGATTTCAAGCTTATCACGCCATTTTTGACGTTGGGCTTCAAATTCTTCAGCTGTCAACAAACCTTCGCCGATTAGGCGGTCGGCATAAAGCTGAGTTGTGGTTTTATGGCCGCGAATTGCCTTATACATTAATGGCTGTGTGAATGATGGTTCATCACCTTCATTATGGCCGTAACGGCGATAGCAGAACAAATCTAAGACGACAGGCTTATGGAAAATCTGTCTAAATTCAGTAACCACTTTAGCCGCAAAAACCACAGCTTCTGGATCGTCACCATTAACGTGTAGAATTGGCGCCTCGATCATCTTTGCAACATCTGATGGATATGGCGAAGAACGTGAGTAACGAGGATTAGTGGTAAAGCCAATCTGGTTATTAATGATAACGTGGATTGAACCAGCAACACGATAACCTTTCAAACCTGAAAGGCCGAATGTTTCTTGGATAACACCTTGACCAGCAAAAGCTGCATCACCATGAATGAGAAGAGGCATAACTTTTGCTCTCTCACTCAATGGAATTAGATCGGTACGGGTTGGGCCTACTAATTGATCTTGCTTGGCGCGGGTTTTACCAATAACGACAGGATCAACAATTTCCAAATGAGATGGATTAGGCAAAAGTGACAAATGCACTTTATTGCCATCAAATTCGCGGTCTGATGAGGTACCAAGGTGATATTTCACATCGCCTGAGCCTGCAACATCATCTGGCTTATAAGAACCGCCCTTAAATTCGTGGAAAATAGCGCGATGTGGCTTTGACAAGGTTTGGGTCAAAACATTCAAACGACCACGATGCGCCATACCAAAGGTGATTTCTTGAACGCCCATAGCGCCGCCGCGCTTGATGATTTGTTCAAGAGCTGGGATAAGAGCTTCACCGCCATCAAGGCCGAAGCGCTTAGTCCCTTTATATTTCACATCAAGGAATTGCTCAAAGCCTTCAGCTTCGATGAGCTTGTTTAAGATTGCCTTTTTACCTTCAGGCGTAAAGGCGATTTCCTTGTGAGGGCCTTCAAGGCGTTCTTGAATCCATGCTTTTTGAGCAGGATCAGAAATATGCATGAACTCTACACCAATGGTCGAGCAATAGGTGCGATTCAAAATTTCCAACATTTGTGGAATGGTTGCATATTCAAGACCTAAAACATTATCGATAAAAATCTTGCGATTAAAATCGTCTTTGGTGAAACCATAAGTTTCAGGTGCAAGTTCATTATAATCTTCAACCGGCTCGGCAAGTTGCAATGGATCAAGCTTGGCATGGAGATGGCCACGCATGCGATAAGCACGGATCATCATGATAGCACGCACGCTGTCACGCGCGGCATTGACTAATTGTTCTTGCGTTAAAGCTGCAACGGCTTCGCCTTTTTCATTTTTGGCGCTACCTGCGGCAGATTTACTCTTGAGCTTATCGCTCATATGTTGCTCAACACTGGCCCAATTACCGTCAAGTGCTGAAACAAGCTCGCCTGTCGCTTTAAGCGGCCAGTTCGTCCGCTGCCATGAAGCGCCTGCTGCATTTTTCTCGACATCATTTTTATCATCATGAAGAGTGCTAAAAAATTCTTGCCATTGAGGATCAACTGAACCCGGGTCTTTTTCATATTGTGCATAAAGCTGATCAATGTAATCAGCATTACCACCATCTAGAAAAGAGGTAAGGGCCAAAAGATCATTTGCCTGTTCTTGCCTTGCCATTTATTTTACGGAAAAAAATTCCGTCTCCTTGAAAGGGCTGGCTATAATTGTCATTATAGACCAGAGCTTATAAAACTTAATCAGTTCAATACTATTTTTTGTAAATTTGCCTTGACTTCTTATATAGGCTCTAAAAAAACAAAAAATAGCCGTTAAACTCGTTTTCTCTTTATTATATTTTGGGTAGCATGATACGGCTTTTATAAGTATTGGCTTTTACCATCATACAAATTCAACCTGTATTTCGCCGCCCAATCCATCGCCTATTATGCCCACCTTCTCCAAATAATTTTTCATTTCATTAGGAAATAAAATCGTTAGGAAATCTCCCGAACATAAAATGCGAAATGTGTTTTAGCACATTTAAAATTAGTGAGGCTAAGTTCATTATTTTATGCAGTTATACTGCCAAGCCAAGCTCCAAACCTTGACCATGTCATTTGCATTTATGTTTATATAAATGCTATTTTACATAAAGCTCGGTTTTATGGTGCATTGACAATAATAATTTAGCTTTTATGGAGTGGCGAAACGCCACCCCAAATCGTAAAGTTAAAATGCCCAGAAAAATATCTAGACACTTTAGAAAGTTTAGCCCTTAAGCAAATCTGCCAAGGTTTTACCAATGCGTGCTGGTGAATCTGTAATTTTAATACCTGCAGATTCCATTGCAGCAATCTTGTCTTCAGCGCCGCCTTTACCGCCAGAAATAACCGCACCGGCATGACCCATGGTGCGTCCTGGAGGTGCTGTGCGTCCTGCAATAAAGCCGACCATAGGCTTTTTACGGCCTTTTTTAGCTTCATCCTTAAGGAATTGTGCGGCATCTTCTTCAGCGCTACCACCAATTTCACCAATCATCACGATTGACTTGGTTTCATCATCAGCTAGGAACATTTCAAGCATATCGATGAATTCGGTGCCCTTAACTGGATCACCACCAATACCAACAGCAGTTGTTTGGCCAAGGCCTTCTTGCGAAGTTTGGAAAACAGCTTCATAGGTAAGGGTACCTGAGCGCGAAACAACGCCAACGGAACCTTTTTGGAAGATTGAACCAGGCATAATGCCGATCTTGCACTGATCAGGAGTTAAAACGCCTGGGCAGTTAGGTCCAAGAAGGCGTGATTTTGACTTATCAAGACGGGCTTTAACCCGTACCATGTCAAGAACAGGAATGCCTTCAGTAATACAGACGATCAAGCCAATTTCAGCTTCAATCGCTTCGATAATTGCATCAGCAGCACCTGCTGGTGGCACATAGATTACTGATGCATCAGCACCAGTTTTTTCTTTACCTTCAGCAACACTGGTGAAGATTGGCAATTCTTGACCGCTCGTTGCAGTCCAAACTTCACCACCCTTTTTAGGGTGAATACCGCCAACCATCTGGGTGCCATGATAAGCAAGGGCTTGTTCGGTGTGGAATGTACCAGTTTTACCGGTGAGACCTTGAACGAGAACTTTGGTGTCTCTTGTAACAAGAATGGACATAGCTTAGGCTCCCTTCACCGCAGCAACAATTTTTTGAGCTGCGTCATCAAGATCATCGGCAGAAATAACGTTCAAGCCACTTTCATTGATAATTTTCTTGCCGGCTTCAACATTGGTACCTTCAAGGCGCACAACGAGTGGCACTTGCAAACCAACTTCTTTCACTGCAGCGCAAACGCCTTCTGCAATAATATCACAGCGCATAATCCCGCCGAAAATATTAACCAAAATACCTTTTACATTTGGATCAGTTGTAATGATCTTAAAGGCTGCTGTTACTTTTTCTTTTGAAGCGCCGCCGCCAACATCTAAGAAGTTTGCAGGTTCTGCACCATAAAGCTTGATAATATCCATGGTTGCCATAGCAAGGCCGGCACCATTGACCATGCAGCCAATATTGCCATCAAGAGCAACATAAGCAAGGTCATATTTCGATGCTTCAATTTCCTTTGGATCTTCTTCAGTTGTATCACGCAAGGCTAGAATATCAGCATGACGGAACAAAGCATTATTATCAAAGGAAACCTTGGCATCAAGCACACGTACATGACCATCGGTCATAACGATAAGTGGATTGATTTCCAAAAGACTCATGTCTTTTTCAGTGAAGGCTTTATAAAGAATTGGGAAAAGTTTAATCCCATCTTCACGTGCATCACCTTCAAGCTTCAACGCATCAGCAAGCTTGTTAGCATCATCTGCTGTTACGCCTGTATCTGGATTAATCGCAACAGTGACAATCTTTTCAGGTGTTTCTTCAGCAACGGCTTCAATATCCATGCCACCTTCAGTTGAAACAACAAAGGCCACTTGGCCAACGGTACGATCAACCAAAATAGACAAATAAAGTTCGCGTGAAATGTCAGCGCCGTCTTCGATGTAAAGGCGGTTTACCTGCTTACCAGCAGGACCTGTCTGCTTGGTAACAAGCGTATTGCCAAGCATTTCCTTGACATTGCTAACCACTTCTTCAATGGAATGGGCAAGGCGTACGCCACCCTTGGCATCAGGCCCTAATTCCTTGAATTTACCTTTACCGCGGCCACCAGCATGGATCTGGCTTTTTACAACGTAAAGCGGCCCAGGCAATTTCTTTGCCCATTCTTCAGCCTGCTCAGCAGAATAAACAGCAACACCATTGGCAATAGGCGCACCATATTCATG
The DNA here is from genome assembly GCF_025449335.1 of Bartonella sp. HY328. NCBI lineage: Bacteria > Pseudomonadati > Pseudomonadota > Alphaproteobacteria > Hyphomicrobiales > Bartonellaceae > Bartonella > Bartonella sp. HY328. The sequence goes on from NZ_CP104883.1 coordinate 2,975,411, forward strand.
AAGAAGCCGTTTGGCCTGATATTCATGGATATCCATATCTAATCCTTCTTTGGTTGAAAGCGTGTAGATCCGAGCTAATAAAAGCCCGGATCAATTTCTTATTTTAAGCTAGGTGCAATGGTTGCACAGGCTTCACAAAGCCCCTTAACCGCGTTAACAGACTTGTCAAATGCTTGCTTGTCTTCGCTGTTAAGCTCAATTTCAATGACGCGTTCAACGCCGCCAGCACCTAGAACTACTGGTACGCCAACATAAACATCATCAAGCCCATATTGGCCAGAAAGATGTGCAGCAACTGGAAGAACGCGTTTTTTGTCTTTAAGATATGATTCAGCCATAGCAATTGCTGATGCAGCTGGAGCATAAAAGGCTGAGCCAGTCTTTAAAAGCGCAACGATTTCGGCGCCACCATCACGGGTGCGCTGAATGATCTGATCAAGTTTTTCTTGAGTTGTCCAACCCATTTTAACAAGATCAGGCAAAGGAATACCGGCAACGGTTGAATAGCGCGCAAGCGGCACCATAGAATCACCATGACCGCCAAGAACGAATGCAGTTACATCTTCGACCGACACGTTAAATTCTTCTGCCAAGAAATAACGGAAGCGCGAAGAATCAAGAACACCCGCCATACCAACAACCTTATTAGCTGGAAGGCCAGAGAATTTTTGCAATGCCCAAACCATCGCATCTAGCGGATTTGTAATACAAATAACAAATGCATTTGGTGCATATTGCTTAATGCCGGCACCGACTTGTTCCATAACTTTAAGATTGATACCAAGAAGGTCATCGCGGCTCATACCAGGCTTACGAGGAACGCCAGCGGTTACGATAACAACATCGGCACCCTCAATAGCAGCATAATCATTTGCGCCCTTGAAATGTGCGTCAAAACCATCAACCGGTGAGGATTCTGCGATATCAAGTCCTTTTCCCTGCGGAACACCTTCTGCAATATCAAAAAGAACAACGTCACCAAGTTCCTTTAGGCCGATCATATGGGCAAGTGTGCCACCAATCATACCTGATCCGATTAATGCGATTTTATTGCGTGCCATTTTGGTTTCTTCCTCAAACTTTGTATGAGCTAAATGCTCAATGCTATTAACCAAAGGTTTCCTCAAATCCCGAATACTGTCAAATTGCTAAACTAAAAAGCCTATAGACTCGACGTTTATTCACCTGTCAGCTTCTCACGAATGATGAACCCAGAATTATGGTATCATCATGAAGTTTTCATGATATATCCAAATTCATCTTTAATGCTTAATATGACCAGGGCATAATCGCACCTATTATTTTTAAAAAGTCATAATAAAAGCATCATAATAATCGTGAAAAAGACCGACATAAAATTCTATAGGTTATATTTGGATAAAACACAACTATTTATTAGGATTACAATAAAAACAATATGTTACATGCTTTGCAGTTTACGTAAACGTAATATTTTTACCTTATTTGGAACCATATATTTTTTTTATTGATTCAGGTATTTTTGGTTTATAATCACTTTTAAGTGTTTATTATTTTAAGAGCCAATTATTTTGTCGCAATGAATATTGTTTTTTAATTTTTGCAGCCTTACCATCAAAAACAATTTTACAAAAAGAATAAATTTTGAAAATTGCATAACATAAGTTGCTAAATTTAATTCAATTTCTATATATTTAATTTAAAAATGTTATATCTATATCCGGTCTTTTTAACCATTGGGGCACATCTTACAAGGCTGACTAGTAAAGATAGCTCGGTTGTGATAAAAATGGCTCAAGCACTTGTCCGCAAATTGGGATAATATATCACATTTATTTATGATATGAATTGATAATACTGAAAATACTTAGGAGACTATCATGGCAGAGGCTGCCCGTACAACTATTGACGAAACGGAAGTTGAGCGTTTTTCGCGTATTGCGGCCGAGTGGTGGAACCCTGAAGGCAAGTTTCGCCCTTTACATAAATTCAACCCGACACGTCTTGCCTATATAAAGGAAAAGCTTTGCTTAGCATTTGATCGTGATCCTTTGGCGGCCCTACCATTAGAGGGGTTGCGCATTTTAGATATTGGTTGCGGTGGAGGACTGTTATGCGAGCCTTTAGCACGTCTTGGTGCTTATGTTGTCGGGGCGGATGCTTCTGCAACAAATATTGAGGTCGCTAAAATTCATGCCGAGCAAAGTGGTGTCAAGGTTGATTATAGAGCGACAACAGCAGAGGATTTAGCCGCAGCCGGTGAAAAATTTGACTGTGTTTTGAATATGGAAGTAGTCGAACATGTAGCCGATGTAACTTTGTTCATGGAAGCCTGCTCTACCATGGTAAAGCCGCAGGGGCTGATGTTTGTTGCAACGATAAATCGCACCCTAAAAGCTTGGGCTCTGGTTATTATTGGTGCAGAATATGTATTACGCTGGCTACCAAAAGGCACGCATAGCTATGATAAGTTTTTGCGCCCCGAAGAGCTTAAAAAGCATCTTGGCTGCAACGGACTATCGGTTATTGACGAGCTAGGAATTTCTTATAATCCAATAAAAGATAGCTGGAATCGTTCACGAGATATGGACGCCAATTATATGCTTTTAGCGCGGCGTTTAAAGTAGTAACTTATTCAGGATTTGGCGTTTAAGCCGCAATATGTGTTGTATTTTAGCTATGGCGTTAGATATATAATTAAAATTAAATAGCTTGAGCATATTGGCTAAAGCCTATGCTTAAAAGTCGTGTAAAGGGGTCTTCTTTGCCTAATATCGAGCAAGTTATACGCCATGCGTTAGAAAAAATTGATACACAGAATAGTGAGTTACGCGAACAAGTTTATCGCGCTGTGTGGGAAAGTCATGAAAGAACGATTGTTGAAGATTCTCAGTTAAGCGACGAGGATCGAAACGCATTGCGAAATATGCTTATTTCACTCATCCAGACAATCGAAGAAGAGTATAATCAAGCTTCTGCATCAACTTCTACCAAGCAAGCCATTGATGCAGCCTTTGATGCTGAAGTTTTTGAAGATACAAGACCGCAAGCCGATAATAGGCTTGATGACGCAAATCGCATGGTTGATGATATTGAAAATGGTATTTTACAAGAAGTAGATGAAAAAGCCAATCAAGATAAATTAAGCAGTATAGGCCCTGAAGAATTAGGATTTGCACCATCTGGTGGTCACGCATCACGACCGCAAAAGCACCACAGCTGGTGGCGCTCTAACCTTGTTTTGATGATATTATTAGTATTATTGGTTTTAGTGGCATGGTCGTTTTATAAAAGTCTTACTGCGATTAATCGACCTGACGGTGCTAGCCCCGAAACATCCATTCCACCTGCAACCATTGGCGATCAAAATCAAATGGCCCAGAGCGAGGGTTGGATCACTGTTTTTGATCCAACTCGAATTAGTGATTTCTCAGTTCAAGGAAGCGCTGAAGCACAAATTAAAGGCGAAGGAAATAATCGGGCTTTACGCTTTAAAAGCAATAGCCTTGATGATAAAGTGGTCATTAATATTAGTAGCGGCGTAATTGAGCAATTACGTGGTAAACTTGTTACTTTTAATGTGATTGCACGCAGTGCTAATGATACAACCGCGCAACTTGCAATCACTTGTCAGTTTGGTTCGGATGATGGTTGCGGTAAGCTCATTTTTAATTTACCTCAAACACGAGATGATTTTCTGTTCTCTGCCGAAATCCCGCAAAATTTCAATCAAGATGGTCAACTCTTTTTACAAAGTGCGTTACTAGGCCCTGAATATGAAATTGATATATTTGCTGTTCGAGTTCACATTGAAAAATAAGCAGCTATAATTCCAATACAAAAACCCAAATGTATTTTTAATTACGATAAAGTTTACTCGTATAATGAAAGGAAATAGGAATGACGCAGACCAGTGCAGTTGATGAAGCATTGATTGAAACCGTTGTGCGAAATTTCTACGATCGGGTGCGGGCAGATGAATTATTAGGGCCTATTTTTGAAGAAAAAATCAAAAATTGGGAACCGCATTTACAGCAAATGTTTGCTTTCTGGTCGGCGGTTATGCTGCATAGTGGCCGCTATGAAGGACGGCCAATGCCTAAACATGTAGTTCTTGATATTGATGCCCAGCATTTTGACCATTGGCTTGATATTTTTAGGCAAACGGTCGATGATCTATGCCTACCTAATGATGCTGAAATCTTCAAACAAAAAGCAGGTCACATAGCTAAAAGCCTTGAAATGGGAGTTGCCCATTTCAATGGCGCTTCCACCATGAATGGTGAACGCTATTACCGCAATAAAAACTAATATAATTTTTGTTATGTGGTGTTTGGGCAATAGTTATAAATGTAAGATTGACGACGTTTTTTAAACTAAATCAATCTTTAGTTTATGATATTCGCATCCATGTAATATTTCCATAAATGGCATAAAACCGATTAGCTAACCAAGATATTCAACCTTGTTTTTGTTGATAAAAATGGCAAAAGGCGCAGCATGTCACGCTCGCTCAGAGCGATGCAACCTTGGGTTCCAGAATAATTTGGTTTTGCCAAATGAAAAAATATCGCACTGCCACAATTTTGGCGGCGTGGTCGCAAATTGTAGTCCAGAATGAAACCAACATTATAAAGACAGTCTTGGCGCAGCATGGTTTCACAACTTGCAGGATAGGGCAATTTAACCGGGCGGTTATAATTACGGTCATTAACCGCATCGCACCAGCCATCATTTTTTCGAACTTTTTTAATAGGCACAAGACATATTGGCAATATACGCCTTGTTGGTTTTTGATAGCCTTTAATAATGCGCATTTTTGCAATGGGTGTTTTTCCATCACTCTCGCGCTTTAAGGCTGTCATGCCATTTTTACCGATAGCGCATTGAAAACTAAATCTACCGGCACGTAAAATTGCTCTATTTTTACCCATTGGGCTTGGACGCACGTCAACATTGTGCAAAAAACGGTGTTTTAAATTGCATTTTCGTCGTTTCATCACGTTTTTCATCACTTCAACACTTGCAAGGACCTGTAATTATGTGAAGAATACATCATAAAATAATAAGGTAACAATGGCTATAATTGCCTTGATAAGGATTAGCATATGAGTGGTCGTACAATTTTAGTTATTGATGATGATGATGACCTACGCGGAATTTTGGTTGAACAATTGCAAATGCATGAAGAATTCACCGTTTTTCAAGAAGATAAAGCGCTTCCAGCCATAGAACGCGCTAAAAAAGACGACCTTGATTTAGTCATTATGGATGTTGGCTTGCCTGATCTTGATGGTCGTGAAGCGGTAAAACAAATGCGCCAAAACGGTTTTCGTGCTCCCATCATCATGCTAACTGGCCATGACACTGATTCTGACACGATTCTTGGCCTTGAAGCTGGTGCTAATGATTATGTCACCAAGCCATTCCGTTTTGCAGTATTGCTTGCTCGTATTCGCGCACAATTGCGCCAACATGAGCAGAGCGAAGATGCAACTTTTCAGGTTGGCCCTTATATTTTTAAACCTGGGCAAAAATTGCTTATTGATGAAAAAGGCGTCAAAATCCGCTTAACCGAAAAAGAAGCAGCGATCATTAAATATCTTTATCGCGCTGGCGAAAAAATCATTAGCCGCGATACACTGCTTGAGGAAGTCTGGGGCTATAATTCAGGTGTTACCACCCATACGCTGGAAACCCATGTTTATCGCTTGCGCCAAAAGATTGAGAAAGACCCCTCCAACGCGCAGCTTTTGGTAACTGATAGCGGTGGTTATCGCCTTGTTCCTTAAGTTTATATAAAGCTATTTGCGCGGCCCCTATTGCCGTGCAATAAATGTCGCGCAAATAGCAATAGGCTTAAAACAAATAAGGGGTAGATTTATCCGCTCACTTGGCAAGAAATGCCTTATAGATTAACCTTAAGCAAAAATATCTAACATAAGCTCTGACAAAATGCCGTTTAAGATATAAAATGCAATGACGTTAAAGCTATTATTAGCTATTAGAGATTAAATATTAGCAATTAATGGTTGAATATTATTCTATAGCCAATAGGGTAAAATCTACCATGGATGTGGATGCAGGCTTAATCGCTTTTGCAAATTATGTTGGAGAGGAACTCTTTTGAATTTGGTAAGTGGCCATGTCGGTTGAAGAAGAATTGCTAATTTTAAAGCAACTTGGTTTTTTTCAATGCTTTACGGATGAGCAATTGCGTCTTGTTGCCTTTGGAGCCGAGCGAGTTCAGTTTCGCACGGGCCGCGAATTGTTTCGCGAGAATCAGCCAGCAGACAGCGCATTCATTCTGATATCAGGACAAATTGACCTTTACCAAATGGGAAATGAGGGGCCAATCCTCGTTCATAATGTTATGCCCGGCTCAATGATTGGCGAACTTAGCCTTATTTGTAAAATGAAGCGTTCGGTGAGCGCAGTTGCTGCAGAAGATGGCACCGCCTTACGGGTTAGCCGCGGTATTTTTAGACGTATTCTGGACGAATATCCGCAGGCTGCCAAATTGCTTTTTGAACACTTAAGTAATGATTTCCATCACATGGTTGAAAAACTGAGCAATACGCAAATAACCAAAGATTAGTGGTTTGCTTTGACCATTGCGCAGGTTGTTATAGTTTTAATCTAACACTAATCAGCAATCTATAAGGTTAAAAATTCATGGATTCATTTTGGGTATTTGGCTATGGCTCTCTCATGTGGAATCCGGGATTTACCTTTGAAGAAGCCAAGTTATGCCGCCTTTATGGCTATCATCGCAGCTTTTGTATCTATTCTACTCATTACCGCGGCACCGTTGAGCAACCCGGTCTCGTCCTCGGCCTAAAAAAAGGTGGGTCTTGTCTTGGCCTTGGATTTAAAATTGCCAAAGAACATGCCAAAGAAACCTATGATTATCTCATTGAACGTGAGCAGGTAACGAGTGTTTATAAGGAAAAGCATTTAAATTTACATTTTAACGATCACAGCCTTGGTCATGGCCTTGCATTTATTGCCGATCCTTCACACAAACAATATGCTGAAAACTTAGATTTAAATGCAATGGTTGACGTCATTAGTAAGGCAACAGGTATTGCTGGCAAAAATACCGATTATGCTCTTAATACAGTCGAGCATTTGCAAAAAATCGGTATTCATGACCGCCAACTTTTAAAAATTGCGGCGCAATTGACCCAAACATAACTTGAACCACGTCTATTTCTCGTTAGACGCAACCCATATTTCAACAAAAAACCTCTCCATCAACTGGGATGGAAAGGTTGTAAATAAAATCATAAACACATAATTTATTTAAAAGCCGCAGCAAGCGCGCACATAGGACAGCATGTTATTAATCGGCATGAATAGTCTTATGATTATTCGCGCTCGATTCATTTTGTAAGACTGCTGCAGCCTTTACCGCTTCTTGAACCTTTTCAAAAGCACGCACTTCAATTTGTCGTACACGCTCGCGGCTAATATTAAACTCTGCTGACAATTCTTCCAAAGTCATCGGATCTTCAGCCAAACGGCGCGCACTAAAGATACGCTTTTCACGATCATTAAGACCAGCCATAGCACTTTCAAGCATTGCACGGCGATTCTCAAGCTCGTCTTGTTCTATCAAGGTTTGTTCTTGCGATGTTGAATCATCAACGAGCCAATCCTGCCATTCGCCGCCCTCTCCTTCGCTTGCCCGAATCGGCGCATTTAAAGAAGCGTCACCCGAAAGACGCTGATTCATAGATACAACTTCTTCTTCAGAAACATTAAGCCGCGTAGCAATTTCCTTAACCTGATCTGGCTTCAAATCACCGTCATCAAGCGCTTGGATTTTACTTTTCATTTTGCGTAAATTGAAGAATAACCGCTTTTGATTAGCCGTTGTTCCCATCTTAACAAGGCTCCATGAGCGCAAGACATATTCTTGAATGGAGGCTTTTACCCACCACATAGCATAAGTGGCTAGACGAAAACCGCGCTCCGGTTCAAAGCGCTTTACCGCTTGCATGAGCCCGACATTGCCTTCAGATATGACTTCACCAATGGGCAATCCATAACCGCGATAGCCCATAGCGATTTTGGCCACCAAGCGCAAATGACTGGTTACCAATTGATGCGCAGCCTTTGGATCTCCATGCTCGGCATAGCGCTTGGCCAGCATATATTCTTCCTTAGGCTCAAGCATAGGAAAGCGACGAATTTCTTGCAGATAACGGCTAAGACCACCGTCACCGGCGGTAATAGATGGTAGTGAATGGGTTGACTGGGCCAAAATTGCACCCTCCGCTGTTATGGCTCCCAATATGGCAAGCCTTTGGCATGATCTTTCTATTAACGACCAATGTAGTTTCAGTTAAACGACCAATTTAGGCGAAAAAACGAACAAAGATAAAATTTTTTGGCTAAATGACTTGCCACACATATAAACATGATAGGCACTTTTAAAATTACATCATGTATCTCTTAGCAATCGATATAATCACCAATTAAGAACGGTTTATTACAGAGCATCATTTTCAACATAAAGATACTAACATGGTTTTGATTAAAAGAAGGGGCGATTTCTACTAATCACAAAGATATGAACACAAGGTAGCCCATAGATATAATAGTGATCTCATCATTTTCAATAGAAGCTAATTATTAAAAAATTTTAATAATATATTTTAATATATAGATTTTCAGATTAGCTACCAATTCAAATAATTTTGAAAAACGTCTAACATAAAAATGAATTTGCTTATTACTGGTTTTCCCCTACTATAACAGAAAAAGAGGGAATTATGTTACCACGCGGATCAGCTCTTGCACCATTTAAAACCATTGCATTTCGCAATTTGTGGTCGGCCACACTCGTCTCCAATCTTGGTGGCTTGGTGCAAACTGTTGGTGCTGGTTGGCTTATGGTATCAATTACCAATTCGCATTCTATGGTTGGGCTTGTTCAAAGTGCGACGACCCTACCCATCATGATTTTTTCGCTGATGGCTGGTGCTTTAGCCGATAATTTCAATCGTCGCCAAATCATGATAACTGCGCAGAGCTTAATGATGCTAGTGTCCATTTTACTAGCATTTTTAACCTTTATGGATTGGATTACTCCATGGATGTTGATTGGCTTTACCTTTCTAATTGGTTGTGGCGGTGCACTTTACAATCCGCCATGGCAGGCAACGGTTGGTGATATTGTGCCGCGCAATGATATACCAGCAGCCGTTACGTTAAACAGTGTTGGCTTTAACCTTATGCGCTCGGTTGGGCCTGCAATTGGTGGTTTAATTGTTGCGGCATGGGGTGGTGCTGCAGCGTTTATATTCAACGCATTTAGCTATATTCCGCTCATTGGTGCGCTATTTTTTTGGAAACCGGTTTATCAAAAGCCAGCTCTACCGCGTGAGCGTTTGGTCGGTGCAATGTCTGATGGCTTACGTTATGTTTTAATGTCGCCCCACCTCATTAACATTATGATACGCTCTTTCATGTTTGGCATTGGAGCGATTTCCATTTTAGCACTTTTGCCAATTATAGCCAAAAACATGCTGAACGGTAATGCGCTTTCCTATGGTAGCATGCTTGGCTTCTTTGGTATTGGTGCAATTATCGCTGGCATATTCAATTCGCGCATCAGGGCGCATTTTCGTAGCGAAAGCATTGTAAAAATTGCCTTTATTGGTTTTGCATTTTCCTGCATTTGCTTGAGTTTAAGCACCTCACTCATCATTAGCCACATAGTTCTTTTGCCAGCTGGCATGTGCTGGGTTCTTGCGCTTTCGCTTTTCAATATATCTGTGCAACTTTCAACTCCACGTTGGGTAGTTGCGCGCGCATTAGCGCTTTATCAAACTGCTTCTTTTGGCGGTATGGCGGTTGGTAGCTGGTTATGGGGCAATATTGCCGATCATTATGGCACGATGATTGCTCTCATCATTTGTGGTCTATTTCTTTTGCTTGGTGCAATCGCTGGCGTTAGGTTTGCCATTCATGAAATTGGCGATATTGACCTTGCCCCGTCTAACCTATTTCGCGAGCCTGAATTACGCCTTGATTTAAAAGCCCGTAGCGGGCCGATCATGATTATGATTGATTACAATATCAGCGAAGAAAATGAAGAAGCATTTTTGATTGCAATGGAAGAGCGAAGACGCATTCGCCTGCGCGATGGCGCTCGGCACTGGACATTAATGCGCGATCTAGAAAACCCCGAATTATGGACAGAATCCTATCATATGCCCACATGGGTTGACTATTTGCGCCATAATCAACGCCGCATTAAATCCGATGTTGAAATAATTGAAGTGTTAAGCAAACTTAATAAAAATGGTGAACGACCAAAAGTGCATCGCATGATAGAGCGACAAGCCGTACCACCAGCGCACGAGCTTCACATCAAGCCACCCCATGACTTATAGTGAGCATAGTTAAATTTTTGTCGATATTTTTAAAACCGCGGGTTTGAGAGCTTGCAATTTGAAGATTATACGAGTTCATTTAGTCGACCAAACCAGCTAAAGACCTAACGCGCCAGACATAGCGTCAAAAATATATTTTAGCGTGAAAGACTAAAGCCATTAACAGCACTTAAAAATGCGTCAATGGCTTTATCTTGAAAAACATGTTTAAGCAGCTGCACGCTCGGCAGAAATAGCGTCGATAATCATATCAACCACCTGCTCAACGAGACCAAGATTATCACCTTCCGCCATAACCCTTATAAGCGGCTCTGTCCCTGATGGGCGAATAACGAGGCGACCATTTTTCCCGAGTTTTTCATTACCATCACGGATCGCTGCTTGCACATTTTCGCTTTCAAGCGGCTTGCCACCACTAATGCGAATATTTTTAAGCAATTGCGGTACTGGCTCAAATTTATGGCAAAGCTTGCTCATTGGCTTATTGGAACCTTGTAAGCAGCCAAGCACTTGTAATGCGCTAACAAGACCATCGCCCGTAGTACCATAATCAGATAAAACAATATGGCCTGATTGCTCGCCGCCAACATTAAATCCATGATTGCGCATATGTTCAACCACATAGCGGTCGCCAACCTTGGTACGAGCAAGGGTTAAGCCTTTACCACCCAAAAACCGTTCCAAACCAAGATTAGACATTACAGTTGCGACAACACCGCCACCGCGCAAATCGCCATTATTATACCAGCTTTCGGCAATAACGGCCATAAGCTGATCACCATCAATAACCTGACCGTTTTCATCTACCATCAATACCCGATCACCATCACCATCAAGCGCAATACCAGCGTCGGCGCGCACTTCATGCACTTTTTTGATTAAGGAAATAGGATGGGTTGAGCCGCAGTCTTCATTAATATTAAAACCATCGGGTTCATCATGAATAGTAACAACCTCAGCGCCAAGCTCCCAAAGAGCAAGCGGTGCGGCTTTATAAGCAGCACCATTAGCGCAATCAACAACAATACGTAAACCTTCAAGGCGCACATCACGCGGCATTGTGCGTTTTGCATATTCAATATAGCGATAAATATCACCTTCAACACGTTTAGCGCGGCCAATTTCACGAGAGCCAGCTAAAAATGATGTCATATCACTTTCAATAAGATCCTCAATCTTCTCTTCCCACGCATCGGAAAGTTTAAAACCATCACGCGTAAAAAGCTTAATGCCATTATCGGCATAATGATTATGGGAGGCGGAAATCATCACACCAATATCGGCCCGCATAGAGCGACAAAGCATGGCGACAGCAGGGGTTGGAATTGGTCCTAATAAAAAGACATCGACACCAGCAGCAGTAAAACCAGCCACTAAGGCATTTTCAAGCATATAGCCGGAAAGCCTTGTATCCTTGCCAATAACAACACGATTTTTATAACCAGAACGGCGAAATAAAATACCGACTGCCATACCGATTTTCATCGCAATTTCAGGTGTCATCGGGAAGCTATTGGCCTTGCCACGCATTCCGTCTGTGCCAAAATATTTTCTAGCCATGCTGTCACTTTCATCACAAGGCGTGTAATTAATGCAATTTACACTTTTATTTCGCAATTTGCATACATGATTAGAAACTATCCTGCAAATGCTGAAAGCAATAATATAATAGCCAAGTTAATTTTTTGAAAATAGCATATAAGTTTAATCTTACATCATATAAAGTCTTGCTCGAAGTTAATCGCTCCTTAAGCAAATAACATAGGCTGTTGATAATTCCTCTGTATCAGCATTGAAAAATAGTTCAATATCATGAATAACTCACTTTAATAAAATTGCCATTTTAGCACAATCCTTATAAAAGTTTCGTTGTATGTTCCATTCAGATAATCGCGATGACAATATTATGTTGTTAATCTAAAGAGATTAGGTCTACCTTGCAGCGCTACTACTTATTGTCAAGCGGGTAACCTGCTCTAACTTGGTGTAATGCCCAAACACAAAACTTGATTCAAATTTTGCTAAAAATGCTTTAAATTATGACTCGTCAAGATTGATTTTTTCAACTCTACTCTTAACCAATTCTATAGGTAAATTAATGCTCAATTTTAGCTCTGATTATCTAGAAGGCGCTCATCCGCTTATTTTAGAAAACCTTATGAAAACCAATATGGAAAAAACTAACGGCTATGGCCTTGATCCTTACTGTGAAAAAGCCAAGCAAAAAATAAGGGATATTTGTCAATGCCCCGATGCAGAAGTTCATTTTCTTGTTGGCGGCACGCAAACCAATGCAACAGTGATCAAGGGTATTTTACATTATTATGAAGGGGTTATTGCAGCTGAAACGGGCCATATTGCCACCCACGAAGCCGGCGCCATTGAGGCTGGCGGTCATAAAATTCTAACTTTACCCCATGAAAACGGCAAAATTAGTGCAAAATCTGTCAGTGATTTTATGGATGTCTTCAATAAGGATGGCAATAATGCCCATATGGTAAGGCCAGGAATGGTTTATATTTCCCACCCTACTGAATATGGCGGTCTTTATAGCGCTAAAGAATTGCAAGATCTGCATAATATCTGCCAACAGCATAATATCCCGCTTTTTCTTGATGGCGCTCGTTTGGGCTATGGACTAGCTGCGAGACATACCGATGTCACTTTGGAAGTGATTGCGCAATATTGTGATGTTTTTTATATTGGTGGTACTAAGGTTGGTGCATTATTTGGTGAAGCTATCGTTATTCCGAAAAAGGGCTTGGTTAAGCACTTCTTTACCTTCATTAAGCAGCAAGGCGCTTTACTTGCCAAAGGGCGCGTTCTTGGTATCCAGTTTGATACTTTATTCAGTGATAATCTTTATTTAAACCTTGGCAAACATGCAATCGATATGGCCGAAAAGCTCAAAAAAGGCTTTACTGATAAAAATTATCGCTTTTTTTATCAATCGCCAACCAATCAGCAATTCATCATTCTTGAAAATGATAAAATGGCCGAATTGGCTAAAAAAGTAATCTTCAGCTTTTGGGAAACCTATGACGATAGTCATACAGTGGTACGCTTTGCCACCAGTTGGGCAACCAACGAAGCCGACATTGATCAATTACTCGCTATTATATAGGGTTAGGACTATTAATTTTCCTTAAAAAGCGGAGGCTGCAATCTTATACAGCATCCGCTTTGGGTATATTCATTCAAGCTATTAGTGCTACATCGCCAATTTTTGATATTTAAACTCCAAAGACAGCCTTCAGAAAAATGGCCTTATGCAAAGAGTAATTTTTGGGCAATTACCCTCATAATTTACAAAATCTATCCATTTTATTCCTTTAATCACTATCTCGTTATTTTTTAAAATCTTTAAATGGTAGCTATAAGCAGTTTTAACTTTACTGGTTCAATAAAATTTGACAGCAATTTTAAAGGGTAAACGGCAATAAGATCCTTTTTTCCTTTTCCCAAAAATCGAAATAGCTTAATAAATATTACCTAAAATTAATTTTCATAGAGGGTAATAATATGATTGATTCAGTTGTTTATGCTTTTTCTGCTGATAATAAGCCCGTTCATCATGCGGCGTTGGGAAGCGAACTAATATTTAAAACCAAGGATTGTTTTTCAAATAAAATCAAAACTGAAAATGATTTTATAACTGGCTTTGATTATAATGAGGCAAACCCAGCATCTGGTCCTGTTTTCATCGAAGGTGTCGATGCTGGTGATATACTCGTTGTCGATATTCTCGATATAAAGGTTGGCGACCAAGGCGTCATAACAACCTTGCCCGGTTGTGGACCATTACACGAAACCCAAGAAACGCGGACAAAAGTTGTTCATATCAAAAATGATAAAGCACTTTTTAATGATATCGAAATTCCAATTAGTCCCATGATCGGGGTTATTGGTGTCGCTCCAAAGGATAAACCTGTTGCTTGTGGTTTTCCAGGGCGTCACGGTGGTAATATGGATTGCCGCTTTATCCAAAAAGGTGTTCGACTTTACTTTCCAGTCAATGTTGCAGGAGCCTTATTTGCTCTTGGTGATTTGCATGCCATTATGGGCGATGGAGAACTTTGCGGCACCGGTTTGGAAATTGCTGGCGAAGTAAAAGTACGAGTGAATGTCATCAAAAATACCCCACTTGAATGGCCCGTTCTTGAAACAAAAGACACTTGGTACACAATTGCAAGTGACCATGAATATCCAGTTGCCTTAAAATATGCGTCAACTCAAATTCAGCAACTTATCTCTAAGGCTTATGGCTGGGATTTAACCGACTGCTACCTTTATCTTACCATTCAGGGCAATGTTGAAATCTGTCAAGCTTGCAAACCCTGTGCGATTGAACTTGTCGTTCGTATCGGCGTACCAAAGCGGGCTGGCAAGCCTTTGCTTCCTAGTTTTTAGAGAGTGCAATCAATGAGCGATTCAATTGAGAAATTTGGTTATGAACAAAGTCTGAACCGCGTTCTTACCTATAAAGACTTGGTAATTTATGGCATGCTTTTCATGGTGATTATCGCGCCTATGAGCATATTTGGTTATATTAGTAAAGATAGCCATGGCATGACGCCACTCGTTTATCTTGTTGGCATAATCTGCATGTTTTTTACCGCACTAAGTTACATGAAAATGAGTAGCCGGTTTCCTATCGCAGGCTCGGTATATGCATATGTACAACGCGGTATTAATCCTCATGTTGGCTTTGTGGCTGGTTGGCTCATTCTGCTCGATTATATCTTTGTACCAAGCTTACTATATTTAATGACCGCTACTTGGTGCGTTGAATTAATGCCTGGAACACCAATGTGGATGTGGATTGTTATTTTTATAATTGCAAATACGCTAATTAATATTCGCGGTATTGAATATACAGCAATCATGGACATTCTGATTTTTTTACTAGAAATCGTGGTGCTTGCCATATTTATAGTAATCGGCTTGATGTATGTATTAAATGGCGGCGGCGCAGGTAAATTATCCATCGAGCCCTTTTATCAAGTTGGTAAAATTGATATCCAATTTATAGCGGCGGCGGTCACAATTGCTGCTCTTTCGTTTTTAGGTTTTGATGGTATTAGCACCTTGGCTGAGGAAACCAAAAACCCCGAAAAAACTGTTGGGAGAGCAATCATAACTGCTCTATTTCTCATTGGCTTTGTTTTCATTTTACAAACCTATGTTGCAACGTTAATTCAACCCGATTATACCAAGATGAATTCTGAAACAGCCTTTTTTGATGCTGCCTATATTGCAGGTGGTGGCTGGTTAAAAATTCTTCTTTTGGTCATGAATATTATTGCCGTAGGCATTGCCAACACCATGGCAGCTCAGGCAGCCTCGTCACGGATTATTTTTGGTATGGCTAGGGATCACTTCCTTCCACCCTTATTAGCAAAAGTTCACCCCAAATTTAAAACACCTTACATTAGCACATTATTTATTGCAGGCTTGTCGTTAGTTTGCGCGACAACTCTCAATATAGAGCTTTTGGTAAAGCTGGTTAATTTTGGCGCTTTATCTTCCTTTGTAATGCTCAACTTTGCGGTATTTTGGTTTTTCTATATAAAAGAGAAAAATCGCAAAGGCTTAAAAAACATTATCAATTATGTAATTTTGCCTTTTATAGGTGCTAGCATTTTAGGATATGTCTGGTTAAACTTTGATAAGACCACCCAAATAATCGGTTTTACGTGGCTCTTCATTGGTTTGGTTATCGGCTTTATTATTAGTAAAGGCTATAAAACATTACCAGGCCCGATTGGAAAAATGTAAATTATTGCCAAATCTCAACTATTTTGAACTTTCTACGATAGCAAGAGCACTTTACCCATGTAAAAGCGGTAAAGTGCTCTTACTTTTTTAAATCTATTTTATTTAAAATTTACGTTCATCTAAAACCCAAATTATGCATATTAAAAAACCGCTCGATATTAATTTTGTAAACCAAATCAATAATAAAACCATGCCAATAAGAGCAAAAATTTATCCATCACAAAAAAATATTTGACTCAAGAACAAAAAGGGAACATAAATAATACAAATAATGAATATGGAGAATCGAATGTCAGACCTTATTTATGATATGATTTCATTTGTATCTATTATGCTTTTTGTCGCCACCATTGGCATATGGATGGTTGCTTTGTAAATTAAACATATTTTGCTTTTCAAGTGGGTGGGGAAGGCCATATGCATTTGCATATGGCCTTGTCAGAACGGTGGTTTTAGCAAATAATCAATAGACTAAGTATAATTGGTATTTTGCATCAATGTGATTTATGCGGGGAAAAAAAACATGATTGCATTTTGGGGGTTACTTTTCATGTCTAATTGGCATATAAAACACACTTAGCCTTATATGTTAGAAATTTATCAACCCGACGGTATCAAAGCCGCTCGGGCGTTTGCCACAGGAAAAAGCGCCATGCCAAAACGTTCTGATATCAAATCCATTCTTATTATTGGTGCGGGTCCCATCATTATTGGACAGGCTTGTGAGTTTGACTATTCCGGTACGCAAGCATGTAAGGCTTTGAAGGAAGAAGGTTACCGCGTAATTTTGGTAAATTCCAATCCTGCAACAATCATGACCGATCCAGACCTTGCTGATGCAACTTATATTGAGCCAATCACGCCAGAAGTGGTTGCTAAAATTATTGCTAAAGAGCGGCCAGACGCACTTTTACCAACCATGGGTGGGCAGACTGCATTAAATACCGCACTTTCCCTTAAGCGCATGGGGGTTCTTGATCGCTATAATGTTGAAATGATTGGTGCTAATGCTGAAGCCATTGATAAGGCCGAAGATCGCGCACTGTTTCGTGAAGCGATGAAAAAAATAGGGCTTGAAACACCGCGCTCTATGCTTGCTAATGCAACAGAAATCAAAGAAGAAGACCGCGCAAGCCATGAAGCAGAACGCGCTCGTTTGCGCAATGAATTATCGGGTGATGCACTCAACAAGGCTTTAGACGAACTTGAAACCAAATGGCAACTAGGCTCAGCAGCGCGTAAACAACGCTATATTGCCCATGGTATGGGTAAGGCTGGTCAAGCTTTGGATCATGTGGGTCTGCCAGCAATTATTCGCCCATCATTTACTCTTGGCGGCACAGGCGGTGGTATTGCCTATAACCGTACTCAGTTTTATGAAATTGTTGAAGGTGGGCTTGATGCCTCGCCAACCACGGAAGTTTTGATTGAAGAAAGCGTTCTTGGTTGGAAAGAATATGAAATGGAAGTGGTGCGTGACCGCAAGGATAATTGCATCATCATCTGCTCAATTGAAAATATTGATCCGATGGGCGTTCATACTGGCGACTCAATCACTGTTGCGCCAGCCTTAACGCTTACCGACAAAGAATATCAAATCATGCGTAATGCCTCTATCGCCGTCTTGCGCGAAATTGGTGTTGAAACCGGCGGTTCTAATGTGCAATTTGCTGTTGATCCAGCAACTGGCCGCTTGATTGTTATTGAAATGAATCCGCGCGTATCGCGCTCGTCTGCGCTTGCTTCCAAGGCAACTGGCTTTCCTATTGCGAAAATTGCCGCAAAACTTGCCATTGGCTACACTTTGGACGAGCTTGAAAATGATATTACTGGCGGTGCAACGCCAGCATCATTTGAGCCATCAATTGATTATGTGGTTACGAAAATTCCGCGTTTTGCTTTTGAAAAATTCCATGGTGCTTCTAATATTCTAACCACAGCTATGAAGTCGGTGGGTGAAGTTATGGCGATTGGTCGTACTTTTAATGAATCATTGCAAAAAGCTTTACGCGGTTTAGAAACAGGTCTAACTGGGCTTGATGAAATTTTGGTGCCAGAGCATGAAGAAGGCGACGAAAAAAATGCCATTCGGGCAGCTATTGGTACGCCAACGCCCGATCGTTTGCGTTATGTCGCTCAAGCCATGCGCATGGGTTTAACTCTAGCAGAAATTCATCAAATTAGCCGTATTGATCCATGGTTCTTGGAGCAAATTTACGCCATTATCCAAATGGAAGAGCGTGTTCGCGTTAATGGATTACCAGAAGATCAAGAAAACTTACGTATGCTTAAATCCATGGGCTTTTCGGATGCGCGCCTTGGTACACTAGTTGGCAAAAATGCAGATTTTGTTGCTAATTTGCGTCAGAGCCTCGATGTTAAGCCAGTATTTAAGCGTATTGATACCTGTGCGGCAGAGTTTGCTTCGCCAACGGCCTATATGTATTCAACTTATGAATTGCCATTTGCTGGTAGCACACGTTCAGAAGCGCAAGTATCAAGCCGTAAAAAGGTGGTTATTCTTGGTGGTGGGCCAAACCGTATTGGTCAGGGTATCGAGTTCGATTATTGCTGCTGCCATGCTGCCTTTGCACTGCGTGATGCTGGCTATGAAGCAATTATGATTAATTGTAATCCTGAAACCGTTTCAACCGATTATGACACATCAGACCGCCTATATTTTGAACCATTAACTGCCGAAGATGTGCTATCCATTCTTGAAGCAGAAAAGGAAAAAGGCGAGCTTGTCGGTGTTATCGTTCAGTTTGGTGGTCAAACGCCATTGAAATTGGCTGCAGCACTTGAAAAGGCTGGTATTCCAATCCTTGGCACATCACCCGATGCAATTGACTTAGCCGAAGATCGTGATCGCTTCCAAAAGCTTTTGGTAAAGCTTGATTTAACCCAACCGAAAAATGGTATTGCCTATTCAGTCGAGCAAGCGCGACTGATTGCAACAGAACTTGGTTTCCCATTGGTTGTGCGCCCTTCATACGTCTTGGGCGGCCGCGCTATGCAAATTATTAATGATGAACGTAATTTGCAAAACTATCTTCTTGATACAGTTCCAGAATTGGTACCAGAAGATATTAAAGCGCGCTATCCAAATGATAAGACAGGGCAAATCAATACTTTGCTTGGCAAAAACCCATTGCTTTTCGACACCTATTTGACCAATGCTATTGAGGTTGATGTTGATTGCCTTTGCGATGGCACTAATACGACAGTTGTTGGTATTATGGAGCACATTGAAGAAGCCGGTATCCACTCAGGTGACTCGGCCTGTTCGCTTCCAGTCCATACTTTGTCTGCTGAAATTGTTGCAGAATTAGAACGCCAAACAGCAGCACTTGCTAAGGCATTGCATGTTGGTGGTTTGATGAATGTGCAATATGCGATTAAAGATGGTGTTATCTATGTGCTTGAGGTTAATCCTCGTGCATCACGCACTGTGCCATTCGTTGCAAAAGCCATTGGCCGCCCTGTTGCAAAAATTGCTGCCCGCATTATGGCTGGCGAACAATTGGATGGCGCATATAATCAATATGGTGGCAAGCCAATCGAACCAAAGCGCCAACATATTGCGGTTAAGGAAGCAGTATTTCCGTTTGCTCGTTTCCCTGGAGTTGATACCTTGCTTGGGCCGGAAATGCGCTCAACTGGTGAGGTTATGGGTCTCGATTATGATTTTGCTATGGCATTTGCCAAAGCACAGCTCGGTGCTGGTGTAGATCTTCCTCGCTCTGGTACTTTATTTGTTTCTGTGCGTGACAGTGATAAAGCGCGGGTACTAAAACCAGTCAAGCAATTGGCAGCCCTTGGTTTTTCTATTCTTGCTTCAAGCGGCACGCAAAAATTCTTGAGCGAAAATGGCGTTGAAGCTACCAAAATCAATAAGGTTTTAGAAGGCCATCCACATATTGAAGATGCCATTCGCAACCGTCAGGTGCATATTATCTTTAATACCACCGATAGCCCAAGTGCGGTATCAGATTCAAAATCACTTCGCCTTGCTGCCTTATTACAAAAAGTACCTTATTACACCACCATATCTGGTGCTGAATCAGTAGCAGAAGCAATTGAAGCCTTAAATGCTGGCTCGCTGGAAGTGCGCGCATTGCAAGAATATTTCATTGCATAAATTTACATTGTAATTTTTAGCAGGAAAAAGACTATTAAAACTAAAAAAATCAAGTATTAGCGTGAAAGCGATACTTGATTTTTTATTTATAGATTATTGGCAATCATTCATAGCTCTATCGAGAAACTATCATTTTTCAAAAATTAAGATCTTGCCCTTAGATAACTGAACTTAAAAGCACAGGCTTTAAAGTAGTTTTCACGCAAGAATTTAGCAGCATTTTAACAAGATAGTTAGCCTTTATGACGCGTAACCTTAACACAGATTTTAATAATATCTAAAGAGATACCCAAACGCCGCCAATAATAAGGCCAGCAAAAATCAAAAACCCTAAAAATGAATTGGATAAAAACAATTTTAAGCATTGCTCATGATCATCTATATTAAGAACTTTTATCTGGTAAATCATATGGATAAAAGCAAGCAACAAGCCAACAAAGGCGATTGAAGGTATATGAGCAAGAAGAAACGCGGCAAAAGTAAAAATAAGCATGCCGCTATAAAGCAAGGTTAAAGCAAGTTTGGTCTTATCACCAAAAAGCCGAGCTGTAGAACGCACACCAACCAGCGCATCATCTTCCTTATCTTGGTGGGCATAAATAGTATCATAGCCAATTGTCCACATGACAGAACCGATATAAAGCAAAATTGGTGGCCAATCGAGCGAACCTTTAACAGCCGCCCAGCCCATTAAGGCTCCCCAATTAAATGCAAGCCCAAGAACGAATTGTGGCCAATCGGTTATTCTTTTCATAAATGGATAAATAGCGACAATGATAATCGACCCAAGCCCTAAATAAATAGTGAAGGCATTGAATTGTAAAAGTACCAACAATCCAATGACGCATTGCAACAATAAGAATAATTTGGCTTGAATCCGGCTAACTTGCCGCGATGGTAGCGGGCGTGAACGGGTGCGCTCTACCGCACTATCAATATTATGGTCAACCAAATCATTATAAGTGCAGCCTGCGCCGCGCATGGCAACCGCCCCAATAAAGAACAAAAACAAATGCCAAAGCGATGGCATAACATTCATGAATTGCGCGCCATGATGACTACCAGCAACACTGACCAGCGCCGCTGACCACCAACAAGGCCACATTAAAAGCTTCCAACCAATTGGCCTATCCCAGCGCGCCAATTGTGCATAGGGCCAAAATCCACGTGGCAACAAGCGGTAAACCCAATGACTGGACGGCGCATCTCTTACACGCCCTTGCTGTGTATCCGATTGAATATCCGATGTATTTTGCTTGCCTTGCATGGTGCAAGTTATCCTTTTATAACATTATTTTGACGCCAACATGCCAGAATATAATGGGAATTGCACGTTAAAAATATGTCAGTGATTAGCTGTTTTTGACAAGTTAACACCTTATGTTTAAAACTGCGGAGTGATGCACTTTTAAGGCAATAAAATATAAGCAACCCATTATAATGTAAGGTTTTCAACTTTAAAAAAATAAGTAGGGGTAAAATAAATATGTTTAATAAAATTAGAAATCTTTTTAGCAATAAATTAGACAAAAAAATTAGCGAGCGGCAGTTTCCAACGGGTGAAGATGCTATTTTACCCACCATAAATGATGATTTACCTATAATTGCAAATCCGGGGTTAATTGCAGCCATCAACGCCTTAAAAGATGAAGAAACCGCTGAAAACCGCATAAGATTTCAAAACCTTATGAAAGAATCGCGTTTTATCCTTGTCACAACCCAGCTAAGTGCAATGGAGAAGAGTGATGAGGTGATATATGACCATCCTGAAGATGAACAAAGCAATAACAAAGATTTTGGCATAGCCCTTACGAGAAGAAATGATAAGTTATATTATCTCATATTTACCGATATGGATCACTTCAATGCTTGGCAACATCCAAATGATAATAACGCAAACCTTAGTGAACCAAAATCGCAACCAAATTTAATTGCCTTTGCAAATTTATGCGCCCTAATCATGGAAACACCAAACGAGCCCTATGGTATCCTTATCAACCCAAAAAGTGAGGATTTTTTAGTTAAACACGAATTTTTTAAAATGGCTATTGTTGAAGCTCGCTTACACGACGAAAGCAGTAAAGGAACAAACGCCACACTGCAACCGCTTGAAATCACTGATCTATCGGGCGACCTAGTCAATCAATTGACAGTTTTTTTCAAAAATACCGTAGAAATTCACGCCGTCTGGGCAGCTATTATGGTCATGGAACAGCAGCAATATTTTACATTAATTGCCGATTCATCTGGCCATCCTGGTGATATTATTCCAAAAATCTTAGATATTTGCGCGCCATATATTGGTGAAACTGAAAAGGCGGTCGTCGTACCAGCTGAGCAAGAGCCATTTAAGTCCCTTGTTGAACAATTTGCGCCAATTTTCATACGCGCTAACTAGAATATTTTGCTATTGTGAAGCGTTGATAAAGGACTGTCTTAATGCAAAAACTTATAGAGGAACTTAAAAAAGACAAAAGCCTAGCCAATCAAAAGGCATTTTTGCATGCTCTATCAAAACAGATCATTTATCTTGCTGAGACTCCTCATAACAGGCGAAAATCTGCTAATACTCAAAAATTCCTTATTCAACAAGACGCAAATGGTGCTAAATACCTACTCGGCTTTAATAATCCTCAATATTTTCAAAACTGGCAACAATATCATCCATCGCAAAATGATGATATTACTATAAAGCCGTTTAGCTTTAAAGAATTATCCCAAGTGATGAAGGCTTTTCAGGACGATGAAACGGCACTAATCCTTAACCCTGCCAGCGATAATCTCATACTTGCCAATGAGCTGTTTCATCAAGTTGAAATGGGCACCGACAAAATACGCGATACAGTAAGCGACACACAAACTTATGTCGCGATGACACCACTTGAGCAAGGTGATTTTTCACTTGAGCTTTTACAAGGACTGCTCAACGAATTTAACAAAACAAGCTGGATAAGCAGTGTTTGGGCCGCAACCATAGACATGGAAGGCATAGAAAGCTTTTTACTCATTATTGCTGCTAATGACACGCTAGATAACATGGGCAATAACGCACGCGATCAAAATCTAAATCAGCACTTATTGGCGCTTTGCAAACCATTCCTTGGAAAAGCCAGCTTAAAGATTTTAAGCAGCACAACACACCCATTTAATTTAGCAATATTAAACTATGATCCTATCTTTGCCAGAAAGCCGGGATAAACAGAATAAAAATAGTTACAATTTCAAGTCGGCCAGCCAACATTAAAAACGACAAGATCCATAAACTATTATCTTCAATTGTAGAAAAATTTCCAACTGGGCCAATTTTATCACCAAAACCTGGGCCAACATTTGATAAAGCCGTAAGTGCACCGCTGATTGCAGAAACAAAATCTAAGCCAGTAATGACCAATAGCATAGCGCCAAGAATAAGCGTTGTCATATAAAGACATAAAAACAGCAAAACCGTCTGAGCAATATCGCCCGACACTTCTGAGCCACCATAGCGCACTTTAACCACAACATTTGGCGATAATAAACGTGCTAAATTAGCAGCGGTTAAACGCCATAAAATAATAATACGGTTGATTTTAATACCGCCAGAGGTAGAGCCAGAACAACCGCCAATCAAAGATGCAAGGAAAAATATACCAAGCGCTAATGGCCCCCAATTGGCATAATCTTCAGTTGCATAACCGGTAGTGGTTATGACTGACACAAAATGGAAAAGAGCGGTTAAAAAAGCTTCCCCAAAAGCTTCATCACGGGTGACGCTTAATGATAAAGCTAATACAAAACTGGCAATTGCGACGATGGATAAAAACAGCTTAACCTGCGGATCATAAAAGCGTTGTTTGCTATGACCGATGACCATTTTAACATAAAACACAAACGGCATAGCCGATGCCAGCATAAAAATTGTAGCAATAACAATAATCATCGGTTGATCGGCATAAAACCCTAGTGAATCATCATGGGTTGAAAAACCTGCAGTTGCAACGGTTGTCATCGAATGATTAAGCGCATCAAACATATTCATGCCAGCGGCAAAATAGCAAAGTGTGCATAAAACAGTTAGCGACAAATAGGCAATGATAATCGCATTGGCGATTTGATTAACGCGTGGCAGAATCTTCTCTGATCGATCAGATGATTCCATATGAAAAAGCTGGACGCCGCCAACGCGCAGTGAGGGAAGCAGCAAAAGCGCAAGACCGATAAAACCGATACCACCAATCCAGCATAAGAGTGAGCGCCAAAGCAAAATTCCTGCTGGCTTAACGTCAAGATCAGCAAGTACAGTTGCACCTGTTGTTGTTACCCCTGACACGGATTCAAAAATTGCTTGGGCAAAACTTATCGGCAAATGGGAAAAGAAAATTGGCAATGCCCCCAAAAAGCAGGCGGTCACCCAAAGGCTTGCGGTTAATAAAAAGCCAAGCCGTGTTGAAAACCGTGCAGTTGCCCCATGGGTTGATACTAAAACCAAAGTGGCGACCATAAAGGTTAAAAGGCTGGCATAAATAAAAACCTGCCAATCATCATTGCCTTGCCTAATGTCGGCAAGAGCCGGTAACAGCATTGCAGCAGCCATAATCAGCGAAAAGCGGGCGCAAATATTGGCAATGAATCGAAAAATGATGAAACCTCAATTTTGGTCTGTAAATAATATTGATGGCGTGGGGCGGTATTAAACTAAAAACTATATCTTGGCCAATTATTAATTGAGCTAAATTACCCGATATTTTACATATTTATAGCTCTTTTATCATTAGTCCAATTTTTTTCCAACACCTTCATATAAAAACAACTGGGTTTAAAGCCACCAGCATAAGCATATGTTCTTAGACATAATAGTGAAAATGTATTCGGCTAAAGGGCAAACTGACTATTCTATTAAAGCGTTTTCCGAAAAGTGTGAAGCGGTTTTCGGACAAAAAACGCGGTGTAAACAAAGTATTAGAGCGCCGATCTGATTCAGTCAGATCGAAAAGCGCTCTAGCAAAGAAGAACCGAGACAGCGTGATTAAAAACTGAAGTTATTAATTCAATGATAAGGCGGGTTATAAAGCCATGCCACAATACAATATCTATAAGCCAAAATATCGCTATAGATAGATAGGCGTAATAAGCAAACCCAACAAAATCATTAAAAATAATGCTATGCATCCAGTCCTGCTGAAATAAATAAAAATAGCCAACCAATAAGGCAGAGCCAAGCAAAATAATAATCGGCAAAACAAGATGGATATTGGCCTTAGGTCGCCACCACGTAATGAGGCCAAGAGCTAAAAATACCAATAAATTAGCACTACTAAAAATACGCGCTTCTTTAATTAATCCAGAGGTCACTTCCGCATATTTGACTTCAATGACATTGGTAAGCTTTTCATTGATGTTTTGTAAATTAAAACGCTCGGTAATAAGGCTCTTTGTTTTAAGTCTATTAAAAATAGCGCGGCATGTGCAACTAGGATCGCGCATGCGGGCCGAAATTTCTTGAACCTTAGTGGGCAGTGTCGTTTTTAATAGCTTATCAATGGCTGCAATGCGTGCTTCATTTAAATTGGTTCTACGGGCAACATAATTGTTAACTTTGCTATCAAAAGCACGCTTGACGCTTGTTTCAACACGTGACTGTACTTCAGCAACAATAAGTCCCTTTCCCCAGCTCTCAATCAAAAAGGGCATAGTAAAAGAAGCTAAAAAGACAATGAGAAAAACTAATGAGCCAGATATACTCATAACATAGGATATTTTTCTCATCTAACAGCCCACTATATATTTTTCAATTTCAGTATAAATTAAAAACCTATTTATACTTTATTAATAAATATTATAACTAAAAAAGGCAAGTTTTAAGTTATAATCCAAACTATTTGTATTTTCATCTATTAAAAATTTCGATAAAAATCGGATATGCCTTTTTATGTAAATCACACAATTTTATTGTGGGCATATTGCCACATTTGAGATTTTTATAATCTTTGTAATTGGCAAGCATTAAAAAGCTATTATAAATTACCAATGAATAGACATCGACAGCTAAGCAATGATTGGAACTTGCCTTATGAGCAAAAAGGAAAAAAAGGACCTTACCCTAAATGCTAAGGATCTACCCTACCGCCCTTGTGTTGGCATTGTTGTTTTCAATAGGCTTGGCAAGGTTTGGGCAGGCAGACGCTTACCGATTGAAGGTAGCGAATTAAGTGGAGCCCATAATTTTTGGCAATTTCCGCAAGGCGGCATTGATAAAGGCGAAGATCCTTATGAAGCAGCTTTGCGCGAATTATGGGAAGAAACCGGCATTAAAAAAGTTAGCCTTTTAAAAGAGGCTGATGATTGGCTTAACTATGATTTGCCTGAACATCTTATTGGTATTACTTGGAAGGGTAAATATCGCGGCCAAAAGCAAAAATGGTTTGCCTTTGCTTTTGAAGGGACAGATAGCGATGTTGCAATTAACCCACCGCCAGCTGGCAATACGGCAGAATTTGATAGTTGGCAATGGGTTGATCTTGCAGAAATGCTTGATCTTGTTGTACCGTTTAAAAAATCCGTCTATGAGGGTATTGTGCGACAATTTGCACCCATAGAAGAGCAAATAAAACAGGCAAATAAGTGATAAAAATTGCAAATATACTGTTTAAATTAATATTCATTTTTATTGTATTTTTTGCAAAAAGCCAAATAAGATTATTGTATTTTTAAAAGGCTACAAGGGTTTTTAAAACCTTGTCTAGCCATATAGGAGGCAAAAATGACCGTCCAGACCGATATGGGTTCCAATGTCGACATTTCTCTCTTGCACCTTAAAGATGCGCATGTACTTGCGCCTTTGCTTGCAAGCTATGCGCAAGCTTTAAAGCGAGGCGCACCGCGCCGCCCCGATGATTTTTATGCAGAGCAACTTTTGCAAGACCGTTCAGCTGAAGTGGTGGGCGCATGGATAGGAACAGAGCTTATTGGTTTTACCATTTTTTATGATTTGCCAGAACCGGTATCGGGCTTAAGAGCTGGCCAAGTTGACCATATCCATGTCCATCATGCCCATCAAGGCAAAGGCGTTGCCAAAGCCATGATTGATGTTTTGTGTGAAAAAGCCGATGATCGCAGCTGGGCAAAACTGGTACTCAATGCCCCCCGCCTTCCTGAAGATGGCAAAAAGCTTTATGAACAAATTGCCTCTCGCGGCGACTGGACAAGCTACGTCATTCGCTTTGATTAATTGTGCAACCCAGTATTTATAAATTATGGAGCGTTTTATAAAAGCGCTCCATTTTTTTATAAAAATGGTTTTGTATATAGACAAAGCATTTAATCTCTCCGTAAAAATTATCAGATGATCCAAACAAACGATAACATGTAATTAGGGTCAGTACTTAAAGGCTTTGCTTTTTAAAGTCTTAGAATGTCTGCTATATAGATAAAAAGTGATATCCCCTCCCCTTGCCGTTTACGCTGCAAAGACGCATAAAACAATTGGGAGCTGATTATGACCACTATGTTAATGTTTTTGAGTTTTATTATTCTAGCAACCTATGTACAAACGGTTACTGGTTTTGCCTTTGGCCTTGTTTTAATGGGGTTGATTGGTCTTTCACACCTTCTTCCCCTTGCCGATACGGCTATTATTGTTAGTATTTTAACGCTAACCAATGCGGCGGTTATTTTATTAAAAGCTTGGCGTATGGTGGATATAAAGCATTTATCCTTAACTTTGGCAGGTGCATTTCCTTTTGTTATTATTGGTGTTTTTTTGCTTGATTGGTTAGCATCAACCTCCTTAACTCTTTTGCAGCTTATTCTTGGCCTCGTTATTGCTTTATCAAGCTTTCAACTTTTACAAAGACCTAAAACTGGCAGCCAAATTGCACCCAATTATAGCTTTGTCATTTCTGGCGCATTAGGCGGTTTATTAAGCGGCTTATTTTCAGCGGCGGCACCACCCATTGTTCACCATTTTTACCGCCAGCCGATAGATTACAAAATTATTCGCGATACCCTGCTCGCACTTTTTGCCTGCACCGGCATTTTACGCCTTACCACCGTAGTCATCAGTGGATCATGGCATAGCACTATTATTTGGTGGACATTAATCGCCCTGCCCTTTGTTATTATTACCAGCTATCTAGCACGCCGCTTCCCTCCACCTCTAGGGCCAGAGGCAATAAGGCGACTTGTTTTTTTACTGTTATTTGCATCGGGGGCTATGCTGGCTGTGCCGGCAGGATTAACTTTTTTATAAAGCTTTAACTAACCCCTTTGAGCCGAATTTTGAATAGTTTTAAACAATAGATATTAGGTAAATACAATAAAAAACTTGCTGTTTCTCATTTTCGTTATATAGTATTGCATCATAACGAGGATAGACATGCCGATTCAAGCCGATCTTGCTTTTTCAAGTAAAAATATTTCACCCATTGGACAAACACGTATTGCATTATTAGAGGCGGTTGGCCGTGAGGGCTCTATTTCAGCCGCCGCCCGTGCGGTCAATTTAAGCTATAAAGCTGCTTGGGATGCCCTTGATACCATGCAAAACTTGGTTGAAAAACCACTACTTGAAAAGACTAGTGGTGGCAAGGGTGGCGGTGGCACCAAATTAACGCCAGCTGGTATTGCTTTGATCGAGACCTTTTATCGCCTACAATCGGGCCTTGCAAAAATGCTTGAGGATTCTGCTAAAGACCTTGATGCTATTGGACTAACGTCAAGTAGCTTTATTCAAGGCTTTATGATGCGCACCTCGGCGCGAAATATTTTTGCTGGCATTCTTGAAACTGTTAACTTGCGCTCAGTCTTTGCCAATATTGGAGTGCGTGTTTCACCTGATATTTTTATTACCGCCCAAATAACCCGTAAAAGTGTTGAAACCTTGGGGTTGGTGACCGGCCGTCATGTAGCAGCTTTGGTTAAAGCCCCATTTGTAATAATTAACCCTGCCAAAGATGATGTGGCTCATTTAAATTCAATGCAAGGCGTCATTCGTGAAATGTTAACCGAGGGTGATGCCGTTGAAATTACCATCAATCTTGGCGCTGATAAAACGATTGTCGCTACGAAAAGCACGGCTGAAGTAAGAGCGCTTAATCTTCATGATGATATGAATGTGACGGTCGGTTTTGACCCTTGCCATGTGATTATTGCAACCCATTAAACGAATTCAATCTTTCCTAACTCCTAAAAGGACTTTCTAATATGCGTTTTAAACTAGCTCTCATTGCAGCTCTCCTTCTTGGTTCAACCGCCCTTGCCAATGCTGAAAAGACATCGGTGGCAGTTGCTGCCAATTTCACTGACCCCGCAACTGAAATTTCGGCTTTGTTTAAAGAAAAAACAGGCCATGAAGCAGAGCTTGCTTTTGGTGCTACCGGCAATTTTTATAACCAAATTACCCAAGGCGCGCCTTTTGACGTTTTTCTTGCTGCTGATGACAGCCGCCCAGCGCTTGCTGTCAAAGAAGGCTATGGCGTTGAAAATAGCGTTTTCACCTATGCCATTGGCACATTAGTGCTATGGAGCAGCAAGCCTGACCTTATCAAAGATGACGATAGCTTAAAAGATGCCTCTATCAACCATATTGCTTTTGCCAATGCTAAGGCCGCCCCTTACGGAAAAGCAGCTATTGAAGCCATGGAAAAGCTTGGCGTTTATGACAGCTTAAAGCCAAAATTGGTGGAAGGACAAAATATTTCACAAACTTTCCAATTTGCCAAAACTGGTAATGCGGAAGCTGGCTTTGTTGCTCTTTCACAAGTTATTAATGAAAAGGGCGGCTCGCAATGGATTGTACCACAAGAATATTATAACCCAATTCGCCAAGATGCAGTTTTATTAAAAAATGGCGAAAAAAACGAAGCGGCGAAAGCCTTTATTGAATTTTTAAAAACTCCTGAAGCCCATGAAATCATCAAAAAATATGGCTATCAACTCGACTAGTTACCCCAATTGGTAATCATGGTGCGGACGTTCCTATATTTTAAAAGGAACGTCCGCTCTTTCATATTCATGAAAACAGAAATTAATCTTTTCTAGTAATAAGCAAATAGTTTGCTATGGGCTTAAAACATTGGGTGATGGATGGAGCTTCTCTCCGCACAAACATTAACCGCGATCGGTCTTACCTTACGCCTTGCCATTATAACCACTCTTATATTACTCATATTAGGCATACCCTTGGCATGGTGGTTAGCGCGTTCGAAAAGCCTTTGGACAGAAGTTATTGCCACCATTGTCTCAGTGCCGTTGGTATTACCCCCAACAGTGTTAGGATTTTATCTATTGGTGGCACTTGGTCCCAATGGCCCAATTGGATGGTTTGCGCCGCTTTTTGGTTTACGCACATTTGCTTTTAGTTTTACTGGCCTTGTCATCGGTTCAGTTGTCTATTCACTACCCTTTGTTGTTCAGCCAGTGCGCAATGCTTTTGCTGCCATTGGCGATAGGCCTATGGAAGTTGCCGCAACTTTACGCCGTTCGCCATGGGCTGCATTTTGGGGCGTTGCTCTACCCCTTGCAAGACCGGGAATTTTAACCGGTGCGGTATTAGGTTTTGCCCATACGGTCGGAGAATATGGCGTTGTGTCGATGATTGGCGGCAATACCCAGCAAACACGAGTAATTTCCACCACCATCGTACATTTAAATGAAAACCAACAATTTGATGAAGCTTATATTTTGGCTGGCCTTATGGTTGCCTTTGCCTTTTTGGTTATTTTAACCATTATGCTTATTGAAAAGAAAAAAGCGAGCCAATGAAGACAGAGCAAAAAACCATAGAAGTTTGCGTTCATGGCAAGCTTGGCACATTTGATCTTGATGTCGCCTTTAAGGCCCCGATCACCGGTATAACTGCACTTTTTGGACCATCTGGCTGCGGAAAAACCAGCGTTCTTCGCGCCATTGCCGGGCTTAACCATTTAAACGGCAAAATAAGCATTGGCGATGATATATGGCAAGATGACAAGCAATTTGTACCAATTTATAAGCGAAAAATTGGCTATGTCTTTCAAGAAGCCAGCCTATTTCCTCATTTAAATGTACGCAAAAATCTATGCTACGCCTTTGATAAGTCGCTAACTGGTGCAAAGCAATATTTTGATGAAGTGGTCGATATGCTTAATATTGGGCATTTAATTGACCGTTCACCCAAAAATCTTTCTGGCGGCGAACGTCAACGCGTTGCAATAGGCCGCGCACTCCTATCATCGCCGCAAGTATTACTGATGGATGAACCGCTATCCGCCCTTGATATGGCAACACGCACAGAGATTATGCCGTTTATTGAGCGATTGCGCGACCAATTAAAATTACCAATATTCTATATCACCCATGACATTAATGAAGTGGAGCGCCTTGCTGATACACTTATTTTGATGGAGCAAGGCAAGTTATTAGGTGCAGGCAAATTACAAGATCTACAAGCCGATATGAGCCTTCCCCTTGCCCAGCAACGCAATGCTGCGGTTAATCTCAACGCCCACATTGATCATTGGGACGAAGATAGCGGTTTATGTGCATTTTCGGTGAAGGGCGCGCGCTTTTTTGCCCCACTAGAAAAAACACCGCAAAGCACAGAAATGCGCATCCGTATTGCTGCAAATGACGTTAGTATTAGCCTTCAAAACCCACAAAAAACATCAATTCTTAATGTTATTAATGCGGTTATTTTGTCAAAAACGTCAATTAATAGTCATGAAATTTTGGTTTCGCTTAGTCTTGGTGATGATAATCAAGGCGCGCATATCCTTTGCCGTCTATCACGCTATTCTTGGCAAAATTTGAATTTAAAAATTGGTATGAAAATTTTTGCGCAAGTTAAAGGCATTGCCTTGCTTGGAATGAACTAGCAACTCGCCATATGCACCATAGAAAGACTATGATGTTTTTCGATTATACTAAAATTCTTGTTAAATTCCATATTTGAGCCACTACCAAAGTCAGCGCTTTTAAAAATGAATGCAAAACATTTTTACCCGCATTTAGAGCGCATTTCGATCTGATTGGATCAGATCTGCGCTCAAATGGGCGGTGCAGAAATTAGCTGCAGAGTAGATTAAATGGTGCAATAGGAGATTGTTTAAAATGATAGAGAAAAGAATTAAATATCAACTATCAGAAATTATCGAGTATTTCATAAAACGCGGTGTTTCAGATCAAGATATTGATGATATTGGCCTAACTAAGAATTTATATAGTGCCAATACAGATGACCCACTTAAACCTGATACCATATGTTATATTGATGACAGAACATATTTTGATGAGGAAGCAGATGATGATCTAGAGCATTATCCTGACTTTGTTGTTAAAAATCATTTGGAATTTTGTTATGATGGTCAACAATTTCTTGATGTTTTAACCAGTGTTTTTATGCAATTGCAAAAACCTACAATACAAAATTGCGTTGATGCACTTAATTATTATAATGAACGTGATGATTTTTTAGATTTTGGAGATGAAAATTAATTTTGCTTGCAAATATTATTTCTAGGTTGAGCTATTGTAATTATACGCGTTTTAATGTGTATAACTCATGAAAAAGGTTTTAAACATAGAGCATGGTATTTAAAATTATAGGTTTTAATGATCAAAATATTTTTTATGAATGAAAAGAAGATTACTTGCAATATTTTGCTGCTAAGTGCTATTTATTGTTATTTTTAAAATATTTTATAGAGAATGTATTATGGATGAAATTATAAAAAACGACACTGATGACGAAATTAAACTCGAAGAAGAGATTGATGAAGTACCTCTTGTTGAATTTGATATTTCTGTAATTCCTGCTGACCCCAGTTTAGAATTATTAGTTTCTAAATTGGAACGCGATGATATTATTATTCCATTCTATCAAAGGCGATTTGTTTGGAAAATTGAGCAAGCATCTCGCTTAATAGAATCCTTTCTTATGGGGCTTCCGGTACCGCAAGTATTTTTTTATATAAATGATGAAAATCAATACGAAGTTATAGACGGACAACAAAGACTTTTATCCGTTAAGTATTTTTTTGAAGGATATTTTGGAGAACCTGACAACCAAAATAAACACCAAGTTTTTAAATTAAAAGGATTGTCTGATCTTTCGGCATATAATGGTAAAACATTTTCAGATTTAGCGCCAAAAGATCAGAGAAAACTTAGGAATGCAACCCTTCGTACCATTAGTATAAGGCAATTAAGCCCAAGCTCACAGAATGACAGTGTTTTTCATATTTTTGAGCGATTGAATACTGGTGGTACGCAATTAAGACCGCAAGAAATAAGAAATGCTGTCTATAGAGGAAATATTGTAAACGAATTAAAGACACTAAATTCAGATTCTAATTGGCAAAGTATTTTAGGACTAAATAAGCCAGATAAAAACCAAAAAGATATTGAGCTTTTACTTCGTTTGTTTGCTTTATTTCAAAATTGGCAAAACTACGAAAGCCCAATGGTTAAATTCTTAAATATACAAATGGCAGAGAATAGAGATTTTTCTTCAAAACGAGCCATTTTATTTAAAGAAAGGTTTCCTTTAGTTGCTAAATTAGTTAAACAAAATATAGAAAACCCATTTAGACCAAGGCGTGTATTAAATATAGCTATTTTGGAAACTATAATGGTATCTCTTTTGGAGATTAATGATGTATTAGATGTTAACGTTAATCAATATTATGATAATTTAATTAAAAAAACAGAATTTCTTGATCTTATAAAGAGTGATGGCACCACAAAAACTTTTGGTTTACGTAATCGTATAGAATATGCAAAAAAACAATTAATTAAATAGTTAGTGTATTATGTTTAGGTTAGACTTAAATCAACATTTTATAAAACCTTTTGAATTGGCTCGCCATATTAATGATTTTGTTCCTTATGATTTAAATCCAAAACATTATAGTAGTGTTAAAAAATTTAGGGCGGCATCATTTAAAGCAGAAATACTTAGGTCGGAATTAGCGGGACTTTTACTTATATCAGTTTGTGCGTCATATGAAAATTGTATAAAAATGATAATGCATGATTATGCTGATAAAGTTGGTACAACATTTTCACGATACATAGAGCGAAGGTATGAAAATTTGAGTAGCCGAATTCGACTTCATCAACTCAATGAATTATGTCAAAGTTTTGGAGATGAAATAGTCTATACTTTTAAGGATGAAATCAAGAAAAAGAAACAAAAATATATACTTAAAGGGATTGCCCTCGAAGGTCAGTATCATGAACTTTTAAATTTGCGAAACAACTATGCTCATACGGCTACCCATAAATTTAAGTTAACCATAGAAGATATTATGAAAAAACATAGAATAGGAATTCAAGTTATTGTAGCGTTTAATAAATCTTTTCATTGCCATAAATTAAGATTATAGATCATTGTCGCAAATTCTAAATTAGACGCATTTATGTCTTGAATGATTGAAAGCCAGCACTTTGTACCAATTGCTTTTAATCTTCTTTATAAAATCTATATGTTCCTAAAACGAAACGCTTTTGAGAAAAAATTGCCCAAATTTGCTATTTTTATGTCTTCTTGAAAAATTGGTTTAATGTTCAAACTTGTTTTGCAAATTATCAAGCTGGCGGCGATCGCGCTTGGTTGGGCGCGGCCCTGTTTGGGTTTGCGCTTCCAATGCTTGGCGGGCTAACTTTTCTTCCATAGTTTCAACTGGCGTTAAATCTTGATATAATTTTTGCGCTTCTACAGCCGGACCTCGACGCTCGCCAAGAGCAGTAATTTTAATTGTTTTTATTCTTTGATTATAGCTAATCGTCAAGACATCATCAGCTTTAACCAAATATGATGCCTTGTCGATTTTCTGTTTGTTTACTCGGATTTTACCGCTATTAGCAAGCTCCGCTGCCAGACTACGCGATTTTAATAAACGGCTGAAAAACAGCCATTTATCAATTCTCAACCTACCTGGCAGCTGCTCACTCATTTTTTTAACTGGTCACGCAATGCTGCTAATTTTGCAAAAGGTGAATCTGGATCCATGGCTTTTGCTGGCTCATTATTGCGAGCTTTGTTGAAATCTTTTGGCTTATTATTAGCGCGGCGTTCATTATTGTTGCGACGATCATGATTGCGACCGTCTTTATTAAACTCACGCTTTTCGCCAGATCTATCTTGATTTGATTTATCTTGGCGATTTCTATCATAACGTGGCTTATCAGAACGAGCCTGTTGCTCACCACTTGCTTCACCTGTAGCGGCTTGCGGCTTGCGGTCAAATTTCTTTTTACCATCATTGCGGTTATTGTTATCGCGCGGCTTGTGCGGACGATTTTCCTGACGGCCCTGATAGCGCCAAAGCAACATCATCTTGACATTTTCAACCGGCTTTTCTGCTTCGGTCTCTGCAACTTCAGCAGTTGTTTCAGCAACAACTGGTTGGCTTTCAAGATTTGCCCACATTGGGCCAACTGGTTCAGCATCTAATGCTAGCGCAGCGGCTACTGGCTCTGCACCTTCATTAAGCTTGGCTTCAACTTCTGCCACACTAATGGAGTGAGAACGATAGCCAAGATTTTTAAGTACATCTTCCATATCAGCATGGCTTGCACCCAAAATCGACATCATCGCAGGTGTTACAATGAATTGGCGGCCATCAAATGCGCCTTCTGGTCTTGGACCTGTGTCCTCACGCCAAGCTAAAGCAGGACGAATAAGATCAGCCAAACGCTCAAGGATATCAACGCGCACTGCACGCTTACCAAGAATACGATATCCAGCAAGACGATAAAACTCTGGGTTAAATTCGCCATTAACTTCAATAGAAGTACGACCAGCAGCCATGGTCTGGATAATATCGCCATAACCTGGTTGATCTTTAGCATCATTTTGCAAAGCCCAAAGCATCGTTATTGCTTGTGCTGGTGCTGGCTTTAAAAGCGCAGGAATAAAAATGTGATAGGCACCAAAACGCACACCAAGACGGCGAAGTGCAGCACGCGAATCTTGATCCAAGCTTTTTACATCATTAGCAATGTCGCGCCGTGGCAATACGCCAAGCTGCTCAACCAACTGGAAAGCAATACCGCGAGTGATACCAATTAAGGCATCAGCATTGATAAGATCGAAAAGTGGCTTTAATGCTGTTTCAAAATGGAAAGCAACAAAACGGGAAACGCGGTCATTGACCTTGTCACGCTGTGCACCCTGCAATTGCTCATCAGCCAGCAAAACAATGCGTGGCTTTAAAAATTCATCACCACTCACCAGAGTTGCAATCGGTTGACCAACCCAACGGACGATGCCGTCCGATGCCAGCGTCAAATCACCATTAGCACATGCACTAAGCCTTTCAGCCCGCGCATCATATTCAGGTGCTAATGCTTTTTGCGCTGCCGCTCTCACCGCTTTGGCATCACTGCCTTCGGCAGCTTTGTCCATGGTGAAACGGAAGCCTTCCAAATGTCCAACATGGTGACCTTCTACTAGAACATCACCGGTTTGCGAAATTTCGGCATCTATCATTGTATTCTCTCTCAGCCGTTTCATCAGAACGCTTGTTCTGCGGTCTACAAATCGTTTCGTCAACCTCTCATGCAGCGCATCAGACAATTTATCTTCAATTTCCCGCGTTTTTTCTTGCCAATGTTGCGGATCTGCCAACCATTTAGGTCGATGAGAGACATAAGTCCAGGTCCGAATCTGCGCAATGCGGTGTGATAAAGTATCAATATCGCCATCTGTACGATTAGCAAGTGCTACCTGAGATGCAACATAATTTTCATCAACTACACCAAATTCTACCACATCACGGAACAATGTGGCAATAATGTCGGCATGTTGGGCGGGGGCAATCTTTCGATAGTCGGGAAGCGCGCAGATATCCCATAGCAATTTGACTTCATCACTACCCTTTATACGACGGATAATCGATTCGTCTTGGGCCAAATAGCTAAGCGCACGAGCATCAACGGCTGGCATTGCCTTAACCAGACCGTCAATTGGGGATGGAGTATCAAGGGAGCGAATTAAATTTCCAATTGAGCTAAAATCCATATTGGCAGTACGCCATTGCATGACTTTAACAGGATCAAAATAGCTACCTTCAATTTTTTCAATGAGTTCTGCTTCAAGCGGAGCAACTCGTCCAGTAACGCCAAAAGTGCCATCCCGTAAATGACGACCTGCACGCCCTGCAATTTGCGCAAGTTCGCTTGGATTTAAATCACGATATTGAAAACCGTCAAATTTTCGAGTTTGAGCAAAAGCCACATGATCGACATCAAGATTAAGCCCCATGCCAATCGCATCAGTTGCAACCAAATAATCTACATCGCCAGATTGGTAAAGCTCTACCTGTGCATTGCGCGTGCGCGGCGACAAAGCACCCATAACAACCGCAGCTCCGCCTCTTTGCCGGCGAATAAATTCTGCAATAGCATAGACTTCATCGGCAGTAAAAGCCACGATGGCAGAACGTCTTGGCAGCCGTGCAATTTTTTTTGAGCCACTATAGGTTAGTTGCGACAGCCTTGGCCGCGATGCCACGCTAAGCCCGCGCAAAAGCTTTTCCAAAACACCACGCATGGTTAAGGCGCCAAGAAGCAAAGTTTCTTGGCGTCCACGTAAGTGCAAAATTCTATCGGTAAAAATATGGCCGCGCTCTAAATCATTGGCAAGCTGCACTTCATCAATTGCAACGAACGCAGCATTGGTCTCGCGCGGCATTGCTTCCACCGTGCATACAGAATAGCGGGCTTTAGGTGGTTGGATTTTTTCTTCACCAGTTACCAGTGAAACCTTGTCTGCACCAATTTTCTCGCAAATGCGCGTATAGACCTCACGCGCCAACAATCGTAACGGCAAACCAATAATGCCGCTATCATGCGCCAACATCCGCTCTATCGCAAGATGCGTCTTTCCTGTATTGGTTGGCCCCAACACTGCCATGACATTACGGCCAGAAAAAACAAGGGGGGTATTCCCCATTGGCAACTCCAATTTTTGAAAAGGCCGTTAAGTCAATGACTTGCGGCCTTATCGCGCTTTTTAAAACTATATTTGCATTTTATCAACACAAGGGTTTTTCAGCACTATCCTAATTATAATTATTAGACATTTTAATGTTTCATTTATGTTAAAACATTTAAAATTCAATATCTTTTAAATCAAATACTTAACTGAAACATGAAACAATAAAAAAACCGACTTATCGTCGGTTTTTTTTTAATTCTATCAGTCAACTCAAAATGAACCTGCTTACTTAGCTTAAATCTAAACTGTAAAGAGAATCAATTCTAATGAAAACCCAATAAAGAATTAAGCCTTAGGTGTAAGAACTTGACGACCGCGATACATACCAGTCTTAAGATCGATATGATGTGGACGACGTAATTCACCTGAAGTCTTATCTTCAATATAAGTAGGTGTCTTGAGGGCATCAGCTGAACGGCGCATACCGCGCTTTGAAGGTGATGTTTTTCTTTTAGGTACTGCCATGGATCTATGCTCCGAATTCGTTCAAACACATTGAAGCGTGGCCATGAAAGCCTGACTCGCCCAATATAATTCACAAAGTTTGGGACGCTATACACTGATTAAAGCAATTTGACCAGCCAAAAGGTGTATTTTTTTAAAAAACTCCCAATAAAACACCTATTTTTTTGTAAAATAGCGATTATATTTTAATTTACACAAGCAATATAAGCACCAGAATTGCGCGCACGCGATTCAAAAACCCGTGCCAATTGGCTCATACCCGGACCTGGCTTTGCAGGATTGCGTGTATGGGGATTGGGTAATGCCGCCGCCAGCAAAGCTCCTTGCCTTGGCGTTAAATTGCTAGATGAACGATTAAAATAATGGCGTGATGCAGCCTCTGCGCCATAAATTCCAGGCCCCCATTCAGCAATATTTAAATAAATTTCCATAGTACGCTGTTTTGTCAGTAAAATATTAGCGCCAAGGGCAATGGGGATCTCAATCGCTTTGCGCAAATAGGAACGATCTTGCCAAAGAAAAAGGTTTTTTACCATTTGCATAGTAATGGTGGAAGCACCACGATTTGGCCCACCATCATTATCCAAAACATCGCCCAAAGCATCCCAATCAACGCCGTTATGACTGCAAAATTTTCCATCTTCAGCCATCATTACCGCATTTACCAAATTAGGTGAAATAGCTGAGATTGGAACCCATTGGCGATCATAGCCACGCAATAAAACAACATCACGTAGCATTAAAGTAGAAATTGGCTTGATAAAGGGTAAATTATAAAAGAGAAGCAAGACAAAAGGCAAGAGCAGTAAGAGAATCAGGCCAAGGACAATCTTTTTAAAAAAAGTTTTCTTAGATTTCCCCATGCTCCTTATCTCATCCTTATCAAGCAACAATGAAAAATTCCTTTTATTTGCAATGATCTTGGCAATACTGCTTGATTTTAAGGGGTTTATCTGGCGGCTGCAAGGCCATGACCGCTTTGGCTTACTAGGCCCCATGCTTGTTCAAACACGATAGATTCACCTTTTATCAATTACTCATTCGCTTATGTTCTTTTACCTAAATGACCACCTACTGCAAAGATATTTTTTAATCTTAACAGCTATCAAAAGGAAATGGCGATTTGCAAATTTAACTGCGAACTTATTTATAGTATTTTTTAAATTTTCTAGTATTAATAAATTGGCCTTTATACCACCTTTTCAAATATAATGTGAGACAATGGATAGTAAAAACAATTTTGAAGCTCTCTTGCTCGGTCATGCAAAGCGTGTTGAAACTCTCATAGGCCAGCTTTTAGCACCCTATCCACAAATGGGCGAAATTGATCGCCCACAAAAATTGCTGGATGCAATGCGTCATGGTGTTTTGAATGGCGGCAAGCGTTTGCGTCCGTTCTTGATTCTTGAAACGGCTTCATTATTCAATGTTAAAACCGATGCGCCATTACGTGTTGCAGCAAGCCTTGAAGCAATTCATAGCTACTCGCTTATCCATGATGATTTACCCTCTATGGATAATGACGATCTAAGACGCGGCAAACCAACCGTTCATAAAGCTTTTGATGAAGCAACGGCAATTTTAGCTGGTGATGCTTTATTGACCCTTGCATTTGATATTATTGCGGCTGAAGAAACCGAATTAAAGGCAGAAGCACGCTTGTCGCTCATTCGACATTTATCAAGAGCTGCTGGCTTGGGCGGTATGGTTGGCGGCCAAATTCTTGATATTGAAGCAGAAACCAAAAAACCAGATGAAGCTGGTATTATCATGCTGCAAGCCATGAAAACCGGGGCGCTTATTCGCTATGCTTGTGAAGCTGGAGCAATTATTGGCAATGCAACAAGCGATGATCGCGCCAGACTTGCCGAGTTTGGTTCGGCTATCGGCCTTGCTTTCCAGCTTGCTGATGACTTGCTTGACGTAACAGCTGATACCAAAACACTTGGAAAAACTGCTGGCAAAGATAGCCATGTCGGCAAAGGCACATTGGTGGCATTGCATGGCATTGACTGGGCAAAGCAACAACTTGACGGCTTAATTAGCCAAGCTGAAGAACTGCTTGCACCTTTTGGTAACAAAGCTGATAATTTACGCAATTGCGCTTATTTTATTGCTCATCGCGATCATTAAGCAAGGTCAAAAAGCTATAAAACGTGGTGTAATACCTTTCTCGCGGGGAGAAAATGATGGATATAGCAATTGCTGGCATGGGTATGGGCGGGCTTTGTCTTGCATCTTTTTTACGCCAAGAAGGGCATAATGTCACCCTATTTGATCAGATGCAAAAAGCAGGGCCAGTTGGCTCTGGCTTTGTGCTACAACCAACGGGTCTTATTGTTCTTGATAAATTAGGGCTGCGCCAACGGGCGGAGGCACGCGGCCAACGCATTGACCGCATGCTTGGTAAACTGAGCAAGGATGATAAGGTTGTTTTAGACGTTGGCTATAACAAGGATGATTACGGCGTTGCCATTATTCGCTGGTCGCTTTTTGACCTTCTTTATGAGCATGCGGTTGAACTTGGTGCGCAAGTTGAGGTGCAACATCGGATAATTGGCGTCGATAACGGCCCAAAGCCGCAATTTATTTTTGAAAATGGTACGAAAAGTGCAAATTTTGACTTGCTCATTGATGCAATGGGGGCCCGCTCACCGCTGCGCGCGACAAAGGGTAAAGAGCTTGATTATGGTGCCGTTTGGGTGAACTTGCCTTGGCATGATAATATTGGTTTTGAACCAACCACCTTAGAGCAGCGCTATCACAAAGCCTCAACAATGATTGGCGTCTTGCCGCTTGGCAAGGGTAATCTAAAAGCGCAAGCGATGACGACATTTTTCTGGTCGCTACGCCATCAAGACCATGCAAAGTGGCAAGCGGATGGCATTGACGCATGGGTTGAGAAAATAGCGCGCTTTTGGCCGCAAACCATGCCGTTAATTGAAAATATGGCTGATTACCGCGATCAGATTGTTTATGCCAATTATCGTCACCATACCCATATATCGCCAGCAGAAGGTAACCTTGTTCGCCTAGGAGATGCTTGGCACGCCACCAGCCCACAACTTGGCCAAGGAGCGAATATGGCATTTTTAGATGCGCTTGCTTTTATTGAGGCCGCAAAACAAAACAAGGAACGCGCGGACATCATTGCCGATTATGCTAAAAGACGGCGTATCCATATTTTATTTTATCAATTTTTAAGTTGTTGTTTAACGCCGTTTTATCAATCAGATAATGCTATTTTACCTTTTTTGCGAGATTACCTCATTGCGCCAACGCTGCGCCGTCGAGGGCTCGTTCACGCCATGGTCGCTTCAATGGTCACTGGGCAATTCTTTAATCCTATAAAACGCGCTACAAAATCAAAGTCTATCTTGTCATAAAATGCATTTAGCTAAGTATTTTATTAGAGCATGTCTCGTTCAAATAACATATTTCCATGCTCTAATATTTATTTTAACAATGAGATGCGATGAGACTTATAAACCTCGATCGCGCATCATCGCATCGGGCGTTGGCATACGACCGCGAAATTCTTTATAAAGAGTTTCAGGATCTTTGCTACCGCCTGCCGAATAGATATATTTCTTTAAACGGGCAGCAAGCTCACTGTTAAACGCATCGCCTGTTTCTTCAAAAGCTTCAAAGGCATCAGCATCCAAAACTTCTGACCACATATAGGAATAATAGCCAGCACTATAGCCATCACCTGCAAAAATATGCGCAAAATGAGGTGGACGATGGCGCAGCCCAATAGCTTTTGGTTGCCCCGTGGCAATAAGTTGCTCTTGCTCAAATGCGGATGGGTCATTAACCTCGCCGCCCTTATGGAAAGCCATATCAATCAAGGCTGATGAAGTGTATTCCACGGTTTCAAAACCTGCATTGAAGGTGCGTGAAGCAAGCACTTTTTGCAATAATGCATCGGGGATGATTTCACCACTTTTATAATGGCGCGCAAATTTTTCTAGAACTTGCGGCACCGTCAACCAATGCTCATAAAGTTGTGAGGGCAACTCAACGAAATCACGCGATACTGATGTGCCAGAAACCGATGGCCAAGTAACATCTGACAAAAGCCCATGCAGCGCGTGACCAAATTCATGGAAAAGTGTGCGGGCATCATCTAAAGATAAAAGAGCTGTTTCACCTTCTGGTGGGCGAGCAAAGTTCATCACATTATAGATAATTGGCTTTTCACCACCAGCTAGCTTATGCTGGGATTGTAAGGCGCTCATCCATGCGCCAGAACGCTTGCTGGGGCGCGCAAAATAATCACCAATGAAAAGACCTTTATCCATACCATTTTCATCGCGAACGATAAACAGCCTTGCGTCCTTATGCCAAAGCGGCACGCCTTTCTTTTCTTCAAATTGCAAACCAAAGAGGCGATTAGCTGTATAAAATGCAGCATTGATGATTTCATCAAGTTGCAAATAAGGTTTAAGTTCAGCCTCGTCAAAGGCAAATTTTTGTGCCTTTAACTGTTCAGCATAATAGCGCCAATCAGAAGCTTTGATTTCACCATTATCACCTTGCGATGCGGCTAAATCTTGCAACTCATCATATTCTTCTTCAGCCTTAGCTTTGGCTTTTTGCCAAACGGGCAATAAAAGATCCATGACATGTTGCGGCGTTTTTGCCATGGTATTATCCAGCTTATAATCAGCAAAGGATTGATAGCCTAGTAGTTTTGCCTTTACATCGCGTAGCTTTACCGTTTCGCAAATATTGGTGCGATTATCATGATCACCATTATTTTCACCGCGTTTTATCCAAGCGTCATGGGCTTTTTCGCGTAAATGACTAACTTTTGAAAAGGTTAAAAATGGATCGATAATAGCGCGGGATAAGGTAAGAGCATAGGCATTATCTTTACCGCGTTCTTTGGCAGCCTCGCGCATTGCAGCGCGTAAATCATCTGGTAGTCCAGCAAGATCTTTGTCACTTTCAAGGAAAAGCACCCATTCAGCTTCATCATGCAAAATGTTTTGGCCAAATTGTGCGCCAAGCATAGCAAGACGCTCGTTAATTTTAGCAAGATGTTTTTTGTCTTCACTGCCAAGGCGGGCGCCATTGCGTGTAAAGCCTTTCCAAGACTCTTCAATAACCCGTTTGGTTTCTTCGTCAAGGCCTAGATTTTCACGATTTTGATACAGATGGTCAATTTTTTTAAAAATGCGCTCATCCATTAAAATATGCGATGAAAAGCGCGATAATCTTGGAGCAAAGTCTTGCTCTAATGCACGGGTGACTTCATTAGAATGCGCGCCGGAACGCATCCAAAAAATAGA
Organism: Bartonella sp. HY328; assembly: GCF_025449335.1. Taxonomy (NCBI): domain Bacteria; kingdom Pseudomonadati; phylum Pseudomonadota; class Alphaproteobacteria; order Hyphomicrobiales; family Bartonellaceae; genus Bartonella; species Bartonella sp. HY328. The sequence goes on from NZ_CP104883.1 coordinate 3,019,436, forward strand.
GGAAACGCGGTCAAGCATATCGCCAGATAGTTGAAAAGGAATGAGAAAATTTTCAACGGTTGCACCTTCGCTATTTTGGGCTAACGCCTCAATTTCCGCTTCAGCCGTTGTTAGGGCAAGGTCAAAAGCAGGTTTAAAATCATCATCACTAAAGCTTGAAAAATCAGGGAGGCCCTGAAAACCCTGCCATTGGCTAAGCGCTTTCACACCATGATCATTTAAATCTTTTGTCATTGTAATCGCTTTTCTATATTAATTATTTTGTGTTGGTTAATTTTATCAAAGATATGATTTTTATATCAAGTCCTATCGAATATAAGAAAAAAAACTATGATTAAAAGCATATATATCGACAAAACCCAAATTGTTGAAATCTTGCCGTCATTTTTTAGTGGGATTTTGATAAATACGGCTGTTTTCACCAAAGCTTTTATTGACTTGTAAAAAAAACACAGACAAACCATCAGATAAGCTATTCGATGAATTTGACGTTAATATATTGAAAAAGCGTGGAAAATATAAAAGACATTTAGTGATAATATTCATGCAGATTAAATGAGAGGTATATTTAAGTGACAGAGCCTACCGATAAAACCGATTCCATTGCCTCTCTCGCGCCTTGGGTTATTGCAACTGAGCTTGTACGGCTGCGTTATGCTGATGCAATTGATGTTATCAATAGTTTGGAAATAGATGAAGCGGTTGAGGTATTTATTCACTTACCGCTTGATTACGCTGTTGACCTTTTTGACATGCATGAATTGCAGCGCGCCAGTGAAATTATGGAAGCTCTGCCAACCAATTTAGCGGTTGATATTTTAGATGGCATGTCTGCTGATGAGGCGACTGACGTTTTCCAAGACATGGATGAAGAAGTCCGCAAACGGCTATTTTCCATGTTGGAGCCGGTCACGCGTCATGAGTTGAAAACGCTGACCCTATATCCAGAAAATACTGCTGGTGCTTTAATGACCACGGAATTTATTTCCGTTCCTGCCACTTGGACAGTAGAACGCAGTCTTAATTTTATCCGTGAAGTTGAACGCACCCGTGAAACAGTTTACACAACTTATGTTATCGATCCTGAAAGTGGTATTTTATTGCGCGATGTATCACTGCGTGATCTTGTTTTGGCACACCCATCAGAGTTAATCCTTGAGGCAGGCCGCCATCAGGAACCAGTTACCATTTCGCCATTAACCGAGCGCGATGATGTGGCAAGGCTTTTCCGCCGCTATGATTTATTGTCAGTACCGGTAGTTGACGATGAAAAACATGTTATTGGCATTGTCACCGTCGACGACGTTCTTGACGTAATGGTTGATGATATGAGCGAAGACGCCCAAAAATTTGGTGGTATGGAGGCAATTGATGAGCCTTACATGCAAACCAGCATTTGGGAAATGTTTAAAAAGCGTGGCGGTTGGTTAGCTATTTTGCTTATTGGTGAAATGTTTACGACGACCGCTTTGCAATTTTTCGACGATGAGTTTAAAAAAGCGTCTGTTCTTGTGTTTTTTATACCTTTGATTATCAGTTCTGGTGGTAATTCAGGTTCACAAGCAACCTCGCTTATTATTCGTGCCTTGGCTTTGCGTGAAGTCACCTTACGCGATTGGTGGAAAATTTTCTTTCGAGAACTGCCAACGGGCCTTATTTTGGGGGCGCTTTTGGGTGTTATTGGCTTGGTAAGAATTATTGTCTGGCAGTTTTCTGGTTTTTATGACTATGGTCCTCATTGGTTCTTGATTGCCGTAACTATCTTCTTTACGCTTATTGCTGTTGTTACTTTTGGTTCGCTTACCGGCTCGTTATTGCCGTTCTTGTTAAAGCGGGTTGGATTTGATCCGGCAAGTGCTTCTGCGCCACTCGTTGCCACCCTCGTCGATGTTTCTGGTATTGTAATTTATTTTTCCATTGCCGCGCTTATTTTAACAGGCACTTTATTGTAACTTTATCTTAAGAGAATAAAAACCGCTTCAATCAAAAGAGATTTCGACAATAGTTGCTTTGAAGCGGTTTATATTTTGCTTTTATTGGCTAATCATCATAATAAATTATACTTGTTTTTTAACAATAACAAGTATATAGACCTTATATTAACTCCGTATTGCTGCGGCTGCTGAACCTGCACAATCCATGGAGTTACATCATGTTATATGATAAACGCCCCTTAGACACGGGCGAACATATTTTTTCATCTATCCCCTACCAAGCAATTATTGCCCAAAATGAACCGCAAGGACATTATATGCGGGCGCTTAATGATTTACAGGGCGTTTTAGATAGCCAGCAATTAACAGACCGCAATAATGCTATTGCCAATATTGTGACGACACCAGATTTTCACGCTGGCAAGCCAGTGCCAGTTGGTGTTGTTATTGATACGCAACATGTCTTAATGCCGCATTTAATTGGCAATGATATTGGCTGCGGCATGCGCATGGTGGTCATTGATAATGTTTCACCCGACGAATTATCGCCGGAACTTGACGTGCATTTAAGACATATATTATTTCAAGGTGGTCGCAATATTGCTCTTAGTGGGCGCAATCGACAGGCTATTTTAAGACACAGTATTTTAGGGCTTTTGGATAGCTTTAAAGCCGGTCGGCAAGGCTTGCTGGCTGACATAAATATTGCTGCTGCTTGGCACGATGCCAATCATCAAGGTGATTATGGTCATTTTTCTGCGAATGCAATTATTGATGACTTTGCAGATTATGGCAAAGGCTTTGACGAGTTTCGCCATGATGCCATCTTAGGTACAATTGGTGGCGGCAATCATTTTGTCGAATTTGGGTTTGTGAGCAATATTGTTGATCGGCAATTTGCTCATGCTGCAGGCTTAAAGTCCAATAGTCTCGTGATTATTATTCATAGCGGCTCATTGGATTTTGGCCAAAGAGTTGGCAGCATCTTGCGCGATAAAATGCATAAAAACACCGTTCATAATAATGGCTTTAATGTTGAAGATAATAGCTCTTTGGTGCAATTTTGTATCAATGGTTATGCCAATGCCATCAATATTGCTTTTGCAAATCGCTTCTTGATTGGCCTATCAGCTATAAAAGCGCTGCAACGCGTTATAAAACGCGAGGTTGAGCATCATTTAGTTTATGATGTGGCCCATAATGGCATTTGGTATGAGGATGGTGTTTATCGCCATAGAAAAGGTGCCTGCCCTGCCCGTGGCGGTGATATTATGGCTGGTAGTGCTTATCATTGGCTGGGTGAACCAGTTATTTTACCCGGCTCAATGGGAGATGGTAGTTGGCTATTAAAAGGGCTAGGCAATAGGCAATGGTCACAATCATCAGCTCATGGTGCAGGCAGGCATTTATCGCGCAGTGAAGCAAGAAAAACTGCACCTTTAAATACAAAACTACGCGTTGTAACGCCGGTCGCTTATGCTACCACACATTTATGTGGGCGTATGGATATACAAAAGGAGCTACAAGACCGCTTGCGTGAAGAAGCACCTGCCGCTTACCGCCCAATTGAAGACGTTGTCGAGCCAATGGTGAAAGCAAAAATGGTAGAAAAAGTTGCCAAGATTAAGCCTATTTTGACTGTAAAGGGATAGGTTGGACTTGCTACAAATAGTGGCCAATTGGGTCCATTTTACCATAAAATGTTAAATGCCATTTGAATATCGAGACAAAAGTCCATATAATTTGATCAAATTATATGGACTTTTTATCAAATTATGCCATTTTACTATTTGTGAAAAGTTAAGTGATTCATTAAAATATAAGTGAGCATCTTGAAAGCATTGCTCAGACACTTTAGCTTTAACAAATGGCATCGGCTAGAAAATTGAAAGCTAATTGGTAAAAAGACTTGAAACAATGGACTTGCGCATTTCTTGTCATAAGTTTTAATGGAAATATTACGCTGTCAAATTTCGCCATCGAGTAACAATGATTATAAATCGGGAGTTGAAAAATTTTGCAATAAATTCTTCACCGATCGGCTTACAAACCAAAATGGGCAGTCGCATAATAGCTTTAAATCGTGCAATTTTTGCGTGTTAGAAAAATGGTAATTTGAGGGTTTCCCCCTTATTCCAATATTAATAGCAACACCTCAATCAACAAATTATGGGAGACAGAAATGATTGAAAAGCGCCAATTTTATATTGATGGCAAATGGGTTAATCCAATTCAAAATAATGACTTAAGCGTTATTGATCCAGCAACCGAAGAAGCCTATGCGGTTATTTCCATTGGCGGCATTGAGGATACCAATAATGCTGTAGCCGCCGCAAAGCGTGCATTTACATCTTGGTCGCAAACCACGCCTGAAGAGCGCCTTGCTTATGTGGAACGTATTTTGGCTGTTTACAATCGCCGCATAAAAGAAATGGCCGAAGCTATTAGCTTTGAAATGGGTGCGCCAAGCGATATGGCTTTATCACAACAAGCAGAAGCAGGAAAAAGTCATATTGAAGATTTCATTGCTGCTTTTAAAAAATTCAAATTTGTGCGCCCGCTTAATGAAGAAGGCGAAGGCGCGCTTGTTTATGATGCCATTGGTGTTGTTGGCTTGATTACGCCGTGGAACTGGCCAATGAACCAAGTCACCTTGAAAGTTATCCCTGCCCTTCTTGCTGGTTGTACCATGGTGCTAAAGCCATCAGAAATTGCACCAATGTCGTCATTGCTAATGGCGGAATTTATTGACGAAGCTGGCGTTCCTGCAGGTGTTTTCAATCTTGTCAATGGTGATGGTGCCGGTGTTGGCACTTGCCTTTCTGGTCACCCTGATGTGGAAATGATTAGCTTTACTGGTTCAACACGCGCAGGCAAGGCAATTTCTGAAAATGCCGCCAAATCTTTAAAGCGGGTTGCACTTGAGCTTGGTGGTAAAGGTGCTAATATCATCTTTGCTGATGCTGATGAAGATGCGGTTAAGCGCGGTATTTTACATTGCTTTAATAATAGCGGTCAAAGCTGCAATGCACCAACCCGTATGATGGTTGAACGCCCACTTTATGCAAAGGCCGTCGAATTTGCTAAAACCTTTGGTGCAAGCGTTAAAGTTGGCAATCCTAAAGAAGCTGGTAATCATATTGGCCCTGTTGTTTCTAAAGCACAATTTGATAAGATTGAAGACCTTATTCAAGTTGGCATAGATGAAGGAGCAACTTTGCTCTGCGGTGGTGTTGGTCGCCCTGATCATTTATCAAAAGGCTATTATGTACGCCCAACTATTTTTGCTGATGTACGTGATGATATGCGCATTTATCGCGAAGAGATTTTTGGTCCTGTTTTATCAATCATGCCTTTTGATAGTGAAGAAGAAGCAATACAACTTGCCAATGATACTGAATATGGTTTGACCAATTATATCCAATCACAAGACGCAGAAAAATGCCGCCGCGTTGCGCGCGTTTTACGCTCTGGCATGGTGGCAGTTAATGGTAAAGGTTTGCCACGCCAATGCTTCTTTGGCGGGGTTAAAAGTTCTGGTCGCGCAAGAGAAGGTGGAATTTGGGGGATTGAAGAATTCCTTGATAGCAAAGCCGTCTCACAGTGGTAATTTTATACATTGGTAGTTTTATAAAGCAAAAAGGCAGCGTCACCGCTGCCTTTTTTATGGGTTGTCGATTAAAAACCTTATTGCGGCAAAAGATTTTCGTCGCCTGCAATATTAGGGTCAAGCCGCTAATGCAAGCAAAGGCGGATCGGCTTTAAAATCGCCATAGGCTCTTATTTTTTAGCACCGAATTTTAAAAATATGTTTCTAGCAGGCTGGCTAAGTTTAAATTTGCCGGTCCAACAATCCATCATTTTTTTAAATCATCCAATTTTTGAGTTATCTTTCCTTTTAATCTATAGGAGACTGCTTTTCAGAAAACGCTTATTGGATCAATATTCGTAAAACTAAAAAGAGAATGGCATTTTTATAATTAACCTGCGATCGAACTATGCGATTTTAATAGAGTATATCCTCTATTTTTTAAATGACGTTACATAAAAATCCATTTAACTATATGAGGTTATACCATTTAGTAATTTTAAAGAGGCAATTTATACATATTTTTAATTGAAATACATGGCATGGAATGATAGTTAGCAATTTATAATTTAATTCTGAGGGATATTTTTATGGCTTTAGGTTTGCAATTTAAACGGTCAGTATCGGTTGTCGCATTAGCAACGGCGCTTGGAGCAACTGGGCTAATTTTACAATTAGTTTTAGCGCCAGCTATGGCAGCAGACATAGACTATGGTGGTGCTAATGATATCAGTTTATTGCAAATTGACCCAATGGGAAATGGGAATACTTACCAAAGCCTTTATCCAAATGCCAATGCAACACAATCTGCCAATAAAATAACAGTTACGGGAAACACATCAAGCGTAAATGCAGTGAATGGCAAAGATGTTTGGAATACAGATGCTACCGAGGGCAAAATTGTTGTAGCACCCTATGTGGTTTATGGCGGCATTAATATCGGTGCTAATGGTACAAGCGGTGATAATGCAAATGGAGCCGTAGGAGCCAATATTGCTGGCAGTGCTGTCATTGTGAAAAATGTTCAATATGACTGGACAGGGCATGTTGCACCCGATGGTATCAAAGGTAATAATAAATTTGGCGGTGGTATGGGGGCCTTTGGTGGCGGTAGCATATTGGGTGGTTTAAGTGTAGGTGGTCTTGGTGGGGAAGGTGGAACTGCTGGTAGTGGTGGAGCAGTTACAGATAACCAAGTTTCATTAACCAATGTATATATAAAAGGCTCCGATGCAGGAAATGGAGCTGGCGGTGGCGCTGGTGGGAACGGTGGCATTGGCGGTGGTTCTGTGTTTGGTGGCATAAGTATTTCTGGAGCTTCAGGTATTTCATTTCCTTTTTATAACCCAAACCCTCCAATAGCCGGCGGTGAGGTTATAGGCAATCAAATAAATTTGTCTAATGTTGTCTTAATTGGCGGTGCCGCTGGTAGCGCTGGAACAGTTGGTATCGGATCTGCGGGTGGCGCATTGGGTGGTATCGGTGGTGGCTCTGTGTTTGGTGGGCTTAGTTTTGCCGGGCTATCTGGAAAGGGGGGAGCGGTACAAGCTAATACTGTAGTGCTTAGTGATACACAAATGACGGGAGCAGTAGGTGGTGTTGGTGGCTATGGATTTGGCGGCGGTGGTCATGGTGGTATTGGCGGGGGGTCTGCTTTTGGTGGTGTAAGTATTGGTGGAGCAGGCACTAATTCCGGATATGGGGCTGGTGCTGGCGGTGACGTTGATGGAAATCTGATACGTCTTACCAGTGTTTCTTTGAATGGGGCTTTAGGTGGAGCTGGAAATTATGCTTCAGGTGGCGGCGGCGGTCATGGCGGCGCTGGTGGTGGCCTTGTTGTTGGTGGTGCAAGCTTTGGAGGCTCGGGTATTGGCGACGATATAGGCGGAGGTAAGGGGGGTGCGGTTACTGCAAACCAAATTGTATTGACTAATGTTACGCTGATTGGAGCCGCTGGTGGTGCTGGCTCTGATGCTACCGGCGGCGGTGGCCATGGTGGCATTGGTGGTGGCTCTGTCATTGGTGGATTAAGTGTTGGTGGTTCAGGTGGTTATAGTCCAGGTTTGGATGAAAATGGTACCGGCATAGGTGGCTTTGGCGGGCTTGTTAGCCAGAACGAGGTTATTGCAAAAGATGTAACCTTGATAGGGGCTAAAGGTGGTCTAGGTGGTGAAGGTGAAGGCGGCGGTCATGGTAGCCAAGGCCTTGAGGGTGGCTCAATCCTTGGTGGATTGAGTATTGGTGGTACCGGTGGGTATGGCAATGGTGGTAATGGCGGCGATGTTACCGGCAATAAGATTAATATTTCTGGCAAATCACTCATTTGGGGGAATGTCTATGGCGGTTATAGCATGGGAGGGGCAGCCGGCCAGATAGAAGACGGCGGTATTGGCGGTGCGACAATCAATAATATTGTTACCCTTGAAGGAACCGACATAAAGATCGGCAATCGTGATGAGAATAATAATCTTACATCTTACGGTGCAATTTATGGTGGTTATAGTCTCAATGGTGATGGCAGCGTTAATAGCGCTTTTGATAAGGTTGCCGCTGGGAATACGTTAAATCTTAATGGTTATCGCGGCACACTATCAGGTATTTATAATTTTGAGAATTATAATTGGTTATTGCCGAGCAATGTCTTTAACGGCGACACAATGGTTACTATTGCAGAAAATGGTACACCAGTTGACCTTACAAATACAAAACATAGTATCGCCATGTATAATGATGGTTCGCGTTTAAATGTTGGTGATCGGGTAAATTTGATTGATAAAACCCAAGGATCATGGACAGCTTCTGGTCTCTATACAATTCAGCAAGGCAGCTTTATCATTTATGAAGCAAGCTTAGCCCAACAAGCTGATGATAATCATGCACTTGTGCTGACCATTAATGATAAAGCAGATTCAGCTTCTGGCAATTCTGGTGGCAGTAGTTCTAACGCTAATAATAACGCTTGGGGAGGAACTACAAGCACAGGTCAGTCAGCTGCACGGCTTAATCCGCAGTCAAAATCCTATGCCGAAGGTCGCGCAGCTGCATTGGCATTTGCTAATCAAGGTAATGATCTAATAGGTTCAAGTATCAATATTATCCGCACACAGGCTTTTGCACAAGGATCAGAAACGAAAAATGCATTCGTACCTTTCATACTTATGAATGGTTCATCGCAGCGCTATGAAACTGGAAGCCATGTTGATATGAAGGGCTTTAATATGGCTCTTGGTTTAGCACTTGGCTTTGATTTTAATTGCGGCCATAAAGGAACAGTTGGTGCTTTCTTCGAATATGGTCGTGGCACCTATGATACTTATAATAACTTTACCAATTATACTTCTGTCTATGGCGATGGTAACACTAATTATAAGGGTGGCGGCATTTTCGGTCGTATTGATTTTGTTGGTACTGGTCTTAACAAAGTCAATAATATTGCGGCAGATCAAGCCGATGGGCTTTATGCTGAGGTATCATTGCGTGCTGGTCGCGCAACGAATAAGTTTGACGTGGGGCAAACCTTTGGCGGTCTTTCTTTCTTAAATGATAATTATAGCGGTTCTTATGAGAGCAACTCAACCTATTACGGCGGACACTTAGCTGGCGGTTATGTGTTTAATTTTGATGAAAAACAATCGCTTGATGTATATGGTCGCTATTTATGGACACATATGGATAGCGATACAGTGACAATTGGCTATGAGCGTTTGCATTTTGATAGCTCAACAAGTTCACGCCTGCAAATCGGTGGTCGCTATGGCTATAACTATAATGACCAGTTAAAACCTTATATTGGTGCAACTTATGAGCATGAATTTGAAGGCGATATATCTGCAAAAGCCTATGAGTTTAACCTTGAGAAACCTTCATTAAAGGGCGACAGCGGTATTTTTGAAGCAGGTTTCAATGTGCAGCCATTATCCACCAATAAATCATTGAGCATTGATGTTAATGGTCAGGGTTATGTCGGTGAGCGCCAAGGCGGCGGCGGCGGCGTAAAAGTAAAATATCAGTTCTAATTCTGTGCATATCTAACTTATCGTAAGAGCAAAATGTAATTTTGCTTCACTATTAAAAAGCCAGTACCAGCTTGTCTGAACTGGCTTTTTAAATGCGTAGAATAACGCCCTATCAAACGAGCCGCATGCACCGCGCCATATGCACCTAGCAATATTATAAAAGATAAACTAACACCCTTTTGCGCCAATACATGGTTGCAGCCGTTATTTTCTGCCTAAAATCATTTGCTCAACCAAAAGAGTTGACCCCGTCAAGTCCCCCCATGCTAATTAACAAATATTGCTTTTACATTTTTTGAAAAAAACAAGTAAAAAGCAATAACGCATACAAACATGAGATGCATTAATGCTTTAAAAAATTGCGGCGACAATGAACCACCATATATATCCAGACGTCCTAATGTCATCAATAAATAGAAAAATAAAAATATTATTTTCAATAGTAATAGGCAATTGAATATGTATGGAAAATAATATTTCTTTTTGAAAAACCCCAAAATGAGAACAGGTAATAAAATAATGACAAAAAGTGTATCTCTTGAAAAAGAATGGGCAATTGCCCTCGCACTTATTTCGTCACTTAAAAAGAAAAAAATTATTATAAAATGAATAATTAATGCAATGGCTTGATAGAATAAATAAGCAGCAATTAAATAAAGCATGGCGCCCATTTTAGGTGATGAAATGGATGGGCTGTTAGTTTTTATTTTATTGTTTTCATTCATAATTTTACCAACAGGTTAGAACAAAAATTTGCAATTTTTAAAAATATCTTACAAGAATACTATATTTAAAATATTAATACATTTATTTCACAAAAACACTTTTAATATTTTTTGAAAAAATAACATATATTAACATCAATACGTTTAAAACTATATATATTGTATTTAGTGGAATATTATTATTAATAAAAAATTCGATAAATGTGTTTGTAATCATTGCATTTAGGGGATTACAAATGTCGTATACTAATATTACTATTAAAAGATAAGGAAAATATCTTTTACGCCTAAAGAAAGCTATTACTGCAATGATCATAATTATTGTTGCAAATAAAAAATGCGTTAAAAACATCTCAACAGTGTCGGATATAGATTGAAAAATTGCGTAGAATTCTTTTAAAGTAATAACATCATCTATGATATAATATGTCATAAAAGCGCCAATTATATAAAGAGATATAGAGTTTTTGTGTGCATCAATAGTCACGTTATCTTCTGTCATACTTTATCGTCTTTCAGTATTCGACATGTATCACTTAGCGGTTTAAAGCAAAACCTAAAAATTCAACAATGTTGCTTGTTAAGTTGCACTGTCTTTTAGAGTAGTAGTCCTGTGCTTTTTGTCTTGTCTACTTGTCATTGATCTATAGGTAAGTTCTTAGGTTCCTATAGATCATTTTATAAAACGATATTTTTTTAATAAAGCAAATAAATATCATGCAGGCACTTCAATAATAACCCGTAAGCCGCCTTTTGTACTTTTATGTAAGGTGACATCACCGCCATGACTACGAGCAATGTCACGGGCAATGGAAAGACCAAGCCCTGTACCACTTGCATCTTGATTGCGTGCTTCATCAAGGCGGAAGAACGGCTTAAATACTTCCTCACGCATATTTTCAGGAATTCCTGGGCCATCATCATCGACACAAAGGGTTAATTTATGGTCGTCATGATGTATTACAACATCGACATTGCGTGCATAGCGAAAGCCGTTTGACACAAGATTAGCAATTAGTCGGGTAAAACCATTGGGGCGAACTTGAACTTCAGGGCTCCCATGAATTTCAAAGGTAAAACCACGTTCGCGTAATAGTGCTTCCTCGTTGAGCTTAGTCATGACATTTTCAAGATTGAGTGTGCCAACTTCTTCGCTGCCTTCGCCGCGTGCAAAAGCAAGATAGCCTTCAAGCATGTTTTGCATGTCATTCACATCATGCTCTAGCGGTTCAGTATCAATACCACCACCTGCTATGGCAAGTTGCAGTTTAAATCTTGTTAAAATGGTACGTAAATCATGGCTGACACCAGATAGCATGGTCGTACGCTGCTCAATTTGCCGCTCTATACGCTCCCTCATGCGCAAAAAGGCAACACCCGCACGCATCACTTCTTCAGCGCCGCGTGGCGAAAATCCTTCTGGCAAGGGGCGCCCCTTACCAAAACTATCTGCAGCTTCAGCCAATTGCTGGATTGGTTTAATTTGGCTGCGTAAGAAATAAATTGCAATAATTAACAAAACAAGCGCTGTCACCACCATCCAACTTAGGAAAATACCGGTATTGGATGCATAGGTTTGGCTGCGGGTTGCAAATACCCGTAATACTTTATCATCAAGACGAATACGAATTTCCACAAGATCTGAATCGCCAACTGTATCAATCCAGAATTGCCGATTAATCTGCTTGGTGATTTCCTCACTCAAAAAATAATCCAAAATTGCAAAAAATGGCTTTGGACCGGGCGACGGCAGTGGATCGGGCGGCAAAATAGAAATATTTAAGCCCATTCTTTTCTGGGCTATGCGGATGATATTATCATAATCAGCATCCTGCGGATAGGTCTCAATGAGATCAATAATGGCAGCAATATCATGAACAACTGCCATGGACAAACGCTCAGTTACCATTTGCCAATGCCGTTCCATAAAGACATAGGCTATCACTGATTGCAACAAAACCATTGGTGCAATAATAATGATAAGGGAACGCGCATAAAGCCGTTTTGGCATGCTTTTAGCAATGAAACGGCTTAATTTAGTCCATGGTGCTTCCATTATATGCGCCTATTATTCAACCGCTAATTTATAGCCAATACCACGCACTGTTTGCAGCCAAACAGGATTTGCAGGATCATTTTCTACCTTACGGCGTAAACGATTGATCTGCACATCAATGGTGCGTTCACCCACTTCGCCTTCGCCGGCAGCCAATTCTTGGCGTGGAATGGTTTCACCAACGCGAGAGGCAAAAATTACCATAATTTCTTGCTCGCGGTCGGTAAGATGGATAATCTCCCCCGCTTTTTTCAACTCACGCCGCGGAATCGAAAATGTATAGGGGCCAAAAACAATTTGCTCTATGGTTGGTTGGCTTGTTGGATTGCCTCGGCGTAAAATAGCATTGATACGCAATAATAATTCACGCGGATCAAAGGGCTTAGGCAAATAATCATCAGCCCCTGCTTCAAGACCATCAATACGTGCATCCGTTTCTGCTAATGCAGTCAACATCAAAATTGGAACATCCTTAGTTTCACGCAAAGAACGCGTAAGCGAAATTCCAGTTTCTCCAGGCATCATCACGTCAACAATTAACAGATCAAAATCCAACCCTGCCAATTTTCGCCGTGCTTCATCTGCCAATGCAGCCATAGAAACACGAAAACCATTTTTCTGTAAAAACTGCGATAATAGACTGCGTATGCGTGTATCATCATCAACAACCAAAATATGGGGAGCATTATCGGCAATGCTGTAATCTTGCTTATCTGTCATCAACACATCCTACTTATGTGAATTTTAAAACATAATTATTATAAAGCCCTTTTGGCGTAATCTGCATAAATATCAGTTAAACCATCTAGCAGACTCGCACCTATTATAGGACAATAAGCTTAAGCAAAGTAAAACACTTCATTCACTTTTCATATCAATTGCAAAATCTTGTTGAAGAAAAATAGGACAAAGAATGTTGCATCTTAAAATCGCTATATGACTAGGCAAAAGTTGCTTTTAACAATTATTCTTTTTCCCGAGCCAGATTTTCAATATAAGTTGGCTCACGCCGATCATTATCAAGCATGCCAGCTAAAAATTTGCGCACAATGCTTGAATCTTCAAGGCCAGCTTGCCTTAACGCACGTTCAATACGCTGCGATTGCGGTTCTGACAGGCGCAATGATAAATCCCGCCCTTTTTGCGTTGGATACAATTCCCTTTGCCGGCGATCTTTAACGCCTGCTTCTTGCAAAATATACTCATCGTCAATTAATTGCTTTAATACGCGCCCTAGCGATTGCTTGGTGATGCCTAATACATCCAATAATTCAGCAACGGTAAGCCCCGGGCGACGACTAACAAAATATAAAACGCGGTGATGCGCACGCCCAAAACCCAACTCTAACAATAAACGGTCAGGATCTGCCGTAAAATCCTGATAGGCATAAAAGAGCAATTCTATAACCGCAATATGATCCGTTTCAGAAGCTTCGATGGCTTTTTTTACCGGCGATAAAGGCATGCAAAATCCATTTTGAATAAAACACAAAAATTTGCCATATCATAATGTATAAGAATATGGAATGATAGAATTATAGCATATAAAATAGACTAAAATAGGAATAAACGTCATGGGCATGCTAAAGGCACATATTATACCAGTTACAATAGCACAGCAAAATTGTACCATATTATTTGATGAAGATAGTAAAAAGGGTATTTTGCTCGATCCAGGCGGTGACCTTCCTTATATTATGCAAGCTATTGAGCAAGAGGGTATCAAAATTGAGGCAATCTGGCTAACTCATGGTCATTTTGATCATGTTGGTGCGGCAATGGATGCAAAAGAAGCGCTTGGCGTTGAAATTATTGGGCCACACAAAGATGATAAATTTTTACTTGGCATGGTTGAAGAAACGGCCAAGGCCTACAACATCACCGATAAAATGCGCAATTGTACCACCGATCGTTGGCTTGAAGAGGGAGATGAGCTTGATTGTGCCGGTCATAAATTTAAAGTGTATCATACACCTGGCCATGCCCCTGGTCATGTCATTTTCTTTAACGAAGAATTGCGCTTTGCTTTGATGGGCGATGTTTTGTTTCATGACTCAATCGGGCGTACTGATTTACCACGCGGGAACCACCAGCAATTACTGGACACAATCAAAAACAAAGTCTTGCCCTTGGGCGATGATGTTGGATTTTTATGTGGTCATGGTCCAGGCAGCACTATTGGCAATGAAAAACGCAGCAACCCATTTGTTGCACCAATTGCATAAAATCGTTCTTACATTAGAAGTTTTTTAATGTTCTACATTGAAAAAACAGGCTTTGAAAACAAAGCCTGTTTTATATATAAATCTAAAAACTTAAATCATAAACTTATTTTGGTTCTTGCACATGGGCTTCAAGGAACCACAAGTTTTTATCTAACGTACGTGAAGCAGCGGTGAAAATATCAGCAGTATCATCTTCACCTGCATCCGCTGCATCTTTAATGGCTTTACGCACAAAATTTGCAGCTTCACCATAGCGTTCAATTAAAGCTTCAAGATGATCTTCAACTTTGTAAATATCGGTAGGATAAGGCTTTAATAATGAATCCTTGTTGACACTTTGAGTTGTACCAAATGCGGTACCACCAAGCTGAGCAACGCGCTCTGCAATAATATCAACATGTTCATCAAGATCATCACGGAATTGATCTAACATTTCATGAACCATAATAAACCGTGGACCTTTAATATTCCAGTGGGCTTGCTTGGTCAACAAGCCAAGATCAATGAGTGCTGCCAAAGATTTATTTAAAAGCTCAATCGCGGTTTGTTTGGTGTTTGAAGGAACATTATTTACAGTTTTATGCATCTTAACCATTTTTTTACCTCATTATAAACACGTCTTTCATCCAGTGGCGGATGAATTAAAATCTAAAAGATTGATCAACTCACATTTCAAATTGTGCAGCGTTCCTGATCTAGATCAAATATAGTAAAGCTTGATGACATTTTAAATAGCTATACATTTTAGTGATCGGAAAAAAGTAAACTAATTGGCTAATGATAGAATAGCTATAAGTTTACAATTAAATCATAGATTTCAATTTCTTTATTTTTTGTCTTTTTTTTGAAATTTTATTTTGCAAATATAATATTTTAAGTAATTTTTGACAAGTTTTTTAAAAGTCATCACGAATTAGTGAGTTCGCTGCCCCAATATGAGAAGAGTTGGCTTCTAAAATATGCCATTTGTGCAAACAGACAGCAACCATTTTGAAGCATTGCGCCATTTGATTTTCAATTTCAAAAAAATTTATAGCAAAACTGCTTAAGGGGCTTTTTTTATGGGCTAAAAAAACATAAAAGCATTCCATGAGACCAGAAAATTATACAATGTTTTGTTCTGAGTCATTATTCTGGAAGTAATTAAGGTTTTTTATTTTTGCAAAAGGATGAATTGCTTTAATAGGCACATAACAATATTCTATAGGAAACAATTTCATATGGAATGCGGCAAGATGCAAAGACCAAGGTATATCGCTCTTAATAAACCGATGGAATGACCTTATTTTTATGATGACTGCATTTTACAAATGAAATTGTTTCGCATATTGTTAAAGTGTTTTAGTAGATAGAATGATAGAATTTTATCTGTTTTGTTAAACAAACTGCATTAATCGCAACAAGCGAGACTAATGGCAGTAAACCATAAGCAGGAGTGCCATGGCTGGCCATTCACAGTTTAAAAATATCATGCATCGCAAAGGTCGTCAGGACGCGATGCGCTCAAAAATGTTCTCAAAATTGGCGCGCGAAATTACCGTTGCTGCCAAGCAAGGCTTGCCTGACCCGGCAATGAATGCACGTTTGCGTCTTGCAATTCAGAACGCTAAAGCGCAGTCAATGCCGAAAGATAATATCGACCGCGCCGTTAAAAAGGCATCAGGTGGCGATTCTGAAAATTATGATGAAGTACGCTATGAAGGTTATGGCCCAGGCGGCGTTGCAGTTATTGTTGAAGCCTTGACCGATAATCGTAATCGTACCGCGTCTAATGTTCGCTCTGCTTTTACAAAGGCAGGTGGCGCATTGGGCGAAACTGGCTCGGTTGGCTTTATGTTTAACCGCGTTGGCGAAATTGTCTATAAGCCAACAGCTGGTAGCGCTGATGCGATTATGGATGCTGCCATTGAAGCTGGCGCCGAAGATGTGACATCTGATGAAGATGGCCATACCATCATTTGCGCCTTTGAAGATATTGGCGAGGTCTCAAAAAACCTTGAAGCTGCCCTTGGTGAAGCTGAGTCTATCAAAACCATCTGGAAGCCACTTACCATGGCACCAGTTGATGAAGATAAGGCGCACTCTATTTTAAGACTTATCGATGTACTTGAAGATGATGATGACGTACAAAACGTCTATGCCAATTTTGAAGTCAGCGATGAAGTGATGGCAAAGCTATCCAATTAATATTTATGCATATATATGCGAGCTAAATTAAAAAACCTGAAGCTTTTTAACGCTTCAGGTTTTTAGTATTCTAAAAGCATAGCTAAATAATTCCATCATTTTAATCACGTTTGAACAATATTCTACTCCTAAAGCTGCGCTCTGCTCGTGCTATAATGTTAAAAAAAATTGTATAGCCTAAAATTTAGGGGCTTTTGCTCATACCTTTAGAGTAAACAGAAATTACCTTTGTTTGTTTGCCTAATCACATTAACAGGCGCAAACAAAAATTTAAGCGCTGGCATAGGTAGCTTAAAAAAAGCGGGGCTGTACAAGACAAGCTGCCCATAAATTGTTTAACCTATTGTTTAAGTTGTTTTAATTGCGCTTGAGGCGATGGGTTGTTAAAACGCCACTCACATTCTTTTAAAAATAGTCCAAAATTCTTTCTTGGTATAACATTGAATTTGCGCATATGCGCTTGGATCAGGTTAAAAATTCACATTGCCATTGATGTGATTACTCTTGTCTGCAAACAGTTTTGAATGATTGATGCAATAATGTTTAAATTCTGATACATCCAAACCATTATATCCACGCCAACAGTTGCTATAGACAATACTTTTCCGCACAACTTTGCGTTTAATGATGGGCAATAAACCGGCACTTGATGCATCTGGAATAATCTTCATATATACACGCTCACCACGATTGAGAAGGCCAAACACTAGAAATTTGTAACTTGCACCACGTCCACGATTACCCTTGCGGTGACCGCCAAAGTAACTCTCATCGACCTCAATCTCACCATCAAAAATCTCACTTGCTACTTGCTCTGTTTGATAAGCAATCAGCTCGCGAAGTATTTTATAATAATAGGCAGGGGTCTTGAAATTAACGCCAACTAAATCAGCGGCACATCGAGCAGTTGTACCGCTCACAAAATGCTCGATTAATCGATCTTGTTTAATTTTTGATAATCTGCGCTTTCTCAGGCTTATATCAGTAAACTTTCTAAGTTATATGGTACAGCCCCTAGAATTATTGCTAAATGCAGATTAAATTTTATTGGTAAAATTTTCTCAAAAACACCCATATAGCGTAAACACGGCCATACTTGAAATTATCTAAACTATCATGATATTATCAAGAATATTATTTAATTTTTATAGCTAAACGCGGTTTCAACTTTAGTTAACAAGGCTAGCTAATGTTTTTGAGCATTTTTGAAATATTTAAGATTGGCATTGGTCCATCATCATCCCATACGATGGGGCCAATGAGTGCAGCCTCACTTTTTTTAAGCACATTAAGAAACTACCGCACAAACAAAAACATATATTCTATCAGCGCAACGCTTTATGGATCGCTTGCATTTACTGGAAAAGGTCACGCCAGTGACCGTGCAATTGCATTGGGTCTTTTAGGATTTTTGCCGGCGACGCTTAATGCTGATGAAGCGGAAGCTAGCCTTTTAGCCCTTGAACAACAAAGGCAGATAAAGCCTTTTGGCTTACCAAAAATAAAATTTGATCCGCAACAGGATATTATCTTTGATTATGGCCCGCCTTTAGCTGGCCATGCAAATGGCATGATATTTCGCTGTTTTGACGAACATAAAACCGAGCTTTTGCAGGAAACCTATTACTCGATTGGTGGGGGGTTTGTTCTAACAGCTGCTCAATTAGAAAACCAGAAGCATAATATTGAACCCAATAGCGATGCAACCGTATTTCCCTACCCCTTCAAAAATGCTGTTGAAATGCTAAGAATGGCTCGCGAAAGTGGCCTATCTATCGCCCAGATGAAGCGCGAAAACGAGCTTTGTCGTCGTTCGTTAAAAGATTTTGATGATGGCATTGAACAATTATGGGCAGTTATGAATAATTGCATTGATAATGGCCTTGAGCATGATGGTGAATTACCAGGTGGCTTACACGTTAAGCGTAGAGCCAAAAAGATCTACCAACAATTAGTTACTGAAAAGCAACGCAATTTAATGCAGCCCCATGCTGCTACCGATTGGTTGATTGTTTATGCTATGGCAGTTAATGAAGAAAATGCCGCTGGCGGCCGCGTAGTGACAGCACCAACTAATGGTGCAGCTGGTGTTGTGCCTGCTGTTTTACGCTATTATCTTGACCATTGCCATGGCGCAACAAAAGAAAAAATCGCCGATTTTTTACTTACTGCAGCAGCAATCGGCGGATTAATTAAGCATAATGCCTCTATCTCTGGGGCAGAGGCTGGCTGTCAAGGTGAAGTAGGATCAGCATCTTCTATGGCTGCGGCTGGCCTTTGCGCGGCATTAGGTGGTACACCAATGCAGATAGAAAACGCTGCTGAAATTGCACTTGAGCATCATTTAGGCATGACTTGCGATCCAGTGGCGGGTCTTGTGCAAGTACCTTGCATTGAGCGCAACGGCCTTGGCGCAACTAAGGCTGTTGCCGCAGCCTCGCTTGCGCTACGCGGTGATGGCACACATTTTATGCCGCTGGATAATTGTATCGAAGCCATGCGGCAAACTGGTGAAGACATGAATTTAAAGTTTAAAGAAACCAGTCAAGGTGGCCTTGCTGTTAATGTACCAGAATGCTAACGCTCTAATAAAAAATCATTTCGTAGATTAAAAAACATTCTAAACCAATCAATTTGTAACGACACTTAGCAACATAATCTATATTATAAACATATGATGAAATATTGTAAAACTTCTCGTCACATTTTATCATTTAACATATCGAATCTTTACTACTATAAAAACTATTTTTATAAAAAACATTTGATGGATAATCATTAATAGTTACAAATTAATCATTATAATATGATGTTTTATTATTAATAATATATTTACTATCATTATAGATTGGATTACTAGGTTTAATGACATCTGCTCGTGTTAATTTTTCTAAAGTATTATCAAAGATAAGTGCATAATGATTTTTAGGTGAGCATGACATTACATAAACATCAAAATTTTCATTATTTTTATTATCAAATATGCAAGTGTACAATATATCGACTGATGAAATTAAAGACTCTTGAATTTAGATAGAGCGTAAAAACAATGTTTATTTTGATGCATTACTAAGAAAGAGGATTACCTTCATCATCGTAGTCCTCTGGAAAAAGCAATCTAAAATAGTCTTTTCGTGGGTCATAGTGAGTAGCTGCCACAACTCCATTACCAACGTATTTTTCTATATCATCCATATTTATAAGTAATGGCGTTTGGTTAAGAGGCGATGTTTCACCAAAATCTTTTGTTTCTGGAAAACAAATAGATTTTAACCCAGTCAAAATATTATCGCAATTTATAATTCCAGTTAAGCTTGCTTGTATTGGAACTTGGGTTAAACCGCCAGCCCTTAATAACATATTGGAATATAAAAAATTTCTTAATTTTGGGGAATCGACAGTGATAAAGTAATCACTCTGTTTTATAATATCATCATTATTATTATAATAATCTAGGTCAAATAGCTTTAATTTATAATCAAAATCTAATAATTGACCAAATATATTTAACTCACAATTAAATTGTTTGTTTTTAAACCATTCTGCGACAGTTATCATTTTATTATAATTCCTGTAAATTCCTGTTATGCTTTAAGATAACCTGCGACTATTCCCATATTTCCACCTATGCGCCTCTAAACCTATAACACCATTTTTCAAAATATAATATTGCATAATGATATTCTATATTGATGGGCTATTCCAATAATCATTATGATGCCTAGACCAATTACTTAAAGAAACAAGCACAAAAAGTAGCAAAAATATGCAATTTTGATATAAGAAGTAAAAGAGCGAAAAGTGGGTGCTATACCTTAGTTAAAATTTTCGACGCTGTAGATTAAAGCAGTTTTGCGTCCTTTCAGGACATACGCAAATTTCACGCCTCAACCTGCTACACAGGAAGCATATCCGAATTGTAGATATACAAGTATAAAAGCTTATTATTGGGCTTAATAAAAACGCTAGCGCTTGAACAATCCCTTTTACGACCTCAATCGTCTAAGGCAATTTTATTCTCAGCTACAAACTGATAACAGGTAATTGCTAATGGTTGGATTTTCTTGCTTAGCCAAAGCAGCAATAATCTCTTTTGCTTTAAATACCAATAAGCCCTAACCATTTTCTGACTAGGGCTTAAATATCACTTATAAGCTATCTATAATTATCGCGATAATATTAGCTTGCCATATCAAGCACAACGCGCCCCGATATTTTGCCCTTAATCATATCATCAAAAATATTATTAATATTGGCAAGCTTATCAATTGTATTATGCGAATGCACTTTACCACGAGCAGCGTAATCAAGCGATTCTTGCAAATCTAAGCGTGTACCAACGATGGAGCCGCGCAGCGTAATACCATTAAGCACCATATTAAATACTGATACCGGAAACTCGCCAGCAGGCAAGCCATTCATTGATAGCGTACCACCACGGCGCACCATGCCAAGCGCTGAGGCAAAAGCACCCTCAGATGGTGCTGTAACAAGCATGCCATTAACACCGCCGCCAGTAAGCTTTTTAAGCTCTCCTTGTGGGTCATTGCTACTCTTGGTGTTAATGACAATATCCGCGCCAAGTTCTTTAGCAAGGCGCAATTTATCATCATCAATATCAATAGCGGCAACATTCATGCCCATGGCTTTAGCATATTGCACAGCCAAGTGGCCAAGACCACCAATACCGGAAATCCCCATCCATTCACCCGGCTTTGCGTCAGTTACTTTTAAGCCTTTATAGACCGTGACACCAGCACATAGAATTGGGGCAATATCAGTAAAGGCTATATTATCTGGCAAATGGCCAACATAATTAGGATCTGCCACCACATAATCAGCAAAGCCACCATTAATCGAATAGCCAGTATTTAATTGCTCTTCACAAAGGGTTTCCCAGCCACCAAGACAATGAACACAATGGCCGCAAGCAGTATAAAGCCATGGAATACCGACACGGTCGCCTTCCTTAACATGCTTAACACCGCGCCCAACTGCAGAAACAAAGCCAACACCCTCATGACCAGGAATGAACGGTGGATTGGGCTTAACTGGCCAATCACCATGAGCTGCATGAAGGTCAGTATGACAAACACCACAAGCTTCGATCTTAACTTGTATCATACCCTCTTTTGGCTCTGGTATCGGCACCTCATCAATGGTTAGGGGTTTACCAAATTCACGCACAACTGCTGCTTGCATTGTATGAGCCATATTAGCCTCCATGACCATATGCATTTCAACAAGCCTGATTAGCAATAAGAGGCCGTTTAGATGCCTTGCTTTAAATGAGAATTTCTCATAAATATTATGGCATATATTGAGATGTTCACCAAGCGGATAATCACAAAGATATGCCATAATTGATTGAAATCAAACCCTATTTTAGATAGGCTCTAAAGCGGCGCAATGAAAACATGAACAGAACAATACCGATGATAAACAAGGCCAAGAAGTTACCCCAAACAACGGAAAAACCTGCACCGCGATAAAGAATGGATTGGCCAAGCATAATGAAATGGGTATTGGGTGCGGCAAGCATAATATCTTGAATGAATTGCGGCATGCTTTCACGCGGTGTCATACCGCCAGATAAAATTTGCAACGGCAATAAAACCAGCATCAATAAGAGGCCAAATTGCGGCATAGAATTTGCCATTGTTGCAAGCGCAATGCCCATGCAAGTTGTAGCAAAAAGATGCAAAATCGCCCCACATAAAAATAGTGGTATCGAGCCTTGAATTGGCACTTGCAACAGACCTTGCACGATAAAAATAAGCGAAAAGGCCGAACAAACAAAAACAATCAAACCCATTGACCAAATTTTGGATACCATAATTTCGGTTGCAGTTACTGGCATTACCAAAAGATGCTCAATCGTGCCATGTTCGCGTTCGCGGATAAGCGCCGTGCCCGTCAAGATAATAGAAAGCATGGTGATATTATTAATAACATTAATGAGTGAGCCAAACCATGACTTATTAAGTTCAGGGTTAAAGCGCGCTCGTAAAGCAAGATCAACTTGTGATGAAGTATTAGCGCGATAACCGCTTTGAAATTCGCTCACCTCTGAATTAATGATTTGCTGGATATAACCAGCGCCCGTTAAGGCTTGGCTCATACGGGTAGCATCGACATTGAGCTGTATTTGTGGAGACCGTCCTGCCTTTAAATCGCGCTGAAAATTTGGTGGTATATCAAGAGCAAAAGTATCTAGCCCTTGGTCAAGACGCGAGTCCATTTCATGGATATCAATCAAGGATGGCCTTGTAAAAT
Organism: Bartonella sp. HY328; assembly: GCF_025449335.1. Classification (NCBI taxonomy): domain Bacteria; kingdom Pseudomonadati; phylum Pseudomonadota; class Alphaproteobacteria; order Hyphomicrobiales; family Bartonellaceae; genus Bartonella; species Bartonella sp. HY328. Next base: position 3,042,444 of record NZ_CP104883.1, read on the forward strand.
AAGGCATCAAAAACGCTGTGGTTATACGCGCTGAAAGCGGGGAATTATCTTCATCAACAATTGATATTGGGGTTAGATTCAAGGTTTCAGGCGCAGCTTTTGATGCAACATAAATGGAACCAGTGAAAGCATAAACAATCAGGATCAACAGCATTGGATCGCGTAAAATACCGCGTATTTCTTTAATACCAAGGGTGAAGATGTGTTTTAAATCCATAATCGTCACCGTGCCTGTTTTTTAGTTAAAAGTGTTGCAATGCCAATTAATATTGGAAAAGCTAAGGCGAGCGGCAAGAACATTGAAGCAAGATCTCCAAAGTCCAACCCCTTGGCAAAAGTGCCACGCGATATAATAATGAAATAGGTGGTAGGATAAATTTTGCCGATAAATGCTCCCATGCCTTCAAGCGATGACACCGGATCCGTTAAACCTGAAAACTGCACGGCCGGCAAAATAGTTAAAATCGATGTACCAAAAATCGCCGCAATCTGGCTATTCATAAAGGTGGAGATTAAAAGCCCAAAGGCAGTGGCAAAACTTACGTAAAATAGCGATGCTAACATAAATGACGGTAAGCTACCGGTAAAATCGACGCGGAAAACCAACACTGCCAATAGCCATAGTAAAACCGCATTGAGCATACCAAGCATAATGTAAGGCAATTGCTTGCCTAGCAAAAACTCAAATGAAGTAACCGGCGTTACATAAAGATTGATAATCGAACCCATTTCCTTTTCGCGTACCACGCTTAAAGCTGCCAACATTGCTGGAATAATCAGCAATAATATTGGAATAACCGCCGGAACCATGGCTGGCAGGCTTTCAAGTGAAGCATTATAACGGAAACGTACTTGAATTTGGAAATCACCATTCGCGGCCTCTTTTCCATATTGAACACGCGCTTGGTTTTGCAACCATAACATATGCATACCTTGCACATAACCGCGAACGGTTTCAGCTCTAGCTGGCATGGCACCATCAATCCACGCGCCCACCTCTACCGGCCGTCCATGTTTAATATTTTCAGCAAAATTTGGCGGTATTTCAATCGCCAAGCTAATTTCACCTGATCGCATACGCTTATCAAGATCATCATAATCTTTAATGTCATCATGCTGGATAAAATAACGCGATCCCGAAATTTGTTGAATATAATCGCGGCTTGTTTCGGTTTGGTTGCGGTCAAGAACGGCAAAACTTAAATTTTCAACATCCATATTAATGCCATAACCAATAACTAGCATCAAAATCACACTACCGACCAAGGCAAGTGTTGCGCGGATTGGATCGCGTTTTAACTCCAGCATTTCACGATTAGCATAGCTTAACAACCGCATAATATCAAAAAAGGCATGAGCGTTTTTATCTTTGCTTTTTGCAGCAGCCAAATTTGAATTGTCGCTTGTCTTAGTCGCTTCGTCTTCTGTCGCAGATGAGGGAACGTCCTGTTTTTCACCAATGGCTTCTTCTAAATAGCTGATAAAGGCTTCTTCAAGATTTTGCGCATGCTTATTCGTGATAATTTTTTCTGGGGTATCAGAAATTAAAACGCGCCCCGCATGCATTAAAGATATGCGATCGCACCGCGCCGCCTCATTCATAAAATGGGTGGTAATAAAAATCGTTACATTTTCGTTGCGTGATAATTGTCCTAATGTTTCCCATAAGTCATCACGGGCAATGGGATCAAGACCCGATGTCGGTTCATCAAGAATAAGAATTTCTGGCTTATGCAGCAGAGCAACGGCCAAAGACATACGCTGGCGCACGCCAAGGGGCAATGCGTCAGGCATGGATGACAAAACATCAGCCAAATCAAAACGTTTGACCATTTCATCTATACGGGCGGCTCTACCATCTTTTGGTAATTCAAAAATCTCGGCATGAAGTTCTAAATTTTCTTGCACAGTTAATTCTGAATAAAGCGAAAAAGCCTGACTCATATAGCCAACATGCTGGCGCGTTGTCATATCATCAGCATCAATTTGCTTGCCAAATAATTTCGCCGTACCTGAGGTTACCGGTAAAAGACCAGTTAGCATTTTCATGGTTGTACTTTTACCGCAACCATTAGAGCCTAAAAATCCGAAAATCTCACCCTTATGAATACTAAAACTAACATGATCTACCGCAGTAAAATCACCAAATTTTTTAGTAAGATCAATTGCTTCAATCGCAACTTCATTATTTTGCTCATTTGCAACACGCGGCGGAATAACCACTTTGGTATAATTGGTTTTTTCCTCCTCTGGCATCAAAGCTATAAAGGCATCATCAAGATTATCTTTACCGGTTTTTGCCAATAATTCCTGCGGAGTGCCAGTTGCAAGAATTTTGCCACCATCCATAGCAATTAGCCAATCAAACCGGGCAGCCTCCTCCATATAGGCGGTGGCAACCACCACGCTCATATCCTTGGCATCTTTACGAATATCGTCAATGAGGTTCCAAAATTGTCGGCGCGACAACGGATCAACACCGGTTGTCGGTTCATCAAGCACCAGCAGTTTAGGATCATGAATGAGCGAACAAACAAGCCCTAGTTTTTGCTTCATACCACCTGATAATTTACCAGCGGAACGATCTTCAAACCCATTAAGACCAGTGCGATAAAGCAGATTTTTAATCCGCGCCGCACGTTCCTTTTTCTCCTGCCCAAAAAGCTTGGCAAAAAAATTAGCGTTTTCCTCAACCGATAATGTGGGATAAAGGTTTTTACCAAGGCCCTGAGGCATATAAGCAATATCTGGACAAACACGCTCGCGATGACGCTTTTCACGCATATCGCCCTCTAACACTTCCACATCACCATCTTGTATAGCGCGCGCGCCGGTAATTAAGGACAAAAGGCTCGATTTACCAACGCCATCAGGACCGATAAAGCCAATCATTTTACCAGCTGGCAATTCTAAGGTAATATTATCAAGGGCAAGGGTCTTGCCATAGCGCAAAGTTACATTTTTTAACGAGACAACATTCTTTCCCATGTTGGAAACAGAATTTGCCTCAACATTGGCTGCTATATTTTGCTTAGGATTACCATCATTGGCCATTACTATCAAAACTCCATCGCCATTTTCGGGAAAGTAGCTCTTTGTTAAAGTGCTACTTTATTGGGCCTTTACAGGGTATGAAACTCGCCTCAAACTCCCTGATTTTGCTTTTATTAAATGGCCTAATCCTTTAAAAAAACCGCCATTAATAAAAGTAGCCTATTGTGGCTTTGCACCCTCTTTTGGCGGTAAATTTTCAATCTTAATTGATGATTGCAGATTATCTGGCCATGGTTTGCTATCATCAAGCTTTACATAAATAACCCCCGGCAAACCAGTTTTAACGTCCTTGATATATTGCTCGAGCAAGGCACTTGGAATACGCGCACGCACGCGGAACATTAATTTTGCACGTTCTTCTGAAGTCTCCACCGTTTTAGGTGTAAACTGCGCAACATCGGACACAAAAGAAATATTAGTTGGTATGACATATTGCGGCAAAGCATCTAAAACCAGATGAGCTTCTTGACCAAGAGATAATTTACCAATTTGATCGGTTGGCAAGAAGAACGTCATATAGACATCGCTTAAATCAACAAGATTAAGCACGCGTCCGCCAGCAGCCACAACTTCTCCTGGTTGAGCAATGCGATATTGGATACGGCCAGAGCGCGGCGCTTTCAATGCGCTATCATCAATGTCGGATTGAATACGCTCAATGGTGGCTTTTGCAGCATCAACAGCTGCCTCGGCGCTCACCACATTAGCTTTAGCGGTTGAAACACCAGCCTTGGCTGAAGCCAATTGTGCATTGGCGGCGGCAAGGGCTGAAAGTGCCCCCTCATAGGTTGCCTGATCATCATCCTTGGTTTGTTCAGAAACAGTGCCGCGCTCTTGCAAAGTATTAGAACGATTAAACCGCCTTTGCGCATTATCACGCTGAACCGTTGCTTGCGATACACGCGCCACATTGGCTTCTTCTTCTGCTGTAGCTTGTTCTACCTGCAATTTTGCAGTTTCAACATTAATTTGGGCTTGCTTCAACTGGGCTTGTGCTTGGCGCAATTGCGCATCAAGCGTTAAAGTATCCATTTGTGCGACAACTTCACCCTCATGAACAAAATCACCTTCACGCTTTTTAATGTCACTAATACGTCCTGATGATTTCGCCGCAATATCAACTTCTGTTGCTTCAATCCGACCATTAGCGACAGCTACATAATCGGGAAGAGTATTGGATGATGGCAATAAATAACGCCAAGCAATAAAACCAACAACAATGACTAAGACAACCACCCAGCCCCATTTGCCCGCTTTTTGTAAAGCCATAATCCATCACTCCAATATTGACAAACACTAAATTTATAGTTGCAAATACCCAAATATTATTATCTAGATTTTCACAACTACACCATACCAAAGATAATTCTAATTAAGTAAATACTTAAATAGTTATTGTTTTAAACAATTGATCATGCAGCAAAATAAAAGAATCATACCAATTAAGCCGCTTCTTTACTATGCGCGTAAAAAAAAATTAATACAAATATTTTGAATTAAAAGATTTTAAAAAATTTAAATAAATCATTTTTAAAAACATCTAGAAGCTAGGCTTTATTAAGTTTAAGGAAATATTATTATATTTTTAAAGAAACAACTTTCTTCTCATTTTAAAACGAACATGCACTAAAAAACATTGATAAATTAATTTTAAAAATTTTTAAATGCGTCCTCAAATGACATTGGGGCGCATTTTTAACCTTTAATAGCAGTCAATTGCGCCCTTATTCTTCGGCGTCTTCAATATCCCAATCACGGACGCGCTGAACCGCTTTTTTCCAACCCTTATAACGTTTTTGCTGTTTTGCCACATCATCCGACGGACTAAATAATTTTTCAACACGCGATACTTGCCGCACTTCATCGAGGCTTTTCCAAAAGCCAACCGCAAGTCCAGCAAGATAGGCAGCACCAAAGGCGGTCACTTCACGAATAACTGGGCGTTCTACTGGTTTTTGCAAAATATCGGCTTGGAATTGCATTAAGAAATTATTAGCCACAGCACCACCATCAACCCTAAGAGCTTTCATGTCAGTACCTGCATCATCAAGCATTGCGTCAAGCACATCCTTGGTTTGATAGGCAATAGCTTCCAATGTTGCACGAGTAATATGATTGCGATTGACACCCCGTGTAATACCCATAATGGCACCACGAGCAAAAGGATCCCAATAGGGTGCGCCTAGACCTGTAAAGGCAGGCACCACATAAACACCATTGGCAGTACCAACTTTTTCAGCAAAATATTCAGAATCTTCCGCATCGGTAAAGAACTTTAATTCATCACGCAGCCATTGGATCGCCGCACCCGCCACAAAAATAGAACCTTCAAGCGCATAAGCAGGGCCGCCATTTTCATCACATGCAATGGTCGTAATCAGTCCCTTATGAGATGTGACGGCTTTTTTACCGGTGTTCATCAGCATGAAGCAACCAGTACCATAAGTATTTTTGGCTTCCCCCTCATTAACACAGATATGGCCAAAAAGTGCAGCCTGTTGGTCGCCCGCCGCACCGGCGATAGGGATACGTGTACCGCCACGACCACCAATATTGGTTTGCCCATAAATTTGCGATGAACGCTTAACTTCCGGCAGCATAGAACGGGGGATATTAAGTGCCTTTAGCATCTCTTCATCCCAATCTAGCGTGTGGATATTAAAGATCATGGTGCGCGATGCATTTGTATATTCAGTTACATGCACGCGACCTTGTGTCATATTCCAAATAAGCCAAGTATCGACAGTTCCAAAAAGCAGCTCACCACGGTCTGCTTTTTCACGTGCGCCTTCAACATTTTCCAAGATCCAAGCAATTTTGGTACCAGAAAAATACGGGTCAATCACAAGGCCGGTATTATTGCGCACATGATCTTCAAGGCCAGCCTTTTTAAGACGTGCACAAATTTCGGTTGTACGGCGACATTGCCAGACAATAGCATTATAAACTGGCTTTCCAGTTGCTTTTTCCCAAACAATCGTTGTTTCACGCTGATTGGTAATACCGATACCAGCAATTTCGTCTGAGGTGATACCAGCTTTTGCCAATGCCTCCGTCAAGGTTGAACTTTGGGTTGCCCAAATTTCACGCGGGTCGTGCTCAACCCAGCCTGGATGAGGATAAATTTGCGTAAATTCACGCTGAGCAACGCTGACAACTTCAGCCTGTTTATTCAAAACCAATGTTCTAGAACTGGTTGTGCCCTGATCCAAAGCAACGATATATTTTTTCTCCGCCATAATATGCTCCCGTTAATTGCTGTTGCCAGCTTTCATTTGTTTCAATGCTTTGCCAATAAAACGTGTGTAAATAAATGAACCCGCAAGCCCGCCTAAAATCGGGGCAGTAAGGGGAATGAGAAAATAAGGGATTGAGCGTCCACCGGTCATAATATCTGGCCCCCAACCAGCGAAAAACGCAAATAATCTTGGACCAAAGTCACGCGCAGCATTCATAGAAAAGCCGGTTAATGGGCCAAAAGAGCCACCAATAATGGCGACAACAATACCAATTAACAACGGCGCCATCGCACCGCGTGGCGCGCCATTATTATCATCTGTTAACGCCCAAATAGCCATTAACAATAGCGCGGTTATAAAAAATTCGGTCATAAAAGCTTGCAAAATAGATATTTTTGCGTTTGGAAAGGTGGTGAATACGCCAGCATTACTCATATCTTTAACGGCAAACAAATTATGATAGAGCAAATACACAACCGCCGCCCCCAAAAAAGCACCTAAAAACTGCGAAATTATAAAAGGGATAATTTTAGATTTGGGAAAATTACCAAAAACGGCCATAGCAATAGTGACTGATGGACTAAGATGAGCGCCCGATACCCCACCCGTTACGTAAACCGCAATCGCAACTCCAAGCCCCCACAATATGCTAATCTCCCACTGTCCATAGCTCGCTCCAGCCAGTATCAGCCCTGCAACAGTCCCTACACCAATGGAAATAAATATGAATGTCCCAATAAGTTCGGCAATGCATTCATTGAATAGTTGCGAATATTTCATGATCTTCTCCTCTATTCCCCGCAAAAAATTTCACAACTTACCGGCTTTTCTTTTAAACCAGTCTTGCTGCAAAATTTTAATATTATCAGAAAAGCTTAGTTAAGAGCGGCAATGCTCCTTTATTCTAGGTTCCTTTGTTCTAGATAAATTTTTAAGGGTTCAATTTCGCTATCCTTAAACCAAAGTCCAAGCTTTGAACGCCGCCATAAAATATCTTGCCAATCAATTGCCCATTCTTCTTTGATTAGCCAATCAACTTCCGCCGCATAAAGCCCATGACCAAAATGCTGCCCCAATGGCTTTTTACCTTGTTCAAAAATCACAAGCGCGTCAGTGCCGTAGCTTCGTGCCAAACGACGAATGGTAAAATCATCTAAATCTGGCAGGGCCTTTTTGATGCCATCTTGAATGAGATCCAAGCGCCCATGAGGAAAATCTCCCCCAGGCAATGGCACTGAACCTGTCCAAGCTGCCTTTCGCTTTCCAAGATATTTTTCGACATATTCCATCACATCTTCAGATAGTTTTCGGTAAGTAGTTATTTTACCGCCATAAGAGGACAAGAGCTGTGCATCGGCGTTTTCATCAGCAAGTTTTAAAACAAAATCACGGGTGGTTTTTTGTGCACTAGCAGCGCCATTATCATAGAGTGAACGCACTCCCGAATAACTCCACACAATCATATCGCGCGTAATTTTTTGCGCAAAATACTCACTCGATGCGTTACATAAATAATCAATTTCCTCATCAGATATTTTCACATCTTTAGGATCATCATGATAATCGCGATCCGTTGTGCCAATTAAAGTGAAATCCTCTTGATAGGGAATTGCAAAAATAATACGCCCATCAGGATTTTGGAAAATATAGGCGCGATCGTGATTGTATAATTTAGGCACAACAATATGCGAGCCCTGCACAAGCCTTATTTGCGGGTGGCCACTTATTTCGGCAACATCTTTCAATATATGGTCAATCCAAGGGCCTGCCATATTGGCTAAAAATGAAGCGGTGACCGTTTTTTCTTCGCCCGTCAAAGTATTTTTTAATTCAATATGCCACTTCTTATCAATAATTTGCGCAGATAAAACCTTTGTACGGACCATAATATCCGCGCCAAGCTCTTTAGCGTGGCGGGCATTTAATAGTACAAGGCGGGCATCATCCACTTGCTCGTCAGAATATTCAAAACCCTGCTTATACCCAGCTTTTAATGGATCTTCTTTTTCTTTTGCAAAATCAACTACAGTCGTTTTTTTGAGTTCTTTGCTACCACCCAGATGGTCATAGATGAAAAGGCCAAAGCGCAGCATCCATTTTGGCCGCAACCCCTTATGATAAGGCAAAATAAAACGTAAGGGCCGCACAATATGCGGCGCAATGTGCCAGATAACCTCACGCTCCATCAAAGCTTCACGTACAAGGCGAAAAGCATATTGCTCAAGATAACGCAGCCCACCATGAATAAGCTTGGTTGATGCCGATGATGTGCCCGATGCAATATCATTCATCTCGGCAAGGCCCACTTTAAAGCCACGACCTGCAGCATCACGGGCAACACCACAGCCATTTACGCCGCCGCCAATGACAAAAACATCATAATGCATAATTCGACACTCCTGATAGGCTTAATTATCTTAAGTTTTATAATACATAATAAAAAATACTTATCATCAAATAAATTAATATTTATCACAAAATTTATTTAAATTAGATTGGTTACAAATAGTAACCGTCTTTTTTACATTTCTAAAATCATTTTATAATCACTTTTACTTGAAAAGTGCTAATTCAATTAAAAAATTACTTTCTATGAGCGTCATCATCTGCCCCGCTTTTAAAATAAATGTCATGAAACCGTCATCAAAGTGTAAGCAACTTGTCAAGAAAATCGGGCATTTTAGACCTTATAAAAGTGAATAAAAATTGAAAGCAAGCAATTTGGATTTGGCTGTGTTTTACCAAAAGACTAGGGGCAATTTGCATAATGGTCAGTTATTTCCGCAAAATTTTCGTTTAAATCATTTTCAATCGTCATGAAATTGGTTGTAAAAGTGCCAACGTGACAAAATAAGGCAGTAACATGAAACTTGCACTGGTTACAGATGCGTGGTTGCCACAAGTAAATGGCGTTGTCCGCACCCTTGAAAATGTCATCTCCGGCCTTGCTAAAAGAGGCATTGCGACAGAGATTATTGCCCCTTCTGACTATTATTCCATGTCATGCCCAACCTATTCGGAAATTCGTTTAGCATTACCCTCACCTATTGGCCTCTCGCGCCGCTTAAAAGCTATGTCAGCCGATGCCATCCATATCGCGACCGAAGGGCCATTGGGTTTGCTTGCTCGTTTCATTTGCCTTTGGAACGGTTGGAAATTTACCACGAGTTTTCATACCCGCTTTCCTGAATATGTCGCTGAAAGATTTCCAGTCCCCTTGTCACTCACTTATGCTATGATGCGGCGCTTCCATAACAAGGCGGCTCTAACACTGGTACCCACCCGTTCCATTTATGATATTTTGGCTGAGCGCGGTTTTAGTAATCTTAAAATATGGTCTCGCGGTGTTGATCGCGCGCTATATCATCCGATGCCGGAAGTTGACCTTGGCTTGCCAAAGCCAATCTTTTTAAATGTTGGCAGAGTTTCGATTGAAAAAAATTTGGAGGCTTTTTTGTCGCTTGATCTGCCTGGCACCAAATTAATCGTTGGTGATGGCCCAGCGCTTGCAAACCTTAAGGCTAAATATCAGGATACGGTCTTTGTTGGCAAGAAACATGGCAAAGATCTTGCTCGTTATTATGCTGGCTCTGATGTTTTTGTTTTTCCATCGCGCACGGATACATTTGGTCTAGTATTGCTGGAAGCCATTGCAAGCGGCTTACCCGTTGCCGCCTTTCCAGTTTCTGGCGCCCTTGACGTGGTAAAAGGCACAAAAGCTGGCGTATTATCTGAAAATTTGCAACAAGCTGCTTTGCAAGCACTTAATATGGGTAAAATGGATCCTGAACGCGCTTTAGGTAACTTCACTTGGGAACATTGCGTTGATATTTTTGCTGAAAGCCTTGTACCTTGCTTTCAAACAAATAATTTTATCCCCCAACAATGAAGTGCTATTTCATTCACATTGAAATACCATCAAAAACTTACACGAATATATATCATTGCTTGTAACAGTAGCATGAAAAAATCTATTCGATAGTACGTGGCTATGTGCGCAATCATTAAACGCTATTTTTTAAGCTTATCAGCCGATAGTACACAAAATTACAAAGCAAACGGTTACAATGCTATTGATTATTTCTCCCCCAAAATTCTATAATTTTGCAGATAGTTTAAAAGGCTTTTTAACCAACGCTTCAATATAATAACCAAAGATTTATTGATGTAAAATTTTTGACATTGTATAAGAATAGCATCAACACAAAACAACATGCATTTTGTTTTTGCATGATACCAAAAACATTCAAGATTATAAGGTAATTTTATGAAAATTGTTATGATAGGCACAGGTTATGTCGGACTTGTTTCTGGTGTTTGTTTTGCCGAGTTTGGTTTTAATGTTACCTGCATTGATAAAAATGAAGCTATTATAGCGCGACTTAAAAAGGGTGAAATTCCAATTTTTGAACCCGGCCTTAAAGAAATCTTGGAACGTAATGTCAGTGCTAGTCGCTTAACCTTCTCAACTGATTTAGCCCATCATGTAAAAGATGCCGATGTTGTTTTTATTGCAGTTGGCACACCGTCACGGCGTGGCGATGGTGAAGCTGATTTGCAATATATTGAAGCAGCATCGGACGAAGTCGCCCAATGCATCAAAAAAGGCGCTGTTATCGTTATCAAGTCAACTGTTGTTGTTGGTACCAATCGCATTATTTATGAACGCATGAAAAAGCAGCGTCCTGACATTGATTTTTCAATGGTATCTAATCCTGAATTTTTACGCGAAGGCTCTGCTATTGAGGATTTTTTACACCCAGACCGAGTTGTGGTTGGTGTTCTTGATGAAAATGGTCGTGAAGCGATGCGCCGTATTTACCGCCCATTATCTTTACGTGAAACACCTGTAGTATTCACATCGCTTGAAAATGCCGAGCTTATAAAATATGCAGCCAATGCGTTTTTAGCGATGAAAGTAACCTTTGCCAACCAACTTGCCGATCTTTGTGAAAAGACAGGTGGCAATATCCAAGATGTGGCTAGCGCCATGGGTATGGATAAACGCATCGGTTCCAAATTCCTACATGCAGGCCCAGGCTTTGGCGGCTCATGTTTTCCTAAAGATACTCGGGCATTTGCCGCAACAGGTAAACGTTATGATGCACCGCAAAAACTTATTGAAACGGTCATTGACATTAATGAACAACGAAAAGCCAAAATGGCTGAGCGTATCATTGACATCGCCCGAAAAAACAACGTAACTAAAATTGCTATTTTGGGTGTGGCCTTTAAACCGAACACTGATGATATACGTGAAGCCCCTGCCCTTGATATTATTCCGCTATTACAAAAGGCCGGACTTATGGTTAAGGCCCACGACCCTGAAGCCATGGATCAGGCTAAAGATAAGCTTGCCAATGTCGAGTGGTGTCACTCGCCCTATGAAGCGGCGAAAGATTGCGGCATTGCCGTTATATTAACTGAATGGAATGAATATCGCGCTTTAGACCTTAAGCAAATATTACAGCTAATGACGGGCAATGTTTTAATTGATATGCGCAATATTTATAAAAGCGAAGATATTCAAGATATCGATATTGAATATGTGTCTATCGGCAGGCCCCTTATTCATTAAATTAAGACCCCTTGCAAGTGGGTAAAATTCACCCACTTGCAAGGGATTTAATATTTATAGACGCGAAAAAGCCGATGCACCAAGATGAGCATGGCGATTAACATCCTTATAAAGCAAATAGCGAAATGGCTGTGGGCCGCCTGCATAGCAAGCTTGCGGGCAAAAAGCACGTAGCCACATATAATCACCAGCTTCCACCTCCACCCAATCTTCATTTAATCTATAAACACCTTTACCCTGCAACACATAAAGCCCGTGTTCCATAATATGGGTTTCTAAGAAGGGTATGACTGCACCAGGCTGTAAGGTTACAATGGTAATATGCATATCGTGGCGTATATCATCCACATCAACAAAACGAGTTGTTGCCCAAGCGCCATTAGTATCTGGCATAGCAGCCGGGGTGATATCTTGCTCATTCATCGTTAAAAATGGTGGTTTTTCCATCCCCTCAACTTCGATATAAAATTTACGTATCCAGTTAAAACGAGCCGCTGTGTCGTTCCCATTTTTTAACTGCCACTTTGTACCCGCCGGAATATAAGCAAAGCTACCTTCACGCATAGGGTAATCCTTTCCCAACACAGTAATGGTAAAAGCTCCCTCAAGACAAAATAGCGCCCCTTCTGCATGACTATCTAGCTCTGGCTGCGCGCTACCACCATTAGGGCCAACTTCCATAATATAATGCGAAAAAGTTTCGGAAAAGCCACTCATTGGCCGCGAAATTATCCAGCTGCGGGTATTCTCCCAAAAGGGCAACGGGCTGGTAACAATATCGCTCATCACGCCTTTTGGTATAAATGCATAGGCGGTTTTAAATACGGCGCGACCGGTTAATAATTGGCTTTGCGGTGCAAGACCGCCATGAGGTGCTGCATAGGTTACTTTTGTCATAATCAATTATCCTCCCAAATTGTATAATTTTAATATTTTAATCGGCAAAAGGGTCTTTGTGATCATAAGAATGAATATAGATTTTATCACTGATAAGATAATTATAAATATCATCAACAATGTCTATACCCTCGCGATCAGTGCGCGCTTGCTCTATATCAGCAATTTCACCAGGATACATAACTTGCTTAAACCCTTCTGCAGGGCGAATAGCATCGAGTTGCTGCATCACCAATTGAATATTTTTAATAAATAACTTTTCATCACCAAAAAACTTAGGATTAATGACAATATGTAATTGACCAAGATCTCGCCCTTTACTTAAATCTGCATACATCGAACTTACATCGCGGCCAAAAGGCAAGCCCATCAATACACCTGACAGCACATCCACCATCATCATCAATCCATAACCCTTGGGACCAGAAATGGGGAGCAACCCTTTAACTTTATGTGGATCAGTGGTAGCCTTACCATCCTTATCCACCGCCCAAGTGTCAGGAATTGGTTGATTTCGTGAGCGCATATCTAAAATTTTACCCCAAGCTTGCACGGATGTAGCCATATCAAAATTCATGGTCTTATCGCCTGCCGGCACCGAAAATGATATGGGATTGGTGCCGTAATAAATGTCAGCGCCACCATAGGGAACAACCATGGGGTCAGATTGGCACACGGCAAGTGCAACTAAACCAGCTTCCGCAGCCATTTTAGTATAATAAGAAATCGCACCGCTATGGCTCATTTTACGCACGCCAACAACTGCAATGCCAGATTCCTTGGCTATTGTAATTGCCTCCTCCATCGCGCGCTTGCATAACACCATACCCGGCCCATTATCACCATGCAAAATAGCACTACAAGGGCCTGTGCGCTCAAAATTTATTTTGGGTTCAATGGTAATGCCGCCCTTGGATATTCTTTCACTATAATATTCCACCCTAACACTACCATGGGAATGGATACCGCGTTGCTCGGCAAACACCAACACATCACCCATAATATCAGCATCTTCGCGCTTTAAGCCCGCGGCATGAAGCTTATTAGAAATTAATGTCTTTAAGTCATGTTTATCAACATTCATAATTATATCCTCCTTATTCTAAATACATTCATAACGCGTTTAAACATTGCTAGAGCGAATTTTTGTCATGACAACCGCAACGGTAAAGCCCACGGCACCCAAAACCAAAATAATACAAGCAAGATAAAAAGCCGAAGCGATAGTGGCCATTTGATCAGCAATACGGCCTGCCAAAAATGGCGCGATAAACGAAGCAGACATGCCGAAACAATTATAAATACTTAATGATGTTGCAAGCTTATACTTATTAGATATTTCTGAAAGGGATGAAATAAGCAAAGGGTCAAGCGCTAGCTTACCAAAAAAACCATATGCAACAAGACAAATGACGATGACTGTAATATTACTAACAAAAACCGCAAGGAACAATGCGAGTGCGGCAATAAGCAATAAAAACACCATAATAATAAAGCGCCGATGATTAAACCTATCGGCAATCGCTGCAAAGAACAAAGCACCGGGCAGTGATGCTATAGCCACCATTGATGAAATAAGGCCTGCTCCACCCCCCACAAAACCGCGTTCATTTTGTAAGAAATTTGGCAGCCAAGAAATCACCATAAAATAAGCATAGGCACTGCAAAACAATGCAAAATAAATTGCAACCTTCATCAAGGTAAAATAATTGCCACTTGCCTTTTGCTCACTCAACTGCGCAGTGGAAACATTGGTTTGCTTGCTAACTTGGTTATGATCGCGAATTTTAATTAGAAAAATAATAGCGGTGATAAAAACAATGACGGCTACTATAGCTAACATATTTTGCCAATTAAAACCATTTACAATAACGACGTAGCTTGCACCATTAAGACCAATAACGATGCCAATTGCAGTGCCACTATTGATAATAGCATTGGCTATATTGCGCTTTTGTTTTGGAATTTCATTATTAGAAAGTGCAAAGGCCGCACCATAATAAAAGGCCCCAGCAATGCCAGCGATTGCACTAGCAAGATAAAAAAGTGATGCACCTTGCGTTCGTGACATGAAAAATATAGCTACGGCAAAAATAAGAAAGCCAAAACCCAAAACATATCTTTTATCTAGTCGATCAGAAATGATACCAGCAGGCACTTGAAATAAGACATAAGTAAAAAAATAAGCGCTATAAATAAGGCTAATTTCTTGATTGCTGTGCAAATCAAGTGTTGCCATGACCTGCGGATATATTGGTGTCAAAATAGAGCGATAAATCCATATCATCACCCATCCTAAACACAAAAGAACCACTAATGTACGCCAGTAATTTGATTTACCAACCTCGCTCATAAATCCTCCATTAGACAAAAATCAACCATTGGCAAAATTTTCATTCTGCCACCTCCAAGGTTCAATTTTATCTTTGTTTTATTGATCTATAAATATTGGTTTATTCTATTGCTTGATTTTATAATTGATATCAAGCTACATGCTATTGTTAATTTAAGTGTATTAAGCTTAATAGTTAATGCTATATGTTGATATAACGTTAGAAACTATATCTGGTTATTTTAATTGACTTGCAATATGCACATATTCTTATATTTTGATCTCAATCGATCTGCATTGTCACCATAATCATGATAATATAATTATCATTTTTCTAGTATTATTGAAGGCTATGATAAAATATCATAAAAACCAAAACACATTTCAGTGAATTATTAATTCATTGTTTTAAATGAATATTTTATAATTTAAGCTAAATAATATATAAATTAAAGGGTCATTTCATTAAAAAACAACCCTTTAAAAAAAACACTATAACAATAGAAATTGTAAAATTAGCAGCCAACTAACTTAGAGGCATTGCGTTAAATATTTAAAAAATCAGGCACGCTATCAGCCGCTAGCAATTCCTCATAAGTAGGACGAGGGCGAATAACCGCAAATTCATTGTCGCTTACCAAAACTTCTGGCACCAAGAGTCTTGTATTATAGGTGCTAGACATCGCGGCACCATAGGCGCCAGCACTGGCAACAGCCAAAAGATCATTAGGGCCTAATTTGGGTACAATACGATCAAGCCCCAAATAATCACCGGTTTCACAAACAGGACCTACAATATCGGCACGAATAAATTCGTCACTTGGCGCTGGTTGATTAACCGGCAAAATCATATGCCATGCATCATAAAGCGTTGGACGAATAAGGTCATTCATTGCGCCATCAACAATAAGAAAATTGCGGCCATCGCCTTTTTTTAAATAAATGACTGAAGTTACCAAAATGCCAGCATTGCCAGCAATATGGCGGCCGGGTTCACAAATAATTTTAACACCAAGTGGATCAATGTGCTTTTTTACAATTGCCGCATAATCATCAGTTGAGGGTGGTGGATCATTATCAAAACGATACGAAATACCAAGACCACCACCAACATCAACATGATGTAAATCATGACCATCATTTTTTAGCTGGCGAACAAGATCAGCCGTAATAGCAAAGGCACTATCAAAAGGTTCAAGATCACAAATCTGGCTACCAATATGCACATCAACACCGCGAATGGCTAAACCTTGCAGGCTTGATGCCAAATTATAAGTTTCACGCGCATTTTTTAGCGGAATGCCAAATTTGTTTTCTGATTTTCCAGTTGAAATTTTCTTATGGGTTTTTGCATCAACATCGGGATTGATACGAATTGAAATAGGCGCCACCTTCCCCATGGCTGTCGCGCGCTGCGATAGCTGTATAAGCTCAGGTTCTGACTCCACATTAAAACAATAAATGCCTTGCGATAGCGCATAGTCCATTTCTTCAATGGTTTTACCAACGCCAGAATAAACAATTTTTTGCGGGATAATACCAGCTGCCAATGCACGGCGTAACTCGCCTTGCGAAACAACATCAGCCCCTGCCCCTTCATTGGCAAGCAATTTTAAAATTGCCTGATTGGAGTTGGCTTTTAAGGCATAGGCTATTAACGCATTACAGCCAGCAAAACTCTTTGCATAATCGCGGTATTTCTTACGCAGACTATTAGCCGAATAGCAATAAAATGGCGTACCAACCTTGGCAGCAATTGTTTCGAGTGGCAAATCTTCAGCATGAAGCTTGCCGTCTTTATATTTGAAATAATCCACGCTTAAAATCCGACTACTTAATCAAACCATCAAGAATAAAAGGCTTATCTTCTCTTGGTTTTTGTACTTTTTCACCATTAGCATTTTCAATTATTGAAGATGGTGGTGGCTCAAGTGGCCCTTTACGACCACAACCTGCTAAAGCCAACCCACAAAAGGCGGTTACGAGTGATAAGGTGAGAAGGCGTTTCGTCATCCCAAAAATTCCAATCAAATAAGCAATTATTGATAAATATTACCAACCAAAGGAATAACTATCTTTATTAAAATAAGACAGTATTTATCCATGAAAAAATTCTTATCCTGCACATTTAGCTTTTAGCGCATTGTTTTGCAAGACGATGCGCAATTTACCAGCGTAATCTTTGCGATAAAATGCAAAAGGTTTTTAAAAACCTTAACCGATATAAACTTGTCTTGATATTCGAGCATTAAATCCAGTCAAGTTTACCATCTTCAAAGCGTAAAATATGGTCTTGCGGCACAGAATCATTAGAGGCTTCTTTTTCACTCAAACCGCCATAAATGTTAAAAAGCGAACGAATACAGCCACCATGGGTTACCACAACGCTTTTATCACGCACATTGGACATAAATTGTTCAATACGATTGCGCAGCATAGCATAGCTTTCTGCGTGTTGACCGGGGGGTAAAAAATTCCATTTATCTTTAGCGCGGGCTGCTAAAAGTTCTGAATGTTCAACCCCAATTTCGCTTTCCGTAAAGCCCTGCCAGTCACCAAAATTAAGTTCCATCAATAAATCATCAAGGCGATAGGCTTGAGGATCAAGCCCCATGGCGCCGCGGATTAGCTCCATAGTTTCACGCGTGCGACCAAGTGGACTTGCAACAAAATCAAATCCTTCACCATCACCAATAAGATTATGGAGTTTTATGCCATTGCCCTTGGCTTGTGCGCGACCTATATCATTGATCGGCTGATCTACTTGTCCCTGAATACGACCAGACACATTCCAATCCGTTTGTCCGTGTCGCGAAAAATAGATAAGCATGGCTAGAAATCTCCTCTTTATAGCTCTGCATGCGACTTTATAGACTAAGACGCATGCAGTATAGAGGAATTTTTATTTTTAGTCCTTGATAACTGAAATATCTGGCGCATCAACGGCTTTCATACCAATGACATGATAGCCAGAATCCGCGTGGTGAACTTCACCGGTTACCGAACGCGACAGATCAGAAATGAAATAGACACCAACATCGCCCACTTCTTCAATAGTAACAGTACGGCGCAATGGTGAATTATATTCGTTCCATTTCAAAATATAACGGAAATCACCAATACCTGATGCCGCAAGAGTTTTGATAGGACCTGCAGAAATCGCATTTACGCGAATATTCTTTGGACCAAGATCAACAGCCAAATATTTTACACTTGCTTCAAGTGCAGCTTTTGCAACGCCCATAACATTATAATTAGGCATAACTTTTTCAGCACCATAATAAGTGAGTGTGATGATTGAACCACCGTCATTCATCAATTTTTCGGCACGCTGGGCAATCGCCGTCAGCGAGTAAACCGAAATATTCATGGTCATGGCAAAATTTGCTTCGCTAGTATCGACATAACGGCCGGTAAGCTCGTCCTTGTCAGAAAAGCCAATAGCATGGATGACAAAATCAATTTTGCCCCATTTTTCAGCAATCACGTCAAAGACAGCATCAATGGTTGCAGCATCGGAAACATCGCAATGACCGCACACTAGGCCACCTAATTCTTGAGCAAGCGGCTCGACCCGTTTTTTCATGGCATCACCTTGATAGGTGAAAGCAAGTTCAGCACCAGCATCGTGGGCTGCTTTGGCAATACCCCAAGCAATCGAGCGATTATTTGCAAGACCAAATACTATACCGCGCTTTCCACTCAACAAGCCTTTAGTCTTATTTTGATTTTCTGTTGTCGTCACGTTCTTGTTTGCCCCAACTCTATCATTTGTCACAAGACCATTGATGGTCATTGACAAGTTCCTGTATTTAAACCCTGTATTTTAAACAATGCAATATTGTCTTGAGCCTATGCCATAGCTTTAACTTTTCTTCAAGCAAATGGCAAAAATTTTATTAGAAAATAACCCATCCATAACAAAATTATGATAACCTTTGTCAATTCCCACAGGTTTAAACTTAAATTTTCAGAGCTTTTAATTGAGATATTTTTTTTGCAACTCTATTAATTCAACAGCAAAACCAAAAAATTTAAGCTGTTGAATATGTTTATTTTTATATCATTTAATTATAATAAATTTAATTACATAGTAACACTTGATTAAGTAATTACACTGGGCTTATCGCGACCAAGCTTGGTATGCAAATCGGTTAACTCATTAGCGATAGAGACGAGCTTAGCCAAGGCAACTTGCGTATCAAGATTATGGTTTTGTGCATCACGCTCATAATGTTCCATATAAAGACGTAAAGTCGCGCCCTGTGTACCCGTACCCGATAAACGAAACACAATACGTGCACCGCCATCAAAGAAAATACGAATACCTTGATGGGCACTCACCGAACCATCAATAGTATCATGATAGGAAAAATCATCAGCCTTGCTGATGGTTAAACCTTGAAACTCTTTGCCAACAAGGGCTGTAAGACTATTACGTAATGTCTCCATAAGGTCTTGAGCAGCTTTTGTATCAACTTCCTCATAGTCATGGCGCGAATAATAATTGCGGCCAAAACGCGCCCAATGCGCACCAATAATCTCCTTGACGCTTTTTTGACTTGCTGCAAGGATATTAAGCCAAAATAGCACAGCCCAAAGACCATCCTTTTCACGCACATGGTTAGAACCTGTACCAAAACTTTCTTCACCGCAAAAAGTAACCTTGTCAGCATCTAACAAATTGCCAAAAAATTTCCATCCTGTTGGCGTTTCAAACATATTGATTTTAAGATCTTCCGCAACACGGTCTGCCGCTTCACTGGTTGGCATCGAGCGTGCAATACCGCTCACCTTATCTTTATAAGCCTTTACAAGGTTGGCATTGGCAGCAATAACGGCCAAAGAATCAGACGGCGTTACAAATATATCGCGGCCAATAATAAGATTGCGGTCGCCATCGCCATCAGATGCTGCGCCAAGATCTGGCGCTTTTGGCGACAACATTAATTCATAAAGATCATGGGCATGCACAAGATTGGGATCTGGATGATGGCCGCCAAAATCAGGCAATGGCACGGCATTAACCACACTGCCTTTGGCAAAGCCTAAGCGGTTTTCAAAAATTTCAAGACCATAGGGACCGGTAACTGCATGCATAGCATCAAAGCGTATGGTAAGCCCTTCGCCAACCTTGGCTTTAATTAAATTAAAGTCAAAGAGCTCTTCCATGAGATCCGCATAATCTTTAACCGGATCAATAATTTCTACCACCATATCACCGATAAGGTAATGTCCAGTAACATCAAGATCGATATCTTCACTATCTTCAATTAAATATTCATCAATAACTTTGGATCGCGCAAATATGGCATTGGTGACTTTTTCAGGTGCCGGACCACCATTGGCAATATTATATTTAATGCCAAAATCGCCATTTGGTCCACCCATATTATGGCTGGCCGACAGAATAATTCCACCAAGTGCTTTAAACTTTCGAATAAGATGAGAAGCTGCTGGCGTAGACAAAATGCCGCCACGACCAATCATTAATTTTTCAAAACCATTGGCAGCGGCCATTTTAATCAGTTTTTGGATAACTTCACGATTATAATAACGCCCATCTCCACCAACAATGAGCAAGGCTCCGGCTTTTTCTCCCACACAGTCAAAAATTGACTGAATAAAATTTTCGGCATAATTCTTGGTCTGGAACACGCT
The DNA here is from genome assembly GCF_025449335.1 of Bartonella sp. HY328. Classification (NCBI taxonomy): domain Bacteria; kingdom Pseudomonadati; phylum Pseudomonadota; class Alphaproteobacteria; order Hyphomicrobiales; family Bartonellaceae; genus Bartonella; species Bartonella sp. HY328. Next base: position 3,063,205 of record NZ_CP104883.1, read on the forward strand.
TACTTTTTTACGAAGCCCAGAAGTTCCAGGATTCTGATCAGAAAATGGCTCTGTTTTAATACGCTGTAACATAAAATTATCCAGTTTTTAAATTCAACTTAAATAGCATAATAGCTTAAGCGTAACAAAATACCAATATGATATTAAGCCACAGTTATTGCACCTTTTAGTAATGCACTTTATTAATATTGATTACTGCTGGCTTTTTTGCCGTTATCTTCTTTAAGGTTGGCTTTTTATCGGTGGAGGTTGCCGGATTTTTTGAATAATGATCATAAAAATTACCGAAACAGGCAAATAGAAAATCCTCGATAAGACAACGACTATATTTTTAAATTATAACGACCATAAGCCCAGATTATCGGTCTTCACTCGGCTAAGATTACATTTTTTATTTATTCTAAATATACTAAAATCCTTTGACTATAATCAAAAATTTAGTTAATAATGCAGCTATTAGACTAACCATTTTCCAATAGCCTTATTGCGTTGATGAACCTTTCTGTTTTGCAGGTAAGGCTATTTTTTATTATAATCTTTAGGAGTAATTTATTATGATGATCGGTAGAAAAGTTCCTGATGTTACATTTCGCACTCGTATTCGCGATGAATCAATCGGGGGCTCTAATCCTTACCGTTGGCAAGATGTGACATCAGCTGATTATTTTGCAAATAAGCGTGTTATTCTTTTTTCTCTACCAGGGGCTTTTACCCCAACCTGCTCAACCTTCCAATTGCCTGATTTTGAAAAACTATATCCTGATTTTCAAGCGCTTGGCATTGATGCTATTTATTGCCTTTCAGTCAATGATGCGTTTGTCATGAATGCATGGGGCAAGCAGCAAGGCGTGCAAAACATTAAACTTATTCCAGATGGTTCTGGCGAATTTACCCGCAGAATGGGCATGCTAGTGCGCAAAGATAATGTTGGTTTTGGCTTGCGTTCATGGCGTTATGCTGCGGTTATCAATAATGGTACTATTGAACAATGGTTTGAAGAAGAAGGCTTGAGCGATAATTGCGATAGCGATCCTTATGGTGCATCATCACCACAAAATATTTTGGAAGTTTTAAAAGCAGAAGCTGCAGCAGCTTAATAGGTCACACCGACAGCCTAAAGTCAAACCTTACAATTATTTCTTAAGATAAAAGGCGTCTGCATTGCGACAATGCAGACGCCTTAATTTTATGAAATTTAATCAAATATCTTTTTCCAGTCATCAATTTTTTTAGCTGCATCAGATCCAAATTGACCTGGCAACGCTTTATGCAGCACTTTTAAAATACCAAAAACAATCGCGACTTTAACAAGATCTATGGGTATAAAAGCTAGATTGGCTAAAATTATTTGCCACAAAGTTGTGTTAATTGCCATAATGCGCGACCAAAAGTATAGCCAAACGATACCAAAGAAATAAACCGTGAAAATACCGCCAAGTATAAGTGCAATAATTTCCTTAACAGGTGTAATATTATTGCGAAAGAGATTAAATAAAAAACCTATAACCGCAGCGCCAAAAGCCCAGCCAACGAAATAACCTGCGGTAGCGCCCATAAAAACGCCAAGACCACCACGGCCTCCCGACAAAATCGGCAAACCCACGGCAACCAAAATCCAGATGATTAAAATGGCGCAAACTCCGCGCTTTACTCCCAATAAAGCACCGGCAAGCATAACCCCAAGACTTTGCGTGGTAATTGGCACTGGAATGAAGGGAATAGTAAAAGCCGGTATAAAACCAAGTACAATGATAAAGGCCGCCATTAATGCGATAAGCACTACATCTTTTATAGTCACGCCAATTTCCTTTTTGTTACAGATTTTAGTAATATACCAGCTTTCCAAATTCAATTGAAGCACTTAGTGTTAACTAAGATTATGAAAAGCCTCAACACGATCATTTTGAGAAGTTTAGAAAATCAATCTTTACGAAGATTGCATCTCTTCAATTTCGTGCAGAAGTGTCAAAAGTTGCTGAAATTTTTCCTTCCCAAACCGCTCGACAAATGCACCATAAATTGCCTCTCCAACTGGGGTAATCTTATCTATCATCTCTATTCCCTCCCTCGAAAGTGCAAGCAAGGATCGCCGGCTATCAGATGGGTCTTTTTCGCGAATGATAAAATCGCGCTTTTCAAGGGTCCGCAATATGCGCGTAAGACTTGGTGAAAGAATACAAGATCGATTAGCAAGCTCCGTCGCTTCAAGAGGCGACTCTTCTCGCAAAACGCGTAAAACGCGCCATTGCTGCTCAGTCATATCAAATTCTGCAAGCATGCTTCGCAAATCACGAGTGATAATTTCACGCGCACGTAAAAGACTGACAGCCAAGCAATTTTTAATAAAACTTATTTGCTCCATATTTTTCATTCTATTATTATCCCTCAAATCGGACGAAACCAGAAAACCCAAAAAACGGAAGCACATATTGCAAATGCAAGCCCCTCAGACTTGCATTCGCGGCAGACAAGTTTTAGCAATTCTCAAGTTGCCAATATTGCGCAACTATTGGCGTTCATTCTTCTAATATATGTGAAAGTAGTTTTTATGATGCTACCTGTTCTAACAGGGCTTATTTTTTTGGTGTCAAAAGGCTAAATCCATATTTTAGTTTTAGTCCCCACATCGGGACATAAAGACAAATACATAGCGCTGTCAAAACATTTTTTTTAACTTTAGTTTATAATCACATAATGTTGAACAAATTCACAATCAATTTTGATTTACGAGGCATACATTTTATGACGCCCATTAAAAAGACAGCAATTAACCACAATACACCCTTACCACAACACGCATTGATACATTTCCACTTGATTTCGTTAATTGCCAATTCCACTTCGCAAATATTTGATTTAAAGTAGATCAATAGCCAATCAATCGATCAGGGATTTTTCAAGATGAAATTATTTTATGCAGTCCTTTTATTGAGTATTGGATTTTTTAATATTAATGCACCTGCAAATTCAACACCCCTTACCAGTATTAACACTGCAAACGGCGAAGATTTAAGCACACTTTCCATACGTTGGTGGCAATGGGTTACCAATGCTCCTGATGATTTAGATCCGCTTGCGGATGATACTGGCGCGCATTGCAATTATGCTCAGTCAGGCGATGTCTTTTTTCTTGCTCCTAGCTATAGCTTCGACAAGGTAACACGCAACTGTATTATCCCTAAGGATAAATATATTTTTTTTCCAGTCATCAGCATCATGCGTTGGGATACTGGCGACGGCTTATCTTGCGATGACTTAAAAAAAGAAGTCAATGCTGCCATTAATAGCGCGAGAGAAATGCTCAGCGAAGTTGATGGTCAAAAACTTGATGGAACTCGTGCGGCCACCACAAGCTGTTTTACAATCCCCGGCGATGAAGACCATTACGCGTCCGATGGTTATTGGATATTGCTGAACCCGCTAAGCGAAGGGCAACACCATTTACATTTTAAGGGCCTTATTGGTAATGAGGCAGCCATGGAAGATGAATATATGCAAGACATAGAATATAAAATCAATATAAAATAAAGCTGTAAATGTTAGTGAATTAAACTATTTAATAATCATTCTTGTAACAGCGTTAAAATACGCTATCTTATTAAAAATTAAAATCAAATATTATAAATTATCTTTTACATTATCCTTGGTTTTTACTCTCTTTTTTCAAGAGTTTGAGTATTAAGCAAATATTGAAACGGAACTAAGTTAGGAAAATTTATGAAGATCAAGCCAATTGATGATGGTGTTTATGTATGCGGTCAAATTGAACCAACAGATATGGCTGCTTTAAAGGAATTTGGCATCGCGACGATTATTTGCAATCGCCCTGATGACGAGGAAGCTAATCAACCATCCTTTGCCGACATCAAAAAAGCTGCTGATGCTGCAGGCATAGCCACCTATTATATTCCAGTTGTGCCTATGGGTATTGCTGAGGAAGATCTTGACGCCATGCGTAATGCCATTGCTGAGGCTGAAAAGCCGCTGCTTGCGTTTTGTCGTTCTGGTGGTCGATCAAGCACCATCTATGGCCTTGTTACAGATAACTAATCTTAAAGTTACAAACGCTTAATAAAAAGACCTATCTGATCGATCATGAAATCAGATAGGCCAAGTGGTTAGCTTGATTATAGCTAACGGGGATTGGTGAAATTCTTAACGCAAATGTTGTGGTGCAATTTTAGCCACATTGATGCGATTGTGATTAGCAGCTTTTGCTTCTGATTGTTCAGGCACAATAGTGATTGAAATGTTTAAGCCAGCAGAAGCAGTGCGGCCACCTGTTGCGCCAGCACTACCAGTTGCACCACCAGCACTCATTGAGCGAGCTTGGCTATTTGCTGCAGCCAATTGGCCTGAAAGCTTGTTGGTTTCAACCCAACCTTTTTGGTTGCCAGCAGTTACATAGCACCAAGCTGAATTACAAACACCAACATTAACTTGTGTCCCCTTAGCAATATTGCTTGTTACAGCTGCACTTGATGCAGGTGCATTATGCAATGATAAAGCAGGGGCTGAAATTGTGGTTGCTTGTGCGCAAAGTGCGCCGCTAATAACTGCGATTGCTAGAGTTGAAGCAGCGATGATTGATTTTGCAAAACGGTTCATGATCTTTATCCTTAAATTTTTATGGAAGAACCGCTCAAACCCATGAATTTAAACAAAGCTTCTCTATTCGCGAAAACTCGTTTCGCGCTTAAATGCTTCAAATTTTGACAAGGTTAGATTGTTAACGGGAAAGGCTTTTGGCTTCCTGTTATTAAATTCTTCCAGGGTTGTTTGGTTAATTGTTTAAGCTGCCTTTTAGTAAAGGTTGGCTTTTTTTGCCATTTGTCAGCGTTCTTGCAATCATAACGGCTTAGCCGGCAAAAGGTTCCAGATTTTTTAAATATAAACTTATATAATTTAAATACTAAAAACCTATCTTAAAAGAGATAAACCAAATAGGCTTTGGTTTGTATCAAAGTGAAATTTTGCTTAGATTACCTTTAATGGCACAATACCGTAAAGGTAAGCATTTTATTTTGAAACAGGAATAATTGTAATACTTATCTGCAAACTTGACACAGCAGTTGAATTACGAATAATCGACTGTTTATTTTTACCAATTTTTTGAACATAGCCATCTACCGTTTTTTTGTGATAATTATTGACAGCCACTTCCTTCGATATTTTCTTTTTCTCAACCCACCCCTTAATGGTTTTGGTTGTGATATGGCACCATTTAGCATTGCATGCTTTAATATCAAAATTGGTTCCTTTAGGAATTTTTGATATAATAGGATAAGCTGTTGATGGTCCCGAAAAAATAGATATGGATGGTGAGGATAAATTCAGAGCCGGAGCAAATTGAGGATTACCCATAAACATTATAACAAAGAAAAAAGTTGCAATACCATATTTTACAAAGCATTTCATGATTGTCCCTCGCATATTTATTGATGAGAAAACTAACAGAAATTTCCGCGCTTACTTTTCGCTTGTTACACTCCCTAAACAAAACATTTCTTATATTATACAAATAGAGGTTAGCTCACACTACGTTGCCACATATTAGCTTGAGGAGTTAGCGCTGTAACTTTAACATTTGATAATATATATATCAGCTAATCGTTTATTTTATCGCTAATTAAATTAGCTAAAACATAATTATATCAATATTATATTATAAATTAAAATATTTGTAAATACATATATAATAAATACTTAAAATCAAAAAACATAAAAAAAGCGGCCCAATGAGCCGCTTTTTATCAATCATAAAAGTTTATAGATTATTGCCACTCACGCACATCAACAAAATGGCCAGCAATTGCTGCAGCGGCAGCCATAGCAGGTGACACAAGATGAGTGCGCCCCTTATATCCTTGGCGACCTTCAAAATTACGGTTAGAGGTTGATGCACAACGCTCACCCGGTTTTAAACGGTCATCATTCATGGCAAGACACATAGAGCAACCAGGTTCACGCCACTCGAAACCAGCTTCGATAAAGATTTTATCCAAGCCTTCTTGTTCTGCCTGCTCTTTTACCAAGCCAGATCCAGGCACCACCATTGCTGATACAGTTGGCGCAACATGACGGCCCTTAGCGATAGAAGCGGCAGCGCGCAAATCTTCAATACGACCATTAGTACATGAACCAATAAACACGCGATCAATAGCAACATCAGTCATATGAATACCGGGTTTTAAATCCATATATTCAAGAGCGCGTTTTTTGGAGGCGCGCTTGTTTTCATCTGCAATATCATCAGGATTTGGCACAACACCGTTAATTGGCATGACATCTTCAGGTGATGACCCCCAAGTAACCGTTGGTGTTAAATTCGCTGCATCAATCGTGATTACTGTATCGTAAACTGCACCTTCATCACTTTTTAAAGTTTGCCAATAGGCAATGGCATCTTCAAGCATCTTACCTTCTGGTGAACGTGGGCGGCCTTTAATATATTCAAAAGTAATTTCATCCGGCGCGATAAGACCAGCGCGCGCACCACCCTCAATCGACATATTACAAATGGTCATACGTCCTTCCATCGAAAGCGCTTCGATGGCTTCGCCAGCATATTCAATCACATGGCCGGTACCACCTGCGGTACCAATTTCGCCAATAATGGCAAGGACAAGATCTTTTGCCGATACACCATCAGGCAATTTATTATTGACCTGCACAAGCATATTCTTAGCTTTTTTCTGGATAAGGGTTTGGGTTGCCAAAACATGTTCAACTTCCGATGTACCAATACCATGAGCCAAAGCACCAAAAGCGCCATGGGTTGAAGTATGGCTATCGCCACAAACAATAGTCATGCCTGGCAAGGTAAAGCCCTGCTCTGGTCCTACAATATGCACAACCCCTTGGCGAACATCACGTTCTGAATAATATTCAACGCCAAATTCAGCCGTATTGGCAGCAAGCGCCTCAACCTGAATGCGGCTTTCTTCGTTTTTAATGCCATTGACACGGTCGGGCGAAGTTGGAATATTATGATCAACCACCGCCAAGGTTTTTTCTGGATGGCGCACTTTGCGTTTTGCCATGCGCAACCCTTCAAATGCTTGCGGGCTAGTGACTTCATGCACGAGATGGCGGTCAATGTAAAGAAGGCAGGTGCCATCTTCTTGACGATCGACAATATGGCTATCAAAAATTTTGTCGTAGAGCGTACGCGGTGCACTCATTTTCATGTCCATTCTTTTCGCCTCTAGGGCTCTATTTGGCCATTAAGGCTCATTTTTTAAATAGGAAAATTGAATTTATCAAAAAGCCAAAGGTCAAGATTATAGCCTTTTGTAAAACTTGACTGAACAAGTAAAAAAGCTAGACCATAAGTCGGCTTAATGATGAGCCTGAAAAATACACAACAAAGCGACCTGGTAGCAGTTTATGATCCTGCACGTCCAAGCGCGTAATGGCTAATTGCCTAATAAGTGTATTTTTCAATAAAAACCTATTGTAACTCATAATTCTCTTTTAACATCTTTGATCTTGCTATGCAATCAGCTAGATTAGACCTTTTCCAAAAATATATGTTTTACATTAAATAGTACTATATTATTGCCTTTTAAATGGTCAATCAGATTTATTTATGAAAAATAATAACCCGTAATCCACCCAAAGGGCTGTCCTCTAAACGCATGGCAAAACCATAAGGTGCAAGAACATCACCGGCTATTGCAAGACCAAGACCCGTAGATTGCGCCCTTTCATCAAAGCGCACGCCGCGTTGCAATGCTAACTTGCGCCTTTCTTCATCCATACCTTCGCCATCATCATCGATAATAATTTGCTCAGCATTTGGTTGAAAAATAATAATTTTTTGTTTGGCATGACGAGCGGCATTTTCAAGGATTGTTCCTAACGCCTCGGCAAGATCTGCAACATCGATAGGCATAATTGCATTGTCATCAATATTATTTTGCCATTCTAAAGCTTCACCATAGGAAGTTGCCGACAAAACACGTACCAATTGCCGCGATAATTCGCCAAGATTACTGGATAATTTACCTTTATGAGCAGAAATTTCGGCGCGAGCGCGATGAAGCTCGCGGTCAATTTGGCGTTGCAAACCCCGCGATAAATCACGCAAAAGCACTGCAGCCTCCTTATTATTTTGTTCATCAAGGCGGCTACTTAAATTGCGCAAAGCAGCTAAAGGAGATTTTAAACCATGGGCCAAATCACCCGCCCGCTTTTGCGCCTCATCAATGCTTTGCGCTCTATTGTCTAATAAGCGATTTATCGTTTCAGTCAATGGGCGCAATTCCTTATAATAATTCGGTGTCATACGCTCATTCGTATTGCTGGTTATCTTTTCAACATTTTTACGCAAAACAGCTAAAGGTCTCAAGCCAAAGACAATTTGCACCCCAAACAAAACCGATAAAACTAAACCAAGTATAATAAGATAAATAGAAAGATCTGCAGCAAATTCATTGCGCGCTTTAATAATTTGCTGTTCATCAATTGCTATTTCAATTTGCAAAGGATGCCCTTGAAATACAACTTTACGAACCACCATCAAATAGCCACCAGAACGACCATTTTTTTCAGCTAGTGGTAAATTTAAATCCCATAGTGAACGCGATCTTATAATATCATCATTGCTTTTATCAATCACTTGCCAATAAAGACCACTATAGGGCTTTTCAAAATCTGGGATCACAAAGGGCAGATTAACGGCAATCTTGTTTTCATTGTTTAACGATATACCAGCAGCGATAGTCTCGGTCCAATTATTAAGCTGTACCGAAAACCGCCGCTCGACATGGCGCTCAAAAAGCAAGGAAAAACCAAGAAATGAAATAGCCAATGCGATAATAATAGCAATACAACCGGCTATAAATTGCCGCAATCGCAATGAAGCTTTCATAGCTATTGTCCAGTTAGGCGGTAACCAAGTCCGCGTCTTGTTTCAATAGCACTTGCACCAATTTTACGGCGCAACCTTGTTAATAATGCTTCCAATGCATTGGGATCGCGCGCATCAACATCACCATAAATATGTTCGGCGAGCTCACTTGGCGTCACCACCCGATCCTTGTGTAAACCCAAAAACTGCACAACACGATATTCAAGCGCCGATAAATCAACATTACGCCCATCAACGGTAATCCGCATCAAACGTGTATCAACAGCGATATTGCCAATCTGTAATATTGGATCTGCTTGCCCAACTGAACGACGAATAAGCGCACGCAAACGCGCAACCAATTCTAACATTTCAAAAGGCTTGGCAAGATAATCATCTGCTCCTGCGTCAATGCCTTCCACCCGCTCAATCCAACTGCCACGCGCACTTAAAATAATAACCGGCACCACTACACCAGCACGCCGCCATAACTTTAAAACGGTTAAGCCATCTTTAACAGGTAAGCCAAGATCAAGAACAATACCGTCATAATTTTCAGTTTCACCCTTAAACCAAGCATCATCACCATTATCGGTACTATCAACCGCAAAGCCAGCCTGTTCTAACGCGAGACACACATCATTGCGCAAAATAGCATCATCTTCAACAACAAGAACTTTCAATCGTCTATCTCGACTTTTAATATTTGGCCAGTTTTGGCATCCATTTCTATTTCACGTATTATGCCTGATGAATCAATAATTTTAAATTCATAAATATAGAGATGATCTTCTTCATCAAATTCAAGTTTTATAACGCTTGAATTTGGAAATGCTGCTTCAACAAAACCAAGCATTTGCGTCAACGGCATAATTTCACCGCGCGCCAAGGCTTGCCGCGCCGCCTCTTGATCATTACCTGAATAGGCTGGATAAATCACTCCTATAAGAGCAATAAAAACTGTGATATAAAATAATCTAACCATTTTTGTATCATGCACTTTTTAAACTGACAGAATGCTGACGACAGAAGTTAGGGCAGCGTCAGCACGACTCATTTAAAACATCAATCATCAAACCAAAGGAGATCAAAAATGGCGACTACACATAAAAAACTAACAGCTCTTACTCTTATCGCTGCAATGACCGTTTCTAGCTTAAGCCTGCCAGCTATGGCACAAAATGCTCCTGTTGGCGTACAACAACAAGCTCCTATCGGTATGCAGCAAGCCCCAATGGCAGCGCAAACCATGAACCGTATTTCTTGGTCACAAATGGTCAAGAGCCTTGAAGACCAAGGCTTTATCATTCGTGAAATTGAAACTGAACATGATGGTTGGAAAGCTGAAGTTTTCGACAAGAATGGTGCCCATTACAAACTTTATCTAAACGGCCAAGGCGCAATTGTTCATCAAAAATACGACTAATGAAGAATTGTAACCGATAATCTAATAAAAGCGTTTTATCTATTTGATAAAACGCTTTTTTGTATTTTAAGCTTTCAGACGCAAGCCCTTGCTTTACCTAGCTAACGCTTACCTGTTATTTTACGTTTTAAAATCATAATGCTTAAAATTATCAGCAGCATTGGTAATTTTTCCAAACAAATCAAATCTCTTACCAATTTCGGCGGCTCCATAGCGTATAAAATGGGTCTTATCGATATAAATTGGATATCCATTATAAAGCACAGGCAAAAACAGGCTTACAAAAAAGTTGCTGCCAACAATTAGCAATATGACATTGCGAACAATTTTATAAAAACACAGTAACAAATTAGAAAAAATAAGGTAAAATTGCTCTTCAACCGCTCAGGACCCAATATGCAAAGGTCGCCAAAACTTTGCATCGGCTGGAAAATACCCGTTTTACAAATTATGAAATAAAAATTGGCGTACAATAACATGCTTTATTAACGTTTTCCCACTGGTCTTGAAGTTAAAATAATTGCTTTACGCATTAGAAACCAGTTCAAAAAGGCGCATAGTTTTTGTGGCTCTTAGAAAAAGAGTCTATATAAGTATAAAGCCAACATGTTTCTTAACATCAAAATGAAAGAACGCAGCGTTAAAAGCCATGCCATTTACCCTTGCCCAACCAACCGAAATTGTAGAAGACATTAAAAAAAGTCGATTTTTAACCCGAGCTTTTCCTATTGCTTCGCTGGATGAATTTGATACAATGCTGACACAATTAAAGGCCAGTGAAGAGGCAACCCATCATTGTTGGGCATGGAAATTTGGCAATGCCTATCGCTTTAGCGATGATGGAGAACCAACTGGCACTGCTGGTAAGCCAATTTTAAATGCTATTGAAGGGCGTGATTGCGATAAGGTTGCCATTATTATCACCCGCTGGTATGGCGGCATACAGCTTGGCACTGGCGGCTTGGCGCGTGCTTATGGCGGTGGTGCAGCTCGCTGCTTGCAACAAGGCGAACTTGTGGAAATAATTGCAATGGCAAAATGCCAAATCCAATTGCAATTTTCCGAATGGCCAATTGTTGAAAACCGACTAGCAAATTATAAGGCAATGGTTTTAACTCAAGATTTTGGTGCTAATGGCGTTGACTTAGAGCTTGAAATGCCAGCCAGCAACTACCTAGCATTTATGGATTATCTCAAAGACTTGACACGCGGTAGAATTATGCTCGATTGTGATGAAAAATGAGGAAGGGGCGTTAAACGGCCATTTCCTCATTAAATCTTGGAACAAAATTGTGTCGCGCAACTATTGTGAAATCACTGTATAACGCTGTTTAATATGATTGCCTTGTTCTGATTCATCAATCATTGCAATGGCATAATCGGCATAGCTAATTTCACTTTTACCGTTGCTATCAACGATAAACTCTTCGCCGCCTTCTTGATATTTTCCAGTGCGTACACCATCAGCAACAAAGACAGCTGCTGGGCTTAAAAATGTCCAGTTGACATCATGGCGTTTTTTAAGTGCGTCCAGCGCGGTGGCCATAGAAAGTGCTAAAGGCTTATATTCTTCTGGAAAATCCGGACTATCAACCAAACGCGTCGTATGGCTTTCATCCAAATAAAGGCTCCCTGCCCCACCGACAATCAGCAAACGATTAGGATGGCCAGCTAATATATCAGCAAGATGCGCAAGCGAGGTTTGATATTGGTCTAATGTATCGGGGGTAAAGACTCCAAAAGCATTAATAATAACATCAAAATCGGCTAAATCTTGATAGGTCAAATCAAACAAATCTTTTATATAAGTTTTTGCACGTGGATCAGAGGCGACGCCTTTGCGGATAATCGCGGTGACATCATGACCACGATCCAAAGCTTCTTTTGTTAATAATTGCCCTGCACGGCCATTGGCAGCGATAATTGCTATTTTCATGATGAATACTCCTTTTTGGGTAAACCATAACATGATAGGATCTATTGTAAAGTAGGCACCTTTTTGTTATATAGGTTACTAAAAGATACTATCGATAAAAGCCTTCATATAATTAAGGGTATAAAATGCTTCCGCTACCGCCATGTCCTGTTGAAATTACCTTGCTTATTATCGGCAATCGCTGGAAACCGTTGATTATCCGAGACTTGCTTGATGGCACTAAGCGATTTGGACAGTTACGCAAAAGCATTGGCGATATTTCGCAAAAAGTACTGACTGCCAATTTACGTGAGCTGGAGGAACAAGGCATTGTGTCGCGCCAAATCTTTGCGCAAGTTCCGCCACGGGTCGACTATAGCCTCACAAAACGCGGTAAAACGCTTGAACCCATATTGAACGCAATGGCACATTGGGGCGAAAGTCACCGACAAGCATTAGCAATGACAAGATTACAGGACTAAAATTACCGATAAACTAGGCCTTACGTTTAAAAAGCCAGTTTATTATTGCGTATCAGCGCTTAAGCTTTTCCACTTAGCTAAGATATTAACGGCAAGGTTATGACAATGTCTATCAGGTGCCATTAAAGCGAGATCTAGCCATTTTTCGCCCCGTCTTGGGAATTGATGAAGTTTTTCTAGCACAGCCTTTAATAAATCACACAAAAAAGGTGACCATTGGGGGCTTTCAATCACGTTTTCTTGGTTAAGCCATGGTAGTAAAATCTGATTTTCAGCCAATAAAACCGCCGCATCAAAAAATTGATCATTATCGGTATCAAATAGGATAGACCAATAATTCATTTGCGGTAAGGCGCGTTGGCGTTCAAAATAATACGGCCAAGCATCAATATGCATAAAAGGCGCAGCATCGCTAGCACTTGCAAATTCTGCATCATCACCAAATTGTAATTTACGTAAAATTTGGGCTTTCCATCCCTGCCGTCGTGCCATAAGATTAATAGCAGCAACGGTTTTTTGCCGAAACTCCAAAGACCAACCAAGTCGCTCAAGATTTTGCCATTTTTCTTGATTATTTTCTTCAAGCAATGATTTAATGCAAAGAAGATTTTTAAATAATGAAACATCCTTAATAGCTGCTTCTTCAGCACTATCCACCAATAAAGATAATGCCTTAGTGCCTTGAATGAAAAAGGCAATGAGATAATCGCCATCCTCATCAGGCTGCATAAGAACGGCTAAAATTCCAGCCGCTGCCATCAATAATTTATCATCAGGCTCAAAAGCTTCCAGCGCGTGAACCAAACCACATTTGGTCGCGCATTTTAAGGCACAGATCGGCTGTGAACATGCCGTTTTATAGCCCTCACATAATAACCAATGACGGATTTCATTATTATTAGTGCCAACAAGGCGGTCCATTATAAATAATCGCCCCTTGCCATGGGTTTTCCGTGCTAACTCCCATGCAATATAATCATGCTGCTCATTGGGATGGATTTCCATCAACACAATAAAGGCAAATAGGGTAAAAGCTTCATGGCTGCCAAGCAGCATTAGAAATGCTTTATCTGATGATCTTGGTGACGCAAGGCCAAGTAATAATAGACCCGCACAAACGCCAAGCCGATCAGGACTGGCTTTAATTAACCAAAGGCTCAAACTGCGCAATTCATCTATACCAATTGAATCATCTTCATTGACGAGATCGACCAGTAAAAACAGCATATCGTGACTGTGAACATCAATTGTCAGTCGGTTATAAAATTCGTTAAGACTATTAGCATCAGGATGCTGGGCGGCTCGCCGCATGAAAGGCAAAATGCCCATAGCTTCCCGTTGTAAATAGTCTTCTAAGCTTTGCTTATCAATAATTGCGCCATCCTGATAAGTGCCAGCATCAAAGATAAAGGAATCAGGAAGTTCTACCCCTTCAAAACTTGCCCCTTGCGGTTGGGATTTTAAAAATTCATAAATTGAAGGGCGTTGAAAGCGAGCAATTTCAAGCAGCGCCGTTGCCTCTAATGGTGTTTGCGGCTTTTCATAGTAATCAAAAAAATTAATGACAACGCCCATTTAAGCTCCATGTGGGGCATATCGTTCAAATTAACGCACTATGCTCTCATAAATTTTACCGCATTTTGCGTCAAAACCGCTGGGGAATAATGAAGCCAAGCCTATCAACTTTTACAAAAGCTGTTTTTGGCAAACAAGACGATGCAGCATAAAACTAGACTATTATAGTTAAGTTTTATAATACAAGCTATTTTTTTTAACAAGCCAAAATACCAGCTAAAATCAATTTAATTCACTAATGCACTATTTTGAGATAAAATTACGCCTCGTTAAACTCGATATGCCATCGGAGCTAACCTTAGATCTACGCATTTTGAACGCGAAATTACTATACCCATTTTCCAAAAATGCCCAAACATACAAAAATGGCCCGCATAAGCGAGCCATTTTAAAATCATTCTTTTATTGCTTTAGCACTAACATGTCTTGGCTCATTAATTTAGCAGATTGTCGAGACTGCATGAATTGCGCTTTAAAACTTGGCCTATCAGCCATCACCCTTTAAAAAATCAATCAGCGCTTCATCTTTTTCTTGAGGCAGCATGATGCGTATATGAACATAAAAATCGGCACGCCCACCAATTTTTAGTGGTAAGCCCTTACCTTTTAACCGCAAGACGCGATCAGAACTTGACCAAGCAGGAACCGAAACAGCAACCCGACCATCTAAAGTTTCAACTTCTTCCTTAGCACCAAGAACGGCATTTTTTAAGGCAACCGGTAAATCAAAATGGATCTCACGCCCTTCAAGCCTGAATTTTGGGTGCTTTTTAAAATGAATTGTAATCAAGGCATCACCATCAGTACCACCTGGCATGGTCTCACCTTGGCCTTTTAAGCGAATGACTTGACCGTCCTCAACAAATTCGGGCAATTTAATCTTGAGATTTTTGCCATTTGGAAATATGGCTTCAACCTTATCCGCCCCTACCGCTTGTTCAAGACTGATTGAAATTGATGCAGTTATATCTGCGCCTTTGCGTTTTTGCTGGGCGCGATGTGCACCGCCGCCAAAGGGTGATGAAGCGCCACGACCAAAAATTTCGCTAAAAAACGAATCATCGGTGTCAAAGCCGCTCGTGCTAAAGCCGGATGTACGTCTTCCACCGCCAAAATCTCCAAATGGGCTCCCGCCACCTGTCCCTTGGAAACCTTGATAGGTTGGCTTACCTTCACTATCAATCTCGCCGCGGTCAAACTGGCCCCGTTTTTCTTTATCACCTAAAATTTCATAGGCTTGACTGATTTCGGAAAACCGTGCTTGAGCATTTTTATCATCCTTATTATGGTCAGGATGGTATTTTTTGGCTAATTTACGAAAAGCCGATTTAATCTCTTCCGGTTTTGCCGAACGTGCAACGCCTAAAACCGTATAGGGATCACGCATATTGTCCTCTTTCTCGTGGCGACATCAAGCAGGCCACATCATTAAATTCTAAAACCTGCCAATACTCATAAAAAAACTTTAGAGCAACCAATTGACAATTGCAATTTAACAATCGCAATTTCGAATGTCCCCTTGTCTAACATAGTTTTGTCTAACATAGTTTTGTCTAACATAGCTTTTATAGTCTTTCTAGAGCAAGCAGCTTGCAGGCTAGGCCGTTATTCAAACTAATCTTTTGTTTTTAAGAGCTTTACGCTAAAAATATATTCTATATTTCACTAAAGATACTCCAAAACAATAGAAAAACCAATTTTTCACGCCCCACCTAAATAGTACACACCCATCAAATTTCAGTCCTTAAATCTTTCTTAAATTTGAAAGTAAGGTTTTGCCTTATATATATGAAATCATATTAATCTTTGCGAGTGGCTGATAATATAATTTATCAAAATTTTCGGTTATAACCGCTATAAATAAATGTGATTTTCTATTTTTATTGAAAAATGCTTTAGATAATATTCATGATAGGCTTATTGCTGGAGCCAATGATTTTACAGTTGGGCCTATTAGATAAAAACGATTAGTCATTATTTTATTGGAGGGTGGCATGGAACGGCCAAGAATATTGGTTTTAGGTGCTGGAGGAATTGGTGGCTATTATGGAGGACGCCTTGCCGAAATTGGCGGCGATGTCACTTTTCTCGTTCGGGAAAAACGGCAAGTCAATATTGAACAAAACGGCCTTATCATTGCAAGTCCTGCAGGCAACGCGATTATAAAGGCAAAAACTATACTCGCTAGCGAGTTGCAGCCAAATTATGATTTCATATTTTTAACCTGTAAAGCCTATGATCTTGAGGACGCTATCGCCGCGATTGCTCCAGCTATGAGTGAAGGGGCTTCAGTTATTCCATTTTTAAATGGCATGGCCCATATGGATAGATTGAATGAGATTTTTGGTAAAGCCAATGTTCTTGGCGGTTCGGTAATTATTCAGGCAACGCTTGGACAAGACGGTATTATCCACCACCTTAATAATACAGCTGCATTGGTCTTTGGTGAGCAAGATGGCGGATTGAGTGAGCGAACCGCAATACTGGACAGTGCATTTAATGGTGCTAAAGGATTACAAGTTTCAGCCGTTCCCGATATTTTGCAACGAATGTGGAATAAATGGGTGCAGTTATCGGCGTTTGCTGGCATGACCTGCCTGATGCGTGCAAGCCTTGGCGATATTAACCGTGCCCATGGTGGGCGTGAAGCCATGTCGCGCTATATCATTACCAATGCAGAAATTGCCGCCCATTATGGATTTGCGGTTAATGCAGACGCATTTGATGCTATAAAACATTTATTGTTGGATGATCAATCGGTTGGCACATCTTCAATGTTACGTGATATTGAACATGGCAATCGTGTCGAAGGCGATCATATTTTAGGTGACCTTTTACAACGCGCCGAGGCTGCAAATATTAAGCATCCAATTCTTGAGCTTGCCTATAGCCATGTCAAAGCATATGAAGAGCGTAAAAAACGTGAAACTAGTCCACTTTAATATTTAGTCTTTATAGTTTTGTTTTGCCTGCTAATAAATTTTGGTTTTACCGGCCTATTCAAGGTAAAACCAGAATAAAGTGATGCCTTTAAAACATACGTCCACCAAGTGGTACCGTTTTATCGGGAGTTAGCAACACAACATCGCCTTTTTCATCGGGAAGTCCAAGCGTCAGCACTTCAGACATGAAAGGGCCAATTTGGCGTGGCGGAAAATTGACCACCGCTAAAACCAGCTTTCCAACAAGATCATCAAGCTGATAATGACTGGTGATTTGTGCTGATGATTTTTTAATTCCAATGTCAGCCCCAAAATCAATCAGCAATTTATAAGCAGGCTTGCGGGCTTGCGGAAAAGTCTCAGCCGCAATGATCTTGCCAACACGGATATCAACTTTTTCGAAATCTGCAAAATCGATCACTTTTATCTCCTCTGTCAAAATGATATTGGGCGTAATAGCTCCACTTGCGAGACAAAACCATCAAAGATTACCGCGATTGGTTGCTACCCATGCGCCAAGTTGACGAATAGTTTGTGTTGCAATTGCGTCATATCCGTCTTTGGTGATACTTGCCCAAAAGCCGTCGCGCGCCGGTACCAATACACGATTTAGCACATATTTTCCTTCAATGCGGTGTAGTCGTGATCCATCCTTATCGACAATATCAAAGACATAAAGAACCATATTTTCATCAGGGCTTTCATCAACTATAACCGAGAAGTAGCCCTTTATATAATATTGCGCTTTATCAGGCATGCCGCGGTAAATTTTGATTTTTTGCTCATCACCTTCATCAATAAAAGCATCGCTAAGTTGTTTGGCCGCAGCAACGGTTGCATTATCAAGTGAAATAATACCAAAAGCAGGAGTTGAAGCAGTTTTGCTACCAAAACCTAAATGTTGACAGCCTGTCAAAATTAAAAAAGTAAATATAGAAAAAAAAGTAAAAATTTTGTTTTTCATCAAATTTTCAACATTTCGAGAAATCATGGAATTATTTTAAACGCAATTTACAATAAAAAAAGCGATATTTTTGCTTTATGCATGAATTTTTTGCAATAAATATTAATTACAAAATTATCTGCCTATATGTGAGCTTGGAAATACTCAATATATGCAAATGTGACGCAACCTATTTTATTTTGATATTTTATAAACCAGCTATAATTTTTCCAGCAATACACTAGCAATAATAATCAATGTTTTTATTTACCTTTTAACGCAAAATTGGATTTAACGTATGGCGAGACAATGGCTTTGCGCCTTCTTCATCAATAAGATAAGAAGCACCTAGGGTCATTGCCGTACCACTATCTGAATCAAAAAGCATGGCATGGGCGAAAAGTGTCATATCGGGCACAATTTCAAATGGGCTTTCTGCTTCAAAATGTTCCATTTCCATCCATGTCGGTGCAAAGCGGGCACCAATGGAGTAGCCGCAAGAACTCAAACGATGGCGTGTTAAGTCATGCTTTTCCATAACGGCAGTAAACGTATCAAAAATACCAGAAAATATTGCCCCCGGTTTCATTGCCGTTTGAATAGCTAAAATGGCTTCAAATGCTGCATCGTAAAGCTGGTGATGGCGCGGCGTTGGAGTGCCGATCAATATCGTGCGCAGCATCGGAGCATGATAATGGCGATAGGCTCCGGCCCATTCAAGGGTTAATTGGTCATTGTCATCAAGTTTGCGCCGACCGGTTTTAGAACGACATAAAAGCGCATCCTTACCTGAACCAATAATATAATCATTGGCTGGAAAATCACCGCCACCAATAAAATTAGCGCCAATCATAGCAGCTAAAATTTCACCTTCATCGCTGCCTGCTTGAATTTTGGGTAAAGCCGCATCAAGCACATCATCGGATAATTGCGCAGCTTTTTTAATGTAGGCAATCTCTTCTTGGCTTTTTATTAAACGCAAATGGTCAATCACACCAGAAATATCGACAATTTTGGCAAAGCTAGCCAATTGCTCGTCAACAAGACGACAACTTGCACCATCAAGACCATAAGAGCGATATTCCAAACCAATACGACAACCCAAAAGCTCCATATCGCTTAAAAGATTGCGTAAATCAAAAGCTGGGTTAGCATTTTCACGGTCACGCCAAATAACAATATTTTTGATTGTTGATGTTTCTTGCGCTTGGCGCAAATCTGGCAAACGCGTTAATAATACTTTTTCACCATCTGCTTTAACAATAAGACATTGAAAGAAGCAAAAGCCAAATGTATCAAAGCCCGTTAACCAGTAAAGACTTTCTTGCGAAAAAAGTACCACAGCATCCAGTTTATCAATCGTCATTTTTTCGATTAGGCGGGCTTCACGCTTTTTAAATTCTTCGGTAGAAAAATATAAACCCATTCTTATTCCCCTAGCATAATCGCTGAAATTTGCCGACCATAATCCATCTCATTTTGATGGGTTTTACGACGATATGAAAAAAACCGTGCCTGATCAGCATAGGTGCACAAGTTAAGTGCATAATCCTTCACTTTATTACGGCGCAAACGGACAGTCAAAAATGCCCACAAATTGAAAAAATAGTGGTCCGCGCGGTTCGATGGCCGAAAGTAAACCATATTATTAGCATCAAGGTCAAGAAAGCTATGCAAAAACTCCTCACCAACTTCATAATTATTGGGGCCAATACAGGGGCCAACCGCAACCGCTATGTCTTCACGTTTACTACCAAGGGTCTCCATGGCGGCTATGGTATTATCAATAATACCATATAGAGCACCGCGCCAACCAGCATGGGCTGCACCAATAATTCCACTTTTACTATCAGCAAATAATAAAGGTCCGCAATCGGCAGTTAAGATGCCAAGCGCAAGCCCCGGCACATTGGTTACCATGGCATCAGCCTTTGGACGCTCACTGGAAAAAGGCGCTGTCACGGTTACGACATCGCATGAATGCACCTGATAGCAAGTCAAAAGCTTGTCGCTGGTTATATGAAAACTGGCGGCCACGCGATTGCGATTCTCAAGCACCAAATTGGGCTCGTCATCAGAGCCTTGCCCAAGGTTAAGGCTCTCATAAATGCCACTTGATACGCCGCCTTGACGGGTAAAAAAGCCATGTTGTATCTGCGAGCCGCAATGATCGTTAAAGGCGGTATTTATAATTGGCATAGGCTTATTATTCATGCTATTTTCCGCCTTTTAATTGTTTTAGGATTGCTGATCAAAGGGTATTATATGGGTATTTTTATCACTTACACATAATACTTTAAAGAGCCCGCCCATTTTCCCACCTATTTTCCCACTAATTTTATCATCACCAGCAAGCCGCTCGACATCATTGCGGATTTTTTCTTGAAATAGGCTATCACGGCCTTGCCCAAGTGTTTGCGCTCGCTCAATTAGCCCTAATGACAATAAAAATTCGCCTTGAGTGGTCATATAGGTTTGGCAGTGCATTAGCTGCGCGCGTTGGTTAAGGGCAGCAAAATCCACATGTGATGTTAAATCATCTTTTCCAGGACTTGCAAGAGGATCACTAAATTGATGTTTTGACATGGCTTGCAATGTATCAGCGGGTTTTGGCTCAATAGCACCATAATCAATAATCAAGGCGGCACCGCGATATTGTGCTATATGGCCGGCTATTTCATCCATCAGGCTCTCACGCGCTGGCGACACCTCAATAATATCACCTTCTTTGATAAATGATGGAGCATAGGGTAAACTTGGTGGAAAAATGATAGAGCCCAAACCGAAAACAAGATCCAGTTCGCCACTTAAATCAGGCGAAACACCAACCATTGTTTCTCGCCAATTTTGACCATCAAAAACATATTGATAGATCGGCAAACAGTCAAATAATTCATTGGCAAGCAAAATAACCGGCATCGGTGGAAGTAGGCTAAAATGATCAATCCATGTAATATTGCTATTATGGCTGGCAAGGCGTTGCTTTTGCTTTTCTCGCAATTTCGGGCTAGTTTCAACAAGAAAAATATTAGCCGCTTTAAAGCAATCCAAATCTAGCTTTTTAATGGTGCGCAAAACATCGTCCATCAAGGTACCGCGTCCGGGCCCCATTTCACATAAGCTAAAATCAGCAGGCTTGTCCATTGCACGCCACGATAAAACAACCCAAACACCGAGCATTTCACCAAACATCTGGCTTACTTCAGGTGCAGTGATAAAATCACCATCACGGCCAAAGGGATCAGCAGTAATATAATAGCCATATTGTGGATCAGCCAAACAAAATGTCATAAATTGGCTAATGCTTAAAGGACCATGCTCTTGGATGGTTACAATAAGCTTTTCTTTTAAACTATTAATGCTAGGTGTTGCCATCATCATTATCAAACTTGTTGTGCGGTTGCTTTATTGCTGATCAAAGCATAGATAATCATGCACAAACCAACGCCAACCATTGGTAGTGATAATAGCATGCCCATGGTAAGCCAGTCGCCATTGGCATCGGCATTTAATAAATGAATCGCTGTATCGCGATTAGGCCAACCAAGGGCGAAAAAACTGCCGCTCGGCTCGCGGAAAAACTCAACAAAAATGCGGGCAAGTCCATAGCCCATGACAAATGTACCGCTAACAAGACCGGGCTTTTTCAAGGCTTTGAATGCAAAAATAATGATTGCTAGCACAATGAATAGTAAAAGTCCTTCAGTCAGTGCTTCATAAATTTGGCTTGGATGACGCGGAATGCCGCCTGCTTCTCCAGGAAATAATACAGCCCAAGGAATAGTAAAGGCTTCGCGCCCCCATAATTCATTATTGATGAAGTTACAAACGCGCACAACACCAAGGCCAATCGGCACACCAGCTGCAATGGTATCGAACATTGAAAATGTGTTAATTTTGTTTTTAAGTGCAAAAAATACCATGGCAAGTGCCATACCGATAAAACCACCATGAAATGACATGCCACCATCCCAAACAGCGATAATTTTACCGGGATTAGCGAAATAAAAGTCAGGGCGGTAAAATAATACTTCACCTAAGCGACCACCAACAACGACACCTAATACCGCCCAAATGACAAAATCATCAAGCTTATTTGGTTCCATTGGCGGCTGGTTGTTTTTCCAAAATTGTGGTCGGCGCAACAATAATTTTCCATACCACCAAGCAAAAAGAATGCCAACAACATAGCCAAGGCCATACCAGCGCGGCTCGAAAGGACCAATATGAACAATAACAGGATCAATATTGGGAAATGCCAAAGCGCTAAAAGAAAGAATACTACCCATTTAATTACCCTGTATATGCATGGTGGCTTGACGTCACCAATATGAAAAACATTTGGCTAGAAAATAAACTTTTCATCACCACTGTCAATTTTTTAAATTTAACGACAGATACACGAAATTTCAGTTTTTATGATAAAGTGCTTTTATTTTTTTTCGCCTGTATTAAATTAAACCTATCAACTTAACATTTCACTCTATATGAGAGGGTGAGCTGCACAATTTTAAGGTGTTATCCTTATATTGTTTAAAATATGTCAATGAAAAGAGGAATGAATAATATGAGCAACGGATCTAACCGTATTTTTGATGATTTGGCGAAGCTCGCAACCGATGCGGCTGGTGCTGCGCAAGGTGTGCGCCAAGAAGTAGAAAGCGCATTTCGCGCCCAAGCTGAGCGCGCTGTTAATAAGCTTGATCTTGTCAGCAAGGAAGAGTTTGAAGTAGTAAAGGCGCTAGCTGTTAAAGCACTTGATGCGAATGAAGCATTGCAAAAACGGGTAAAAATTCTGGAAGAAAAACTAGATTTGGCTAACAAAGCTTAAAAAGCCATTAATAAAACGTAAAGTTAAAAAATAATCCCCATTTTTTTAACACCTGTTGAAAAGTCAAAAAGTTATATTATCAGAATCTCTTAGCTTGGCCGGAAATATTTTTTCCGGCCTTTGTTTTTTTTAACCACAGCTTTTTTGAATCGGGGGACTAGCACTTACAACGCCAATCAATACACTGAAAACACTTGTTGATTCGTATAAGGGTCATTCAAGGGTATGAATATATGGCGGTTTGTTTGTCGTTTGCCTAATTTCATAGTCTTTGTGTTTTTGCGTTAAAAAATAATTGCTTTTGTCGTGCGCAGGCTTCGTCTTGGCGCGAAGGGTTATTATTCTGCTTTTTAATAGTTTTGCGCGTGGTTTTGAACGCCAGCATTGCTCTTTTAAAAAGCAAAAGAGTTTAAATATCGATCTTGCATTTAAAATGCTGATTTTTGGAATGATAGGAAAAGAAATGAGACTTGTTCATGACGCCAAAGAGCGTGAAGCACATCCAGTTGATGTGATTGAACAGATTGCATATGGGCATGACTGGTCTTTCGAGCGCACAGCCGAAGATGAAATTGCTGTTTGCATCACTGGCAGCAAAGCCGAATATTATGTTTCATTTTCGTGGATGGAAGACTTTGAAGCCTTGCATCTTGCTTGCTCTTTTACCTTAAATGTTGACGCATCACGTCGCAGCGAAATGATTGATCTTTTATCGATTATCAATGAAAAAATGCTGGTTGGCCATTTTGATTATTGGACCGAAGATCGTGCTGTTATGTTTCGGCAAACGCTATTGCTAAGTGGCGGCTTACATCCAAATGATGCACAGGTGAAGATGTTATTAATGACGGCGCTTGATGCATGTGAAGAACATTTTGTCGCTTGTGAGAGTGTTGCTCGCGATGGGATGGATGCACAAGTTGCGCTGCGCCATGCAATGTTTGAAACAATTGGTAATGCTTAAAGGCCGGACTTAAAGGTTGGGCTTAAAGGAATAGCTTAAAAGCAGGCTCCATCTGCATTATCCAGCCAAAGTTTTAAGATAATATCACGATTTATAGCTACCTCTTTTTGATTGATTTTTAAGGGGTAGCTCCGCTTAAAGTATGAGTGATATGCTGGCAAATAGGCAGCCAGTCAAATATCCACTTTTTAAGCCAGCCTAAACAATCGTTATAAAATATTATTTACGATTTATGAATTTCATTCAATTGTGCCTTGATGGATAAAAAAGCTTTATTTGAGCAGCCCATCAGAATTTATCACCGAAGCAAAATCCACTTTGCTTGCGTCAAAATACCCTGTAACGTCGCTTTTAAGCAGTTTGGCACAATTTCAGTGTAAACTTGCCCTTTCGTTCAAATATATCGAAAACTGTTGTCTTGCCAAAGTCACCATGGCCAAGGTTGCCTATTTCGCAACGCGTATCGAAAGAGACTTTCATCAATCTCAACAATACCCAATACAGAAGCTAAAGCTTTATAAGTTAAATAAATGCATTCGCCCGAGCTCTGATAAATAAGGATAACTTGTCGCTATTAAAATAATTTTTTGTAACACAAATTTTGGCAAGATGTGTTTTTAACTCCCGAACCTTATGACTACAATATTTTGGGAAAATATGAAAGAATTTTGCTTTTAAAACGACACAAAAACAAGTATCCCTTGCACTTATTTAGATATTAAGGCAACTTCACCTATAATATATTTTTCATATCGCACATAATTTTTAAGCACGGCACAAGCATGGTCGTTCTGCATCGGGTAGGATAAAAATGGTTCTCATTCTTCGTCAAAAAAGCAATGATTTTGAAGC
This sequence comes from Bartonella sp. HY328, assembly GCF_025449335.1. Taxonomy (NCBI): domain Bacteria; kingdom Pseudomonadati; phylum Pseudomonadota; class Alphaproteobacteria; order Hyphomicrobiales; family Bartonellaceae; genus Bartonella; species Bartonella sp. HY328. Next base: position 3,087,989 of record NZ_CP104883.1, read on the forward strand.
AAGTTTCAAAGAATTTCTTGGCTCTAAACGAGAAGTTTCTCAAGATGTTGATGATATTGTGCGTGCGGTTATCCATCAAGTGCGCGACCACGGCGATGAAGCGTTAATTAAGTATTCGCAACAATTTGACAATATTGATCTTCGCGAAACAGGCATCGCCATAAGTCAAGCAGACATTGAAACCGCCGCCGCAGGTATTGATAGTGAAACTATGGCGGCTCTCCAGCTCGCCCATGACCGCATTAAAGCTTATCATCAACACCAATTACCGCAAGATAAAAAATTCAGCGATGATTTGGGCGTAGAACTAGGTTGGCGTTGGACGGCTGTCGAATCGGTTGGGCTTTACGTACCTGGCGGTACAGCAAGCTATCCAAGCTCGGTATTAATGAATGCAGTTCCGGCAAAAGTAGCTGGCGTTGAACGCCTTGTTATGGTGGTACCAACTCCTAATGGTCAAATTAACCCATTGGTGTTAGCGGCAGCAAAGCTTGCTGGTGTTGATGAAGTCTATCGCGTTGGCGGCGCGCAAGCCATTGCTGCCCTTGCTTATGGTACAAAAACCATAGCACCCGTTGCCAAGATTGTAGGCCCGGGCAATGCCTATGTTGCAGCGGCAAAACGTCAGGTATTTGGGCTTGTTGGCATTGATATGATTGCTGGCCCTTCCGAAGTTCTCGTGCTAGCCGACAAAAACAATAATGCCGATTGGATTGCTGCCGACCTTTTGGCACAAGCTGAACATGATGTTGCCGCCCAATCAGTGCTTATCACCGATGATGAAGATTTTGCAAAAGAAGTTGAAAAGGCCGTTGAAGCCCAGCTTAAAACACGCAAGCGCGTGAACATTGCCGCGCAAAGCTGGCGCGACTTTGGTGGGATTATTCTGGTCGATAATTTTCATGATGCAATGCCGCTGGTTAATCGCTTTGCTGCTGAACATCTTGAACTTGCTGTACAAGACCCAGAAGCTTTATTGCCAATGGTACGCAATGCTGGCGCCATTTTTCTTGGCTGTTACACGCCTGAAGTTATTGGCGATTATGTTGGCGGTTCCAACCATGTTTTACCAACGGCGCGTTCTGCTCGGTTTTCGTCCCCCCTTTCGGTGTTTGATTTTATGAAGCGCAGCTCAGTGATGAAATTAAATGCCGAACAATTACGCATTCTTGGCCCTGCCGCAATCCGCATCGCTGAAGAAGAAGGGCTTGATGGCCACGCTTATTCGGTTTCTGTACGTTTAAATCTTTAACATTGTTGCAAGGCATTATCTGCAGTGATGCAAAAGGCGTTAGGGTTATAACTCGATGAGTGAATTTAATGAGAATAGTCGATTAATTGGCATTGAATTTGACGAGACTATCGGACGCTCTACCCCAGAGGTTGAACATGAGCGCGAAGTAGCTGTTTTCGACCTTATTGAGGAAAACCAATTTTTTCCTTCCGGTGACGACATTGGCGGGCCCTATAATCTCAAACTGTCCTTAATAGAAAAACGCCTTGTCTTTGACATTTCACGCAGTGACGGAACATGGGTCACCACCCATATTCTGTCATTGACGCCATTTAGGCGCATCGTAAAAGACTATTTTTTGATTTGTGAATCCTATTATGAAGCCATACGCCTTGCAGCACCTAGCAAGATTGAAGCCATCGATATGGGGCGGCGCGGCTTGCATAATGAGGGGTCACAAACCCTGCTTGACCGTTTAAGCGGCAAAATTGACATGGATTTTAAAACCGCGCGACGGCTTTTTACACTTTTATGCGTTTTACATTGGCGGGGCTGATATGGATCATTTTTTGCCCAAAATATCACAACCAAGCTCCGTACTTTTTGTTTGCGGCATGAATTCAATCCGCTCACCTATCGCTGAAGCATTGATGCATCATCTTTTTCCTAAAATCTATGTCGCATCAGCCGGGGTTAATCGCGGTGAACGCGATCCTTTTGCTTCAGCCATTATAGCCGAAGAAGGTTTATCTCTTGATAGCCATAACCCACGCGGATTAGAAGATTTATCCGATGGTTTCTTTGACCTTATCATTACGCTAACGCCGCAGGCTCACCATGCAGTATTAGAAGAAATGCGCTCTTTTTCAGTCGATGTTGAATATTGGCCAATGCCCGATCCTGCTTTAGCAACGGGTTCACGCGAGCAAATCTTAGATGCCTATCGCAGCGTGCGTGAAGTCTTAAAAAAACGCATTTTAGAACGTTTTAGCTCTATGAGCGAATGAAATAATAAAAAGCATATATTTAAGCCTATCTTACCGACATAATGTAAATCAATATAAAGCATATGTTTATTTTCATAATGAAAATTTGTGAGGAAAAAATGGTTCAGCGTTTAGTATGTTTTGTTTTATTATTTGTAACAACATTAGTTCCTGCAAAGGCGTTAGATCATTTTATCTATGCTGCAGATATCAATGAAAATGTTGTTTTGCTAGAACTTTACCGCTTTTCTGACAATTCTTTCATTGGCCGCATGAAAACGGATGGTGACATTTGGGCATTAGAAGGTAACAACGACAAGGCAAATCAATCAGCAATTTCAGATATAGGCCTTGGCAGTGGTTATGCTACATGGCAATTTAGCGAGCTTCCAGACGGTAATATAGACGCAAAACGCAAATATTTTTATAAAGAGGAAATTACCAATATTGTATTTAGGCTAGTTGCAAAAGAAGCAATAGCGGACATTAATCGCAAAGATTTCATTAAACTGCTAAAGCAAAAAGGATTTAATTATTTCGACGAATTATCAGATAAATACCAGGTGATTTTAGCGAAATTTAATTATGATGAACGGGTTATTTATAAAGGAACTATCGGTTACTCTCCTATTATTATGGAGTTGTCATTTAGACCTGATAAAGTTGTGAAAGGACGCTATTTTTATGAAAAATCAGGCATTGATATTCCATTACAGGGAGACATAAATAGTATTGCCGAACCCTATCCGTTAAAAGACCACCCATATCAACAATATGTTGAGTCTTCTACTAATGGTCCCGTTTTCACATACCCGAACGCGCATTTTTCAGGAATATTTGTTGAAAAAAATTATGATGGTTTATGGGAATTATATGCCAAGAAAATGGCTATGAAATTTTCACTCAAGGAAGTAGATCGCTATTCGGGAGAACATTCTTATTCGCAATCTAATGGCGAATTCTCACCTTATGATACGCTCAAGCTTCAAGGGCACGCTAAAGAAACTGGAAAAATACGCCAACAAAATGGAACAAGTTGGCAATATGTCAAAGATCCGCGAAACAATATTACATTTTTCAAATTGGTAGATTTTCCTAATAAAGCCATTAAAAATACTGTCAATCAACAACTGCAAACCCAATTTTGGCAACTATCACAAAGTGCATTTGAATGTCTTTCAACCCAATATATTACAACTCAAGTGGGAACTGGATGGACTGGCTTTGCAGAGCAAAGTGTCAGCGTCCTATATACATCAAAGAATCTGTTGGTATATGAACAATCAATCGATGCTTATTGCGGCGGTGCACATCCGTCTATTTACACACAACAAACAGCTATTGATATGACGACTGCAAAAGAATTAGATTGGCAAAAAATCTTTAATTTTGCGAAAATCTATGGCGACAAGACAGATAACTCATACAATTTGCCAACTAGGGTCAGGACCTATTAATTTTATGGATTCCCAATTTAGTTGATTTATGATTCATTGGTGTTACGGAGTTAGCCAATGAGTAATTTGTTTTTATTGAGTGAAGATCAGATGGCGAGGATATCACCTTATTTTCCATTGTCCCATGGGGTAGCACGTGTTGATGATCGGCGCGTTATCAGTGGGATTGTTTATGTTATTAAGCATGGCTTGCAATGGAAAGATGTGCCAGTGGGTTACGGCCCACATAAAACACTTTATAACCGCTTTATTCGCTGGAGCCGATTGGGTGTATTTGATCGCGTCTTTGCAGCGCTCGCGGGGGAAGGTTCAAAACCTCAGCGTATCATGATTGATGCAACCCATCTTAAGGCGCACCGCACAGCAGCCAGCCTGCTTAAAAAGGGGATGTTCCCCGCCGTATTGGGCGCACCAAAGGGGGACTGAATTCAAAACTTCACACAGTCTGCGATCAAGATGGAAAGCCTATATGCCTATTATTGTCAGAAAGTGAGATGAGTGATTACAAAGGTGCGGCTCTTTTGTTACCAGTTTTGCCTGATGTTCAAGAACTCATTGCTGATAAAGGGTACGATGCTGACTGGTTCAGACAAGCCTTGGTTGATAGAAACATCAAGCCCTGTATTCCTCCTAGAGCGGGTAGAACGGCAACTATATTCTTTGACAAGACCACCTATAAATTACGTCATAAAATTGAGAATCTGTTTGCAAAACTTAAAGATTGGCGACGTATCGCTACAAGATACGACAGATGCGCCCATACTTTCTTTTCAGCAATATGCATTGCTGCAGCCGTTATCTTTTATCTTAATTAATGAGTCCTGAGCCTAGAGAGAATTTTTTAAAATTTCTTAAAAGCCAACATAATAAAAATCGAAAACAAAAAGATTGGGTGGAATGGGATGAATGCGCAGATTTTATGGCGGATTATCTTACATTTTTTTACGCGGATAACCACTCTATTGCCTTTGGTAACAAGTATATTTCCTATGCAGACCATGCTTGCAACGGGCCAATTATGCGTGTGGAGATCGATGAGCTAACACCTTATCTACAAAAAGGCGCAAAAGAATTTTTAACCAAACACGAATAAAAACCTTAGGGTCAGGACCTATTAATTTGAACGAAATGGTATGAGAAAATTTTTGTGAGACCCCAAACATTAAAGGTGAGAAGATCCGCCGAGAAATATGAATATTTTCAAGGATGTTCGACAAAGTTATCGCGAAAATTTACTTGTATCCTGAAAGGACACAAAAACAGCTGTAATCTACTGCGTCGTAAAGCTCAAATGGGTATACCACCCACTTTTCGCTGTCCTCCCCTTTATATCAAAAATGTATATTTGTGCTGTTTATTGTGCTTGTTTCTTTAAATTAATACGCCTGACCCTAAACACGATATCGGACGTTACTGACTTTGGGATGTCATAACAAACTTTTATTGTTAAATAATTTCACCCAAAGCACCAAATAATTATATAATTTTAAAGACAGCATTGTCACGGTTTCAGTTAAAAATTTAGCTGATAATTGCAAATATTAGGGGCGAGTTTTACGCCACATTTATTTCTTGCAAAAGTGGCAATCGCCGACTTTCGGTCTTTATTTCATGCCTTGTCGACAAGCTAAAATGCGTTAATTTTGTTAGAATTTATTTTAAAACCAGTAAAACAGTTTGAAATAAAACAAAAAAGCCGTGCACCCCATATTGGATTACACGGCTTTGTCTTTTAATCGCTTACTGATTACGCAGCTTCAACTTCTTCACTGTCATCAATCTGATCATCAGCTTTTGCATTACGCTTAGGATTTTTTACCAAATTGGCCTCAATAAGACGCACAGCTTCAGTTTCAGAAACAGCATTAACCGCAGCAACTTCGCGCGCCATCCGGCTTAGAGCACCTTCATAAAGCTGGCGCTCAGAATAAGACTGATCTGGCTGATTATCAGCTCTAAAGAGATCACGCACCACTTCAGCAATCGCGATAAGGTCACCAGAATTGATTTTAGCATCATATTCTTGGGCGCGGCGCGACCACATTGTACGCTTTACGCGTGCACGACCTTGAAGCACTTTCAAAGCGCGATCAACAAAATCATTTTCTGAAAGTTTGCGCATACCAATAGAAAGTGCTTTAGCAACCGGCACCTTGACATGCATTTTGTCTTTTTCAAAATGGATGACAAAAAGCTCTAACTTGTGTCCTGCAACTTCTTGCACTTCAATGGCAACAATCTCACCCACACCATGGGCGGGATAAACAATAGATTCACCGGCGTTAAAACCATGGTGGGCTGAGGTCTTTTTCTGCTGGGATGACATAGGTTAACTTTCTCCCTTTGTGTCCGGCACAAAATTGCCGAAAACACATGTTGAACCCTTAGGGCTGATCGGTATAATTTTTGCTAGTCGATATGCGTGAGGGTGAAGTAAGCCAGAAGTAGAGATCAGATGATATTGCCTAAATGTTGAAAAACCAACATATTCAGAATCTTTCATGCGCTGACAAATTTACAAGCGCAAAAATTGGCCGGTATTATTGGATAAAATCCATAATTCCATTAGCCATAATTAACAACATCAAACATGATAAACACTGGTAAGGTCACGATTTTGCTCTCGACAGAATATGACTACCATATCACTTTTTTTAATAAGAATCAACTTATTATCAAAATTTTAACAAAAGAGAGCAATTTAAGCATATGCCTAGTGCTTTTCCACTTAAGAAACAAGTAAAACCAAAATATGTCGAGTGATTCTCCTATATGGAGAGCACAGGCCGCCTTTCAAGGCGGCCTTAAATATTTTAATCGCCACTACCGGCATTGGGCGAAAAGTATTTTTCCAACTTGCCAGTTACACCATCCATTTCTTCAGCTTCGGGCAATTGGTCTTTTTTTATGGTCAGGTTAGGCCATTTTTCGGCATATTCCGCGTTCAGCACCATCCAGTCATCAAGACCAGGCTCAGTATCCGGCTTAATTGCTTCAGCTGGGCATTCAGGCTCACAAACGCCGCAATCGATACACTCGTCAGGATTGATGACAAGCATATTTTCGCCTTCATAAAAACAATCGACAGGACAAACCTCAACACAATCAGTATATTTGCAGCGAATACAATTGTCGGTCACGACATAAGTCATTATCTTAACTCCGGATCACAAGCGGGTGTCCACCGCTTCTATCATGCATCTTTAACAGCCTTGTAAAATGCGCAATGTGCTATTTTCTTTAAGTTCAAATATGCCAAATCAAACCACAGGCTTAATTGGGACTTTAAATAATATATAAAACGTCATTACCATCAGATGAGACAGGTTTAAGGTTATTACAGCCTTGCTTTCCTTACGGTTGTCAAAACTGTAATGAACAGATCTATGAGCCTACCCATAAACCAAAAGAGCCAATGACCAAATAAGCTTGAAAAGTGCAAACCAAATTGCGCATAATTTTTCATAACCAATAATCATTGAAAACCGAAAAAAGCCTGTCACACTTCAAAGGGCCAACTCTATATATGTAGTAGTTACTCCTTTTAAGGGAGGGTTTCAAGTCTCCAGCTTATAAAGATTATCGCAACTTTGGTAATTTTTGCTATATTTAAAGCTTATCATAAAAATTGCAACCTTGGAATCGTTCTAAATACCTTTTTAACAATTGGCTTTCAAATTGCTGCTTTATGGCTGATGATTGCGCAATCAAAACTATCTCATTTGAAAAGTCATACTCTATAAAGCCACACGGCATAAATATTTCATTTTGCTCTTAAATATGATGTATCCACTATTTTTCTATAGCAAATAGCATAAAAAAAGCAGGCACTTTATGCGCCTGCTTATTTAAAATAAACTGAATTATTTACTTCACCTAAATGCTGATAAGCAACAGGAAATCAAATAATTAGCTTGCTTAACTTAGTCATTGTTACGGCGTGGACGGCGCTTGCGCTCTGGGCGGTCGCCACCATCATTATTGTCACCAGCATCTTCACTTGCATTATCTTGAACGAGTTCTTTACCAGTTTCCTGATCAACAACCTTCATGGAAAGACGTACTTTACCACGTTCATCAAAGCCCATGAGCTTAACCCAAACCTTATCGCCCTCTTTTACCACATCGGTGGTTTTTTGAACGCGTTCAGGTGCAAGCTGTGAAATATGCACAAGACCATCGCGAGGGCCAAAGAAATTAACAAAGGCGCCGAATTCTGCAGTCTTTACAACCGTACCATTATAAATCGCACCGACTTCAGGCTCATCAACGATCGAATGGATCCAACGTTTTGCAGCCTCAATGGTTTTACCATCAGAGGAAGCAATCTTAATTGTACCATCATCTTCAATATTAATTTTCGCGCCAGTTTGCTCAACAATTTCACGAATGACCTTACCGCCTGAACCAATAACATCACGGATTTTATCAACCGGAATATTCATGATTTCGATGCGAGGTGCAAATTCACCAAGCTCAGCACGTGATGAGGTAATGGTTTTTGCCATTTCGCCAAGAATATGTTCACGGCCACCCTTAGCTTGTTCAAGCGCTACTTTCATGATTTCTTCGGTAATGCCGTGGATTTTAATATCCATCTGCAAAGAAGTAATACCCTGATCGGTACCAGCCACTTTGAAATCCATGTCGCCAAGATGATCTTCATCACCAAGAATATCAGAAAGAACCGCAAAGCGATCGCCTTCCTTGATAAGACCCATTGCAATACCAGCAACGGGACGAGCGAGAGGAACACCAGCATCCATCAAAGCAAGCGAGGTGCCGCAAACGGTTGCCATTGATGATGAACCATTTGATTCAGTGATTTCTGAAACAACACGCATAGTATAAGGGAAGTTTGCTTTTTCTGGCAACATTGGGTGAAGCGCACGCCAAGCAAGCTTACCATGACCAATTTCGCGGCGGCCCGGCGATCCAATGCGCCCTGTTTCACCAACCGAGAATGGCGGGAAATTATAATGAAGCATGAAGGATTCTTTGATAAGGCCGGAAAGCGTATCGACATATTGCTCATCTTCGCCAGTGCCAAGAGTTGCAACAACAATTGCTTGGGTTTCGCCGCGTGTAAAGACGGCTGAACCATGGGTGCGAGGTAAAACACCAACTTCAGCAACAATTGGGCGAACGGTAACAAGATCACGGCCATCAATACGTGTGCCGGTATCTAAAATGTTCCAACGCACAATTTTCGCCTGCAAATGCTTAAATACTGCCGCGATTTGTTCTGGTGCATATTCAGCTTCTTCACCTTCTGGCAAGAACTTTTCTAGCACTTTTGCCTTAACAGCATCAACAGCTGCATAACGCTCTTGTTTAACGGTATTTTGATAGGCTTTGCGCAAATCTTTTTCAGCAAATTTGAGCATTTTCTTTTCAATCTCAGAAAAGTCTTCTGGCTCAAACTCGCGTGGTTCTTTAGCGGCAACTTCAGCAAGCTTGATAATTGCATCAATAACTGGTTGGAAGCCTTGTTGACCAAATACTACCGCACCAAGCATAATTTCTTCATTAAGCTCTTGTGCTTCTGATTCGACCATAAGAACAGCATCACTTGTACCGGCAACGACCAAATCAAGCTTTGATTCAGGCATTTCGTCGATATTTGGATTTAAAATATATTTACCATTGATATAACCAACGCGTGCACCACCAATTGGGCCCATAAAAGGCACACCAGAAATGGTAAGCGCTGCCGACGCAGCAACCATTGATAAAATATCAGGATTATTTTCAAGATCGTGCTGAAGAACAGTTACAATGACTTGCGTGTCATTTTTATAACCTTCAGGAAAAAGCGGGCGGATCGGACGGTCAATCAGGCGTGAAACTAGGGTTTCATTTTCTGATGGACGGCCTTCGCGCTTGAAATAACCACCTGGAATACGCCCAGCTGCATAGGCTTTTTCTTGATAATTAACCGTGAGAGGGAAGAAATCCTGTCCGGCCTTTGCTTCCTTAGCGGAAACCACTGTTGCCATAACCATGGTTTCACCATAGGTTGCAATTACTGCGCCATCAGCTTGGCGGGCAATCTTGCCGGTTTCAAGGGTAAGCGGGCGGCCTGCCCATTCGATTTCTACTTTATGTGTATTAAACATACTTCGTCTTTCATTCATTTAACATACAAAACATATTTTATTGTCGATCATCCATTGATCATTTATATTACAAAATATGTTCACTTTTTAGACGGGCCACGGGCAAGACAACAAGCAGCTTTTTATTGTAAGCAGATTAACATAAGTAAATCATCTTAAGCGGCTGGCAATCCTGCCCCATGACAAGTCCCGAATTTACATGCATTTTTTGAAACCTATCATGATGTTGAATGAAAAACATTTTCCACTGCAATTAATAATAGGTATCAAAACGATCATTTAAAATATCAGTGATATCATCAAAATAATCGTATTTTGTTTTTGAACTTAAACTCAACATTCTAAGGGAACAACCGATAAAACATAAGCTTAAACTTCAAAAATTTTACCCTGCCCCACATTATAATGGGACAGGGCAATTTGGCTTAACGACGCAAACCGAGCTTTGAAATCAAAGTCTGGTAACGAGCAAGGTCGATTTTCTTAAGGTAATCCAAAAGGCTACGACGTTGTGAAACCAACTTCAAAAGACCACGGCGGGAATGGTTATCCTTTTTGTGGGTTTTAAAATGCTCGGTAAGGTTAGCAATACGCTCTGACAAAACAGCAACTTGAACTTCAGGTGAACCAGTGTCACCAGCTTTTGTTGCATATTCCTTAATAAGAGCTTGTTTACGTTCAGCAGTGATCGACATCATATATCCTTTCAAAGATTAAAGAAAAAACGCCCTAGCCGGGATGTCGTCCAGACAAGGGTTAAAAAATGTACGGATAGTCAAATCCCAAATACATGGTGCACTTATAGCTTAATTGCGGCAATATTACCACCGCTATTATGGCTTTAGAAAAATTATCTTATAAATACGCGCCTTACATCAAAACATCGCCGTCGATAAGTTGATAATCAGCATAAGAGGCAGATACTTGTCACCAGCAACGAATGCCAATTTGGCTTACAAGGTTATGTGCTTAAACAAGGAGAGGAATCACCTTATCGCTGCATACTTGTTGATGGAGGAAAAACAAAAGCATTATTTGGCAAAACAAGTTTTTTAAATTAGAAGTCCTCAATATCCGATAAAAATAATGGCAAAAACGTGGAAAAATGCAAAGAAGCGCCTAAAAGCCTATATGCTTGGTGTTGCGTGCCTTGAATGTCTATGCTAGATGCTCATCAACTTTCAGTGTTGCCATTTTTGAAAAAATGCCTATTGTGCTGAAATTAATTGAAACCGAAAGGTCGAATCTTTTTTTTAAAGGTTGGCCTATGCTTGGGGAAAGAGACAAGTAATCGTGACAGAAACGTCTTCGCTTATTTCATCAGTTGCCCAGCGGTATGCTGGGTCCCTATTTGACCTTGCATCTGAAACCAACTGTGTTGAAGCTGTGGAAAAAGAACTTTCTTCTTTTGCGCAAGCAATTGCAAAAAGTGAAGACCTACAGCGTTTGATTAAGAGTCCGGTATTTTCAGCAGAGCAACAGCTTGCCGCTATTGATAGTATCGCCAATAAGGCTGGTCTTAATGGTGCTGGTCCAAATGGACTTACTGGAAATTTTCTCCGTGTTATCGCCGAACATCGGCGTTTAAATAAATTGCCTGAAATTATTAAGGGCTTTCATATTCTTGCCGCGCGTGCGCGTGGTGAGGTTTCTGCCGAGGTTACTTCGGCCCTTGCGTTAACAAGCGCACAGGAAAAAGAGTTGAAAGCAGTGCTTGGCCAAGTGGTTGGAAAAGATGTTGCATTAAATGTAACAGTTGATCCAGCTATTCTTGGCGGTCTTGTTGTGCGTGTAGGCTCACGACAGATCGATACATCACTGCGCACAAAATTGTCTTCGCTCAAGCTTGCACTGAAAGAGGTCGGCTGATGGATATTAAACCGTCGGAAATATCGCAAATCCTGAAAGAGCAAATTAAGAATTTCGGCCAAGAGGCTGAAGTTTCTGAAGTTGGTCAGGTATTGTCTGTGGGTGATGGTATTGCCCGTATTTATGGTCTTGATAATGTTCAGGCCGGTGAAATGGTTGAGTTCCCCGGTGGTATCCGTGGTATGGCACTCAATCTTGAAGCTGATAATGTCGGTGCCGTTATTTTTGGTCCTGACCGTAACATCAGTGAAGGTGACACAGTTCGCCGTACCAAGTCGATTGTGGATGTGCCAGTTGGCCCAGAATTGCTTGGTCGCGTAGTTGACGCACTTGGTAATCCAATTGATGGCAAGGGTCCAATCAATGCAAAGGAACGCCGCCGCGTTGACGTGAAGGCACCTGGTATTATTCCACGTAAGTCGGTTCATGAACCAATGTCAACTGGTCTTAAAGCGATTGATGCGCTTATCCCTGTTGGTCGCGGTCAGCGCGAATTGGTTATTGGCGATCGTCAAACCGGTAAAACTGCAATCATTCTTGACACTTTCCTTAATCAAAAGTCAGTGCATGATGCAGGTCCTGAAAAAGACAAGCTTTATTGCATCTATGTTGCTGTTGGTCAAAAACGTTCAACCGTTGCACAATTTGTGAAAGTGTTGGAAGAACGCGGCGCGCTTGAATATTCAATCGTTGTTGCAGCTACCGCTTCCGAGCCTGCTCCAATGCAATATTTGGCTCCATTTGCTGCTTGTGCAATGGGCGAATATTTCCGTGATAATGGCAAACACGCTCTTATCGCTTATGATGATTTATCTAAGCAAGCTGTTGCTTATCGTCAAATGTCCTTGCTACTTCGTCGTCCACCAGGCCGTGAAGCTTATCCTGGTGACGTTTTCTATTTGCATTCACGTCTTCTAGAGCGCGCTGCAAAGCTTAATGATGATAATGGCGCAGGTTCATTGACCGCATTGCCAGTTATTGAAACTCAAGCAAATGACGTTTCTGCTTATATTCCAACCAATGTGATCTCGATTACCGATGGTCAGATTTTCTTGGAAACCAATTTATTCTATCAAGGTATTCGTCCAGCTGTTAACGTTGGTCTTTCCGTGTCACGTGTTGGTTCATCGGCGCAGATCAAGGCAATGAAACAAGTTGCTGGTTCTATTAAGGGTGAACTTGCTCAGTATCGTGAAATGGCTGCCTTTGCGCAGTTTGGTTCTGATCTTGATGCAGCAACGCAGCGTTTGCTTAACCGTGGTGCCCGTTTGACTGAGCTTTTGAAACAACCACAATTCTCACCACTTAAAACCGAAGAGCAAGTTTGTGTGATCTTCGCTGGTGTGAATGGCTATCTTGATAAGCTTGCGGTTAATCAGGTTGGTAAATTTGAACAAGGCCTATTAGCCTTGCTTCGTACCGAGCACAAGGATATCCTTGAAGGTATTCGTGATCAAAAGCAGGTAACTGACGAGCTTAAAGGCAAGCTTGTTGAATTGCTTGGCAATTATGCAAAGAATTTTGCTTAACACTGACGGGACGGTTTAATGGCTTCGCTAAAAGATCTCAGAGACCGTATCGCCTCAGTTAAGGCGACGCAAAAAATTACCAAGGCGATGCAAATGGTCGCCGCGGCAAAATTGCGTCGCGCCCAAGAGGCAGCTGAGGCTGCGCGTCCATATTCTCAGCGTATGGCATCAGTTCTTGCCAATATCGCTGCCAATGTAAGCCCAGAAGATGCACCGCGTTTAATGGCAGGCACAGGCAATGATCAAGTTCATCTTGTCGTTGTTTGTACAGCAGAACGCGGTCTTTGCGGCGGCTTTAATTCGCAAATTGCGCGTCATGCTCGCGAATATATTCGCGCTCTTTTACAAGATGGTAAGCAGGTAAAACTAATTACTGTCGGTAAAAAAGGTGCAGATATTTTAAAGCGTGACTTTAGCAAGCTTATTATTGATCATGTTGATTTACGTGATGCCAAACAAGTTGGTTTTGTTCATGCACAGCGTATTTCAAACAAGATTACCAACTTGTTCAATGATGGCGGATTTGATGTTTGTTCATTGTTTTATTCCGAATTTAAGTCGGTTATAAATCAAGAGCCAACCCGTTTACAACTTATTCCAGCCAGTGCCGGTGAAGTTGTTGCGGATAATGCAGATGTCAATGGCGCGCTTTATGAATATGAACCTGATGCTGCATCTATTTTAGATGAACTCATCCCACGTAATTTAACTGTTCAGGTATTTCGGGCATTGCTTGAAAATGCTGCCGGCGAAATGGGTGCCAAGATGAGCGCTATGGATAATGCAACACGCAATGCTGGCGATATGATCAACAGATTGTCGATCACTTATAACCGCCAACGTCAGGCGCAGATTACAACAGAATTGATTGAAATTATCGCGGGTGCTGAAGCGCTATAATAAGCGTTTTATTTCCTGCTATCATTTACAATAATGAAACAAAAGGGGCAAATCCTTGAAGCATTTTAAATAATGCCGCATAATTGCCCCAATACTATTTAACCCATGCAGCGGCAGAAACTGCAACAGCTGCGTCAATAACAGGTAAAGGATCCTTTAGGATGGATACATCAAAAGGTCATGTCGGTCGCGTCAAGCAGATTATCGGTGCTGTCGTTGACGTTCAGTTCGATGAGCATCTACCGCTCATTCTTAACGCCATTGAAACAACAAATCTCGGTAACCGTCTTGTTCTCGAAGTTGCACAGCATCTTGGTGAAAATACTGTTCGTTGTATTGCTATGGACTCGACTGAAGGTCTTGTTCGCGGTCAAGAAGTAACAGATACTGGTGCCCCGATTTCAGTTCCAGTTGGTGAAGGTACGCTAGGTCGTATCATGAACGTTATCGGTGAGCCTGTTGATGAAGTCGGTCCGATTGTTGCCTCTGCAACACGCGCTATTCACCAGCCAGCTCCAGAATATGTTGAGCAATCAACAGAATCCGAAATTCTTGTCACCGGTATTAAGGTTGTTGATCTTCTCGCACCTTATGCAAAGGGTGGTAAGATTGGTCTTTTTGGTGGTGCGGGCGTTGGTAAAACCGTTCTCATCATGGAACTTATCAACAATATCGCTAAAGCCCATGGTGGTTATTCGGTATTTGCCGGTGTAGGTGAACGTACCCGTGAGGGTAACGATCTTTACTACGAAATGATCGACAGTAAGGTGAATGTTGACCCTAAGGAACATGATGGTTCTGCAGAGGGTTCAAAATGCGCCCTCGTTTACGGTCAGATGAACGAGCCTCCTGGGGCCCGTGCACGTGTTGCCTTGTCTGGTCTAACCGTTGCTGAATATTTCCGTGATGCTGGGCAGGACGTTCTTTTCTTCGTGGATAATATTTTCCGCTTTACGCAAGCAGGTTCTGAAGTGTCAGCGCTTCTTGGCCGTATTCCATCAGCTGTTGGTTATCAGCCAACCCTTGCTAATGAAATGGGTGCTTTGCAAGAGCGTATTACAACCACCAATAAGGGTTCGATTACTTCTGTGCAGGCCATTTACGTTCCTGCCGATGACTTGACCGATCCTGCACCTGCAACATCATTTGCTCACTTGGACGCAACTACCGTTCTTTCACGTAGTATTGCTGAAAAGGGTATTTATCCTGCTGTGGATCCACTGGATTCATCAAGCCGTATGCTTGACCCACTTGTAGTTGGTGAAGAGCATTACGAAATTGCCCGTCAAGTGCAGACTATTTTGCAGCGTTATAAGTCATTGCAAGATATTATCGCAATTCTTGGTATGGATGAGCTTTCAGAAGAAGATAAACTTACCGTTGCTCGTGCACGTAAGATTGAACGCTTCTTGTCACAGCCATTCCACGTAGCTGAAGTATTTACTGGTTCACCTGGTAAGTTGGTTGCTCTTGAAGACACGATTAAAGGCTTTAAGGGTCTTTGCGCCGGCGATTACGATCACCTTCCAGAGCAAGCCTTCTACATGGTTGGTTCTATTGAAGAAGCAATCGAAAAAGCTCAGCGTCTTGCTGCTGAAGCTGCTTAATAAATATTGGCGCTGTTATAAACATTGTTTTTAACAGCGCTTCATTTACATTTTTGGGTAACTATTGAGTGAATAGCTGATATTCTAATATATATTATCCAAGATTTTTTCAGTTCAAGCTGAATGTAAGATTTTATAACTCTTTGTTTTGTTGCATAGTTATTAAGCTCAGTTTTGAAGCTATTCTATGCTCTAATGATTGAAAGCAAATGAACATGGCCGATACCTTTCAATTTGAACTTGTTGCACCCGAAAAGCTTCTTCTTTCAGAACAAGCGCTTGAAGTTCAGCTTCCTGGCAGTGAAGGTTATTTGACAGTAATGGCCAATCATGCGCCAACAATGACCCGTCTTATGCCTGGCGTTGTACGTGTAAAAATTGCTGGCAAGGACGAAAAGGCTTTTGTGGTATTTGGCGGTTTTGCCGATATCACTCCGCAATCTTGCGCAATTTTAGCGGAAGCAGCTCACCCATTGGAAGCCTTTGATCCAGCTGAGCTTGAAGAGCGTATCGCAGCTGCCAAGGCCGAGCTTGATGGTGCTACAAATGATGATCACCGTAACCGTGCCGAAGATTTCCTTAATGAATTAACCACTGTTCGCGGTGTGCTTACCATGGCATAATTGAAATGCTACAACTTGGCTAATTTGAGCCTTGTAGTTTTCAAAGTTTAGATTTAAGAAAAGCAACGAGAGATCATCTTTCGTTGCTTTTTTGTTATCGAGTTATAGCGGTTAGGTTTTTCAAACCTCATATTAGCAGCATTTCTAGCAACATCGCATTCCCTTTTGCCAACCAACAATACCCCATGCGCAAGAAATACCAGCCACGTTTATTTAAACGCCAAAAATCTATGCTTTAATTCGTTATGTCTTGAAGCAAAACTACACTTAAAAGCAATCGCAAAAATTCCTTAAATAGGTTTAGAACCTGTTAATCCAATTGCAAGTGCTACTTACCCAACACGTGGTTAGACACTTTAAATTACTTTTATTTTAAACTTGCCCAAATATGGTTTTATGAGATTACCAACGGACTGGCTATAGTGACAGCAAGATGCTTTTTTTGAACGGCAAACCTTCTTAAGCAATTAACATTTATCAAAAGTGATAAAATAGCTTAACGCGTTGTCGACTGCAGACAATAACGGATAATAACAAATAGCTGAGAAAACATCACACTTCATCAATTGTAAGCTTTTCATATTTCTATTTTGCTTTTATATCTGCTATGCAGCATAATTGGCGCTACTTAATATGAATTAACAATGAGCATTGAAAAGGTTTAATTATTCCATGGTACAAAACAGCAATTTATTACCATTTTTGCCTTTTGAAAATGCTGCTCTCACTTTTAATAAAAATGGGGCCTATGTTAGTTTTGGATTTACCCAAAGCCCACCAATTGAATGGCAAAATCAATTAGATAATATTCAAACGTGGCGGCCTAGTTTTTTAAGGTTACAGCATAGTGGTTTTAATTGCCAGATTGGTTTAACGGATGGAAAGCTTTATGATGGCGGATTTTTAATGCTGTCGAAGCATAAGCTGTATAATCAACAGCTATTTTTGCAATTGCTAAAAGTTGTAAAACCGCAAGGAACGATCATTATTTGTGGTGATAAAAACCTTGGTGTGCAATCGATGCGTAAATGGGTTAGCCAATTTTTTGACATTGATGGTAATTTAGCAAAATATCATGGACAGTGTTTCTGGTTTACCCGTCCAGATACCATATCTTATCAGCAAATCGAACCAACTCAATCCAACGCCTTAACCTTTGATAATCAATTTACCACAGAGCCCGGCATGTTCTCGCATGGTAAGATTGACCCTGGTTCGCAATTATTGATAGATGTAATACCTAGCGACATAAGAGGCCAAGTTGCTGATTTTGGCGCGGGATGGGGATTTATTGCTGCCCGCTTGCTTCAAAAATTTGCCAAAATTTCACAACTGGATTTGTTTGAAGCCGACTATCACGCCTTGGAAGCTGCCAAAAATAATCTTGCTGCAATCGCTGCGTCCCGTAATGTAACCTATAATTGGTATGATCTACTCACAGAAAAACCTGAAAATTCATACGATTGGATTATCAGTAATCCGCCATTTCATGAAGGTCGCTCGAGTGATAGCAGTATTGGGCAAAATTTCATTGCCAAAGCCTTTGATGCTTTAAAACCAAAAGGGCAATTAATGCTGGTTGCAAATCGACAACTACCTTATGAAAGATTACTTAGTGAAAAATTTCACACGGTAGAAAAGCGTGTTGAACAACAAGGTTTTAAAGTAATTTATGCCCGCAAATAATCTATCGCACTTTTAAATATAGAATTAAAAATTAAAAAAATCTTGTAGTGATTTTTGATATTTGGAGCGGGTGAAGGGAATCGAACCCTCGTATTCAGCTTGGGAAGCTGCTGCTCTACCATTGAGCTACACCCGCATATTGCGCAATTATCACGGATATATGGAATTGCAGATCCATGAGATCTGCTCTCTATCATCTTTTTTGCTGCATTTCCAGCAAATATTTAAACAAGACTGATGTTTGCATGCGGTGCTAAAACAAGTAACTAGAAGACGTAGTGCTTCAGCAAAATATAGGCACAATTTCAATCAGTAAAACTTTGCAAGCATATCCATTGCCAATATTTTTCAATCGGTTTCGTTAACCTAAAAAATAATTTATAAATATAAAAATAAGCCGAAAATTATTTCGGCTTATTGTCTCTTTTATCGGATTTATTTTTATAAAACCATAATGCAGCAAGCCCAATAAGCGGTAGCGCAATCATTGCTACCTTCTTATCGCCAGCAATAGCTGCTGGTATAGCCGCTAGTGCAGAACTTAATAATAGAGCACTACGCTCTTCCTCTGCCTGCTTTTCCAATGCTAATTTTTGCTTTTTGGCAATGGCTTGCCCAATAAAAAAAACCAGCAAAGCAATAATAAGAAAAGAAGCAAATAAAATGCCAGCAGCCCATAGCGGCGCTACAAAAAAAGTCAAACCCAAATAGATAAAAACGCAAAGAAAAACCAAAGCTAAAATGGCGAAAACACCAGTTAAACTTAAGATCATCACTTGCGTTTTTGTGCGCTTGACGGCTTGATTAATACCACCAGAGGTAAGACCGCCAAGCAAGGAAGTCAAAAGGCCAAACATTAGCCCTTAGCGCCTTAAAATCTGACCAAGCACAAAACCAATACCAGCTGCAATAGCTAGGCTTGCCATGGGCTTTTCACGCACGCAGGCACACATAGAATCTTGAGTTTGTGATAATTTATCACGCGCTTCATGCAAAGCCTCATCGCCTTGAGCGCGAGCATTTTCATACATGGTTTGAGCGCGATCTTTAGCTTCGTTTAATTTCTTTGAGCCAAGGTCGGACAGCGTTGACGCAATAGCTGCAATATCTTTGCGCAAATCAGCAACCTGCTTTTCAAGATCAGCTTGCTCAGCAGTGTTTTCGTTTTCTTTAGCCATTGGGCTCTCTCCTTGGATATAACTTTAACTTGGACATAACTTTAATTGGTTATCAACACTTAATGATATTAACTGCTTTTGAAAGATGCTAATATTACCAATTTAATTAACCTTACATCAATCCGCCAAAAACAAAAGTCTTTAATAGAATATTATTATAACAGTTTCGTTATCGATAATAATTCTATCAAGTGATAGATTATAATTTTGACAAATCAATAAATATTGTTACTAAAAAAGCAACAACAGAGTTATAAACACATAAAGAGGTAAATTGTCTCAGAGAAAAACAACATACCTTACTTTAATCATTGCCATATCATAATAATAAATACTTTAATTAATATGATATAATCTATTTTATATATATGGTGCTGAAAACGATAAAAGCCAATAGCGAAACTTATTTTTTTAGTGATAGTTGGGATATTTTTAAAATGCCCATCCTTTTTATTGATTTTTGTCTTATTGCATAAATTCTCTGTTTGAGTAATTATAACAAATGCAAGTGCCTTACCAACTATATAGTATTTTATAAGATGAGGTGATACGCATGCCAACAAATATCAAAATCTCAAAAGCCAGTAAAATTGCCGGTGGCCTTATTGGTCTTTTGGTTGGTGATGCCCTAGGCGTTCCCTATGAATTTCACCATAAGGACACGCTACCTAAATTTGACAATATAGATTTTGTTCCGCCTAGAAATTTTAATCGCTCCCATAATAGTGTGGCGCCCGGCACTTGGTCTGACGATGGGGCGCAAGCTCTTTGTCTATTGGCATCGCTTTTACATTGCAATAAGCTAGATATGCAGGATTTTGCCACGCGCATGCTTAATTGGTATGAACAAGGCTATATGGCAGTTGATTATCATGTCTTTGATGTTGGCAATGCCACCGCACGTGGGCTCAATGCCTTTAAGGATGGCACATCGCCACTTTTATCAGGGGGCCTTGATGAAGATAGTCACGGCAATGGCGCATTAATGCGCGTGCTGCCCCTTGCCTTATGGCATAGGGGGAGTGATCTTGCCTTAATTGAAGATGCGGGACGGCAAGCTTGTGTTACCCACGCCCAGCCACGTTCACAATTATGCTGCGCTCTTTATTGCCTCACAGCCCGTGCCTTATTGCATGATAATAGCGACCCATGGGGTTATGCAGTTGAAAAAGTTTATAACTACGCCAAAAATGACGAGCGTCTATTGGCGGAACTTGAATGCTCAATTAGACCAATGGAAAATATTGAACCTGAAGGTTCGGGCTATGTCGTTGATTCATTGCGTGCCGCGCGCAAAGCCTTATCTTTTGATGACTACCAAAGCGCCGTGCGTTATGGGGTAAGTTTAGGAGATGACACCGATACAACAGCAGCAATTATGGGCGGCATTAGCGGCATAAAACTTGGCCTTAGTGACATACCTGTTCATTGGTTTGAAGATTTGCGGGGCAAATCGATTTATCACCCGCTATTAGAGCAACTATTGCTGCACGTCGCTTGATCAAAATTTTTGTTGCTTTAAACTTGTTATTTAGCCACTATCGTTTTAACAATTTTTACATTGAGCAAATCAATATAATCGTTAAATATTGCAATCAAAGCAGGCAGGAAAGCTATGTCCGAGCATAAAAAAACCATCCAAAAACATATTGAATCCTTTCTTGGAGAAATGATTAATATTCGGCATGACCTGCATATGTATCCAGAATTGGGCTTTAATGAACACCGCACATCAAGCAAGGTGGCAGAACTTTTAGAGCAATGGGGCTTTGATGTTACCCGTAATATTGGGCAAACCGGTGTCGTTGCCAGCATGAAAAATGGCACAAGTAACAAGTCTATTGGTATTCGCGCTGATATGGACGCCTTGCCAATTGAAGAGCAAAGCAATGTTGATTATGCCAGCAAAAATAATGGCCTTATGCATGCTTGTGGCCATGATGGCCATACAACCATTTTGCTCACTGCCGCACGCTATTTAAGTGAAACACGCAATTTTGATGGTACAATCCATCTTATTTTCCAACCAGCAGAAGAAGGTTATGCTGGCGCGCAAGCCATGATAGACGATGGCCTTTTTGAAAAATTCCCTTGTGATGCAGTCTTTGGCTTGCATAATTGGCCAGGCTCCCCTGTTGGTCATATGACCTTTTTAAAAGGCCCGATGATGGCTTCCGTAGATACCGCCTATATTACCATTGAAGGGCGTGGAGGCCATGGCGCAATCCCAGAAAAAACCATCGATCCGATCGTAGCGGCTTCCTCCATCGTTATGGCTTTGCAAACAATTGTTTCACGCAATATTTCGCCGCTTAATTCCACCATCATTACGGTTGGTAAATTTGTCGGCGGCCATGTATCTAACGTTATTCCAGACAGTGTCGAGCTTGAATTGACGATACGTGCTTTTTCAGCAGAAGACCGCGCCTTACTCGCCGAGCGGATCTGCGCTTTGGTTGAAGCTCAGGCAAGCTCTTTTGGCGCACGTGCCAACATCAATTATGAATATGGTTACCCTGTTTTGATTAATGATGATCAACAAACCGAATTTGCCACCACTGTTGCTCAAAATCTTTGGGGTGATGATAAGGTAATAGCCAAGGGCAATCCCGTTACCCCTAGTGAAGATTTTGCTTTCATGCTGGAAAAACGCCCTGGAACTTATATTTTCCTTGGTAATGGCGACAGTGCTGGCCTTCATAATCCCCATTATGTCTTTAATGACCGCCTATTAGAAATTGGCGCAACTTATTGGGGCGAATTGGTGGAAACCTATTTGAAAAAAGCCTAGATTTTAGAGCTTAAATCGACAAAAGGCATGGCTTCTCCCCATGCCTTTTATAAATTGTATTAAAAGAATATGCGCTCTTTTTCAATCAGCCTTTTAACATCAGCAATCGTATTAAGCGCTAAGACATCTGGATTTTGCCCTAAATAAGCATCAAGATGTGGATCTTCTTGATAGCGGATTTGCGTATCAACAATTTCAAACTTATCACCGATCTGGTCAATGATCATTAGCAACAATTCATCAACTTTTGAATTAAACTCATCGCATAGGCTTTGCCGCCATGGGCTTGGATCAGGTTGATATTTTTGATTAAGATAGTAATAATTTATCGTATCTAGCTCATCAATCAGCAAAAGTGTTGCTTTTGATAGTGAGATAAAAGGCAATTCACGCATATTGCCATCAAGATCAAATTCAGCGCGTTCAAGTGTCCCACCGTCAAAAAGCTCATAAGATGTTTTATCACCATTCCACAAACAACCGCCTGCGCCAAAATCAAAAAAGAAGTGCAGCACAGCTATTTTATTGGGGTCCTGTTTTACTATTGGAACAATGGCATCAACAATATCAACTTTTGCCTATTCTTGCTAAAACCCATTTTAGCTAAAAATTGCCCAATGCGCTTCATTGCTTAATTTTCCTACTCACTTTCAACGGAAAATCAAGCCACTTTAAAATGCTTGGATAGCTTTAAGCCTTGGGCTTGATAGTTGGATTTTAAATCACTGCCATAAAGGGCTTGTGGACGCTCCAACATATGCTCATAAACAAGGCGACCAATAATTTGGCCATGCTCTAATATAAAAGGCACTTCATGGCTGCGTACTTCAAGCACCGCGCGGCTACCCGTACCGCCTGCAGCACTATGTCCAAAACCGGGATCAAAAAAGCCGGCATAATGCACACGAAATTCACCAACCAGTGGATCAAAAGGTGTCATTTCAGCAGCATATAGCGGTGGCACATGAACAGCTTCGCGCGAAACCAAAATATAAAATTCATTGGGATCAAGCACAAGATCGCGGCTACCACGGTCATAAATAGGCTCCCAAAAATCAAGCACATTATGGGCATTTTTCTTATCAACATCAACAACGCCGGTATGGCGTTTGCCGCGATAGCCAATAAGATGATTGGCGTCACCACTCAAATCAATCGATAATGCAACGCCGCCACCGCTAATATTGGGTATTTTATCTGAGATAAGCACTTCGCTATCATGCAAATCTTGCAATTCTTTTTCGCTTAATAAAGGATGCCCTTTGCGGAAACGAATTTGCGACAAGCGCGAGCCAGTGCGCACCAAAATAGGAAAAGTGCGTGGGCTAATTTCTAAATAAAGAGGGCCTTGATAACCTGCAGGAACTTTGTCAAATTCTTGCGCATTGTCGGTAATAATGCGAGTAAAAATATCAAGACGACCTGTCGAGCTCTTAGGATTGGTTGAAGCTGAAATATCAGCAGATAGCGCAAGGCTTTCAAGCAAAGGCACAATATAAACACAGCCCGTTTCAAGTACGGCACCATCGCTTAAGTCAAACTCATGCAAGGTGAACTTATCAAGCTTGTCTTTGACCTTGGTATTAGGCCCCGGCATAAATGAAGCGCGAACCCGAAAAGCACGTTTGCCAAGACGCAAATCTAAGCTTGCCGGTTGGATCTGATCATCATCAAGAGGCTTGGCTGTTAATAGGCCGCCATTGGCTAAAAGTGCTGCAAGGTCTTTATCAGCAAGAATTCCTGTCGCGCGCTGCATTCTTTTCCTATTTTATCCTCTTAATTAGCTTTCAAGCTTTGTAACTCAAAGCCAATTTTTATTTCCGTTCGTCTTATCCATCTGATTTAAAAATCAGATGCGCTCGCTTTTTTATTCTCGTTCGTCTTATTCATCTGATTTAAAAATCAGATGCGCTCACTATACAACAAAATATCATCTTTGAAACCTTTGCAGCAATTGACGTATCCTTGCAAGCGTTTTAAAGTCTTTTCCATTCCGTGGTGATTTGGCCGGCCGGCTTGCAGCCACGTTTCTTAAATGCTAAAAGGCCGTAGCTTTTAAAGCACTTTTGCGGTTTTTTGGTTGGTATTAATTTACAAAGCCATAAAAGTCTAGTCTTTCATAAGCTGTTGTCTTTATTATTAGGTTTATTGACAGCTTATTATAAACTAGAAAATGCAAAACGAAAATTTTATTCATTCTGTTTTGCAGCAAACTTTCCTCTGGCTTTGTTGACTGAATTGACAGACTGGAAGCATTGATGACACTTGATCCCACACGCAAATATCGCGCTGCAACTGAAATGGTTCATGGTGGCGTAACACGCACTCAATTTGGCGAAGTTTCTGAGGCCATTTTTCTGACCCAAGGTTTCACCTATGAAAGTGCTGAACTTGCCGAAAACCGCTTTAACGGTGAAGATCCAGGTTTTGTCTATTCACGCTATGCCAATCCAACCAATGATATTTTTGAAAAGAAAATGTGCATCATGGAAGGCGCTGAAGAAGCGCGCGCAGTTGCCTCGGGCATGGCCGCCGTTGCTAATGCCATCCTTTGCTATGTAAAAGCTGGCGATCATGTAGTGGCGAGCCGCGCTATGTTTGGTTCATGCCATTATATTATTGATACAGTTTTGCGCCGTTTTGGTGTTGATGTCACCATTATTGATGGTGCAAAAATTGAAAATTGGGAAAAGGCGATTACGCCAAAGACCAGTCTAATCTTTTTTGAAACGCCGGCTAACCCAACCTTGGAAATTGTCGATATTGAGGCTGTTTGTAAAATTGCCCATAATGTTGGCGCAGTTGTGGTGGTTGACAATGTTTTTGCAACGCCGCTTTATCAAAAGCCATTAGCGCTTGGTGCTGATGTTGTTGTTTACTCCACGACCAAGCATATTGACGGCCAAGGGCGTTGCTTAGGCGGCGCTATCCTATCCAGCAAGGAATGGATTGCCGATAATTTACACAATTATTTCCGCCATACAGGCCCAGGAATGAGCCCATTTACTGCATGGGTCATGCTAAAAGGCTTGGAAACCATGCCGCTGCGGGTCAATCAAATGACAAAATCGGCAGGCGCAATTGCTGATCTTATTGCCGAGCATCCAGCCGTATCAAAATGTTTTTATCCAGGACGCAAAGACCACCCACAAGCGGACATTATCGCCCGTCAAATGACTGGCGGCTCAACCATGATTGCTTTTGAATTAAAGGGCGGTAAAAAATCAGCTTTTGAGTTCTGCAATGCACTTACTATTCCGCTTATTTCTAATAATCTTGGCGATGTTAGAAGTATTATTACCCATCCTGCAACAACCACCCACCAAAGCATTGGTGCAGAGGCACGCGCAGAACTTGGTGTGAGCGATGGTCTATTGCGCTTTTCTATTGGCCTTGAAGATAGCGATGACTTATTGGAAGACGTCGCGTCAGCTCTCAATAAAGCAAAATAAAAACTAAAAATTGCTTTAGATGACCTAGCATTCTGCTTATATAGTCATCTAAAGCAATTTTAATATGGAAGGCAGCTTTGCTGCTTTTAAAAATATTTATGGAAATTATCTTTTAACAAAAGCAGGTTTTTATTTTTTAGATTGTTTAAATGTGTAATTTTATTATTTGTTGGTTATTCATTTCAATTGCTTTAACATAATTTAATTTCTTATTTCCTGTGAGTTAAACCCCATGCCTATCCGCCGCCTTAGTGAAACCATGATCAATCAGATTGCCGCTGGCGAAGTTGTCGAGCGTCCAGCAAGTGTGGTCAAGGAACTGGTTGAAAATGCTATTGATGCAGGGGCAACACGCATTGATATAGCAACGGCAGGCGGTGGTAAAAACCTTATTCGCATCACCGATAATGGTTGTGGCATCATGCCTGACCAACTTTTGCTTGCGGTTTCGCGCCATTGCACGTCCAAAATGGGCGATGATATTCATGATATTCGCGCCCTTGGCTTTCGTGGTGAAGCGCTACCTTCAATTGCGTCAGTTTCACGATTACGGCTTTTATCGCGTCATATTGACCTTGATGAGGGCGCTGAAATTATTGTCACCGCCGGAAAGATTGAAGGACCACGTCCTGCGGCAGTGACTAAAGGCACCGTTGTTGAAGTAAAAGACTTGTTTTTTGCAACACCAGCACGGCTTAAATTCTTAAAAACCGAACGCGCCGAAAGCACCGCCATTAGCGATGTGGTAAAACGCATTGCCATTGCTTTTCCTCATATTCGTTTTACCCTATCGGGGCCTGATCGCAGTTTAAGCGAATTTGCCGGATCGACCAAAGATTTAGATGGTTTAAGCGTTAGGCTTGGGCAAATATTGGGCAAAGAATTTTCACAAAATATGATCGAGCTTAACGCCGAGCGTGAGGGAGTAAAGTTAAGCGGTTTTGTTGGCGTTCCATCCTTTAATCGTGGCAATGCGCTTCATCAATTTGTTTATGTTAATGGCCGCCCCATCAAGGATAAGACTCTATCGGGCGCAATTCGCGGTGCTTATAGTGACGCTATTGCCCCTGATCGTCATGGTGTTGTTGCACTTTTCATTACTATTGATCCACAAGATGTCGATGTTAATGTGCACCCAGCCAAAGCGGATGTGCGCTTTCGTGACCCAGGCCTTGTGCGCGGGCTTATTGTTGGTGGCATAAGGTCTGCCTTGCAGCAATCTGGCATACAGCCAGCCACTACGGGTGCAAGTGCAATGCTAAACGCATTTCGCACCGAGCAATCTGCCAGCGCACCAATGGCGAACCATAATAGCGGCTTTTATTCCCATTCTTCCCATCCAAACAGCTATTATCAAGGGCAAAATAAAGACGCAACCTATCGGCCGCAAAGTCAAGCTTGGACACCGCAAAATGGTCAAGCCTTTCATCGACCGCTTGATGATAATCACGTTTCCATGCCAGCTGGAACTGATATTTTACTGCAAGAGCAATTGGGTGCATTTTTGGAGCCAAGTGCGGATTTGCGCCCTAATCTTATTGAGCCAGCACAAGAGCAATTAAACGCGCCGCTTGGTGCGCCGCGTGCACAAATCCATAAAAATTATATTGTTTCACAAACACAAGACAGCCTTATCATCGTTGACCAGCATGCAGCCCATGAGCGCCTCGTATATGAAGCATTAAAAGAAGCGCTTTATAATAAGCCATTACCATCACAAATGCTTTTAATTCCCGAAATTGTTGATCTACCGCAAGATGATATTGACCGCTTAATGAATCATGCCGACACATTGAAAAAATTTGGTCTTGGCATTGAAGCCTTTGGTGAAGGTGCTCTTGCGGTGCAGGAAACTCCCGCCATGCTTGGTGAAATTGATGCACAAGCACTTATCCGCGATTTGGCCGATGAAGTAGCCGAGCATGATACAGCAGATGGCTTAAAATCCATGCTTGATTATGTTGCCGCAACCATGGCATGCCATGGTTCAGTCCGTTCTGGACGTATTTTAAAGGCCGAGGAAATGAACGCTTTACTACGCCAAATGGAGGCGACACCTGGATCAGGTACCTGCAATCATGGGCGGCCCACTTATATTGAACTAAAACTTCATGACATTGAACGCCTATTTGGACGGCGGTAATTATGCTTACTTAAAATTGCAATGTTGAACTTTTATCAAATCGGTTAACAGATCAAAGATTTAGGGGCAGGTTCTAAGTCAATTTGAGAAAAACTTAACAAATGTGATTATCGTCACGCAAAATGCAGCCATTTTAATGGATTCATTCAATAAGTAATCATACGAGATATTGGCATATCATAAAGATAGGATCATAATGAAAGCAATATTAACTGGAGCCGCAGGCTTTATCGGGTTTCATGTCGCAAAGCGGCTCCTTGATGAGGGTTGGCAGGTTATTGGTATTGATAATTTAAACAGCTATTATGATCCAACCCTCAAAGAAACGCGTTTGCAAGGGGTATTAGGCCATAATAATTTTCGCTTTGTGAAGGCCGATATTGCTGTTCCAGAACAATTATCACATGCCATAGGTGATGATGTTGATGCAGACATCATCATTCATCTTGCGGCACAGGCTGGTGTTCGCTACTCGATTGAAAACCCTTTTAGTTACACCCACTCCAATGTCACCGGACAAGTTGCAATTTTTGAGCAAGCACTAAAAATGGCACGCAAAATTCCGGTTGTTTATGCAAGTTCGTCATCGGTCTATGGTGGTAATAAAAATGTACCATTTAAGGAAACTGACCGTGTGGATCAACCGGTTTCTGTTTATGCAAGTACCAAACGCATGGGAGAGCTTCTTGCCCACTCCTATCAACATATCCATGGGTTACGCTGTACTGGCCTGCGTTTTTTTACCGTTTATGGCCCTTGGGGGCGGCCTGACATGGCACCTTGGCTTTTTAGCAATGCAATTTTACATAAAAAACCAATCAAACTATTTAATTATGGTAATATGATGCGGGATTTCACCTATATTGACGACATTGTTGACGGCATTTTAGGAGCCTGCCAACGCATTCTTAATATTGAGCGTCCAATTGAACCTTTTTATAATCTCGGCAATAATCAGCCTGAAAAACTAGAAGACTTTGTTGGTATTATCGAACAATGTACAGGCATTGAAGCAATCAGGCAATTAAAGCGTATGCCTGCCGCAGATGTTCCGATGACTTTTGCAGATATTACACTTGCGCAGCGCGATTTAGGCTTTGCTCCTAAAACAACCTTAGCAACTGGGCTTGCCCAATTCATTTCATGGTTTAAAGAGTATCATAAAATCCAAGACGATAATTGAACACTTTATTCGCGCAACCTACATAAAGGTAACTTCATCTATATAGAAAGATTTTGAATGCCAGAACTTCCAGAGGTTGAAACGGTGCGTAGCGGTCTTGCGCCAGATCTTGAAGGCGCGCATATTGATTATATTAAAACCAGCGATAAAAAATTACGCAATCCTTATACCGAGAATATGGCAGGGCTTATTAACGGGCGAAAAATCCGTTCACTAACACGGCGCTCCAAATATCTTATTATCAATCTTGATGGTGGTTTTTTTATTGTTAGTCATTTGGGCATGTCTGGCTCATGGCGGCTGCATCAAAGCGGTGATGATGCACCAAAAGACAAGATTGTCGCCCATGACCATGTCATTTTAGGGCTAAATAAAGACGGCAAAAATTTTGAAGCAATTTATAATGATCCGCGCCGTTTTGGCTTTTTCACCCTAGAGCGAGACATTAATTATGCTGATTATCCAGCATTTAAAAAATTAGGCATTGAGCCGCTCGGCAATGCATTATCAGGCGATTATTTGCGCCATGCCTTTAAAAATAAAAAAGCCCCCCTTAAAGCCTTATTATTGGATCAAAGCATCATTGCTGGCCTTGGTAATATTTATGTATGTGAATCTCTTTGGCGTGCAGGTCTATCGCCGCAGTTAAGCGGCGAAAAATTGGCAGATGGCAGCGATTTTGCCGTTAAAAAAAGCGAAGCCTTGGCCATTGCCATCAGGGACGTTATTGTTGAAGCAATTAAAGCAGGTGGCTCAACATTACGGGACTATCGCCATGCAGACGGTTCACTTGGCTATTTCCAGCATAATTTTGCTGTTTATGGTCGTGAAAATCAACCATGCACTGCTTGCGGCAGTCTTATTTCACGACTTGTACAATCTGGCCGCTCAACCTTTTATTGTGCATCCTGTCAAGATAATGGTTAGGCATTATTTTATCACAAAAACGATAGGCCTAGCTTATTTTTAAATGCGCACTTGCTTGAAGTGATGTTTTTGGCTTTAATACTGTTTTACTCTTTAGCAATTTTTGGAAAGTGGATTTATGATGCTGGAAAATGTTCTTAATCGCCTTGATGGTAACCTTGATCAAAGCCTTGAGCGGTTATTTGACCTGTTAAGAATTAAATCAATTTCCACAGATCCTGCCTTTAAGGAAGATTGTAAAAAGGCCGCAGACTGGCTGGTAGAAGACTTAAAATCAATTGGCTTTGAAGCATCACGCCGCGATACAACGGGCCATCCAATGGTGGTTGCCCATCATGCTGGCCCCAAGGAAAATTCACCCCATGTGCTTTTTTATGGCCATTATGACGTACAACCAGTTGATCCACTTGCCCTTTGGGAAGATGATCCATTTGATCCAAAAGTAAAAGAGCGCGACGGCCAAAAGATCATTACCGGTCGTGGCTCATCAGATGACAAGGGTCAGCTTATGACCTTTATCGAGGCCTTACGCGCTTTTAAGGCAGAAACGGGGCAATTGCCTGTTGCAGTTACGATTTTATTTGAAGGGGAGGAAGAATCGGGTTCGCCTTCCTTAAAGCCATTTTTAGAAAGCCATCGCAATGAATTGCGCGCTGATTTTGCCCTTGTTTGCGACACATCAATGTGGAATGAGACAACGCCTTCGATCTCTGTTGGTTTGCGCGGTCTCGTTGGTGAAGAAATTATTGTAAAAGCAGCTAATCGTGATCTTCATTCAGGCTATTATGGCGGAGCTGCCGCCAACCCTATCCGTATTTTGAGCAAAATTCTTGCTGATGTGCATGATGAAAATGGCGCCGTGACGATTGCTGGCTTTTATGATGGTGTTGAAGAAACGCCTACCCAAATTTTAGCACAATGGGATAATCTTGGTCTTGGACCAAAAGAATTTTTAAATCCAGTTGGCCTGTCTTTCCCAAGCGGTGAAAATAATCGCAGTCTGCTTGAACTTATTTGGGCGCGTCCTACCGCCGAATTTAATGGGATTAGCGGCGGCTATGAAGGGGAAGGCTTTAAAACGGTTATTCCTGCGCAAGCATCGGCTAAAATCTCTTTCCGCCTCGTGCATAAACAAGACCCGATCCAAATTCGCAACGCTTTCCGCAAATTTGTTAAAGAACGCATCCCTGCTGATTGCTCGGTTGAATTTATCGAGCATGGTGCATCACCTGCTATTCAACTGCCTTATGACTCATCAATTGTTTCCAAGGCTAAAATTGCTCTATCGCAAGAATGGGGCAAGCAAGCAGAATTGGTCGCTATGGGTGGTTCCATTCCAATTGTTGGTGATTTTCAAGATTATTTAAAAATGGAATCCTTGCTTGTAGGTTTTGCGCTTGATAGTGATCGCATCCATTCACCCAATGAGAAATATAATTTGACCTCTTTTCATAAGGGGCAACGCTCTTGGGCACGCATTTTAGCAGCGCTTGCATAATATTTTCAAGCCGTGCAAAATAGCTATTTGCACGGCAAATTTAATAACTATCTTTTAGGAAAAAATTTGATGACTGATATTCGTGTTCATCGGGGTGATTTGCCAAATCTCGACCATTATAAAAATGTTAAGGCAGTTGCTATTGATACCGAAACTTTAGGGTTACAACCTCATCGTGACCGCTTATGTGTTGTACAAATTTCCCCTGGAGATGGTACTGCTGACGTTATCCAAATTGCCAAAGGGCAGAAGACAGCACCTAATTTGGTAAGCCTTTTAAAAGATCAAGAAATTGAAAAAATCTTCCATTTTGGCCGCTTTGATATTGCCGTTTTAAGCCTTGCTTTTGACACGGAAGTAAAGCCGGTATTTTGCACAAAAATTGCGTCAAAACTCACCCGCACCTATACCGACCGTCATGGCTTGCGCGATATTTGCAATGAATTATTAGATGTTACTATTTCTAAGCAGCAGCAATCATCCGATTGGGCAGCCTTTGAATTAACGCCAGCACAAATCGAATATGCAGCATCTGATGTGCTGTATTTGCACCGCTTGCGCGCAATTTTGATTGAACGCCTTGCCCGTGAAGGCCGGACAAATGTTGCAAAAGCCTGTTTTGAGTTTTTGCCATCAAGAGCAGAGCTCGACCTTATGGGCTGGTCTGAAAGCGATATTTTTTCCCATAGCGCGTAAGAATTTATCTATTTGCGCTTAATATATCTTCAATCGTTGTGGCATTTTTTTGTTGCAACGATTTTTTTAAGCTCAACTATAAATAAACTCATCCTGATAGCTGCAGTCCAATAAAAATCCATCAAAATAAAGCCTTTTTTAAAATAGCAATCCAAAGTGGTAATAGCTAAAAAGTAAAACCAAATTTTTCTAGCATTACACTCAATCCTGACATTATTACTTTTGCTTCCTTTAAAATTTCATCATTAATATTTAAGTATTTTAGCAGGCCGATCAGGGTTTTCACAATTTTTAATGATGATATATCCATGTTAAGGATAGAAGTTTGCTGTTAAATGCAATTTTTATTTTAGTAGAATAAATTCTCATATGTTTTTTGTACACAATGTGGTAAAAGGTTCAAGGCGTTGCCAAGCCTCCCCCCTCCAAATGGGAAAGCACCTTTCGTGTCGGCTTCATTATTTTAATAACAACTAATATCGCTCGATGATATAAGGAGGGATTGTCATAAATTTTGCGATTAAAGGTTGTTAATTTTATGAACGACATTCAAAAAACTCCGCTTCATCAACTAAAACGCCAAGCCAAACAATTGGTGCGCTTGGATAAAATAACGCATGTGAAAGCCTTAGACTTTATTGCTAGGGAAAATGGGTATAAAAGCTGGTCCCTACTGCTGCGTGACCGCGAAAATAATAGGTTGAGTGGCTTATTTAACAAGTTTAAAACAGGCGATCTCATTTTATTAGGCGCTCGACCAGGACAAGGCAAAACACTTTTAAGCTTAAAAATAGCTAAAGAGGCGATTACATTTGGCCATAAAGGTGTATTTTTTACCCTTGAGTATAACAAAATCGACGTTCAAAAACGCTTGCAAAAAATTGGCATTGCGCCAAGTCACTCAAAGAATTGGCATTGGCCAAGTCAATGGCAAGAGAAATTTTTAATCGATACATCGGAAGATATTTCAGCCAGTTATATTATAAATATCATGAAAATAATGCCATCGGGATCTTTTGCGATTATTGATTATTTACAATTATTAGATCAAAGGCATGATAAGCCACCTTTAACGAAACAAATAGAATTGTTAAAAACCTTTGCAAAAAACAAAAAAATTATTCTTATCTTCATTACTCAAATTGATCGCAAATTTGAAGTAAGTGGAAGAGATTTTCCTGATGTAAAAGATATACGGTTGCCAAATCCAATTGATCTATCAATATTTAATGCGGCCTGCCTTTTGCACAATAAAAATGTTAAGCTCATTAATTTATCATCATAATAAAAAAGGCCTCCCAATGGTAATCGGGAGGCCTTTTAATTTTTATAAAAGAGTTAAATTTTTATAAAAGAGTTAAACTTTTTTAAAAGTTAAACAACAATTTGACCATTAGCAAGTAGAGTTGCAAGATCGACATTTACGTCATTAATGGTCAATAATGGTGTTGATTCATAAGAGCCACCGCTTCCGTCGCGATCAACGTAAAGCACGGTATTGCCACCTTCTTGCTCTACTTTGAGGTAATCTCCAATCTTATCACCAACATCGATTTTAGCAACGCCATTTGAGTCAAAATGTGCAGGACCGTCAGCATCGCGAACATAACCAATCAAAATATCAGATAGGTCAATTCGGTCTGCATTCGCATTGGTTGCATAATTGCCAAGGGTAAACTGATCTACCGTATCATGACCATTGCCACCCGTTGCATCGTCAGCAATTGCCTCATAAAGCAAGGTTGTTTGACCTGTCCCACTCAAGATAAAGTTGTCATCGCCGCCACGACCATTGAGGATGTTTTCACCATTACCATCGGTAATAGTATCATTACCACTGGTACCATAAATGGCCTCTATATTGGTTAACTTAATGGTATAGCCGGTTGCAACATTTTGGAAAGCATCGGTAATGGCAAGACTTACGTTAATGCCAGCAGAACCAACAGCTGCAAAATCAGCAATATCCAAACCACTATCCGCATCCCAAGTGCGTTCACCATCGCCAACAACCCAGCCGCCGCCGCCATTATAGTAACGGGTACCAGCACCAATGAAGAAAGTATCATTGTAACCAGTACCAACAATACCAACGTCAGCGCTGTAACTATTCGTATTGGCGGTGGCACCATCAGCTTCAGCTGTTAGAACATAACCATTATAGGGTTCTGTTGCTTTAAGGTTAGTCCAGCTTGAATTTACATTTTCAACTGGATTGGTGCTGCTGGCAAAAGCTTGACCACCAAAGTCTTGTGAAACACCATTTTGGTTAAAGCGTAATACTGCAGTATAGGTTTCATTTGGATCAAGACCATAGAAATGGACGATTGCCGAGCTATCATTCCAACCCGTACCATATTGCGGGTTGATAATCTGGCTTGCAACACGCACACCAGCTGAATTATAAATTTCAACCGTATTACCATAAAACGTATTGGAACCATCGGGACGTACAATACGCAAATGCATGGCAGTGCCATAATCTGGCGTATTTGGATTAGTGATAACAATCGATGCTTCAGTGGTATTAGCACGTGATATGATCAAATCTTGATCACCATCCCAATCATAATCCATTGCAGCAGCACTTGCACCATTAACCGCAGCATCAAGTGCTGTTGACGTCATGATGGAACCACCAGCCGTTGCAACACCCATATCCTTGATATTTTTAATATCCCAGACAACTTGGCCACTATCATCAAGCGTACCAGTATTATGGTAATAAAGCGATGTACCGATAGAATATTTGGCTTCAGGAACCTCAACAAGGTCCATTTTACCATCACCATCCCAGTCAATTGCAAGGGTTGATTTACCCATAATACCGTCAGCAATGCGTTGCGGATCTTTAAGATTACCGGCACCATCATTATAGAAAATCATACTATCGGTACCAGTTGTATTAGCAACTGCGCCAACACCTGCATCTTTTGATTGGCCAATGAATAGATCCATATAACCATCGCCATTAAAGTCGCCCCAAGTTAGGGAAATAGTTCGTTCAAAACTATCCGACTGTAAGGCTGTACCAGCAAGACCACTTGTGTTGAACACATTGGTAAAGGACTGACCCAAACTCCAATTTTGCCCTGTTGACGAACCAGTACCATTATTTTTGAGCGTCACCATATTATAGGTGCTTTGCCCAGCATAATTGCCATGGAAAACCAGATCAACAGTACCGTCATTATCAAGATCGATTGCAGATAATTCATGATCTGTTGTGAGGCTTCTAAGATCAGATGGCATGGATGAAGCAGTAACAGCACCATAACCATAGACATCAAAACGGCCAGCAGCAAAATCTGCAGTACCACTATCTCCCTTATTGTGGAAGAAGGTCGAGCTATCATTACCAGAGTCGCCGATAAAGGCATCTAGCCAACCGTCACCATCCATATCGAAAGTAATAGTACTACCAAAATGGGTCGCCGTTCCACTATTTACCAATGTTGCAACATAGCTGCCATCGGCTTGACCAATAAACATCGTCGCATTGCTGCCGCCACCATAAGTTCTATCAGTCAAGAACATATCCATATAACCATCGCGGTTGTAATCGCCATAGGTATATGAACTAAATAATTTTTCCCACGTATATTGATCAGAAACTGCAGCGTTACCGACATTAGCCCAAGTGAGCAATTTAGGCGAACCAAAGTTGCGGAAATCATTACCATCAGCTGAATATTCAGCCATATCGGTCATCATTGTCCAGCCGCCATTATTCCCAAGTCGTAAGGACATGGAATAGGTCGCATAAGCACCACCGGTACCAACATTTGGCGCCATATTACTGTCAGTTGTGTCAATAGCAATTTCAAAACCTGAAGAAAGGCTACCATTTACACCGGACAAACTTTGTACTGCGGCATAATAGGTATAAAAAGTCCCATCTTTAAGTTCAGTTGGTTCGGTGAAGCTCCAGCTTGTACCGCTAACTGTGGCATAGCCGACAAAAACACTACCACGATAAACAGCAACTGTTGCACCTGCTTCAAGTTCTTCACTTAAAGTGCCGTGTAAAGTTGGTGTCGTATCATCGGTATAGCTACCAGATGGCAAGCTGTCATAAAGCTGCGTGCCGTAATCATCACTAAAATGCGTAATGCTTACAGTTGTGCTTGGTACACCATTATTAATGGTCACCTCTTTACTGCTTTCAGTACCTAAATTACCAGCAGCATCAATAACACGTGTTTTAAAGGTATAAGTACCATCGGCAAGCTCTGTATCGCTATTATCCAAACTCCAGCTATCACTGCTAGCAGCATAGGTTGCATCTTGCCAAGTTTGACCATTATCCAATGAAATTTGAACGCGTTCATTAGCTGCAAGAGTTCCGGTAACCTTTGCAGTAATAATTAAGGTTCCATCACGGGTAATAAAGTCATCACCAACATTACCAGTGTCTTCGGTAATTGAAACTATGTCTGAAGTTGCAGTTGGTGCCGCAGTATCGACATTAATATCAAATACACTGGACTTTGTTCCTTCATTACCAGCCGTATCAGTGACAACTGCTTCAAAGCTAAATTTACCATCGCTAAAGGCTTGTGCACTCGTCACCTGATATTCCCATGTACCACCAGAAATAGTAGCAACGCCCAAAACAGTTGTTATACCATTTTCATCGGTAACTTTGATAACAACTCTTTCACCATCGCCAACGCCAGCAATTGTACCTTTAAGAAGGGGTTTAGTATCATCAGTATAGCTGTTGCTGGTCGTTACATCACCGGTATTCAAGCCGATATCATCATAAAAACCAGTAATAGAAACACTTGCACTTGTTGGTGCTGTCGTATCAATAACGACTGTTTGTGATCCGCCATTGGTAACATTACCAGCAGCATCAATAACGCGGGTCGCAATTGAGTGGCTGCCTTCAGATAAAGCATTCCCAGTGTTATCATAGCTCCAGCTATTATCGGCAGAATTATAAACAGCATCTACCCAATCACCACCATCGATCGAGATTTGAACTTTTTCATCTGATGCTAAGGTCTGTGAGACACTACCATGGATGGTCAAGGTCGTATCACTGGTGATAAAATCACTGTCGCTAAAGCCTGTATCGGTTGTGATACCAGTAATACTGGCGGCAGAAGTTGGTGCTGTAAGATCAAGATTGATATCAAAGACGGTGGAAGTTTTACCTTCATTACCAGCTTTATCGGTAACAACGGCTTCAAATCTATATTGTCCATCGGTTGCAAAAGCTTGAGCATCACTAACCTGATAGGTCCAAGTGTTACCGGTAACAGTTGCATAGCCAAGTAAGATTTTCTGTCCATCTGGCCCAGTAACTTTGACCGCAATACGATCTCCATCCTGCATGCCAGTAACCGTCCCTTTAAGAAGCGGTGTTGTGTCATCGCTCGATGTACCAGAAACGGTCATTTCACCTTGGATCAAACCAACATTATCGGTAAATCCGCTAATGGCAATTTCATATCCATCAATTGGCGCGGTTTTATCAATAGTAACATTCTGAGTGCTACCAACTGTCACATTACCGGCAGCATCAATAACACGGCTAGTAATCGTGTGAGTGCCTTCCGATAAAACACTACCAGTATTATCATATGTCCATGTATTGGTATCAGCATCATAGACAGCATCAACCCATGTGCCATTATCGATCTGAATCTGTACTTTCTCACCTGTTGCCAAGGTTTCAGAAACAGTTCCATTTATAATAAGCGTATCATCATTGGTGATGAAGTCAGTTGCGCTTGTACCGGTATCATCACTAATGCTGGTTATAGATGAAGAAGCAGACGGCCCAGTTAAGTTAAGATTGATATCAAAGCTAGCTGATTTCGAGCCTTCATTGCCTGCATTATCAGTAACAACGGCTTCAAAGCTATAATCACCTTCTGCAAGTGCTTGCGCATCTGTCACCTGATACTGCCAAGTACCATCGGTCACGGTTGCATAACCAAGCACAGTCTTTACACCATCAGCGCCAGTTACCTTAATAACAATGCGATCACCATCTTCGAGACCTGTTACAGTACCCTTCAACAATGGTGTTGTATCATCGGTTGATGTACCAGATGTGGTCATATCACCTTGGATCAAACCAACATCATCAGCAAAACCAGTGATAGATATCGTTGCAGATGTTGGGCCTTGTGTATCAATCGTTATATCATGGGAGGTTGAAGTTGATGGATTACCAGCAGCATCACGAACGATAGTTTCAATAATATAACGACCATCGCTTAACGCATGAGAAGCATCATTATGATTAACACTATAAGTGCCATCATCATTGCGTGTTGCTTGTATCCAATCGCCAGCCGAGCCACTTGCAGGTTTAATGCGCAACCAAACGGTGTCACCGGCTTCCAAACTGCCATTGATAGCAATGGTATAGATCAAACTATTGTCGCTGGTGATAAAATCACCTGTGTCAAAACCAGTATCATCGCTAATTGATTGCAAGGTAGCAGTTGTAGTTGGGCCTTGAGTATCAATGGTTACATCAAAACCTGTACCTGTGCTTTCATTGCCTGCCGCATCGGTTGCAGTTACAGTAAGACTATGATCACCTTCAGTCAAAGGATCTGTGGTAACAGACCACTTGCCATCACTGCCAACTGTTGTTGTTCCAACTACATTCCCATCGCTATCTTTGATCGTGATGGTTGCACCAACTTCGCCAGAGCCACTAAAGGTTGGTGTTGTATCATCGGTTGATGAACCAGATGTGATCGCGCCTTGGATAAAGCCAACATCATCGCGCACTTCATCAATCACTGGCGCTGCTGGCGCTGTGCCATCAATTTCAATGCCGAATATGACACTACCCTTGGTGCCTGCTGCATTTTCAGCATTAGCAGTAAAGCTATAAACACCATCAGCAAAATCTGTTGTTGGTGTTAATGTCCACACACCATTGCTATCAGCTGTGGTAACACCAACAACCACCGTTTGCCCATCACTATTTACATAGCTTACGGTTACAGTTGCATTAGCACTTGTGCTACCAACCATTTGCGGACGGCGGTCATCAGAAACACCATTATTGCCAACATTACCTTGGATTGAACCAAAATCATCAACGAAATGGTCAAAACCAACAATGACGTTGCTGCTATCAACTGTAAAGTCAAAGCTAGGACTTGCAGCGCTTGTATTACCTGCAGGATCGGTCACAGTGATGCTGATTGAATGATCACCATCAGCTAAGGCTGAAGGAGAATAACTCCAAGAGCCATCAGCATTAATTGTTGTTGTACCAAGAACCGTATCGCCATCCTTAATGGTAACAATACCGCCAGCTTCACCAACACCCGCATTACCAGAAAGCACAGGTTGCTTGTCATCAGTTGTATCATTTGGTGACAAGGCACCTGTTACATCACCAACATTATCGGTGATGGTTGGCATTGATGGTGTTGATGGCGCAGTAGTATCAAGCACAATTGGATAGCCGCCCGTCATATTGCTGAGCTGACCTGCCGCATCATTTGCCTGCGCTTTAATCGTATAAGTACCATCGCCTTTGGCAAAAGCTGGGCTGATTTCCAAGGTCCAATTACCATTGCAACAATAGTTGTACCACCAATAAAGCTTGTGCCATCTGGAGCGGTAACATGAATGGTGATGGTTGAACCAGCTGTACCGGTACCGCCAACAACAGGCGTTGTATCATCGGTCACGCCATTTTGCTGCAAGCCACCTGTAACTGCACCCTCATTATCGCTAACGCTGGTGATAGCTGGATCAGATGGTGCTGCACCCACAACGGTGAAGTTCCAATCAGTCGTTGCTGGACCAATATTACCTGCCTTATCAACTGGACGAGCTGATAAGATATAATCGCCAGGAATTAATTGTGGGCTTGGGTCAAAGCTCCAAGATCCATCAGCATTAACTGTTGTTGTACCGATAAGCGTTACATTGCCTTCAGCGTCCTTATTATAAATATTGATGGTTGAAGCATCATCTGGATCAACCGAGCCTGCCGCACCATCATAAGTTGGTGTACGATCATCGGTTGGATCACCACGATTGATTGTACCTTGGATCGTACCAAAATCATCAACAAGATCTAACTTACTTTCATCAATCGCATTTGGTGCCGTGGTATCAATATTAAGATCAAAACTAGCCGATTTCGAGCCTTCATTGCCTGCATTATCAGTAACAACGGCTTCAAAGCTATAATTACCTTCTGCAAGTGCTTGCGCATCTGTCACCTGATACTCCCAAGTACCATTAGTTACAGTTGCAACGCCAAGTACTTTAGTAATACCATCGGCACCAGTGACCTTGATAATAACTCTATCACCATCTTCAAGGCCTGATATGGTTCCTTTGAGAAGTGGTTTTGTATCATCGGTTGAAGTTGAGGTTTGAGAAATTTCACCCGTAATTGAACCAACATCATCATAATAGCCACTAATGGTAACAACGGCCGATGTTGGGCCTTGTGTATCAATAGTGATATTTTGTGTTGATGAGGTTGATGGATTACCAGCAGCATCACGAACAATGGTTTCAATAATATAATTGCCATCGCTTAACGCATGAGAAGCATCATTATGATTAACACTATAAGTGCCATCATCATTGCGTGTTGCTTCAATCCATTGACCTACGGTTCCACCTTCTGGTTTAATTCTTATCCAAACCGTATCACCAGCTTGCAAAGTGCCATTGATAGCAATGGTATAAATTAAGCTTGGATCATTTGTAATAAAATCTGAAGCACTTGTGCCGGTATCATCGCTAATTGATTGCAAGGTAGCAGTTGTAGTTGGGCCTTGAGTATCAATTGTTACATCAAAACCAGTACCTGTGCTTTCATTGCCTGCCGCATCGGTTGCAGTTACAGTAAGACTATGATCGCCTTCAGTCAAAGGATCTGTGGTAACAGACCACTTGCCATCACTGCCAACTGTTGTTGTTCCAACTACATTCCCATCGCTATCCTTGATCGTGATGGTTGCACCAACTTCGCCAGAGCCACTAAAGGTTGGTGTTGTATCATCGGTTGATGAACCAGATGTGATCGCGCCTTGGATAAAGCCAACATCATCGCGCACTTCATCAATCACTGGCGCTGCTGGCGCTGTGCCATCAATTTCAATGCCGAATATGACACTACCCTTGGTGCCTGCTGCATTTTCAGCATTAGCAGTAAAGCTATAAACACCATCAGCAAAATCTGTTGTTGGTGTTAATGTCCACACACCATTGCTATCAGCTGTGGTAACACCAACAACCACCGTTTGCCCATCACTATTTACATAGCTTACGGTTACAGTTGCATTAGCACTTGTGCTACCAACCATTTGCGGACGGCGGTCATCAGAAACACCATTATTGCCAACATTACCTTGGATTGAACCAAAATCATCAACGAAATGGTCAAAACCAACAATGACGTTGCTGCTATCAACTGTAAAGTCAAAGCTAGGACTTGCAGCGCTTGTATTACCTGCAGGATCGGTCACAGTGATGCTGATTGAATGATCACCATCAGCTAAGGCTGAAGGAGAATAACTCCAAGAGCCATCAGCATTAATTGTTGTTGTACCAAGAACCGTATCGCCATCCTTAATGGTAACAATACCGCCAGCTTCACCAACACCCGCATTACCAGAAAGCACAGGTTGCTTGTCATCAGTTGTATCATTTGGTGACAAGGCACCTGTTACATCACCAACATTATCGGTGATGGTTGGCATTGATGGTGTTGATGGCGCAGTAGTATCAAGCACAATTGGATAGCCGCCCGTCATATTGCTGAGCTGACCTGCCGCATCATTTGCCTGCGCTTTAATCGTATAAGTACCATCGCCTTTGGCAAAAGCTGGGCTGATTTCCAAGGTCCAATTACCATTGCTATCAACAATAGTTGTACCACCAATAAAGCTTGTGCCATCTGGAGCGGTAACATGAATGGTGATGGTTGAACCAGCTGTACCGGTACCGCCAACAACAGGCGTTGTATCATCGGTCACGCCATTTTGCTGCAAGCCACCTGTAACTGCACCCTCATTATCGCTAACGCTGGTGATAGCTGGATCAGATGGTGCTGCACCCACAACGGTGAAGTTCCAATCAGTCGTTGCTGGACCAATATTACCTGCCTTATCAACTGGACGAGCTGATAAGATATAATCGCCAGGAATTAATTGTGGGCTTGGGTCAAAGCTCCAAGATCCATCAGCATTAACTGTTGTTGTACCGATAAGCGTTACATTGCCTTCAGCGTCCTTATTATAAATATTGATGGTTGAAGCATCATCTGGATCAACCGAGCCTGCCGCACCATCATAAGTTGGTGTACGATCATCGGTTGGATCACCACGATTGATTGTACCTTGGATCGTACCAAAATCATCAACAAGATCTAACTTACTTTCATCAATCGCGTTTGGTGCCGTGGTATCAATATTGAAATCCAACGAGGCACTTGAATCACTTGCATTACCCGCAGCATCTGTTGCTGTCACAGTAATCGAGTGATCGCCTTCGCTAAGTGGGGTATTTGGCGTTAACGACCAGTTACCATCACTATCAACAGTTGTTTCACCAATAATTGTGTCGCCATCTTTGATCGTAATAATCGAGCCCACTTCGCCCGTGCCAGAAAATTCGGGCTGGGTCTCGTTGGTGCTGCTACCAGCGGTTATTACACCGGTATTAGGCTCAGTATTATCAGTTGCGGTGGGGACAGCAGGAGTTGCAGGCGCAGTCGTATCAACGGTAAAGTCAAGCGCCGCACTTTCTTCACTGGCATTGCCAGCCTTATCGGTTTCAGTAACAGTGATAGAATGATTACCCTCGCTTAACGCGGTTGAAGGGGTTAATGACCAATTACCATCACTATCAACTGTTGTTGTACCAATAACGGTATCGCCATCCTTAATTGTAATTGTTGAACCTACTTCACCTGTGCCAGTAAATACAGGTTTTGTTTCATTTGTACTACTTCCAGCAGTAATGACACCTGTCTTAGGCTCGGTATTATCATTAGCCGTTGGAACAGCTGGTGTTGCAGGTGCCGTAGTATCAACATTAAAATCAAGCGATGGGCTTGGATTACTCGCATTACCAGCGGTGTCTGTTTCTGTTACCGTTATCGAATGACTGCCCTCACTTAGCGGTGTATCAGGCATGAACGACCAATTTCCCTCACTATCAACGGTTGTTGTGCCAAGAACTGTATCGCCATCTTTAATGGTTATAGTTGAGCCGACCTCACCTGTGCCTGAAAATTGTGGACGTTTATCATTGGTATCGCTACCAGATGTAATCACACCAATATTTGGCTCAGCATTATCAGTTGCTACTGGTAAAGCTGGTGTTTGTGGTGCTGTTGCGTCAACCTCAAGCGTAAAGGTGGTTGTAATAGTATTACCAGCTGCATTTTTAGCTTCAGCAGTAAAACTATAAGACCCATCTGCAAGATTTTCAGTCGGTGTTAGTGTCCACGTGC
Organism: Bartonella sp. HY328; assembly: GCF_025449335.1. Lineage (NCBI taxonomy): Bacteria > Pseudomonadati > Pseudomonadota > Alphaproteobacteria > Hyphomicrobiales > Bartonellaceae > Bartonella > Bartonella sp. HY328. Next base: position 3,131,334 of record NZ_CP104883.1, read on the forward strand.
CATCACTATTAGCGGTTGTTGTGCCAACAATCACTGTTTGCCCATCACTATTTACATAGCTTACGGTTACGGTTGCATTAGGCGTTGCATTACCATTAAATACTGGCTTTTGATCATCGGTTATACCACCTGTTGCGACGTTACCGGTGATTGAGCCAACGCTATCAACAAAATGATCAAAGCTTACAACAACTTCGGTCGTGTCAACAATGAGATCAAAACTTTCACTTGCATTACTGGTATTACCAGCACTATCGGTAATTGTTACAGATATAGAATGGCTGCCTTCGCTCAGCGCAGGTGGTGTATAACTCCAAGAACCATCGGCATTTATTGTGGTTGTACCAAGAACCGTATCGCCATCCTTAATGGTAACAACACCGCCTGCTTCGCCAACACCCGCATTACCTGAAATAACCGGCCGCTTATCATCAGTTGTATCATTTGGTGCAAGCACACCTGTTGTTTCACCAACATTATCGGTAATGGTTGGTATTGATGGCGTTGATGGTGCAGTAGTGTCAAGCTCAATAGGATAACCAGTTGTCATTCCACTTAATTGGCCTGCTGCATCACTTGCTTGTGCAGCAATAGTATAAGTACCATCACCTTTGGCAAATGCTGGATTAATTTCTAATGTCCAACTGCCATCTGCTGCAACAACCGTTGTTCCACCAATAAAGGTTGAACCATCGGGTGCAGTTACATGGATAGTAATGGTTGAACCAACGCTACCAGTACCATGAAGAGTTGGTGTTGTATCATCGGTAACTTCATTACGTTGTAAATCACCGGTGACATCACCAACATTATCAACTATGCGCGAAATCACAGGAATGGAAGGCGCTGCGCCAACAACTGTAAAGTTCCAATCTGGTGTGGCATCACCTTCATTACCCGCTTTATCAACTGGGCGAGCAACAAAAATATAGTCTCCAGCGGTAAGAGCAGTCTGAGGATCAAAACTCCACGAACCATCAGCATTGACTGTTGTTGAGCCAATGAGGGTTAACGTACCATCAGAGCCCTTGTTATAAATATTAATTTTTGATGCATCAGCTGGATCAACGGAACCCGCAGCACCCTTATAGGTTGGGGTGTGGTCATCAGTTGAATCGCCGCGATTAATTGTACCCTGAACTGGTCCAAAATCATCGACAAGATCCAGTTTTGTTGTATCAATAGCTGATGGTGCCACTGTATCAATATTGAGTTTAAAACTATTTGATTTTGAACCTTCATTGCCAGCATTATCTGTGACAACCGCTTCAAATGTATAATCACCATCCAAAAATGCTTGCGCGTCACTTACCTGATATTGCCATGTTCCGGCGCTGACTGTCGCTTCGCCCAATATTTTGGTAATACCATCCGATCCTGTCACTTTAATAATGACACGATCTCCCGTTTCAAGACCAGCAATGGTGCCCTTGAGTAACGGAGTTTTATCATCTGACGAGCTGCCAGATTGTGTAATATTACCGGTAATTGCGCCAACATTGTCAAAATAGCCACTAATTGTTACAGTTGCATCATTAGGTGCAGTTGTATCAATAATAATAATTTGGCTTGAAATTGCAGAACTATTACCTGCTGCATCACGTACAATGGTTTCAATAACATAATTGCCATCAGCTAAAGAATGTGCTGCATCATTATGGTCTATGCTATAGGTACCATCACCATTATCAACGGCCTTTATCCATTCGCCAACACTACCATCTTCAGACCTAATCCGCATCCAAACAGTATCGCCTGTTTCCAAAGTGCCATTAATGCTTATGGTATAGATAAGCGTAGGATCATTGGTTACAAAATCGGCGTTATTAAAACCAGAATCATCGCTGATTGATTGCAAAATTGCTGTCGATGTTGGTGCAGTTGTATCAATTGTTACATCAAAGCCAACACCACTACTTTCATTGCCTGCTTGATCAGTGGCAGTAACTGTAAGGCTATGATTACCTTCTGCAAGTGGGTTGGTTGTGATAGACCATGTCCCATCACCGGCAACAGTTGTTTGACCAACGACATTGCCATCTTCATCCTTGATTGTAATGGTTGCGCCAACTTCACCGCTACCTGTAAAGGTTGGTGTTGTATCATCGGTCGATGAGCCAGATGTAATAGCACCTTGAATGAAGCCAACGTCGTCAAGCACATCGTTAATAACCGGAGCTGCAGGCGCCGTTCCATCAATATTAATGGTGAAATAAGCGTTGCCTTTAGTACCAGCAGCATTTACCGCTTCAGCCATAAACCCATAATTTCCATCAATAAGATCTGTTGATGGTGTAAGGCTCCATGCACCAGTGCTGTCAGCGCTTGTTGTGCCAACAATAATTTTTGTACCATTACTATCAACATAGCTTACCGTCACAACGGCATTAGCAGTTGCTTTACCCACCATTTGTGGTGTGCGGTCATTACTGATACCACCATTGTCAATATTACCTGTAATTGGATCAACATTGTCAACAAAATGATCAAAACTTACAACAACATTACTGGTATCGACATGAATATCAAAACCATCACTAGGGTTACTTTCATTACCGGCTTGGTCGGTCACTGTAATTGTGATGGTATGATCGCCTTCGCTAAGCGCAGGCGGTGTGAAGCTCCATGAACCATCTGGGTTAATTGTCGTTGTGCCAAGCACAGTATCACCATCTTTAATAGTGATTGTACCACCAGCTTCGCTAGCATCTTCTTGACCCGAAATAACCGGACGGCTATCGTCTGTTGTGCCATCAGGAGCAAGCGCACCTATTACATCTCCAACATTATCTGTAATTGTTGGCAAAGACGGCGTTGCTGGAGCTGATGTATCAAGAACAATCGGATATCCGCCGGTTATATTGCTAAGCTGACCAGCTATATCACTTGCTTGCGCTTGAATGACATATTGTCCATCCCCCTTATCGAAAGCTGGGTTGATTTCCAATGTCCAAACGCCATTACTTCCAACAATAGTTGTACCACCAGTAAAGCTTTCGCCATTAGGGCCAGTAACATAAATAGTGATAGTCGAACCAGCAGTACCCGTACCGCGCACAACCGGTGTTGTATCATCAGTCACGCCATTTTGCTGCAAATTACCGGTGACGGGTGCTTGATTATCGCCAACACTGGTAATAGCCGGATCAGCAGGGGCCGCACCAACAACAGTAAAATTCCACTCCGTTGTTGCCGGGCCTTCATTACCCGCTTTATCAACTGGACGCGCGGTAAAAATATAATCACCTGGTGTTAAAGGTGGATTTGGGTCAAAAGTCCATGAGCCGTCCGCATTTACTGTTGTTAAGCCAATAAGATGAATATCACCAAAGGCATCCTCATTGTAGATATTGATTGTTGCAACATCATCAGCGTCCACAGACCCCGCAGCTCCACTATAGGTGGGTGTGCGATCATCAGTTGAATCACCAGATTGAATTGAACCTTGAAGCGGCCCAAAATCATCAATGAGATCAAGACTATCATTGTTGATAGCACTTGGTGGCGTAACATCAATTGTTATAGCAAAACTATTAGATGTTGACCCCTCATTACCAGCATTATCAGTCACAACTGCTTCAAAATGATAATCACCTTCTGCAAATGCTTGGCTATCAGTTACCTGATATTCCCAAACACCATTATTAACGGTTGCTTCACCAAGAATTGTGGTTACACCAGCAGCGTCAGTAACCTTGATGATGATACGGTCGCCATCTTGCAAACCAGAAATAGTACCTTTTAACAAGGGCGTTGTATCGTCGCTTGATGTACCTGATTGGCTAATTGTGCCTGTGATAGCGCCAACATCATCAAAATAGCCGCTAATGGCAACAATTGCTCCAGTTGGACCTTGCGTGTCAATTGTAATCGCCTGCGAAGAAATTTCCGATGGATTACCAGCCGCATCACGAATAATAGTCTCAATTGTGTAGCGGCCATCAGCTAGAGAATGTGCAGCATCATTATGATTAACACTGTAAGTGCCATCATCATTGCGTGTCGCTTGTATCCACTCACCACTTGCACCACCATCGGGCTTAATACGCATCCAAACAGTATCACCTGCCTCGATGTCGCCATTTATGCGAATCGTATAAATGAGCGTTGTATCATTTGTAACAAAATCGGTTGAATCAAAACCGCTATCGTCACTAATCGAGCCGAGCTCAGCTGTTGCCGTTGGCCCTTGTGTATCAATTGTTACATCAAAACCAGTGCCGGTGCTTTCATTACCAGCAGTATCGGTTGCTGTGATGCTAAGATTATGGGAACCTTCAGCTAAAGGATCAGTAGTTAGCGACCAATTGCCTTCATCATCAACAGTTGTTTGACCAACAATAGTACCATCACTATCCTTGATTGTAATTGTCGTGCCAGCTTCTGCGGTACCGCTAAAGCTTGGCGTTGTATCATCGGTTGAAGAACCAGAACTAATCGGACCTTGAATGAAGCCTACATCGTCTAGAACTTCATTAATAATTGGGGCGGTTGGTGCTGTAGCATCAATTTCAATATTAAAATATGCATCATCTTTAGTACCAGCAGCATTAACAGCTTCTGCTGTAAAGCCATAAGTGCCATCAGAAAATTCGGTTGTTGGTGTCAAAGTCCAAGCGCCATTGCTATCAGCAGTGGTCACGCCAACAATAATTTTTTCACCATCACCATTTATATAGCTTATCGTAATCGTTGTATTGGCTGTAGCATTGCCTACCATGACGGGAGTGCGATCATCGCTCACCCCATTAATATCAACATTACCCTGAATAGAGCCAACATTATCCACAAAATGGCTAAAACTTACTTCAACATTACTGGTGTCAACCGTAAGGTCAAAACTTGGGCTTGGTTTACTTTCGTTACCTGCGAGGTCAGTGACAGTGACAGTGATTGAATGGTTACCTTCAGACAAAGCTGGAGGGGTAAAACTCCAAGATCCATCCGGCTCAACCGTGGTTGTGCCAATAACAGTATCACCATCCTTGATGGTAATTGTGCCGCCTGCTTCTTCACTGCCTACATTACCTGAAAGCACTGGCTGCTTGTCATCGGTTGTATCATTTGGCGACAAAGCTCCCGTTACATCGCCGACATTATCGGTTAAAATCGGTTGCTGCGGTGCGTTTGGTGCAAGCGTATCAAGAATAACCGGATAACCGCCGGTCATGGCACTAAGCTGTCCAGCCGCATCATGGGCTTGCGCCGAAATAGTATAAGTGCCATCGCCCTGTGCAAAAGCTGGACTAATTTCAAGACTCCAAACACCATCGGCATTTACAACAGTTGTGCCGCCAATAAAGCTTGTACCATCAGGATTTTGCACATAAATTGTAATAACTGAACCAGTTTCGCCTGTTCCAGTTACGACTGGCGTGGTATCATCCGTCACGCCATCTTTTTGTAACTCACCAACGACAGCACCTTCATTATCGGTTACGTTTGTAATGGCTGGGTTTTGCGGTGCATCACCAAAAACTGTAAAGTTCCAACCACTTGTTTCGGGGCCAATATTGCCAACCTTATCCACAGGACGAGCGGTAAAAATATAATCACCCGCACCCAAAGATGGGTTAGGGTCAAAGCTCCAAGAACCATCAGCATTAACTGTCGTGGTACCAATAAGCGTTACATTACCATCAACGTCTTTATTATAAATATTAATTGAAGATGCATCATTAGGATCAATTGAACCTACCCCACCGCTATAGGTGGGAATATGATCGTCTGTTGGTCCGCCATGGGCAATAGTGCCTTGATAGAGGCCAAAATCATCAACAAGATCCATCAATGTTTCATCAATGGCAGCAGGCGGCGTTGTATCAACTTCAAACTCAATCGGTGTGCTTGAATCGCTTTGATTGCCAGCCTTATCTGTTTCGGTCACAGTAATCGAATGACTACCATCACCAAGCGGTGTTTCTGGCTTAAATGTCCAATTACCATCGCTATCAACGGTTGTTTCACCAATGATAGTATCACCATCCTTAATAGTAACCGTTGCGCCAGCTTCACCCTTCCCTGAAAATTCAGGTTGATTATCATTGGTGCTACCGCCACTTTCAATTGTACCAATAAATGGTTGGGCATTGTCGGCCGCATTTGGAGTTGATGGAGTTGATGGCTTAATTGTATCAACTTCAAACTCAATCGGCGCACTTGAATCGCTTTGATTACCAGCCTTGTCAGTCTCGGTCACAGTAATCGAGTGGCTACCCTCACCAAGCGGTGTTTGTGGCTTAAATGTCCAGTTACCATCGCTATCAACGGTTGTTTCACCAATGATCGTATCGCCATCTTTGACAGTAATCGTTGAACCTGGTTCACCTTTTCCAGAAAATTCTGGCTGATTATCATTGGTGCTACCACCACTTTCAATTGTGCCAATAAAAGGTTCTGCATTATCAGTTGCATTTGGAGCTGATGGCGCATTTGGCGCTTGGGTATCTACGGTAAATTCAAATGGATTGCTATGAGCGCTTTCATTGCCAGCACTGTCTGAAGCAGTATAGGTAATAGAATGAGCACCATCAACCAAATCTGTATCAGGCTGCCAGCTCCAATTTCCATTACTATCAGCAACGGTAGAGCCAATAAACTGGCCATTATCATAAAACTTTATTGTCGAACCTGCAGCAGCGGTACCGGAAAATGTTGGACGTGCATCATTGGTGCTATCGCCATTTGCAATATCACCTATAATGGCTTCAACGCTATCATAAACACTACTAAGGCTAGGAACAGCAGGTGGAGTATTATCAACAACTGGTGGCGGCGATTGATCAGAATCGGAGCCTGAGGAGCCTGAAACCCCAGCAGCAAGCGCACCAGCGCCAAGCAATCCAAGCAATACTGCCGTTGCATCAATACCATCATTTAATTCGTGATAGATGACATCAGGATCTTCAATACCATCTTGACCTGATAATGCCTTGGTAAAGTCCACCAACAACAATACTTCACCACCACTTAGCAATAAGTTATTGAATTCTAATCCATAGGTAAAGAAATTCTTAATAACAAGCTTTTCACCATCTTTAAACTCAATGACCAGATCGCCACCTTCGCGGGCGTAATTTGCAATATCCCCCTTGGCTGCATCAATGTAAAAATTGCCAGCTTCGTTAGACGCATTAACAACGCCCGACTTACTGGTGATTTTTGTATCAACATGGTTATTCAAAACGGATTTACTAGTCATTATCTTTACCCCACTTAACGCTCTGCGCGCATAAATGATTTACTCATGCCGATAGCCTCTCAAATTAAAAATAATTTGAGATAACACCAACAAATCAAATAATATTATTATATAGTCAAATATAATAACGAAGCTCAAACCTATAAAATAGTATAAATTAACATTGAAAACAAAATCTACAATATAACATGCAGAATACTAGTTAAGTCAAAAATATAATCAAAAATATAACTATAATTAATTGACTTATATTATAAGTATTAAAAAATAAAAGCTTATAACTATGATTTTAATAATTTGTATTTCAAAAAGATTTCTCATCCAAGCTACTCCTATTCAAACGAATAAAAGGTATATTGGTTCCACTGGACTCAAAATATTGATTTTTTGGTCAAAAATTGTAGTAGAGCAGATTTAAAAAATCAGGACTGCTTCTTAAGGTTTATTTTAGCTTTTGATAAACTACTGAAATTACAATGTCAAAGGATATTAGCCATATTACTAATATTTAATATACTTGTTAACAATGAGGCTGCTTGTAAATATGACTCTTGCCATGTTATAACATTGAAAATGCAAGTAAACTGCTGCTCATCACAATGAAGCACAGCCAAAGACAACGATATCAAATTTTGATTGAGAGCCTTATGACTGAACTAATTCTCCATTATTGGCCCCATATTCTTGCAATTTTATCAGTTGTCATGGGTTTAACAGCTGCAATTCACGCAACAATGACCAAGCAAGAAGTGCGCACCGCTATCGGCTGGGTTGGCGTTATCATCCTCTCGCCCATCTTGGGAGCGGTTATTTATGCGATTATTGGCGTTAATCGTATTAGACGCAAAAGCGTTGACATCCAGCGCCGTAAAGTCAATGAAATTGAGCATTTTCACTTCAACGATTATGCAGTTGATAAGTCACTTATCGAACAAGATTATCAATATTTCGGCGCAGCCATGAGCCGTCTTGGCGATAAGGTCAGCCGCTGCAATCAAACAAGCGGCAATTATATTGAAGCATTAAACGATGGCGATCTTGCTTATGAAGCTATGCTTGATGCTATAGCTAATGCCAAACGCAGCATATTGTTAGAAAGCTATATTTTTGACCGCGATCCTATTGGAATAAAATTTGTAAAAGCATTGGCTGATGCGGTAAAACGCGGCATTGCGGTACGGGTATTAATTGATGCAGTGGGCGCGCGTTATTCCTTTCCAAGTGTCGTGCATTTGTTAAAACAACATAATGTTCCGGTTAATGTTTTTAACGGCAATATTATTATCGGCCTACGTCTGCCTTACGCCAATTTACGCACCCACCGCAAGATAATGATTGTTGACGGTGCAATTGCTTTTACTGGCGGCATGAATATCCGAGTGGGTTTTTCCCATTTATTATCGGGTGACCAAGCCTATAATGACACCCATTTTCGAGTTGAAGGGCCAGCTGTTGCAGATCTTTTGCATGTTGCAACCGAAGATTGGATTTTTACCACCAGTGAAAAGCTTAATGGGGCTGAATGGGCTATTCCTCGCCCTGCTCTTTCCCCAGGACAAGGAAAAATTATCCGTATAGTTCCATCTGGCCCTGATCGCTGCATTGAAACCAATCATAAAATGCTCATTGGTGCCTTTTCGTTAGCACAAACTCATATCCGGATTAAAACACCATATCTTTTGCCAGATCGGGAATTAATAAGTGCTCTTGTAACAGCGGCACGACGCGGCGTTAGGGTTGATATAGTTATACCAGGTGAAAACAACCTAAAGCAGGTTGACCGTGCCATGCGCGCGCAATTTGATCAATTATTGCAAGACAACTGCAATATTTGGCGTGCTGGTGGTACATTTAACCATTCTAAGCTTATGGTGATTGATGACAAATGGGCTTATGTCGGCACATCCAATATGGATGCGCGTTCATTGCGATTGAATTTTGAAGTTGATATGGAAGTTATGGATTATCAATTTGCGCAAGAAATTGCCAAAAAAATTGATAGCTCTATGCAAGGTGCCCAACAAGTTTTGTTGCAAAACCTTTTAGATCGCCCATTTACTGCCCGCCTCCTCGATCGAGTTATCTGGCTTTTTTCCCCTTATTTGTAATCTTAGAGCAAGACACAAGTTTTTGGCAATATTAGTTTCTGGCAATATTAATTGACCTTCGCGCTAACCGTCATCGTGCTTAACGCACCAACAAGGTCTATATGGGCTTTAATCGGTAAGTGGTCAGAGGCAACTTTCGCCAAAGCACTTTTATGCACTTCTACAGAACTTACCAAGTTTTTAGGATATGCAAAAACTCGATCTAACGCCAAAATAGGAAAGCGAGCAGGGAAGCTAGGAAGCGTACCCATAGCAAGATCAAACAGTGGTGAAAGACTAATTAGTGACGAACCTTTACCAATACGCCACTCATTAAGATCACCTATCAATAAGGTTGGCATATCGGGGCGTGTTTCAAGATAAGCCAAGATGGTTTTTGCCTGCTGGATACGCGAGCGATGCAACAAGCCAAAATGTGCGCCAATAACCCTTAAAGGCCCATAGGCCAAATCAAACTCAACAATCACAGCACCACGTGGCTCTAAACCGGGCAAGCTTATCTGATGGACATCCTTGATGTCGCCATTGCGAAAAAACAGCCCATTTCCATGCCAGCCATGCCCCATTGACGACATGGCTTGTATAGGAACTGGCTTTAATCCTGTCCGCTCTTTCAAATAATCTAGATCTAAAAGACCAATGCGCTCACCAAACCGCTTGTCAATTTCCTGTAAACCAACAATATCTGCATTAAGTTCTGAAATCACATTAACGATACGTTCAGGATTAAATATTTTATCAAGGCCCACACATTTATGAACATTATAGGATGCAATGACCGTATCACCACCTTCTCTATCTGCTGATATCGGGCGATGACCGCGACGATTTCTAATCGCTGAATCGACATTTTTGCGCAACGTCGTACTATTAAGCCGAGGAATAGAAAACCGTTTTTTCTTTTTTTCCATTTTTATTTCCTCGCAGGCAATTCGCCCCATAAGTCTATTACCAGCTTGTTAAGGTCAAGACCTAAGCCCTTGAATAAAGATAAACAAGCATAAAGATAAACAAGAATAAACAAAATCACAAAGAATAATTGCTCAATTATAATTGATAATATTTTAAGTTTCGTTATTCGCCCTATTTAACCTCTCAATAGCAACCAAATTGCCATAACGAGATTACGAATATATGAAAATAGGGACGCAGAAATAATAATTTCTTATCAGCATTCACAACGAGACCACCATCTAAAAATTGTTCTGACTGAGTCTAAAAGATTGCTGCTAAAATTTTTGGCACAAACTGCAAAAATATTTCTTAAACCACACTTTAATTCATATATTTAAAACTTTATTCCAATTTATATTAAATATACAAAATATTTTACTATTAACGCAACTATTTTAGGTGAGGCACGTTCTTGATTTAAAAGCTGTATTTCAATAGCGTTAGGTAAACTATTCTAATTATGGTTGCATGTCTGCTTAACCGGTCTGCTTTACTGGCAGCAAGCCCCACCAAAATGGAGAGTCTCATGACACATAAAAATCGTCGGCATTTTATTTTTGCGACATTATTGGGTTTAGCAAGTTTGTTAGCCTCGACCTTCGCGCATGCTGATATTGCAAGCGGCGTACCTGAAAGCATTGCTAAAAAGGGTGAATTAGCAATTGGAGTGGAGGGTACTTATCCGCCGTTCAATTATCAGGACGAGAATGGTGATCTTGTTGGTTTTGAAATTGATTTCACCACTGAAGTTGCAAAACGTTTGGGCCTTAAGGCTAAATTTTATCCAACCAAATGGGATGGCATTTTGGCATCTCTTGGCTCTGGCCGAATTGACGTTATAGCCAATCAAGTAACAATCACACCTGAGCGAGAAAAAGCCTTCGATTTTTCAATACCCTACACCATTTCCGGCATCCAAATCATCACGCGACCCGAGTTAAAAGATGAATTAACATCACCAGAAAAGCTGGCTGGTCATGCGGTAGGGGTTGGGCTTGGCACCCATTATGAACAATGGCTGAATGAACATGTACCTGGCGTTGACGTTCGTACCTATGATGATGAGGCAACAAAATATAATGACCTTAAAGCAAAACGCACCGATGCTGTACTCAATGATCGTCTGGTTGCTGCTGACTATGTGAAAAAAACAGGTAATATTTTTGTTCCAGCTGGCGAACCTTTTGCCAAACAAGAACAAGGCCTAGCTTTTCGCAAAGACCCCGCCTTTCAAGCTGCAATCAACAAGGCAATCACCGAGATGAAAGCTGATGGCACTTTAAAATCTATCTCTGAAAAATGGTTCGGTGTCGACGTTTCCGAATAAAGACGCATTTGAAAGAAATCCTAATGCAAGAAAGTCTTAGTCTCATCATCCAATCCGTCCCGTTTTTACTACGGGGCGCTTTGTATACCATTGGCCTCAGTGTCGTTTCTATGCCACTTGGATTAATTCTTGGTTTTTTTCTAGCTCTTGCAAGATTATCGCGTTCGCGCTGGCTGAACTGGCCAGCAAGAACTTATATATCTTTTATTCGCGGCACCCCCCTTATTGTGCAGCTTTTTCTTATCTTTTATGGCCTACCGCAAGTTGGTATTACTTTCTCTCCCATTACGGCAGCATTAATTGGCCTCACCTTAAGCGTTGCTGCTTACAATGCTGAAATTATACGCAGTGCTATTTCGTCGATAGACCGCGGACAGTGGGAAGCTGCCGCGACCATTGGAATGACGCGTTTTCAAACAATGCGGCGGGTAATTTTACCGCAAGCAGGCCGTATTGCGTTACCTGGCATTTCCAACAGTTTTATTTCACTTGTAAAAGATACTTCACTTGCAGCAACCATTCAAGTTCCTGAGCTATTTCGTGAAGCGCAATTAATTACTGCCCGCACTTTTCAAATATTTGCAATGTATTTGAGTGCAGCAATGATTTATTGGCTATTGTCAACTATGCTTGCATCCTTGCAAAAATCGCTTGAAACGCGCTTTAATCGCCATATAGAACAAAGATCGGATGTTTAAAATGCCGCAAAAACCAATGATCGAAGTTCGTGGCCTTAAAAAGAAATTTGGTAAAACCGAGGTTCTAAAAGGCATAGATCTTAATGTTGCGACTGGCGAAGTGGTTGCAATTATTGGCCGCTCAGGTTCCGGCAAAACTACAATGCTACGTTGTCTTGATGGACTTGAAGAAGGAAATGCTGGCACAATCCGCATCGGTGAGCAAACGCTAAATTGTGCAATCCCACTTGCTAAACAAAAAAAGCGCTTACATCAATTACGTCTTCATACGGGTTTTGTTTTTCAAAACTTTAATCTTTTTCCTCATCGCACGGCATTGGAAAATGTTATTGAGGGATTGATTATCGTAAAAAAAATGCCAAAAGTTGAAGCTGAAACACGCGGCATGGCACTCCTTGAACGGGTCGGCTTAGCGCAAAGAGCACACGCCTACCCTGCTCAACTCTCTGGTGGCCAACAGCAGCGCGCCGCTATTGCCCGCGCTTTGGCCATGGAACCTGATGTTATTCTGTTCGATGAACCAACATCCGCCCTTGACCCTGAATTGGTCGGTGAAGTACTTGACGTGATCCGATCATTAGCTGAAGAACACCGTACAATGATCATTGTAACCCATGAAATGAATTTTGCGCGCGATGTAGCCGATAGAACCATATTCATGGATGACGGCATCGTTGTTGAGCAAGGCCCATCAAAAGCTTTATTTAATGAGCCAACACAAAGTGCAACCCGCCATTTTTTAAGAAGATTACATGATTAATATTTTTTATTTAGAAAATTAATGGCTTTGCTTTTTTTTAAATGCTTGAGCACTTTAGAGCGTTTTTCCAAAAAGTGTGAAGCGGTTTTCGCAAAAAAACGCGGTGTAAGCAATGGATTAGAGCGCCGATCTGATCCAATCAGATCAAAATGCGCTCTAGCCATAATGCCTTAGGGCCCAGACCTCTTATCCCATAAATATTCTTCAAATCTTTATTAAAAATAAAATGCCTTATAAAATAATATAAATTATGGAATATTGTGTTTTATATTTAAGACATAAGTCAATCTTATTTTGATAAACTCTTGCATCACCGACAAGAATAGCATTTAAATATTTCCATTATTTAAAAGTTATTATCGATCTTGATGCTGACGAGCGTTGTCGCAACATTGCCGTATGTGATAAAGAACAATAGTCTTATTGTGCAAGGAAAATTTATGAAGCCAATGCATATTATTTTTAAAATTTTAGCACTGGCTATCAGCCTTTTTTCCTTTGCAACGATAGCAACCGCCAATGATAGTGGCGCAAAATTGGTTGGTGGTGGTCTTGTGCTGCAAAAGCTTGAAAATATCGCCATGGTATCAGAAAATCTTTATATTTCTGAAGACAAAATCATCGTCGATTATGTTTTTGAAAATACATCAAACCACGACATTACTACGATTGTTGCCTTTCCCTTGCCGCCCCATCCTGTCGAACCCTATAGCGATACTGGTGCAGGTGTAACGGCAGCACCAGATGCAATTGCTGATAATTTTGTCAATTTTAAAACTTTTGTCGACGGCAAGCGAGTTAAAACTCAATATAAAAAAGAACAAAAAATTGGCTTTGCTGAAGTTGAAGATCAAGAAATTTTCCAAATAACCTATTATTGGCAGCAGAATTTTCCTAAGGGTAAAAAAATCAAAATCCGCCACGAATACAGACCAATGACAGGTAGTGGTATACCGCGAACACCCAATGAATTTGAAGAAATGGTAACAAATGAATATTGCCCTGATAATGGTTTTCGCGCGGCTATTGCAAAAATGAGAAAACAAAATGAGTGGGCTGGCTGGCGCGACATCGGTTATATTTTAAAAACTGGCGGCAATTGGGCTGGCGGTACCATTGGCGATTTTCGCCTCGTGGTAGACAAAGGTGCACCAGATGCACTGGTCACATTTTGCGGTAAAAATGTCAAAAAAATCAGCCCTACCCAATTTGAAATGAAAGCTAAAAACTATAAGCCTAAAAATGACCTTTATATTTTCATCATAAAAGATAGAGAAAAAAGCCCGTTTTAACTTAACAAATTTGGGGTGGTTGAACGGCATAAATTTGCAGTTTTCCAACAGAATTAAGCAACATAAACAATAGCTCCTCCTTTTCTCACATCATATATTGGAAGTTCTAAAGGCTCAAACATCATTTAAAGGATTTAAAATCAATGACCGAAACACGCTCCAATGATTTTAAAATTGCTATGTTAAATAGTTTAGCCAGCATTTTTTTGTTTTGCTTTTTAGCATCAATTTTAGAGGGGCAATTTTGGCAGCTTTTCCGGTATACTTGGAGCGTAAATTCCTCTATGCCATTACTTTTCTATTATACAACTGATATATTGCCTATTTATCCCGTATTGGGAGGCTTAATTTTTGGCTTTTTGGCAGATCGGTTCAATCAAAAATTGATACTAGCTTTTACTGCTCTCTTTTTGATGATAGCAAGCCTTTGTTCACTTACTGAAGCTCTCGCGTTTTTCAATGAAAATATAATGATTTTTGTCATATTTTACGCCTTTATCGGCACAATTATTATGATGGGCGCCGAAATTGCAGTTTCTACTGCCTTAATTTTTAATTATTCTCCCGCTACTAAACGAGGTTTTTATACGAGCTTGGTACCACTCATAATAGTGGCTGTTGTCTTGGCTATAATGATTATGAACATTTCAATGATATTCATTACGTCTCAGTATTGGGATACGTGGATCTTCGTCTTTTTTATTTCTATTTTGTCTTTTATTATATTTATTCGTCGCTCATTGTTATTACGGTTAAATTTTGACATAAGCAATAAATGTAGCAAAGGCAATAAGCGCGGATTGACCAAATTTATACATGTTATTTTATTCAGTCAAATCACTGTCATTTTTATTTTACATTGGCAATATCTAAACAAAATAACGCGCTTTTTAAGTGGGCGGGATCTGACGAATGGCGCTTTATATTTGTTTGCGTTAAAAGTAGTTGGAATATTAATCTTTGTAATCATGCTAGCAATATGGGGGAAAATAATCGATAAAACAAGCACTTATAAAGTCTTCACCATAGGTCTACTCGGCTCATTACTGCTTATTGGGCCAAGCTATTGGTGCCTTTCAAATATCGATCATAGTGCAAAACTTATCATCCCCATTTTATGGTTTGGAATTTTCGCTTCCGCACTCATTGCGCCGCTTGCAAATTTAATTCTTGAATTGGTATCTTCTAAAACGCGGTCAATGGCAACCTCACTCCTTACCATTGGCGTTTTGTTTTTACCCTATTTTCAATATAGCTCTGGTCTGGCCATGTTAAGTCGTTTTATCTACTTCACAAGTGATTTTACTATCATCGCTATTTCGATGATGAGTTTAGTCTTAGCTTTTATCGCAATGTTGCTATCAAAAAAGTTAGATGCATCTAAGCACAAGGCTATTAATCATGAAATTTTTGAATAAATAGCCTTTAATTAAAGCATCTTAAAACAAAACTGGGTTAACAACAGCAATTGACTGGGTAAAATCATAATCCAAACCAATAACCGATTTTGACCCAAAATCAGGAAAAATAAAACTCGATTTTTTAAATGTCCTCTAAACATTATGCGCGGCGATTGAGTCGTTTTTAATAAAAAACTAAAAAACCTTCAAATTTTAATCAAGTTTTTCAAACGATTAAAACAATATTTTTGCACAATTTTTTGCGTTTTCTCAATCTTTTGATCGAAAAAATGCTTTCTTGCTTTGACGTGGATCAAAATCCGCATTAGAAGCAAAGCAAGCTGAGCGGCGTTTTGCGCCGTTGCCAAGCCGTACGCCCGTGAACGTGACCTTTAATCCGATTCATTAGGCAGTCGGTCGAATGTGTGAGGAGTTCTCCTTGCACGGCAGAAAAAGCTGTTTTGGTTCTTTAAGAATGAAAACGGATTCATTATTTTGCCGATATTGTTTTTTGCAATATCACGATCACATGTCAGGTCAGGAACGCTCATGACAGATACGACACCTTCTGGACGGCCACTTTCACCCCACGTTCAGATTTACCGTTGGCCGATTACGATGGCAATGTCTATTGCCCATCGCGCGACAGGTGGCGCGCTTTATTTCGGTACATTTTTATTTGCTGCTTGGATTATTTCTGCAGCATCGGGTGAAGATGCTTTTGAAAAAGTTAACTGGCTTTTTGGCTCGTTTTTAGGGCGCACCATATTATTCCTTTATACTTTAGCGCTTGTTCACCATCTCGTTGGTGGTGTTCGCCATTTATTCTGGGATACCAATCCTGCGCTTTTAGAAAAAAAATTGGCGACTAAAACTGCTTGGTCTACCATTGTGATTTCTGTTGTTTTGACACTCCTTATCTGGATTGTCGGCTATATTGTGCGCTAGGAGGGTGTAATGAAAGATTTTAGAACACCGCTTAATAAAAGCATAGGTCTTGGCTCAGCGAAACATGGAACTGACCATTTTTGGCGCCAACGCTTGACTGCCTTAGCCAATGTGCCACTTTTTATTTTCTTTATCATTCTTCTCATCATGCTGGTTGGTAAAGATTATGCAACGGTTGTAAGTTATTTAGCCAATCCAATCATTTCAGTCGTTATGGCAGTTATGGTTGTTGCAAGCATATATCATATGAAATTAGGTATGCAGGTCATTATTGAGGATTATTTCCCAAATCATGGTTTGCGTACCATTTTGCTTGCGCTTAATATTTTCTTTTGTTTCATCATGGGTGCTGCTTGTCTTTTAGCACTCGTAAAAATCGCTTTGGGAGGTTAAATTCCATGGCAAGCAATAATTCAAATGCTTCGGCAGCGCAGGATAAAAAATCCTATCAATATGTCGACCACGAGTTCGATGTCATTGTAGTTGGCGCTGGTGGCTCTGGTTTGCGTGCAACCTTGGGCATGGCCGAGCAAGGTTTCAAAACCGCTTGTATTACCAAGGTTTTCCCAACCCGCTCGCATACAGTAGCGGCGCAGGGTGGCATTGCCGCATCCCTATCTAATATGGGGCCTGACAGCTGGCAGTGGCACATGTATGACACCATCAAGGGTTCTGACTGGCTTGGTGACATGGATGCGATGGAATATCTAACCCGTCAAGCACCTGCTGCGGTTTATGAGCTTGAGCATTATGGTGTGCCATTCTCGCGTACCGAAGAAGGCAAGATTTATCAACGCCCCTTTGGTGGCCACACCACTGAATTTGGTGAAGGCCCACCCGTGCAGCGCACATGCGCGGCCGCTGACCGTACAGGCCACGCTATTTTGCATACGCTTTATGGCCAAAGCCTAAAACATAATGCGCAATTCTTTATTGAATATTTCGCACTTGATCTCATCATGACTGACGGTGTTTGCACCGGTGTTGTTGCTTGGAACCTTGATGACGGTACAATTCACCGTTTTTCTGCCAAGATGGTAGTGTTGGCAACTGGTGGTTATGGTCGCGCTTACTTCTCAGCAACGTCTGCCCACACCTGCACTGGTGATGGCGGCGGCATGATTGCGCGTGCAGGTCTTCCTTTGCAGGATATGGAATTTGTGCAATTCCACCCAACTGGTATTTACGGCTCTGGCTGTTTGATTACTGAAGGCGCACGCGGTGAAGGTGGCTACCTCATCAACTCTGAGGGCGAGCGCTTTATGGAGCGTTATGCGCCATCTTTCAAAGATCTAGCATCGCGTGACGTTGTTTCACGCTGCATGACCATTGAAATTCGTGAAGGACGCGGCGTTGGTCCAAAGAAAGACCATATTTTCCTTGTTCTTAGCCATATTGATCCAGCTATTCTTCATGAACGCCTACCCGGTATTTCGGAATCAGCCCGTATTTTTGCCGGCGTAGATCTTACCAAAGACCCAATTCCGGTATTGCCAACCGTTCACTATAATATGGGCGGCATCCCAACCAATTATTGGGGCGAAGTGCTAAATCCAACTGAGGAAGATAATGATCGCGTTCAGCCAGGCTTAATGGCTGTGGGTGAAGCAAGTTGCGCTTCCGTTCACGGTGCTAATCGTCTTGGCTCCAACTCACTTATCGATTTGGTGGTGTTTGGCCGTGCGGCCGCTTTACGTGCAGCAAAGGTAATTGACCGTGACGCTCCAATTCCTGAGCTTAATATTGAAGCATGTGACAAAATCATGGAACGCTTCGACCGTATTCGTTTTGCGAATGGCTCAAAGCCAACAGCGGAGCTGCGTGATAAGATGCAACGCGCCATGCAGGAAGATGCGGCTGTTTTCCGTCAGGAAGATTCGTTAGTAAGTGGTTGCGAACGTATTTCAGCTATTTGGGATGAATTGCCAGATGTGAAAGTAACCGACCGCTCAATGATCTGGAATTCAGATTTAATGGAAACATTGGAACTTGATAATCTGATGGCAAATGCAATTTGTACCGTTTACTCGGCTGTTGCACGTAAGGAAAGCCGCGGCGCTCATGCCCGTGAAGATTTCCCAGATCGCGATGATGTAAACTGGCGTAAACATACATTATCTCACCTTTCACCGGAAGGCAAAGTTAGTCTTTCCTATCGTGCTGTGCATGTGGATCCACTTACTCGCTATGAAGATGGTGGTATTGATCCAAAGAAAATCGCGCCTAAAAAGCGCGTTTACTAGGGGAGCAAAATAATGGTTCAAATGACCCTTCCCAAAAATTCCACGGTTAAAAAAGGCAAGGTCTGGCCAAAGCCAGAGCAAAACCAAAACTTAACGGAATTTCGTATTTATCGCTGGTCACCAGATGATGGTGAAAATCCACGCCTTGACACTTTTTATGTGGATCGTGATTCATGTGGGCCGATGATTTTGGATGGACTTTTATACATCAAAAATCATGTTGACCCAACATTGACACTGCGTCGTTCTTGCCGTGAAGGTATTTGCGGCTCTTGTGCGATGAATATTGATGGCTCCAACACCCTTGCTTGTATTACCGGCATGGATGAAGTTAAGCACCCAATTAAGGTCTATCCATTGCCTTCAATGCCAGTGGTCAAAGATCTTGTGCCAGATCTTAATCGTTTCTATGCCCAGCATCGCTTGATCGAGCCTTGGTTGCAAACCGTATCGCCAACACCAGAAAAAGAATGGCTACAAAGCCATGATGATCGCTTGAAACTTGATGGGCTTTATGAGTGTATTTTATGCGCTTGCTGCCAGACATCTTGCCCAAGCTATTGGTGGAATGGTGATCGTTATCTGGGACCCTCGGTTCTATTGCAGGCTTATCGTTGGATTGCTGATTCACGCGATGAAGCAACCGGTGACCGCCTAGATAAGCTTGAAGATCCTTTCCGGCTTTATCGCTGTCATACCATCATGAACTGTACGCAAACTTGCCCTAAAGGACTAAATCCTGCCAAGGCAATTGCCGAGATTAAGAAATTGATGGTTGAGCGTCAGCTCTAATCCTATATTCTTTATGAGTGGATTGAAAATGCCCTGAATGAAAATTCAGGGCATTTTATTTTAAAGCCTATTCATGTCAAATTGCGCAATTTGACATTATGGTAATGGGCACTAAGCGGTGGCGTTAAGATATTTTCAAATCAACGCCCTGCATAAGTTTACAAAAACCCTCACATTTTGCTAAAAATTTGCAATAATGTTTAACTTTGTTTTTGAGACTCACGTGATTTATGCTAGTCACGAACAAACGAGGGAAAAACCCTAAGCAAAAGGAAGAATCATGTCTTATGATGTTGTGGTGATCGGTTCCGGCCCTGGCGGCTATGTTTGTGCATTCAAAGCAGCCCAATTAGGCCTTAAAACCGCAATGATTGAAAAACGTAAAACATTTGGTGGCACTTGCCTTAATGTTGGCTGCATTCCATCAAAGGCGTTGCTTCATGCTTCAGAAGTTTATGCTGAAGCCTCTCATGGCTATGACTCAATTGGTGTTAAAATTGGCAAACCAGAGTTTGATTTTGCCAAAATGATGGAATTTAAACAAAGCGTTATTGATGCCAATACCAGCGGCGTTGCTTTTCTAGCTAAGAAAAACAAGGTTGATACTTTTATTGGTACTGGTAAAATTGTTGCGCAAGGCAAAGTTGAAGTAACTGCTGAAGATGGCAGTGTTCAAACGGTTGAAACCAAAAATATCGTAATCGCAACCGGCTCGGATGTTGCAGGTATTCCTGGTGTGGAATTTGAATTTGATGAAAAAACCATTATTTCATCGACAGGAGCCTTAGCCCTTACCAAAGTACCATTAACAATGATTGTTGTTGGTGCCGGTGTAATTGGTAGTGAACTTGGTTCAGTTTATGCGCGTCTTGGTACAAAAGTAACGGTTGTAGAATATCTTGATAAAGCTCTTGGCGGTATGGATGGCGAAGTATCGCGCAACTTCCAAAGACTTATGGAAAAGCAAGGCATCACTTATAAGCTTGGCGCAAAAGTAACTGGTGTTGAAAATGGCTTTATGGGCGCAACAGTGCGTTATGAACCTGTAAGCGGCGGCGAAACACAATCTCTTCATGGCGATGTTGTTTTGGTTGCAACAGGCCGTAAACCTTATACAGCCGGTCTTGGCCTTGAAGAAGTTGGCGTAAAGCTAGACAGCCGCGGCTGCGTTGAAATTGACAATCATTGGAAAACTACACTTGATGGCGTTTATGCCATTGGTGACGTAGTAAAAGGCCCAATGCTTGCCCATAAAGCTGAAGATGAAGGCGTTGCCGTTGCTGAAATTTTGGCAGGTCAAAAAGGCCATGTCAATTTTGACGTAATCCCTGGCGTTGTTTACACCCAACCAGAAGCTGCCTCTGTTGGTAAAACTGAAGAAGAATTAAAAGCCGCAGGTATTGAATATAATGTTGGCAAATTCCCATTCACTGCCAATGGTCGTGCACGCTCGATCCAGCACACTGATGGATTTGTAAAAATCCTTGCTTGCAAAAAAACCGACCGCGTTCTTGGTGGCCACATTCTTGGTTATGGCGCAGGTGAAATGATCCACGAAATCGCCGTTCTTATGGAATTTGGCGGTTCTTCGGAGGATCTAGGCCGCACATGTCATGCCCACCCAACTATGTCAGAAGCTGTACGTGAAGCGGCCCTTGCTACTTTCGCAAAACCGCTACATATGTAAGCTTTTCACCTCTAATAAAAGCCCCCTTTGCTTTGTCCAAAGGGGGCTTAAACTACCTAAAAAGTCCAAAACGAGCTTATACTCCCCAAAAACATTGACTTATTTTTAATATTTGTCGAATTTAATAAAACCAATCCCTCTTTAAAAACTTAACTATTACCTAATTTTATTATCAAGGGCGTGCAGGGTGAAAATCCTTTTAAGTTCAGGCCAGATATCATGCGCGATTTTTGGGCGCAATTTAAAACAATAAAGCCAAAACGCTCGTTTTCCATAATTTTGTTTCCATTAAATAGCCTTTCAATAAATTATAACTTGACTATATTTATCATGTTTGATAGCCAAAGTTAAAAATAAATATAGGCTAGAGGAAAGTTTATACCAACGAAGTTCGAAAAGTAGAATTTAATATTACCTAGCTGTATTTAAGTTATGAACAATTATCTAGCCATTCAAGAAAATTATTGATGGTTATTATTACTTAACTTGTTTTATTGGTGATATAAAGATGATAAAAGTCAATTATAAAATAAAAAAAAACTTTTTATAACTACTTTTTTGACATTATCAATATTTTCTAGCTTAACCTCATCGCAAGCAAATGCAGCACAAGAAAATGAAAACGAGCTTGATACCGTTGTTGTCGATGCTGAAAACAAACACAGTTTGAAAAATAAGGGTGTTTTAACCGATACTGTTACCACTAAAGATATTCAAAACAAGCAAGTGGATAATGTCAACGACATTTCTCGGCTTGATCCAGCAATTAATTATAACCGCCAAAATGATAGTTTTAATATTCGCGGTCTTGATGGCAATCGTGTCACCACTACAATTGATGGCATTCCGATACCGTGGCTTGATGATATCACGCGCGGCGTTAAGGGCGGTTCATCAGCCTTTGACTTTGCTTCCCTATCGGCAATAGATATTGGTAAGGGATCAGATTCAAGTATTTACGGTTCTGGCTCGCTTGGCGGCATTGTGTTAATGCGCACCATAGACCCTGAGGATCTTATTAAAGACAATAAAAATTGGGGATCAATTACCAAAGGCAGTTACGATTCAGCCAATCGCAGTTGGAACATAAACGAAGCTTTTGCAGTTAAATTCAATCAAACTTACATGTTATTACAAGGCGGTTATATTGGCGGCAAGCAGCGTGCAAATAATAGCGATGACGGTGGTTATGGCGTAATGCGCAGCATGCAAAACCCAGAAAATTTCACTAGCAAAAATTACCTATTTAAAATCCACCAATATATTAATGATCAACACCGCTTAGGTTTTACCGCCGAGCGCTTTGACAATGACCGTGACACATGGGTGCTAAACCAAGCGAGCGCGCAATTTAAGCCTGCGAGCACTTATCAAGAGCAAAATCGCAAGCGTGAGCGTTATTCAGCTTCATATGATTATTATGGCAGTGGTGATGGTTGGTTAGATCGTGCCCGCATCATTGGCTATTGGCAAGAAAATAGTGCAAGTTCTGGAACCGAACAAATTCGACTAACCACACCCAAAGGTGATTTTTATCGAATTTCCAACACGCAAAATCGCGATTATGGCTTATCATTTGATGCAATGAAGCTATTAACATTTGACAATGTTACCCATACTTTGCGCATTGCCGGCAATGGTTCATCTTCGCGCTTTGAGCAATATACAACTGGTCGTGATAGTTGCCCACCACCACCTTATCGTCCACCCTATATGATGTGCAAATTTCTACTTAGCG
The DNA here is from genome assembly GCF_025449335.1 of Bartonella sp. HY328. NCBI lineage: Bacteria > Pseudomonadati > Pseudomonadota > Alphaproteobacteria > Hyphomicrobiales > Bartonellaceae > Bartonella > Bartonella sp. HY328. The sequence goes on from NZ_CP104883.1 coordinate 3,154,482, forward strand.
ACCAATCTGAAATACCAACTACCCGCTCAACAAGTTGGGGTATAAGTATTGAAGATGAAATGGCTTTTTTGAACAATCGCCTAAGAATTACCCCTGGCGGTCGGTTCGACTGGTTTAAACATAAGCCCTCAACCACAAAAGGCTTTGAAACCAACGTATTTTTCCATGGCTATGCAGCAGAGGTTAGCGATTCGCACTTTTCGCCAAAACTACGTGGCGAATGGGATGCTAGCGAAAACCTTATGTTTTATGCGCAGTGGGCACAAAGTTTTAGAGCGCCAAGTTCGTCAGAACTTTACTTAGAATTTGCCAATCCTGGCATTTACCACCTTTATGGCAACCCCAACTTGAAGCCTGAAATTGGTAATGGATTTGATATTGGTGCAAAATATACAAGTAACAACTGGGGTGGTTCACTTGGACTATTTAGCAATTATTATAAAAATTTTATCGGCCGCAAAGAACTTGGACCATCGCTTATGTTTCCAAGTGGTGAGGCTGTTTATATAAACCGCGCTAAGGTGCGTATTTCCGGCGTGGAAGCAAAAGCCTATTGGCAAATAACTTCCAATTGGCGCACAGATTTCAGCCTCGCTTATATGGAAGGCAAGGATCGCGAAACCGATGAATATTTAAATTCTATTCCACCATTTAAAGGAACGCTTGGTGTTGGCTATTCTCAAGAAATATGGGGCGCTGATTTAAGAATGACGGCAGCGGCAAAACGCAATCGAGTAGAAAACAAGTCGGATTACGCCAAAGCCCCCGGCTATGCCGTTTTTGATATTAGTGGTTGGTGGCGTCCTACTGGTGAAAAAGGCTCTAAATTGCAAGCAGGTATCTATAATATATTTAATAAAACCTATTGGAATGCACTCGATCTGCCATCAAGTGCTAACTATAAAAAGGTTTATTATAGTGAACCGGGACGTAATTTTAAAATTTCTTTTGTGCAAGAATTTTAGCCAATATCGCGCCAAAGGGCGAAACTTTGGACATTTAAAAACCTAGCAAGATACAGCGATAAACAAAGTGTCCTGCTTCACATGCCGCAAAAATGAAAAGGATAGGTTATGACAAAAACACATAAGACTGTTACCAAAAACCGAATTTTAAAAACTTTTATGCTTGCGGCATTTGCACTGGCGGCGAATAGTCAACCGTCTTTAATACAAGCTAGCGAGATCTTGATTAATGATAATGCTAAATTAGTATCCATCGGTTGGCCCGTTACTGAGACCATTATTGCCCTTGGTGATAAAGATCGTTTAGTCGGTGTTGATAAACGCAGCACCTTTATGAAGGAAGGAAGCGATCTTACAAATATTGGCGCTGCCGCAACTATTGACCTTGCTGCAATTAAAAAAGTTGATGGCCAAACTGTCTTGGCTTTAGAGGGTGCTTTAAATAAGGATAATTTAACCTCTATTGAAAGCAACAAGATTCCAGTTCTTATTATTCCAGATGATCACAGTGAAGATGGCGTCATCGATAAAGTTAGTTTTATTGGCCATGCACTTAATCATGAAGATAAGGTCAATGAGTTAATTGCACGAATAAAAAACGACTTTAATAAAGCAAACAGTATAAAGGCTGAACTTACCACTAAGAAAAAAGTGCTTTTTCTTTTGACAGTACCTTCAGGCGACAAGGAAGTTGGTCCTATATTCATGGCTGGTAAAAACACTCCTGCCCATGACATTATTGTTCTTTCAGGCGGAGAAAATGCCGCCGCCAATATTGAATCCTATGTGCCTTTAAACAAAGAACAAGTGACTAAAATGGCGCCCGACCTTATTTTATCTATGAGCAATGATGGTTTCCCAACGATTGAAACATTGTTAACGCAAGCGCCATTGCAAGATACTCCGGCAGTTAAGAATAAAGATCTTTTGCGCTTAGATGGTTTAAAGCTACTTGGCTTTGGCCCTGATACTGGTATCATCATGCAGGAAATCGCCCAAAAATTGGTAGATATCCAAAATCGTTAATTTAAGTTACGTAAGACAAATACATAAGCAAGGATATTGATGGCTAAAGCCTGCCACCAATATTCTTGCTTTTTTATTGCGCTTTAAAAGCATTTAACATTAGCCGCACCCCTCACAATCAAAAATCGATAGCACGACCTTTAATTTCCCAGTCACCATAGCGTGCTGGATCATGGCCACCGCGCCCACCAAGCTCACGCTTCGCCTTTTCAGCGGCAAGGGCTGCCTGCTCGCGGCGCTCTTGTGCTTCGGCTAAAGCGCGTTTTGCTGCTGGTGTTAAAGTTTCTTGCACCAAAGCCTTTTCCTCAGCTACATTATCATCTTTATTGATTATTTGCTGTTTTTCAGTCATTTTTTCACCAATCCATTGAAAAAATTCTTTCAAATCCACATTTTATATAAAATTGGTAAATCTTGCCAGCTTATTTTTAACGACAAGCATAGGAATATTCATATGCTTATATTCACAAAAAAGGCGACTTCAAATAGTCGCTTTTTAGTAGTTATTATATGATAAGCAAGTAATAGATTTACAAAATGCAAAAAGAAACAAATTAACAATGGAGTTTTGTTGATGAACATTATTCGGACCGCCATGCTTTTAGCATTCATGACGGCCCTTTTCATGGGTGTAGGTTATATTATCGGTGGCCCAAGGGGCATGATGATTGCCTTTGTGATTGCGGCTGGCCTAAACCTGTTTTCCTACTGGAATTCAGATAAAATGGTGTTGCGCATGTATGGTGCCCGTGAGGTTGATGCCCGCTCAAACTCTGAATATTACAATATTGTCACCGATTTAGCTCGTAAAGCTGGCCTGCCACAACCACGCGTTTATATTATGGAAAATCCGCAACCCAATGCTTTTGCAACGGGTAGAAATCCACAAAATGCGGCAGTTGCAGCGACAACTGGACTGTTAAACAGCTTAACACCAGAAGAAATTGCTGGCGTCATGGCGCATGAGCTTGCCCATGTGCAAAATCGTGATACTTTAACCATGACAATTACCGCAACTATTGCCGGTGCTATTTCAATGCTCGCCAATTTTGCCTTTATTTTTGGTGGCAATCGCGATTCCAATGGCAATTCTACCAATCCACTTGGTATGATTGGTACGATTATTGTTATGTTTGTTGCGCCTTTTGCGGCAATGCTCGTACAAATGGCAATTAGCCGTACCCGTGAATATGCGGCTGACAGACGCGGCGCTGAAATTTGTGGCAATCCTTTATGGCTTGCATCAGCTTTAAACAAAATTGCTCGCGGCGCCCATGAAGTAGTCAATGACGAAGCCGAACATAATCCAGCAACCGCCCATATGTTTATTATCAACCCATTATCAGGTCGTGGAACAGATAATCTCTTCTCAACTCACCCTAATACTGAAAATCGTATTGCAAAATTGCGTGAAATGGCTCAAGAGATGGGAGCACAGTCAAACAGCACCTTCGACATGCGCAGCAATAGCCCGAGGCAAACCATGCGCAAAACTGTTGAGCGGCCAAGCTGGATGAAAGTCAAAAAAGATAATAAGCCAAGAGGTCCATGGTCTTGAATAACGCCAAAGCGCAAAAAAACAATAATCAAAAACCTAAACGCGATAATAGTAAATCGGATCGCCAGCCCAAAGTGGCTGGCATCGCTGTTCGGCAAGCAGCTTTGCGTATGCTTGGTGCAGTGATTGACAAGGCAACCTCGCTTGATGGCTTAACCGATAATGAGCATGGCCACCCACAATATTTAGCGCTTGATATGCGTGACCGCTCTTTGGTACGAGCAATTTTGGGAGCCGCTTTAAGAAATCGCGGTGCCATTGATAATGCGATTGACCAATTTGTCGATAGGCCATTGCCGCAAAATGCCAGTGCGTTAAAGCATCTTATCCATATTAGTGCGGCGCAAATTCTTTATCTTGATGTACCAGATCATGCGACAATTAATCTTGCCGTAACAATTGCCAAATTTGATCCGCGCCTTACCCGTTTTTCTGGCCTAGTAAACGCTATTTTACGCCGCTTTACCCGCGAAAAAGATGCGATTTTACAACAAGATGATGTTCTATCCAATGTGCCTTTATGGTTTGCACAAATGCTTGAGCGCGATTACGGCAAGGAAAAAGCCCAAGAAATCATTAAGGCACAAGCTTATGAGCCGCCTTTAGACATCACAGCAAGCGGTGATGTTAACGCAATAGCACAAGAGCTTGGCGGTGAAGTACTGCCTTTTCAATCTATCCGAATTGCTGAGGTTGATTGCTCCATTCCAGAATTACCGGGCTTTGCCGAAGGTAAATGGTGGGTACAAGATGTTGCAGCAAGCCTCCCTGCCCGCTTAATGAAGGCAGGCAAAGGGCAAAATATTGCCGATTTATGTGCCGCCCCTGGTGGTAAAACCGCGCAGCTTGCCAATACGGGTGCCAATGTCACGGCGGTTGATGCATCTAAAAACCGGATGAAACGGCTCATTGCCAATATGGCGCGTTTAAACCTCAATGTTGCCACTTATAATGGCGAATTACAAGATTTCAAACCAGAACAGCCTTTTGATGCCCTATTGCTTGATGCGCCCTGCTCATCAACTGGTACGATTCGCCGCCATCCAGATGTTTTGTGGACAAAATCGCTTGATGAAATCGGACGACTTGCAGATTTACAATTGCAGCTGTTGGAAAAAAGCATCGATCTGGTTAAAATTGGCGGCACGATATTATTCTCCAACTGTTCTTTAAGCAAAAGAGAAGGCGAAAGACTGGTTGCTAAATTTTTAAAAAACCGCACTAATGTCGCGCTTGTTCCCTTCACAGTTGAAGAACTTTGCCAAAGTTTTGATAATATGTCCGATGCAGCTAAAAATATTTATGCAGATATTTTAACCGATGAAGGATACTTGCGCACGACGCCAGCCGATTTACCCAATGAAAATCCAAAATTAAGCGGCATGGACGGATTTTTTGCCGCCCGTTTCAAGCGTTTAAGTTAAAGATAAAAGCTAAAAATTTGATTTTAGAGCGCTTTATCTTTTATGTAAGCACAAGCGCTCTCATTTTTCTTTAACATATTGTAAACGCAAAAAGATTTCATTTTTGCACTTAACGAGCTTTCTTACAGGCTAATTATATATCTGTGTAAAAAAAATAGAATATAAACAATAAACAATATACCAATTATGATGGAAATATATTTTTTTCGAAATTTTTCATCAATAATTTTAGTCATAAAAATTAAGATAATTGCAACAAAGGCCTTAATCATAATAGAGCTGAGACTACCAGATAACAAATTCATTGTATCTTCTAAACGTTCTTCAAACGAATATTTTTCATAAGAATATTGCAAATACTGTTGATTTATAATCATACTGTAAACATTTAATATTCCAAACATTATACCATATAAAAAAACATTTTTACTATCGATCTTTTTATTATCAATCTTTGGTTCATTGTTTTTTATTTTACAAAAAGCATATCGAAAGCATAAAAAGGCAGCGAATAAACAAATTGCACTAATTAATAGAATAAAAACAAGACTGTTTTTATCAACCATCATCACTAAATCATAAAAGATAGTTCTAATCGAAAGTAGAATAACCAAATTGGTGGTAAAGTATCCCAAGACAAATATACTAAGACGATAGATATCAAAACGAACCAATATAAAAATCATAGCGAAGAAAAGCGGGCTAAAAAACATTGCTGTTAATGCCCCTTCTTGATGAATAATAATATTCATCCATTGAATAATATTTTTAACAAGCAGATAAATTGGAGACTGAGTAAAATATTCCATTATCGATTTCTACTTTTCTAATGATGATAGATGTGATTTAACGCAAAATAGTCTAAAAAATTGAAATTTTGCAATAAAAAAATGCCAATCCTTGCTTAAGGAATTGGCATTTTTTAGTTTAAACTATTGTTAGAAACTAGCCGATTATTTTACGCCCTGCAATCAAATCATCAACTACGCCGGGATCTGCGAGAGTTGACGTATCGCCAAGATTGTCAAATTCATTCTCAGCAATCTTGCGCAAGATACGCCGCATAATTTTACCTGAACGGGTTTTGGGCAAACCGGGTGCAAACTGGATTTTATCGGGTGTTGCAATTGGCCCAATATCTTTGCGCACATGCTGGATAAGCTCTTGGCGTAGCGCATCGGTTGGCTCAATACCCTCCATCAAGGACACATAGCAATAAATGCCTTGGCCTTTGATAGCATGGGGGAAACCAACAACTGCTGCTTCTGCCACCGAGTGATCTGAAACCAGTGCCGACTCCACCTCTGCGGTACCAAGGCGGTGACCAGACACGTTAAGCACATCATCCACACGGCCAGTTAGCCAATAATAGCCATCTGCATCGCGCCGACAGCCATCGCCCGAAAAATATTTTCCTTTATAGGTGGAAAAATAGGTTTCGACAAAACGCTCATGATCTTTATAAATGCTACGCATTTGTCCCGGCCAAGAATCGGAGATACAAAGATTACCTTCACCCGCCCCCTCAAGAACATTGCCTTCCGCGTCAACAATATCAAGCTTCACGCCAAAGAACGGCTTGGTTGCTGAACCGGGTTTAAGGTCGGTTGCCCCCGGTAATGGCGTAATCATATGGCCACCAGTTTCTGTTTGCCACCACGTGTCAATTACCGGACAACGACCATCACCAACCACATTATAATACCATTCCCAAACTTCTGGATTGATTGGCTCGCCGACAGTACCAAGAATACGCAGGCTTGTCCGCCGTGAACGGGTAACAAACTCATCCCCTGCCCCCATTAGCGAGCGAATTGCCGTTGGCGCCGTATAAAAAATATTGACCTTATGCTTATCCACCACTTCCCAAAAACGAGCATTATCCGGAAAATTGGGAACACCTTCAAACATTAAGGTTGTGGCACCGTTACATAATGGCCCATAAACAAGATAAGAGTGCCCCGTAATCCAACCAGCGTCAGCGGTACACCAGTAAACTTCATTCGGGTGATAATCAAAAACATATTCATGGGTCATAGAGGCATAAACAAGATAACCACCAGTGGTATGCAACACACCTTTTGGCTTACCAGTTGAGCCTGATGTATAAAGAATGAATAATGGATCTTCCGCCTTCATCTTAGCTGGCGGACAATCACCCTTCACATCAACCATTTCTTCGTGATACCAGATATCGCGGCCTGGCGCCCAACCAATTTTACCACCGGTTCGGCGTACCACTAACACTTGATTGACAATGGTATATTGGCGTGCAGCAATATCAATAGCCAGATCAACATTTTCTTTCAAATGAATTGGCTTACCACCGCGTACACCCTGATCTGCTGTAATTACAAATGTAGATTCACAATCCACCAAACGGCCAGCCAAAGCTTCTGGCGAGAAACCAGCAAATACGACTGAGTGAATCGCACCAATACGCGCGCAAGCCAGCATCGCATAGGCAAGCTCTGGAATCATCGGCAAATATATGGTAACGCGATCGCCTTTTTTAACGCCACGCTTTTTCAATACATTGGCAAAGCGGCAAACATTGTCATAAAGTTCGCGATAGGTGATTTTTTTATCAATATAGGGATTGTCCCCTTCCCAAATAATTGCCACTTGATCAGCTCGGCTTTTTAAATGACGATCAATACAATTATAGCTGACATTGGTAACACCATCTTCATACCATTTAATCGATACACGACCTTTAAAACTGGTATTTTTAACTTTAGTGAATGGCTTATACCAATCTATCCTGCGACCATGGCGTGACCAGAATGTATCTGGATCTTTGATACTCTCGTCATACCATTTGGTATAAGTATCCGCATCAAGCAAAGTATTTTTCTTTATGCTTGAAGGCACGGGATAAACTTTATCGGTCATATTTTCCTCCAAAATGCGCTTGCCACAAATATGCAAGGTGCAATCCTCATGCATCTTACAAATGACAATCCTCCAACGCGAAATCTCTAACTGGTCCTCCTACAAACCGTTTTATTAGAGTTCCTTTAAACCATAACTGCTTTTTTTATAAAAAAGAAGAACTAATTTAATTTTTGTATTTTTTTGAGATTTTAGCCAATTTTTTAAAGCCAACAAATATCAATTTTTAGATTTAAGTAATTAATAATAAATAACATTTAAAAACTACAGGGAAATTATTCTATTAATAATTTTACATTTTTTTTCAATGAAAATAATATCTTTTTTAAAATTAAAATTAATAACAAACTTATATTATCATCAATAATAGTAAGTTTTGATGCAAATTATATCTCGCCATAATCGCTCGAACTGATGATCGCAATTAGTGGATTTTAAAACTTTTAATCGTTTCAACCAATAAATTTTGACCATAATCGGTTTGGTTAAAAACCACTTCAACATCAACAATAATCAAATTTTCTAAGTTTACAGAAAAATCTTGATCTTTTAAACGCACATAATCTTTAGCGGTGGTAACCAGCATAAGATCTTTGGTCTTTGCCTCAACAGCAATATTTTTCACTTCGCTAGCGTTAAAAAAATGATGGTCAGCAAAAATACGCTTTTCAACAATAATGCCGCCAAGCTCATTTACACTTTCAAAAAATTTGTCCGGATTACCAATTCCGGCAAAGGCTAACAATTTTTTATCCTTTAAATCGACACTGCTTGTTGGTTGTAATTTAGCATGAGTTATCTGCCCATCATCTATTGGTAAAAAAACAGTTTTATCAAATTGCGCTGCTCTATTGCCGATAATAAGAATTTTATCGGTAAATGCCAATTGCGTTGCAAGCGGCGCACGTAAGGGGCCGGAGGGAAAAACAGCGCCATTGCCAATGCCGCGCAATGCATCAACCACCAATAGGCTTATATTAGGCAATAATTTACGGCTTTGAAAACCATCATCCATTAAAATGATATCACAGCCTTGTTCTACCAAAATTTGTGCCGCAAGGAAGCGATCTTGACAAACCGCAACAAGAGCATGACGCGCTAATAATAAGGGCTCATCGCCGACCTTTGTTGCGTGATCTTTATCAATATCAACAATATGGACATTTTGTACCGAACCGCCATGGCCGCGCGTCACAATGCCCGGTTTTAGCCCCATAGTTTTTGCCGTCTTTGCAAGGCTTATCGCTACGGGTGTTTTACCAGCTCCGCCAAGAGTAAAATTGCCAATACATAAAACCGGCACATCAACCTTTGGCGCGGAATGATTTTGCATTTTTCTAGCCGCAAAATAACCATAGACCCAAGCAAAGGGGCTTAGTAAAAAGCTTGAAAGGCTGTTATTCTGCCACCAGAATTTTGGTGCCTGCACTTTTTTAATCCCGCTTATTCAACATATTATCAGCTTGGCTTAATTGCGCAGCAAGAGTTAGCGGTTGTAAAAATTTTTCCAATACTTCAAAACAACGCTCTCTTGCCCCGCTTAATTGCGTAATGGTTTGGCGGCCAGATTCAATCATCCGCTCACGCACATCAGGCCGTTCCAATAAATGATGAACATAACCTGCAAGCATAGTCGCGTCATCAACCAATTGCACCGCCTCATTTTTCATCAATGCCTGATAGGTTTCCTTAAAATTTTGGATATTCGGTCCACTTAATATAGCTGCACCGCTCATGGCAGGTTCGATAGGGTTATGCCCTCCCTCTCCTGCCAAGGATTTGCCAACAAAAGCAATTTGGGTAAGGCGCAAATAAAGTCCCATATCACCCACCGTATCACCTAACAAAATATCCGTCTCATTTGTTGGCATTTGGTCATAGGCTTTACTGGCAAAGGTCAAACCAATATCGTCGAAATGGCGGGCAATTTCCGGCGCTCTTTCAACATGGCGCGGCACAATAATTGTCAAAAGCCCAGGATGTTTTTTCAATAGCTTTTTATGCACTTCGGCCGCCATTGCCTCCTCCCCCTCATGGGTTGAGATAGCTGCCCAAACGGGGCGCAAGCCAATGGCCTTTTTGTAGCGTTTAATTTCGGCAGGTTTACCCGGCAAAATAACATCGGCCTTTAAATTGCCCGATACCGATACACGCGCCGCGCCAAGATCACGGAAATATCGTGCATCATCGTCGGTTTGGCAGACCACAGCATCAAATTTTGAAAAAATTTCATAAGCAACGCGTGAGCGCTTTTTCCAAGATTTATAAGAACGCTCAGATAAATGGGCATTAAGCATGATTTGCGGAATTTTTCGTTTAGCAAGCTCAAAAATACGCACTGGCCAAATTTCAGATTCGCAAACAATGGAAATATCAGGCTTCCAATAGTCTAAAAACCGCCGTGTACAAGAGACAATGTCAAGTGGTGCATATTGATGAATCACCCTATCGGCAAAGCGCTCATCGGCCAGTTTTGCCGATGCAACTGTTCCCGTCGTCAATAATATATTGATTTTCATCAATAATATACGTTCTACAATTGGAATAAGCGCCATTGTTTCGCCAACGCTTGCCGAATGCAACCAGATTAATGGCCCCAATGGGCGTGGTTGTGTCGCTTTGCCAAGCCGCTCGCGCTTACGCTTTAGCTCTTCCTTGCCACGAGCTGCGCGCATTGACAGATAAAAAGGCGCAAAAGGGCGAAAGCTTGAGCCAAGGCCCCGATAAAATGATAATGCCAGTCTTGCTCTTAAATTACGCATATCAGCCCCGCTTTTTGTGGTGAAGCTTATCATAAGCCTCAACAGTTAAGCGGTTCATAATTTCTGTAAGTTCCTGTCGTTTTTTTTCCAATAAATCATCATCGGCATCCTCTGGTACAAAAACAGCGTCACCCATAAGAAAAATAGATCGACCAAACGGCAATGGTATGGCGGTTTTATCCCAAGTTTTCTCCAATATTTTTTCTCGCGAAAAAGCATAAATATAAGGAACAATTGGGCGTCCAGATAATTTAGCCAAAAGAATAATACCTTTGCCAGCTTCACGCGCCGTACCATGAGCAATATCGGCAATCATTGCGGTTGTTTTGCCAGCGCGCAAAGACTTATTTAAGGTAATGAGCGCACGCGCACCGCCGCGCTCTGCCTTTTGCTTGTCACCGCGCCCACCCGAACCGCGTACAGTTTCAAGTCCTAAAACTTCACTTACCCGTGCATTAAGTTCTGCATCAGCCGAACGAGAAAACATTGCAATGATTGCTTCACCCTTGGGGCGTAAAAATGGCCCCATAATATGGCGACCATGCCAAAAAGTAATAATAAAAGGATTATACTTTTCATGGGCTTTTTTAGGATCATCTGATCCTTTTAACAATGGATTTGTCCAATAAACCAGCCGCAAATAGGTTGCCATGAAATGCACCAGCAGCGATTTAAAAAATTTTGAATCCTTTAAAGGCTGCCGAATTTTACGCCATAAACGTTTTGAAAAGGGGTCTTTAGAGGGTTGGTTATTATCCATATTACAATCTTAATCTTATTCCATTTGTTAATGGCCTAGTTCAACAACACACTAGGCTATCAATCGATTCGATGTTTTGGCGCGCATTCTTGTAAATGAGAATCGCAAAAGCCATGCTTTTTTACTGTGATGCATCATCAAATGCAAAATTTGTATCAATTTTTTGTAAAAAATTTGTTTTTAATAAAATAGAACGCTTTTGTCTTTACGCGATTAAACATGGATTGTCATCCAGCAGTTACCAATACAAAATAATTTAACAATCCTATTGTTAAAATTCAATAGATCTCTATTTGCAGTATCTCAAACATATAATCTCAGCTCTAAGCATTGGTATGAATAAAATTTTGCAATTATGACAAATAATTCACGAGCAAAATTTTAAAAAATATGTTTAAACGCAATTAGGCTAAACTAGGGCTTCTTTGACTTAGCTTAAAATAAAACCGCTTTAATAATAAAACAATTGAACAACAATCAAATATTTAGATTTTTAAAAAAATATTGTTGCTCAAACAATTGCATCGCTAAAAATTATGATGTTTAACCGCCATTCATATCAAACATGCTATTTTATAGTCAAAATTTAAAGTAATCGCCGAAAAGCGCAAGAAAAATAGTCCAGCAGGGCCAACAGGTAGGAAACCTTTATAATATGTCTGCCACAAAGCACATAACCAAAAGACTAGCCAATAAAACATTCAACCATTCATTGGCTAAAAGCCTGTCGGCTGTGTTATCACTTTTTTTATTGGCAGGCTGTGTTGTTGGTCCAGATTATCAAAAGCCAAATCTTTCACTGCCAGCGAGCTGGTCTAAATCTAACAATTTAACGCCGCTGCAACCAGCGCAATTAGCCAATTGGTGGTATAAATTAAATGACCCCTTACTTGACCAATTAATTGATGTTGCTATTCGCGGTAATAATGATGTTGCAACCGCCAAGGCTAAAATTCGTGAAGCACGCGCTAGCCTTGCCTCATCAAATAGCACATTATTTCCAAGTCTTAATGGATCAAGCTCTTATAATCGCAGCCGCACCGGCACGCAAAGCGACCAGGGCGCTTATCGCGGTGGCCTCGATAGTAGTTGGGAAATTGATCTTTTTGGTGCTAATCGGCGCGGTGTTGAAGCATCGCGTTACGGGCTTGATGCTGCTAACGAAGATTTACGTGCAACATTGGTGACAATGATTGGAGATGTTGCAAGCTATTATGTTGAGGTACGCAGCCTACAAGCAAAACTTGCATTAACGCGCGAAAGCGTCGCTTCGCAGCAAAGCACGGCAAAGCTTACCCGCGATAAGTTTGCCGCTGGCGCCGTATCGCAGCTTGACGTATCAAATGCCGAGGGACAAACTGCTAGCACTGAAGCAAATATTCCTCAACTCGAAAGCCAATTAGCAAGCGCCACTCACCGTTTAGCGGTTTTAACGGGGCAACAACCAGCTGCACTTAATGCAATAATGGCAAAACGCAAGGCCATTCCAACCCCCAAATGGCCAATTGCAAGTGGAATACCCGCCGATATTTTGCTAAACCGTCCAGATGTGCGAGTAAGCGAACGCCAATATGCCGCAGCAACAGCACGCATTGGTCAAAAGGAAGCTGCGCGCTATCCATCGCTTTCACTTACCGGCAATATTTCAACTTCCGCTTCACAAATTGGCGACCTTGGACGCAATTCATCGATTGCATGGGCGGTTGGCCCAAGCTTTAGCGTGCCAATTTTTAATGGTGGGCAACGCGCTGCCGATGTAATGGCGGCAGAAGCTCAGCGCGATCAATATTTTATTGCTTATCGTGCAAAAATCTTAACCGCCCTTGAGGAGGTTGAAAACGCCCTTGTTGCACTATCCAAAGATAGAATAAGAGCAGCCAAATTAGGTCAAGCCGAGCGTTCTTATCGCCAAGCACTTGATCTTTCGCGCAATCTTTATACATCGGGTAATACCAGCTTTTTAGACCTTTTAACTGCTGAACGCTCTCATTATTCAGCGCAACAATCTTATATTGATGCGCAAGCATCCATTACCACCGATTATATTGCCCTAATGAAAGCTTTAGGTGGCGGTTGGAATGGAACATTAGATACAAGTCGCAAAGAGGTTACCGACAGCAATACTGGGCCTCATATCCAACCACGAGCTAATCAATAACAAATGCCAATAAGAAGCAAATATATTTGCCAATACAATTAAATTTTTTGATAGGAATAAAGACTTATGTATAAACCAAAAAAGAAATTATTACTGGTTATCATCGCCGCCATTGCGCTGATTATTGTCTATTTTCTTTATCAAATGTTATTTTCGAGCCAAACAAGCGAACCCAACTTTATGACTGCCCCGATAAAACGCGGTGATATTGAGGTAACCGCTCTTGCGACCGGTATCGTTAAACCATATCGCTTGGTGGCAGTAGGTGCGCGCGCAACGGGCCGTATTATTTCACTCAAAGTTCAGCCCGGCAGTGAGGTAAAGGAAGGCGATTTATTAGCCGAAATTGACTCAACCACCCAAGCAAATGATCTTAAAAACAAAGAAGCTGCGCTGAGCAACAATTACGCCAAGCTAGCAGAGCTGCAAGCTCAGTTAGTACTTGCACAAAAAAACCTTGCTCGTCAAAAAAATATGATTGCGAGCAATGCGGTGTCAAAAGCCGATTTTGATAGTGCTGAGGCCGAGGTAAATGTGCGCCAAGCCCAAATTGACGCATTAAATGCGCAAATTATCCAATCGCAAGTGGATGTTGAGACGGCAAAAGTAGATCTTGGCTATACACGCGTTACAGCACCTTTTGATGGAACGGTGCTCGCAACGGTTGTTCAAGAAGGCCAAAATGTTAATGCTGTTCAATCGGCTCCAACCATTGCAATTATTGGTGATCTTACCAAAATGACCATCCGCGCTGAAATTTCAGAAGCAGATGTGATAAATGTAAAGACTGGCCAACCCCTATATTTCAATGTGATCGGTAATCCAGAACGGCGCTATGATGGTGTTTTGGAAGCGATTGAACCAGCACCTGAATCTATTCGTAATGACATAAGCTTTAACTCAAGTGCTAGCACGTCTAGCTCATCTTCGTCGTCAGCTATTTATTATAATGGTATTTTCAATATTGATAATGCCGATGGTGCGTTGCGTACCTATATGACGGCTGAAGTCAAAATCGTCCTTGGCAAATCTGAAAATGCTCTTTTAATTTCAACCGATGGCTTAGGGGCGAAAAAACGTGATGGAAGCTATAATGTGCGAGTTCTTAATGAAAATGGCAAAGTCGAAACACGAGATGTCAAAATAGGCCTTAATAATAAGGTGAACGCTGAAGTGCTCTCCGGCCTTAATGAAGGGGATAAAGTTATTACGGGCGGTGGCATGCCAAGTGGCCAACAAGGATCTGGCCGTGGTCGTGGCATGGGGCCGTGGTGAGTGTAATGGTAAGTCAAAAAAAACCACTTATCGTCCTTAAGGATGTGCGCCGCAATTATCCAGCTGGCGAAGGTGAAGTAAGCGTTCTCAAGGGCATTGATCTTACCATTTATGAAGGCGAAATGGTAGCAATTGTTGGGGCATCCGGCTCTGGCAAATCAACGCTTATGAATATTTTGGGCTGTCTTGACCGCCCATCATCAGGCAGTTACAAAATCAGGAATAGTGAAACCCTAGAGCTTGATGCCGATCAGCTTTCAGAATTGCGCCGTGATCATTTTGGCTTTATCTTTCAACGCTATCATCTTTTGGGTGAATTAACCGCCCTTGGCAATGTTGAAATTCCAGCAATTTATGCCAACATCAATCCAAGCGAGCGAAAAAAACGCGCAGAAGGACTTTTGCAACGCCTTGGTATGGGCGAGCGTGTCAACCACCGGCCGAGCCAATTATCAGGCGGCCAGCAGCAGCGTGTATCGATCGCCCGCGCCTTAATGAATGATGGCGAAGTAATCCTTGCCGATGAACCAACCGGCGCGCTTGACAAACAATCTGGCGAAGAAGTTTTGCGCATCCTTGAAGAGTTACATGCTGAGGGGCGCACAATTATCATCGTTACCCATGATATGAATGTTGCCCGCCGTGCTGAACGTATTATTGAAATAAGTGATGGTGAAATTTTAACGGACACACCCAATATTACTGACGCCAATCCTACTCAACATGGTGTTTCTGGTAAGGCTGATTTAATCGAAAAAGAAGATGTCGTTTATAAACGCAGCGGCTTTTTGCGCGGCTTTACCGATCGGTTCCTTGAAGCCTTTCGCATGGCAACCTTGTCAATGAACGCGCACCGCATGCGCACATTTTTGACTATGCTTGGCGTTATTATTGGTATTGCCGCCGTGGTATCAATGGTCGCGCTTGGTAATGGTACTAAGCAACAAATCTTAGAAAATATTAATCGCCTCGGCACCAATACGCTAACCATTTTTGCGGGCCGCAGCATGGCAGATTTACGTTCAGGCAAGATTACCACCCTTGTTGATGCTGATGCACAAGCACTTAAAGAACAACCCTATGCAGCCGCAGTCACGCCAAGCGTTTCAACAACAACAACGGCGCGTCGCGGGGGAATTGAAGCAAATGCATCACTGACAGGCGTTGGTGAACAATATTTTTCAGCTGAAGGCGCAACGCTTGTTGCTGGCCATTTATTTGACGAACAAAGTGTTAAGGATCGCACTCTTGATCTTGTTGTCGATCAAACCGCCGTCTCAACACTCTTTCCTGATGATCCTGATAAGGCGGTTGGTTCAGTTATTTTTATTGGTAAAGTCCCAGCGCGCATTATTGGTGTAATTGAATTGCAAAGTTTTGGCCCTGCTAGTGATACCTTATCGCTCTATTTGCCTTATACTAGCGTTCAAACACGCTTTTTAGGCACCACTACTGTGCGCTCAATTACTTTACGTGTTGATGATGCCTATGATTCCCGGGTTGTTGAAACAGCGGTTAAAAACTTTTTGACCATGCGCCACGGGTCTGAAGATTTTTTCATTCGCAATAGTGATGAGTTCCGCGAGCAAATTATGCAAAGTTCGCAAGTCCTAACCCTGCTGATTGCATCTATCGCTCTTATATCACTGATCGTTGGTGGTATTGGCGTTATGAATATCATGCTGGTAACTGTCTCTGAACGTATTAACGAAATCGGTGTACGAATGGCAGTTGGCGCACGGCGCAGTGATATTTTGCAGCAATTTTTAATTGAAGCAATTCTCGTCTGTTTAATCGGCGGTACGTTGGGTATTGCTTTTGGTCTGTCGGTTGGCTTCTTGTTTGATGTGCTTGGCGCACCTTTCAAACTTATATACACCAGCGGCTCGATCATTGCGGCATTTTTATCGTCCACCCTTATTGGTATTGTCTTTGGCTTTTTACCCGCCCGCAACGCATCAAAACTTGATCCCGTTGCCGCCCTTGCCAGAGATTAAAACTTAACAAATAACAAGGCGATTTGCATAATAGCAAATCGCCTATGGTTAAAACTAGTGCATGAGTAATATGTAAAATACATGATAGGTTAAAACTCATGTAAAATAGCTTTTAAGCCAATATAGGGACTAGTTAAAACTTGTGGGTGATTAATTTGTTTTGCGGCCTTCATCATTGAAGATTGCACAAGTACAATATTTTGATAATCAGCTTTTAATGCATCATTGGCAGCTAAAGCTGCTTCATCATAAAGCGCCACATTGCTTTTAGCGGTGTGAAAACAGCAAATTTTTACCATTCTGCCCTCCTCCTCAAATGGTCGCAATATAAAAGACATAAAAAAACTGGCGTAAAATACGCCAGTTTTCATTAATCCTAATATAAGCTTTGACGCGTTAAGCTTAGCGTGAAAGGCTGATGGGCGAACCTGACGAAGTTTGGCCACTAAAATGGGTACCATCTTGTGATGTAAGCGTTGCAACGCTTGCACCAGATGCATCAAAGAACTCGAGTTTTGAACCACTAATATTCCATGAGCTAACGCTTGAAATGGCTGAAGGGCAATTTAAAGGTGCAGAACGGTAGCCTTGGCCAAATTTGGTCATTGGCGTTACAACCTTACACGTCATACCACCAACATTGGCATTCCAGACACCAGCAATACTAGCAGCGGCAAGATTAATGCCGGTTGCTTCACTACCAAGGCTAGCAACTTGGGTTTGGCCATCCATACCAGGGGCAGTTGGATATTCGCCCGATGGGGCTGGCAATTCAGATTGCGAAATAGATGCTGAAGGGCCAGTGCCTGTTGCTGGTGGGAATGGACGCACATCAGCATTTTGATAATTACCACTGCCCATACGGTCTGCCATGCAGCCTGTTGTTACCAGTGCCGCCAATGCCAATGCAACCAAGGATATTTTATTCAACGCCATGACATGCTCCATCATCCGAATCGGTCAATTTTGTTAACCATAAAAGATTTTTTTGCTAATATTCGGTTTTCACTTGTAAATGCAATGAAATTAAGCCTTTTTTTTACCAATGCGGCTTAATAGCAACACATTATAGTGCTTTTTAATAATTCTACTCAAGTTCAACTGGTATTTTTATCGCCTTTACGCCATATAAGGCACATCAATCGGATTTCATGTAAAAAATTGAAATAAATCTGCCGGAATTGTTAAAATGCCAGAACCTTTAAGCCAGTCTGAGATGACCAATATGCAAGAACCTCGCACAATGACAGAGCTCACCCAAATGCCAGAGCTTACTAAAATGCCCGAGCTTACCAAAATGAACGGTCTTGGTAATAAGATTCTTGTTGCTGACATGCGCGGCCAAAACAAGCATATCATTCCTGCTGCTGCGATAGAGCTTGCCAGCCATGATCAAACATCCTTTGATCAAATTATGGCAATTTATAATAGCCGGCTTACAAATACAGATTATTATATTGAAATATGGAATAGCGATGGTTCAAAGGCTAAAGCTTGCGGCAATGGCACACGCTGCGTTGTCGAGTGGCTTTACAATAAAAATGGGCAAAGCCATTTTATCCTTGAAACCGATGGTGGCATTGTAGAGGCAAACCGGCTCGATAATGGGCTTGTTTCGGTTAATATGGGTAAAGCTCGTTTAAACTGGCAAGATATTCCAACCCAACATGCGGTTGATGATACCAATCATGTCGCAATTGGTACTGGCCCTTTGCAGGATGCATCACTCGTTTCTATGGGCAATCCCCATGCGATCTATATTGTTGATAAGGATGTTTGGGATTATCCTTTGGGGGAATTAGGACCCATTATTGAGCATGATGCGTTTTTTCCAGAACGGGTTAATATTTCAATTGTTGAGATTACCTCGCCAACATCATTTAATATGCGCACATTTGAGCGCGGTGCAGGTCTAACCCTTGCTTGTGGTACTGGGGCTTGTGCAGCAAGCGTTGCGGCTAATCGCCGTGGACTTATCGGTAAGCGTGCAGTAGCCACCCTACCTGGTGGTGATTTAGAATTATTTTGGCAAGATGATGGCAATGTCATCATGACTGGGCCAACCCAATATGAGTTTTCCGGACATTTTGATCCAATTTCGGGTCACTTTATCAAGGATGAAACAAATTTGAAGATTGAAAGAGTTAATGCCTGATGGCGACTGAGATTGTTACCTTTGGTTGTAGGCTCAATGCTTATGAGTCTGAAGTCATGCGCAAAGAAAGCGCAGCGGCTGGCCTTGATACGCTTGAAGGCGGCGCAATCATTTTTAATACATGCGCTGTAACCAGTGAAGCAGTGCGCCAAGCCCGCCAAGCTATTCGCAAAGCGCGGCGTGAAAATCCAGACGCACGTATTATCGTCACCGGCTGCGCTGCCCAGACCCTTGCGCCCGAATTTGCGGCAATGGGCGAAGTTGATTTGGTTTTAGGTAATGAAGAAAAACTTCATTCTCATTCTTATCGCCAACTCCCTGAATTTGGTGTTAATCTTTTTGAAAAAGTTCGCGTTAACGACATTATGGAGGTTAAAGAAAATGCCCCCCATATGGTTGACCTTATTGAAGGGCGGGCGCGGGCTTTTGTGCAAGTGCAAAATGGCTGCGATCATCGTTGCACGTTTTGCATCATTCCCTATGGTCGCGGGCCATCGCGCTCAGTACCAATGGGGGCAGTGGTGGAGCAGATTAAGCGGCTTAATGGCAATGGCTATCAAGAGGTTGTATTAACGGGAGTTGACCTTACCAGCTATGGCCCAGATCTTCCGGGAAAAGCTGGACTTGGCAAGTTGGTTGCCGCGATTTTGCGCGGTGTACCTGACCTTGAGCGTTTACGGCTTTCATCGATTGACTCGATTGAGGCGGATGACGAATTATTAGAGCTTTTAGCCTATGAAAAACGCTTAATGCCGCATTTGCATCTATCGCTACAAGCGGGCGATAATATGATCTTAAAGCGCATGAAACGCCGTCATGCCCGTGAAGATTCAGTGCGTTTTTGCAATGATTTGCGCGATAAACGGCCTGAATTTATTTTTGGTGCCGATATTATTGCCGGTTTTCCCACCGAAACGGAAGCGATGTTTGAAAATACTCGCCAGCTTATAGCCGATTGCGGTTTAACCCACACCCATATTTTCCCGTTTTCGCCGCGTGAAGGAACACCTGCCGCCCGTATGCCGCAATTAGAACGAGGCATAGTGAAAGAACGCGCTGCAATTTTACGCAGTGAAGGTGACAGAGCCTATGAAAAGCATTTGCAACAGGCAATTGGTCGCCGCCAACGAGTTTTGGTTGAACGTGATGGCATTGGTCGCAGTGAAGATTATACCTTGACCGAAATTGCTGGTGCGGTAGCTGGCACTATTATAGATTGCGATGTTTCCCATGTAGAGGGTGATAAGCTAATTGGCAATAGAATTGCAGCTTAACAATCCAACTATTTTTTGGATTGTTAAGCCAATATTTTGATATATAGATGAGAAAAGGCCACGACAGTGGCTTGATGTATGTTTAAGGATTTAAAACAATATGGCTGGTTTTTTCAAAAAGGTTTTTTCTTTTGCTGATAAGACAGATGAAGAAAATGCAGGTCAAGCACCGGCATTAACTCCTTTTGAAGCCCACCAATTGGCATTAAAACAGGCACAAGAGGAAAAAGAAGCTCAAAAAGCTGCAAGTGAACACGTCTCTCACCATGCCAATGAAGATACCCCAAAAGCGGAAGCCGAAAGCCAAAGCGATTCATCAAGTTCTAAATCTGATACAACACTTGATAAAACCGCAGATAATAAGCTTGACGAAACATTTGCAACAATTGCTCAAGATAACATTGTACCCGCAACAATTGATACAAGCCTGCTGGTTGATGAACCAGAGGCAGCAGATATTGTAAACGCATTTCCGCCACAGGAATTGCCAAAAAAAACGGGGCGCATCAGTGTTGGCGCCGATATTGAAGAAGTTATTGAACCAGAAGTTGTGGTGGTAGAAGAACCCGTTGCGGTAAAACGCTCATGGTTTGAGCGTTTGCGCAATGGCTTGTCACGCTCATCACGCCAGCTTGGCGATTCAATTGGTGCTATTTTTACCAAACGCAAACTTGATGAAGATACATTACAAGACCTTGAAGATGTTTTGATTGCTTCAGATCTTGGGCTTGAAACGGCAATGCGGGTTACCGACTCCCTTGCTTCTGGCCGCTATGGTAAAGATATTTCTACTGATGAAGTACGCGTGATTATGCGCGATGAAATTGAAAAAGTTTTGGCGCCTGTTGCTAAGCCTTTAGAGCTTGATCTTTCGCATAAGCCGCATGTTATTTTGGTGGTTGGCGTCAATGGCACAGGTAAAACTACCACTATTGGTAAATTAGCAGCAAAATTATCGCGCGGTGGTTTAAAAGTAATGTTGGCAGCAGGCGATACGTTTCGCGCTGCAGCAATTGAACAATTACATATTTGGGGCAAACGCACCAATTCACCGGTAGTTGCAACCAAGCTTGGCGCTGATGCAGCTAGCCTTGCTTTTGAAGCCTATGAAAAGGCAAGGGAAGCAGGCAGTGACGTATTAATCATTGATACAGCAGGGCGTTTACAAAATAAAACCGAATTAATGGACGAACTTGCCAAAATTGTACGCGTTTTAGGCAAGCATGATGCTGATGCACCGCACACGGTTTTGCAAACCCTTGACGCTACCACTGGACAAAACGCCCTTAACCAAGTCGAAATTTTCCGCAATGTTGCAGGTGTTAATGGTTTGGTAATGACAAAGCTTGATGGAACAGCGCGCGGTGGTATTTTGGTTGCTATTGCAGCAAAGCACAAATTACCCGTTTACTTTATTGGCGTTGGCGAAGATATAGATGATCTTGAACCTTTTAAAGCCAATGAATTTGCCCAAGCGATTGCCGGAAAGCATGATTAAGTAAGCATGATTTAAGTAAACATAAATCTCACTTGATTGAACCAAATTTAAATAAAATCCATGACCTTAGAAAGCATGATGAATGACAAAATCAATTTTTGAACCAAATCCAGATGATGCGGCGGCGGTAAAAAAGGCGCAAATGTCGCCAATGGGTAAGTTAATATTGGAAATGGGGCCCTTGGTTTTGTTCTTTTTTGCCAATTATAAAGGGCAATGGCTTATCGACAATATCAGTTTTTTTTCAAGCTTTGATAAGCCAATTTTTCCAGCAACAGCTATTTTTATGGTGGCGATTATAGTTGCCCTTATCCTATCATGGATTTTAACCCGTACTATTCCGGTTATGCCCTTGGTATCTGGTATATTCGTCGTGGTTTTTGGTGCCTTAACTCTTTGGTTGCATAATGACATTTTCATTAAAATGAAGCCAACAATCATTAATACATTATTTGGAATTATTTTATTTGGTGGCCTTTTATTTGGTCGCTCTCTGCTCGGCTATGTCTTTGATTCAGCTTTTCGACTAGATGCTGAAGGATGGCGGAAACTTACTTTTCGCTGGGCATGCTTCTTCATTTTCTTAGCGGTTTTGAATGAAGTTATCTGGCGCAATTTCAGCGATAATTTTTGGGCCAATTTCAAGGTTTGGGGAACGATGCCCATCACCATCATCTTCCTTATCTTACAAGCGCCACTTTTAGCGCGCCATTCACTTGATCTTAAAGAAAACGAAGAAAAGTCTTAAGATTATCATATCAAAACGCATCGATAATTAACGAAATTTTGGAGAAAAAAATGGGTGCTTGGAGTGTAGAGCCTTGGGGAAATGACGAGGCGGCTGATTGGTTTGCCAATTTTTGGGACGATAAGGATTTTTCGCCCATTATTACGCTGATTGAAAATTTTGATCCAGCTAATGAAGATTATTGCGGGTTTCGCGCCGCTTGCTATTTGCTTGAAACTTTGGGCCGTCCCTATGTTTGGCCAAGCAATAGGCTAGATGATTTGCGACCACTTTTAACCAAAGCAATCGAAATTTTAGAAAATATGGTCAGCCCGCCCGATGAAAGCTGGTTTTTCCTTGAGGAATGGGACAATGATCCAGAAATGATTGAAGCCCTTGAACAGCAAATTAAAGCTTTGTCCAAGAACCTCAACCAACTTAGCTAAAACGCAAAGCTATCAGATTATTAAAAAGGTGTGAAATTGCATCACGCCTTTTTAATCTTAACATAAAATTTTTTAAGCCTTTTGCGATAGATCCAACGCTACATCGACAATCATATCCTCTTGGCCACCGACCATTTTTCGCTTACCAAGTTCAATTAAAATATCACGAGTATCAACATTATAGCGTTTTGATGCATTTTCCGCATGACGCAAGAAGCTGGAATAAACACCAGCATACCCAAGTGACAGGCTTTCCCGATCAACCCGCACGGGACGATCTTGCAATGGACGAACAAGATCATCAGCCGCATCCATGAGCTTAAATAAATCGACACCTGTTTCAATATTCATGCGGTTTAATACGGCAATAAGTGCTTCAATGGGTGCATTGCCCGCCCCTGCTCCCATGCCGGCCAAAGAAGCATCAACGCGCACAGCGCCTGCCTTAATACCTGCAACCGCATTAGCTATGCCAAGGGTTAAATTGTGATGGGTATGGA
This sequence comes from Bartonella sp. HY328, assembly GCF_025449335.1. Lineage (NCBI taxonomy): Bacteria > Pseudomonadati > Pseudomonadota > Alphaproteobacteria > Hyphomicrobiales > Bartonellaceae > Bartonella > Bartonella sp. HY328. The sequence continues at coordinate 3,177,902 of NZ_CP104883.1, forward strand.
CTGCCACTTCCGTTTGCGGCTGTAGGGCTGATCTTAAGGCGTGGACGCGCTTTGCATAATCTTCAGGTAAAAGCGCCCCTGCAGAGTCAGTCACATAAACACATTCCGCCCCATAACTTTCCATTAATTGAGCTTGCTCTGCAAGTTTTTCTGGCTCCGCCATATGGGACATCATTAAAAACCCAACTGTATCCATGCCAAGGTCACGCGCTGCCTCAAGATGTTGGCGCGAGACATCCGCCTCGGTGCAATGGGTTGCCACCCGCACTGAACGCGCACCTGCATTATAAGCAGCTTTTAAATCATGAACCGTGCCAATACCGGGGATCAGCAAGACAGTGACAACAGAATAATCACAAACATCACTAACCGCTTTAATCCAGTCAATATCACTATGGGCGCCAAAGCCATAATTGAAGGTTGAACCGCAAAGGCCATCACCATGAGTGATTTCAATCGCATCAACATGGGCATCATTAAGAGCTTTGGCTATTTCTTGAACCTGCGCAATGCTATATTGATGGCGAATAGAGTGCATACCATCGCGCAGGGTTACATCTTGAATGTAGATTTTATCCTTATTTTTGCGTGCCATTAGCGTGCTCCCTGTGCCATTTGTGATAATTTCTTACCGGCCCAATGATCGGCAGTCATCAGCGCTGCGGATGTCATAATGTCAAGATTACCTGCATAAGCAGGTAAATAATGGGCAGCGCCTTCAACCTCTAACAAAACAGTGGTTTTTAGCCCTGTCGATGGCCCAATGCCGGGAATATTTAACGGGGCATTATCACCAATATATTCAAACTGCACTTTTTGTTTTAAACGATAGCCTGGTACATAGGACTGTACAATCTTCACCATATCATTGATGGATTGTTCTATTTTTTCGGCACTGCCCCCTTGCGACAAAACAAAAACGGTATCTCGCATAATGACCGGCGGCTCTGCAGGATTTAAAATAATAATTGCTTTGCCAATTTCGGCTCCACCTAATTTTTGAATAGCATTTGAAGTGGTTTCAGTAAATTCATCAATATTAGCTCTTGTACCGGGACCAGCTGATTTTGATGAGATAGAAGCAACGATTTCGCCATAGATCACACGGTCAACTGCCCGCTTAATTGCATAGACCATAGGAATCGTTGCCTGCCCGCCGCAGGTCACCATATTCACATTAGCTTCATCAATATTTTGATCACCATTAATTGCCGGTATTGTATAAGGGCCAATGGCTGCAGGCGTGAGATCAATAACTTTTTTACCATCTTTTTGTAAAAGTTCATTATTATGGATATGCGCCTTGGCTGAGGTTGCATCAAAAACAACTGCAATATCCTTATATTCATCCATAAGCCGCAGCCCATCAATACCATCAGATGAAACGGCAACGCCCATGCGTTTTGCCCGTGCAAGACCATCAGACGCTGGATCAATGCCGATAAGTGCGCCCATCTCAATATTTTGCCCCATGCGCATAATTTTTATCATCAAATCAGTACCAATATTGCCAGATCCAATGATAGCTGCTTTTAATTTAGCCATTTTTCCTCCTAATGAAACCATAGCATTTTTTGCGAAAGCTTGAGCGGATGAACGCGGAAAAATGCATAAAATATAAGCAAGGGGCGTCTTAGCCAAGCAATTGCTAACTGCCCCATGCCAAGTTTAAGCCTTATGATTAGCTGGCTGCTTTTAGTTGACCATCGTCCTTAATATTGAAGAAATGTGCGGCATTTTTTCCAAGAATTTTGGCCTTTTGCGGCGCGCTTAGCGCAGATTCGCGTACCAAGGCTCCCATTTTTTGTTCACCCAATGGAAATGGATAATCGGTACCAAACATGATATGATCCTCTCCCATTGCCTTAACCAATAGTTCAAGCGCATCTTGGCTAAAGACAGCGGAATCGACATAAAAACGGTCGATATAGCTTGATGGTAAATTGGGACAATCCTCGCGCACAATATCGCGATGACGCCATGCATTATCAATACGGCCAATCAGATAAGGAAAGCTACCGCCGCCATGGGCGAAGCAAATCTTTAAGGATTTTGGCAAACGTTCAAATGCGCCAGAAAGAATAAGCGATAGAATAGATAATTGTGTTTCTGCTGGCATAGCGACAAGCCAAGGCAGCATATAACGCGGCATCCGTTCTGCCGCCATCATATCCCAAGGGTGAACCAATACTGCTGCACCAATATCGGCACAGTGATGTAAAAAGGTTTGTATCCCCTTATCGTCAAGGTTTTTAAGCCCGACATGGTTGCCAATTTGAACGCCAAGATGACCATTTTCCATGGCACGACTAATTTCTTTGCATGCCATATCAATATTTTGTAACGGCACCTGTGCCAATGTTTTTATACGGCCACTTGATTTTGCAGCCATATCCAATGCAGCATCATTAAAAATTTCTGCACAAGCAAGGGCGTGTTCGTCTGGACGAGCGTATGCGAAAAGAACTGGCGTTGCACACATCACCTGCATGTCTATGCCATCGCGATCCATTTCTTCCAAGCGTTTGCTAACATCCCAACAGGCCGAATAAACAGGGCGAAACGCGCTATCGCCAACCATAACCATTGCTTGACCATCGCCGAGATGTTTCATCCAAGGCCAATTAGGTGTTCCAAATTTTTCTGCAAGGTTAGGCCAATTTTCAGGAAAAAAGTGGCTGTGAATATCAATAATCATTAGAGTTTTACCCAATCTGCTGGTGGTATTTTCCCTGGATGTTTGGCACCACAATGGGGGCAAATCCGGGCACTTTCATCATTGTAAAAAGTCTCATAAATAGGTGGGAGATCCTCAACAATGCTCTCAAGATCAATTTCAGCACGGTGCACAAGCCCTTGGCATTCAAAACAATACCATTCTATGGCATCTAACGCGCCTTCAGGCCGCTCTGGTTCAATGACAAGGCCAATAGATCCCTCTTGCGGCCGCTGTGGAGAATGGCGCACATGGGGAGGCAAAAGAAAAATTTCCCCCTCACGAATTGGAATGTCATAATGCTCGCCATTATCGACGACTTTTAACAGCATATCGCCTTTAATTTGATAGAAAAATTCCTCAACTGGATCATCATGATAATCGGCACGCTGATTAGGTCCGCCAACAATCGTCACCATAAGGCCAGCATCCTTCCAAATTTGCTGGTTGCCAACGGGCGGCTTTAATAAATGTTGATGCTCATCAATCCATTTTTGAAAATTTAGCGATTGTAATCTTCCCATTTTTCTCTCCTCCTTTTTACAAACTGTCTCTTTTCATTCCTACCCGACAGTTCAAAATTGAAACTCAATTCATCCTCCACTCCTATTGGGGATGAAATGCGATTGCTTTAATCTCAATAAGCAATTCCTTATGCGGTAATTCCTTTACCGCAACGGTTGTTCTTGCCGGCCCTGAATAATCAAAAAACTCCGCATAAACCTCATTATAGGCTTTAAAATCATCCATATTAGTCAAGAACGCACTTACCTCGACAACATCGCTTAAACTCGCACCGACCGATTTCAATATCTTGTCAATATTTTGAATAACAGCGCGTGTTTGCTGGGTGATATCAAGCTCTAAACCACCATCCGCTTTTTTCGTCACACCTTCAAAACTATTATCAGGCCGTCTTGAACTGGTGCCCGACACAAATAAGAAATCGCCAGCCCGTCGCACATGGGGGAACCGCCCCATTGGCTTAGCATTTCCTTCAACAACCACTGCTTTTGAATTATCCATTTTTTCCTCCAAAATTGTCCTTTAAAGACAGCGATCGCTATTAATCCAGCATGGTAAAACCAGCAGATCCAAGCCCTTGCACCTCTACCGATACATAAAGACCAGGATACATATTGGCGGCAGCGGTGGATGCACCTGCAAGCACTAAATCACCAGCTTTTAATGGTTCATCAGCCTCATGCGTCAAGCGCACAGCTTCGGTTAGCGCCCGCAAAGGATTACCTAAAATAGCAGCACTTGACCCCATTTCGACAGGTCGCCCATTAAAGCGCATAATCATACCAAGATTTTCAACATTACGCGGTAATTGCGGATGACCAAACATTACACCCGATGATGATGAATTATCGGCAATCACATCAGCAAGGCGAAATTGAAAATTTTCATAACGGCTATCAATAATTTCAATCGCTGGCATGATAGCTTCAATGGCGTTAACAATATCTGGCCCCGTTGCACCTTTTGGTAAATCACGCTTTAGTAAAAAAGCGATTTCAGGTTCGGCACGCGGATGAATAAATTTTTGTCGCGAAACAAAACCACCCTCATTGATAAGCATCTCATCAGTTAAACGCCCCCAGATAACTTCATCAACATTAACCTGACGCATCTTGGCAATACTGGTAAGCCCCATCTTAACCCCAATGCGTTTTTCACCGCGCTTGTAGCGCTCTTGCATTGAAAGCTTTTGTATTGCAAGTGCTTCTGCCTTATTGAGGCTAGCAACTTCATCGGTTAATTGTGCAATGGCCTTAACATTTTTTTGCGCATCATCAAGGCGTTTTGCAAAAAGCTCAAGCTTTTCTTGACCCAAATTAATCATTGTGCAAACCCCACATTTACGCCGCCAAGACCTTCAATTTTGACTTCAAAATAATCACCATCCTTCACACCCACCATAGGGCCTAAAGCACCTGATAAAATGACTTCTCCCGCTTGAAGCGGCTGGCCATTGGCGGCCATGCGTTTTGCCAACCACAAAGTGCTATTAATTGGTGAGCCAAGACAAGCTGCACCAATGCCGGTAGAAACTGGTTCACCACGAAGGCTCATTTGCATTCCGCAATTGATGAGGTCACAATCTTGCAAACGCATCGGGCGTTGGCCAAGAACGAATAAGCCACTTGAGGCATTATCGGCAATTGTATCGGTAATACGGATATCCCAATTTTCAATGCGACTTGCAACAATCTCAATAGCTGGCACGACAAAATCAATGGCGCTTAAAATATCAGCAATGGTGAGACGCGGATTATCAAGAGCCGTTTTTAGCACAAAAGCAATTTCGGCCTCGACCTTGGGTTGCATGATCTTGCTAAGATTGACGCTATCACCATGTGCAACATCCATTTCATCGAGTAAAATACCATAATCTGGGCAATCGACCCCTAATTGCTTTTGTACCACCAGCGAGGTAAGCCCGATTTTACGGCCAACAATACGCGCACCGGCTTTAACCGCACGGTCGATATTGATTTTTTGAACCGCATAGGCCGCCTGTTGATTTTGCCCTGAAATAAGGTCACGCACTGGCTTAATTGGCTTTCCAGTTTGTGCAGCTTCATGCAACAGATTGGCAGCCTCGTTAATTTTTTGTTGCTGTAATTCGTCAAATTGAAACATGATCCACCTTAAAGCTTGATGCAAATATTGACAGGCTCACTATAAAAGCTAAGAGAATGCTGACCGCCCTCACGCCCAATGCCCGATAATTTGACCCCGCCAAAGGGCGTCCGTAAATCACGTAAAAACCATGTATTAACCCAGACAATACCAGCATCCATTTGTGGAGAAATGCGATGGGCACGGCGTAAATCATTGGTCCAGATCGCAGCGGCTAGGCCATATTTTGTGTCATTGGCAAGCTCTACTGCTTGTTCTTCACTATCAAAGGGCATGATATTGCAAACCGGCCCAAAAACCTCTTCCTGCATTGTGCGTGAATGTTGGTCTAATCCTGTCCAAATCGTCGGTAATACATAAGAGCCATTATCACGCTCGTCACCAAAATGGGGAATGTCATTACCCGTGATAATTGTTGCACCTTCTTCAACCGCTAGTTTGAAATAGCTGACAACCTTATCACGATGTTCTTGTGAAATGAGCGGGCCAGTGGTGACATCTGCATCTTCAAGCCGACCCAGCACTATCTGTTCGGCCTTTTCTTTCAAAGCAGCAACGAAACGATCAAAAATTGGTCGTTCAACATAAACGCGCTCGGTACAAAGGCAAACTTGTCCGCAATTAGCAAAGACCGAGCGCATAGTACCATTTACTGCTTCATCAAAATTACAATCGGCAAAAATTAATGAAGCATTTTTACCACCAAGCTCAAAAGAAACCGGGCGCACATGCGCCGCTGCAGCGCGCATGATGGCGCTACCCGTTGCTGATGCACCAGTAAAAGTTATGGCATTAATATCTTCATGACCGGTCAAAAAAGCACCAGCAGAATCTGGTCCAAAACCATGAACAAGATTGAAAACACCAGCTGGAACTCCAGCTTCTGCCATAACTTCAGCCAGCAAGGTTGCAGTCCAAGGTGTTTCTTCTGATGGTTTTGCTACAACGCAATTACCGCATGCAAGAGCTGGTGCTACTTTCCAAGTAAAAAGCAAAAGCGGCAAATTCCAAGGAGAAACAATTGCAACAACCCCTAATGGGCGGTTTACCGTATAGTTTAATGCACCCTTACCATCAGCTGTCGGGGTTTGAAAGCAATCACCACCTTGGACACTCACCAAATCTGCAAAAGCGCGAAAATTGGCAGCAGCGCGTGGAATATCAATGGTTTTTGCATGGCTGAGGTCTTTACCGGTATCTGCAATTTCAGCGGCAACAAATTCTTCAAAACGGTTTTCAATACCACAAGCAACCTTGCGCAATATGTCCGCGCGCTGCTGCGCACTCATTTTCCCCCAAGGGCCCTGCAAGGCGCGGCGCGCAGCACCAACAGCATCATCAATAAGAGCCTTATCAGCTTCCGCAACCTTGGCTGCAAGCTGCCCATTAGCAGGATTGATATCATCAAACCATTTGCCGCAGTCACGCCATTGACCATTAATATAATTTCGCAATTGCGGTACTGATTGCCCCGCATTCAAAGAAATATTCATTTTTTAAAAAGCCTCCCAGCTTGCCATTTTGCTCATCCGCTTCCTCGGCAGATCATAGCCAATAAAGCCCTTTTTCTCGTTAGACTTGTTCGTTTATTTCAAAGAATAGGACATTTATTTTCATGAGCATCTTGTCTGTAAAGCTATGGTGACCTTTTTTTCTTTACAAAAAAAGGGAATTATGATGCTATCTGATATAACTTTTTTTCATATCAAGATTAAATTGGTTCCAAATGGCTATACATGCAGATCGCTTAACCATAAGGCAATTGAAGCTCATTCTTGCTATTTATCGCGAGGGCAATTTGGTGCGTGCCGCCCAAAGTGTTCACATGACGCAATCGGCGGTTACCAAAGCCCTGCGTGAAGCAGAAGCCCTTTGCGGCGTTTCCTTGTTTAACCGCACCAATCGCGGTGTCACACCGACACTTTATGGCGAGGCTATCGTCCATCATGGACGACGTATCCTTTCTGAGCTTGAAGCTGCAAGTGCCGAGTTAGACGATTTAAAGCACGGCAATGGCGGGCGAATTGCTATTGGTACTCTATTGGCAGCAGCAGCGGATATTTTGCCAACGACAATCGCGCTTTTGCGGCAAAGAAGACCCAATATTCGCGTAAAAGTTCTAGAGGGCACCAATAACCAGCTTATGCCAGCATTAAGGGCGGGAGAACTGGATATGGTTATTGGCCGACTACCAGAATTTCGCTCACGTCATGGCATGCGCCAAGAATATTTAATGGATGATAGCGCACGCATCATTGTGCGAAAAGGCCACCCACTGACCCAATATGGCGCCTTGCAACTTGCCAACTTATTGAAATGGCCATGGATCTTGCCGGGAATTGAAACTACTTTACGCCGCCAAATTGATGATATTTTTAGAGATGAAGGCTATGAACCACCGACAAATGTCGTCGAATCAGTTTCTTTGTTAACCAACCGCTATTTATTAACCAGCGGTGATTATATCGGTATATGGCCAGATCAAGTTGCCAAGCTAGAAAAGCAAAACGGCCTTATCGACATTTTGCCGCTTGACCTTGCCCACCTTAACCGGCCAATAGGTATCACCACCTTGATAGATGGCCGTGAAACCCCAGCCTCACAAATGTTTTTAAAAATTTTACGTGAAGAAGTTATAAAATATCAAAACACCTAAGATGCCTGTAATTTACCGATAAGCGGCAACATATTTACAAACTAAGATTGATAAAAAACAATAATCATTATTCCCAACCGACAATATCGGGATAGGATTGCCCTTGTTCTAACTCCCGAACAATGCGGCTTAAAACATTTTGAAAGGCTTGCAAAGCTGGACTTGGTGTCTTTCTTATATTACGGATAAGAGAAATATCGCGCGTTATAATCGGATTAACGAGTGGTTTAACCTTAACCAGATTGTCATCAATTACTGCTCGCGCATAGCCTGGTAAAACCGCACTGCCGATATTAGCAGTGACAAAGGCCAGCACTGTCCCTATTTGCTTAAACTCAAAATGCGGCGTGAAGGGAATGTGATTAGTGGCAAACCCAACTTCTATTTTTTGACGGATTGTGCTTTCACGAACCAGCGTTATTATTTTTTCGTGCCCAAGCATATCCCAGCTTACAATATCATGGATTGCCAGCGGATTATCAATGTGATGAAAAACCATTAACTTATCACTGGTTAAGGCAATTTTGCTGCAATCATTATCAATGGCGGGAAATGTGCCAACTGCGCAATCGATTTGATTTTCGCGCAGCTTTTCAATAATCACCTCGGTGCTTTCCTCATGTAGGATTAATTCAATATCAGGATAGATTGCTTCAAAAGCACTAAAGACTTTTGGCATAATTATGGCTGCAAGCATGGGTACAGCGGCTATACGTAAGCGGCCACGCCTTTTGGCTGCTAAATCCGATAATCTTGCTACAGCAAGGTCGATATCATCATGAATTTTTCGTGCAGAAATAAAAAATTCGCGGCCAGCCTCGGTTAATTCAACTCGCCTTGTGGTGCGGTCAAAGAGTTTTAATCCCAAACTTTCTTCAAGCTCGCGAATAGCTTGGGAAAGTGCCGACTGGGCCATGGATAGCGCTTGTGCTGCACGAGAAAAATTACCATTGCCAGCAACGGCGATGAAACACTCAATCTGGCGTAATGTCAGCTTCATAAGCGCACCCGTTTTTTTCAACTTGCTATTTATAATAAATACCGAATAATTTATATTATTTTTATGTATTGTCTATATAATATATTTTGCGCCATGATGGAAAAATGGGGAAGGCTTTAGTTTGGCAAAAGCTGATAAGACACATAAATTATAAAACATAAAAAAATCTATCAGTTTGATGCATTAAAAGAGCAATAAGAGATCGGGTTGCCAAATTCTTATCAATAAACGAGAGCCAACCAAAATATTACATGAAGGGATAAAGATTTAAGCAAACTGCCACAAAAAAATTATTAATTGCAGTTTGGTTTAATTTTAAAACGGGATGGAGGACCCTATGAAATTAATATCCTTAAAACGTATTTTCTTAACAGCATCCTTTATTGCAGGCATTGCAACATCACCATTGGCCGCGCAAGAGCCAGTAAAAATCGGTATGATAACCACTTTAAGTGGACCAGCTGGCTATCTCGGGCAAGATCTTCGCGATGGATTTCAACTTGCCATCGACATGGAGGGCGGCAAGCTTGGCGGTATTCCTGTCCAGTTGATTGTCGAAGATGACAGCCAAAAACCTACCAATGGCAGACAAATTGCCGAGCGGATGATGCATGAAGAAAATGTCCATATTTTTACGGGCATTGTCTTTTCCAATATAGCCGGTGCCACCGTGCCGGACATTGTTGATAATGGCAATTTTTTCATTAGTGCCAATGCCGCACCTTCCAATTTTGCTGGCAAAGAATGTCATGAAAATTATTTCGTTGTAAATTGGCAAAATGACTCCCTTCACGAAGGTGGCGGTGAGCTTGCCAACCAGCTTGGCTATAAGCGTGTATTTTTGCTTGCCTCTAACTACCAATCTGGCAAAGACGGTATTGCAGGCTTCAAGCGCTTTTTTAAGGGTGAAATTGTTGGTGAAACCTATACACGTTTAGACCAAACTGATTTTTCTGCTGAAATTGCGCAAATTCGGAATACTAAACCTGATGTCGTCTATCAAATTCATTCCGGTGGGCTTGGCATTACATTTTTACGCCAATATCAGCAGGCTGGCCTACTTGATACAATCCCGATGCTCGTTAGTGAACCATCACTTGATACAGTTACCCTTAAAGCGGTTGGTGATGCTGCTATAGGGCTTAAAATGGCACTTCATTGGAATAGTGACTTTGATAATCCAGCCAATAAAGCCTTTGTCGAGGCTTGGAATAAGAAATATAAAAGACCATCAACCTTTTATGCCGATCAAGGCTATGAAACCGCCCTTGTTATAGCTGCCGCCTTAAAAGACACTAAAGGCAATATTAAAGATGAAGATGCCTTTCGCGAAGCTTTGCGCAATGTCAAAATCAACTCTACCCGCGGTGAATTTCATTTTGACAAAAATCAGCATCCCATACAAAATTGGTATGCCGCAGAAGTTGTCAAGGGGGTAGATGGCCAACCACAAATAAAAACAGGTGCCATTATTTTTTCTAACAAAGGCGATTCCTACGCATCGCAATGTAAATTGTAAAGCGTGAAATATAAGGCGCAAAGCATTAAGTGCAAAGTGTAAAGCCTTATAAAAATGGCGATAGCTTGCACCAATAGCGGCTCAATCAGATTATAATAAGCCGCTATTTTAAAAATAAATCACAAAAACAAGACCATCATTAAAAACCAAGACTATCGGGACATAGCATTGGTTTTTGAAACAAGAATTGGCTTTATAAATGGGAGGCAAGATAAATGGGAGGTAAGAATGCTTTTGCTTTTTGAACAGCTCTTAAACGGCTTTCAATATGGAATAACGCTTTTTCTATTAGCTGCAGGGCTAACACTGATATTTGGTGTTATGGGGGTTATCAATCTTGCCCATGGCTCCATTTTCATGATTGGTGCTTATGCAGGAACTTGGACTTCCCTTACAACAGGATCATTCTTAATTGGAATAGTGGCCGCTCTTATTTGTGCGGCTATAGCAGGCGCACTCATAGAGTTTTGCGTTATTCGCCAATTATATAAGCGTAACCATCTCGATCAGGTTCTTGCAACCTTTGCCCTTATTCTCATCGCCAATCAGGGCATAACGCTCATTTTTGGCCGCCAACCGCTTAACGGCTTTATGCCTGAAATGCTTAATGGGACAATCGCCCTTTTACCCGGTTTCCATTATCCACTTTATCGCTTTATCGTCATATTAAGTGGCATTGCTGTGGTTATCGGACTTTATCTCCTTATGACCTATACACGCATCGGCATGCTCATTCGCGCTGGCTCCACAAACCGTAATATGGTCCGCGCCTTGGGCATTAATGTCAATATGCTTTATACTTTTGCCTTTGCTTTAGGCGCGCTACTAGCTGGTTTTGCTGGTTTTATTACCAGTCCGCTTGGCTCCGTTCAAGTTGGCATGGGCGAGCAAATCCTAATCACCACTTTTGTTGTTGTGGTGGTAGGTGGTCTTGGTTCGATCAAAGGCGCTTTTGTTGCAGCTATTATTGTTGGCTTGTTTGACACTTTATTACGATCCTATTTACCCGATTTTTTAAGGTTAATGATGGAGGGGCCAGACGCTGATGCATTAAGTTCGGGCCTATCATCCATGGGCATTTATATATTGATGGCTATTGTGCTTTTGCTTCGCCCTGCTGGGATACTTGGCAGCAAATCGTAAAATAGTTGGCAATTGCCACCAAGTCTTAAGCGTGCAGCAACCATGCCACAAAAAGCAGTCGAATAGATTTAAGTCAGGAACGCAATACCAATGGGCAATCATTCAACGCATAGCACAGAATTTGAAAACTCAGCAATAAAGACATCGAAAGCGGCTTATCTTCAAGATATTGGCAGCTATGCACTCTTTATCATTATCATGGTCACTCTGCCCTTTATTGCTGATATGATGGGCTTTTCAGGAACAACCGCTTTACTTACCCGCATATTAATTTATGGAATGGCGGCCCTTAGCCTTAATTTTATTTTGGGCTTTGGTGGAATGGTAAGTTTTGGACATGCTGCTTTTTTTGGTATTGGTGGCTATGTGGTTGCAATATTATATTACCATTATTCCAATGATAGCTATTTTTTAGGGTTTATTCCAGGTAGTAACCAATTTTTGGTGACCGTGCCTTTTGCCATGCTTGTTAGCGGATTTGCCGCCTTTATTATTGGTGCTTTGTCGTGCCGCACCAATGGCGTGACTTTTATCATGATAACGCTTGCCTTTGCGCAAATGTTTTATTTCCTTTTTGTATCTCTATCGGTTTATGGTGGTGATGATGGCCTAATGATCCGCCGAGCCAATGAGCTATTTGGCTTAAATCTAAAAGACCGGAATGTCTTTTATTTTGTTTGCTTAACCCTATCAGTTCTGTTCTTTTTTGTTATGCAGCGGATTATCCAATCACAATTTGGCTCTGTTCTTATTGGACTACGCCAATCAGAAAGACGCATGACTGCCCTTGGACTACCCGTTTATCGTTATAAATTGGTGGCCTTCATCATTGCCGGCATGGGTGCGGGACTTGCAGGAGCTTTGATGGCAAACTTCCTGCGCTTTGCAAGCCCTGACATGCTGCATTGGACCAAATCCGGTGAACTAATGGTAATGGTCATTCTTGGCGGCGTTGCGACATTGCGCGGGCCATATCTTGGGGCTGCATTATTTATTGCGCTTGAAACCATTCTAACCACACAAACGGAATATTGGCAGCTTTTCTTAGGCTTCATTTTGCTGTTTGTCGTATTGTTCTTCAATGGCGGCATAGCATCAATTGCCAAATATCTTAAGAGCTATTTAGCGGGGAAAAAATCATGAAAACCATGTTGCGCGTTGATAATCTTAATAAGAAATTTGGCGGTTTGATTGCAACCAATAATGTAAGCCTAACGGTCGATCATCAAGAAATACATGCTTTTATTGGCCCCAATGGTGCAGGAAAATCAACTCTCATTGCCCAACTTATGGGGGAGCTTACGCCTGATAGCGGAACAATTACCTTGGGTGACAAAGATATCAGCCAAACAAAATCGAATGAACGAGTAAAACTGGGCCTTGCCCGCACATTTCAAGTAACTTGCTTGCTGCCTGATTTTACAAGCCTTGATAATGTTGCCCTTGCCATTTTAGTTCACCGTGGCCATAGTTTCCATTTTTGGCGGAACATGCATTTTGACCAACAATTGCGCCAAGAAGCCTTAACTTACTTAAGCAAAATCCACTTGCAAAAAAAGGCCGATATTCTTGTTGCCAATCTCTCCCATGGCGAACAAAAACAACTCGAACTTGCTATTGCTCTTGCAAGCAAACCAAGCGTTTTACTGCTTGACGAGCCGATGGCCGGCCTTGGCGCTGCCGAAAGCCAAGAAATGGTGAAACTGCTTTTGGAGATTAAAAAGCATGTAGGCATTTTATTAATCGAACATGATATGGATGCAGTTTTTCAACTTGCTGATCGCATTTCAGTATTGGTTTATGGGCAAATTATTGCGACAGGCAGCATTGATGACATTCGCAATAACCCTTTAGTAAAGACAGCCTATCTTGGTGAAGGAGATGAGCCATGCTAACGATAAGTCATCTTGAAGCTGCCTATGGCGCTAGCAAAGTTTTATTTGATGTTAATTTATCCATAAAACAGGGTGAAATTATTACGCTTTTAGGCCGTAATGGCATGGGTAAAACCACAACAGTTAAAACATTAATGGGGCTGTTGGATCCTAAAGGCGGTAATATCGAATTTAACAAACGCGATATTACCGGCGCATTACCTGAACACATTGCCCGTTTGGGGCTTGGCTTGGTTCCAGAAGGGCGCGAGACTTTTTCAACTCTTACCGTTTATGAAAATCTTGTCGCAACCGCCGCTAACCGTAAGAAAAAATCATCCCCTTGGACATTGGCGCGCATTTACAAGCTGTTTCCAAGGTTAGAAGAAAGAGCAAAACAACTTGCAGGCACCTTATCGGGCGGCGAGCAGCAAATGCTTGTCATAAGCCGTGCCTTAATGACAAATCCCGACCTTTTAATCCTTGATGAAGCAACCGAAGGGCTAGCACCGGTAATTCGCGCTGAAATATGGAATTGCATTGATATTTTAAAGCAAGAAGGCCTCTCAATCATCATCATTGATAAAAATATCGGCGCATTAAAGCGCTTGGCCAATCGTCACTTTATTCTTGAACGTGGCAAGACTGTCTGGTCGGGCACAACGCAAGATTTACAAGCTGATGAAGAACGCTTACTGCAAATTATCGGCATATGATTGCATATTTTGTAATTTTAGTATTTCGCGTAAAGCATGTAGCAACAGCCCTATTTTGTAAAAAACACGCAATTTTGCTGTTGCTTGCAGGCTATAAATCAAGTTTAAAATTACAAAGATTTAAATTAGTGATCTGGCGGAGAGGGAGGGATTTGAACCCCCGATAGAGTTGCCCCTATGCCGCATTTCGAGTGCGGTGCTTTCAACCACTCAGCCACCTCTCCAATCATGCGCTTGCTAGTTGCTGTTTGAAAAACAAAAAAGCGCATAGATAGTGCATATCATGCTAAGCGGCTTAATAGCTGTGAATTTAATCGCTGACAAGTGTTATTTTATTAAATATAGCAAAAAATCTTGACATTGCAGCAAAAATTCGCAATAGAAAAACTTGCATAAATTGGGTTTAAGATTCTATGCCTTAAATTTTTGTGCAATTTTGATGAAAAACAAGTTGGTCGCATGGTTTTAGCTTAAAGCTATAAATGAGATCAAACTATAAAAAGACTGGCCACTGTTACAATAATGGCAATTGCCTTTATGTTTGAAATCTTTCATTTTTGAAAGTTTTTAATTTCAGTGAGATCTAGTGTGTATGAAAGGCTTATAAATGTTTGCAGTTATCAAGACCGGGGGCAAGCAGTATCGTGTTGCTGCTAATGATCTCCTTAAAGTAGAAAAAGTTGCTGGTGAAGCTGGTAGCGTTGTAGAATTTACCGATGTCATGATGGTTGGCGTTGGTGCAGATGCCAAAATCGGTCTTCCTTTTGTTAAGGGTGCTGTTGTTAAGGCAACTGTTGTCGAGCAGGGCCGCGCCCGTAAGGTTATCGCTTTTAAGAAGCGTCGCCGTCAAAATTCAAAGCGCACACGTGGCCATCGTCAAGAATTGACAACAATCCGTATTTCCGAGATTGTTGCTGGTTAATTAAAAGATTTAAAAACCATCACTGGTTTTTATAAAAGTTAAAACCGCTGTTACATGCGCCAAAATTGGCAGCAGTAAATTTCAGCAAAATGTTAAATTATTTGCAATAGCAATAAAGTTTTTAGGAGAACACCTATGGCACACAAAAAAGCTGGTGGTTCGTCACGCAACGGTCGCGATTCAGAATCAAAACGCCTCGGCGTGAAAAAATTTGGTGGTGAATCTGTCATTCCTGGCAATATCATTCTTCGTCAACGTGGCACTCAGTGGCACCCTGGCGACAATGTAGGCATTGGTAAAGATCACACTATTTTTGCACTTGTTAACGGCACGGTTTCGTTCCGTACGAAAGCCAATGGCCGCAGCTTTGTATCTGTCGTGAAAATGGCAGAAGCAGCAGAGTAAGCCGGAGCTCTTAAAACAGTCCGGCGTCCCATTGGACCCCGGTACTGTTAATCCAGACCAAAATATAAGGGAAAGATGGGACACCATCTTTCCCTTTTTTCTTTTGCTCTGGAGGTTATAATGAGCAACGACCCCTTGGATAATAATGAGCCGTTAAGCAGTAACGGCATCAGCAATAATGAGCGGCGGCGGCAGTTACATTGCCCTGTTTTAGTAACTGAACGATTGGTATTGCGATTACCCCATATTGAAGACATGGACGCCATTGCCGATCTCGCCAATAATCGCCGTGTCTCTGCAATGCTTAGCGCTATGCCTTATCCGTTTACGCGAAAACATGCAGCCGACTTTATTCTACGTGCGGTTGCGGGCGAGATGGGCCATTGCGTCTATGCCATTACGTTGGGTGATACAGGCGAATTTATTGGCTCTTGTAGCGTTCGAGAACGCCATGACGATCCAAATGGTGTTGAGATCGGCTATTGGCTTGGTGAACCCTATTGGAAAAAGGGCTATGCAAGCGAAGCGGCTAACGCATTAATCGATACTATTTTTCGCGCAACCGACCTTGATAGCATTTATGTCACCTGTTTTGCTGCCAATACCCCTTCGCGGCGAGTTATCCAAAAATTAGGATTTCGCTATGAGGGGGTTAGTGAGCAACAATCGATCGTATCAGGATTATTAATAGCTGATAATTTCAGCTTAAGCCGCGAGAATTGGATTGAGCAACGCCGCATCGCTCAAGGTGTTGCTTCTTCACGCATCCAAACATTGCAAAATGCTGCCTGATAAGATTGGGCGCATTGTCGTCGCCACATAGGCGGCTAGACAAAAACCGTAAACTGGTTTTTTAAATTTTTTCTTTGAAAACGCTTCGCATCTTTTGATGTGAAGCGTTTTTGCATTTATTGCCCTTGTTCTCATGTAAGTTTCTGGTGACAACCATTTTTATGGCTGCCCAATCCATATTTATTACTCTATGCATCACCTTACGACTTACTCAATGACAGAATCAAAGGCTTGGTTAGTTAAAATTTTAAACTGAAACATGTGGGACTAAAGAGACGATCAGCTTTTTTAAATAAGCACCTTATTTTTTAGCTTTTGCCTTAATAGTTAACAAATCTTCTAAAAACGTGGACCAATAGCGCGACCAATTAGCAGTAAATTTTATGCGTTATTTTGATAATGGTTAATTTTGTATATAAATATATGTTTATAACCTAATTTTGATTCTTGTTTTTAAAGACTCACTCATTCACAAGCTTGATCGGCTTAAAATGAGTCTCTTTATAACGATGTGAGTCTTATCAACACCCATTCAATATTGCCTTGTTTTTGTTAAGTTTTTTAACATTCCATCCTTGGAAATTATTTGATTTTATC